>JADYZV010000068.1 GCA_020852965.1 Pirellulaceae bacterium | reverse complement strand
GATGGTGGATGAAGAGGACGATGGGGCCATGGCTCTCTAGCCGGAAAACTTTCGCTCCAGCCCGGCAAGCGGGCGATGGGGGCGTTGAAAATATGCCGATGGTGGATGAAGAGGACGATGGGGCCATGGCTCTCTAGCCGGAAAACTTTCGCTCCAGCCCGGCAAGCGGGCGATGGGGGCGATGAAAATATGCGGATGGTGGATAAAAAGGACGATGGGGGGCATGGCTCTCTAGCCGGAAAACTCTCGCTCCAGCCCGGCAAGCGGGCGATGGGGGCGATGAAAGAATGCGGATGGTGGATAAGAAGGACGATGGGGGCGGGAAGAAATGCGGAAGTTGAATGTTCATAGCCTTCCAGGAAATAGCCTCGACAGTCGCTGCTCGTCGGCTTTACCTGCATATTGGCTGACTTCGTAGAACTCGAGGACAAGTTGTTCGTCAAGCGCCAGTCCTCGGGCGACGATCGCAGCTTGGAAGTGTTCCCGGCGCTGCTGATGCAACTGGGAAAACCAACCGCACAGCCACTCGAAGCGCGCGCTGGCCGTTTGGGGAACTTGATCCAAGATGCCATCGTGCCATGGTAACCACTGAAAGAACTGGGACTCATGGCAAGCAGCCATCTGAACGGCCAGATCGAACTCGGCAGAAACGTCGAGAATGACGTCGGGTTGGAGTGGCGCGGGTCGCGTGAACAAATCGCACATGTAGGCCACCACGGGATCGCGGCGCAAGGGGGGAACCTCTGGGCAAATGTGAGGCACGGTGACTAGATAGGACGCATCCTGCACAGCAGTCCCTACGGCTCGGTGGTCGGGATGATAATCGTTGGGACGATGCGTGAGTACCAAGTCGGGGGCAAAGCGGCGAATTTCATTGATGATAGCCCAACGGACTTTCAAGGTGGCTTCGAGTGCGCCATCGGGAAAATCCCAAACGGCGTATTCGGCACCGATGCGCTTGCCCGCTCGTTGAGCTTCGGCTCGGCGCACACGTACCAGTTCGTCAGGAGGCAGTTCGTGATGCCCGCTACGCCCGTCGGTAACCGACACGATTTTCACTTGGTGCCCCAACCGCGCATGCCGCACTATCAAGCCTGGGGCATAGACTTCTGCGTCATCAGGGTGAGCGCCAAACACTAATACTCGTAGCGACTCAGTATCGCTAACGGTAGGTTCGAACGATGAGTCCTCAAGCTTTTCCATGGGGAACCTCGTAGGTCAAAATGACCAGTACGTCGGAAACGGAGAACGTATCCGGGGCTGTTTGCAAGTGCGTTTGCGGCGAGATATTGCCAGTGACGCTCACCAGCTCTACCCCCTCCGATTCAATCCACTGGTTAATTTCGGATTCGAGCGCCGACAGTTCCGTTTCGACACTTTTAAAGAACTTGATTTTGCGCATGATTTGGACCGTAGCCGGAATGAAGAAATAGCTAGAAACTCTGTACCCATTGTTGCCACCGTCGCCAGACGGTGGATTTCCGCAGGCCGACCGCAGTAATCTATCGTCTGGCGATGGTAGCTACGCCTGAGAATCGAATGATGAGAGCAAGTCTAAGTACGAATCCTACATATAGTATGTCACAACGAGAATTGATAGTAGGCTGACACTCACTCATCGCGACTTTCGCCGAGCAGGGCGAGTCAGTGAGAGCCCTTCGCGCACGTCGTAACGCAGATACATGGTGTTTGGGGAAGCGCAGCGACGAATGATACTGCGAAAGATCGTGTGCTCCTCGGGCCAGGGGTAGGCATATACTAGATCGAAATCTCGCAGCTCCATATCGATCTCGTCGTAAGCCGATCGGTCTTGTGTTTCGGTGCGGTGGAATTCGTCTCCCTCGCGCAAGTTGCCTGAAAATTCCTCCGGTACGAAGGAACCGGTAGCAAACTGTGGGGTGGCGTTAAAACGTTCAGCCAACTCGCGAGCTGCGCGGACCAAGTCGGGTTTGACTTCAATTCCGTATGAGTCGTAGCCCAGACGGCTGGCCATGATGGCGACCACTCCCAAACCTGAGCCCCATTCGAGGAAAGTGTGCGCGCGATCTTTGAGACTTGCGAGCCGAGTGTGAATGGCGGCGAAGTCGGCGCTTACATAGCCGTCAAATGCAGCTTCCGCATGGCGCATGTCCCAGATTTCGGCTGCGGCACTCCACAGCTCTTGAAGTTCGTCCGCCCCCAGCGGATTGAAAGATCGGAACATTATTTGGATTTCAAAAACGGGTTGAATTTAGAGTGTTTCCTTCAACCACGCGTAGGCTTCATCGCGGGTGGCATCGGGAAAGTCATGCTGCTCATCGGGATAAACAAATCGCGTTGCGGTCGATTTGCCAAGAAGTTCGAGCAGCGGGCGCAAAGCCGCTTCGCACTTGCGAACGCCCTCGACGGCGAAGTTTGCATCGTGGAGTGGTGCGTTGACAAACAATGGTCGCGGGGCAATGGCCGCCAACACTTCAGGGAAATCAAACGGCATCTGTGCTGGGTCCGCACCATACTCGCTGGCGATGCGCGGCATGTAACGATCGCTACTCCAGCCCTTCAAATCGCCATCGTAATAGTCCGCAAAGGCGTTGAAGCCACAACTCGTAATGACACAACGAATGCGCTGATCGAAGGCGGCGGTGTATAGTGCGTTATGGCCTCCGAGCGAATGTCCAATAGCTCCAATCCGCTCGCGATTGACACAGGGGAGCGTCTCCAACAGGTCGACCGCGCGCAGATTATTCCAAATGGCTTTCATGGTACCGCTCGCATAACGCTCGCTGTCGCTGGCAAAGTCATACGCGTAGTCAGTAAAGCTAGGATAGTCGGGTGCTAAGCAGATATAACCCGCTTCGGCCAACTCGTGGGCATAGTGCATTGAGGGGCGGCCCCCGAGCCCGCACACGCTTCCTTTGCCAAACGTAAAGTCGGTTTGATGCAAACACAACATGGCAGGCAGTGGTTCGTCGGAGTTGTGCGGCACTAGCAAATAAGCTGGAACGCGGTCGAGGGGGCTGTCTGCGGCGGCACTCCCAATGGCCGTTTCCGCCGCGTAAGTCAGTTTGACTCGCCAGTAGTGCTCGGTATCCTCGACGCGCTCGACTCGCACGTCGAGCGGAGTGCGCATCGCGGAACTCGGCAGCGCTCCCATGACTTGTTCCATTTGCCTCAAGACCTGCTGGCGACGCAAGCCATGTTCGCGCGCGGTGGCCAGCGGTACGGTCTGACCGTCTACCACAAGCGTTTCGAAGTTGTCGTGCAGCGGATCAGGCGGCGCTTGCCGCGCCGCGTTTAGCTCTTCCCGAGCTCGCTCAGAACGGCCCACCGCATCGTCGGCAGTTCGCAGGTTTTCCAACCAATGTAGCCCACAGCGCGAGGGGGCCAGGATATCGATGTCGCCGTCCCCATCGAGGTCGACGCATACCGAATCGAGGTCGATACCGCACGTCCCCGCGTAAGAGATCCAATTAGATTTCCAGGTGCGGCTCGATTTGTCGAAGCCATACCAATGCACACTTAACGGTTCATTTTCACCAGGGTCCTTGCCGTCGTGTCCCATATAACGCTTGCCAGCCACCAAGTCATCGTGGCCATCGCCGTCGATGTCAGCCATCATCAACGTGTGGAGGCTGGCCAGACTCGTGTCGATCGCATGCGTGATCCACTTGGTCTGCGATATTTTGGGGAGTAGCTGAGCCAGCGTATCCGCCGGCACCTCTCCAGCAATTGGAGCTCCAGCAACTAGAGTGATCGACGTCTGATCCTCAGCGACTTGTTCGGTCCAATAGAGCCCGATGTCGTGTCCGCGCCCCCAAACCAGGTCAGTGTCACCATCTTGATCGACGTCGTAACATAGGATCGGCAAGCCACAATCGTCGGCCAATTGGAATTCGGGGTGCCACTGCCAACGGCCTTGCACGGGATCGCGCGGAGCTTCTGCCCAACCGTTAGGAGACACGATGTCAATCCGTCCGTCGCCGTTGAGATCCCCTGCCCCAATTCCATGGCCAATCAATTCGCTCGGCAGTTCACGCCGTACGAACGGTTGACTCGGCTCGCGGTCGGGCCGCCATTGATACCATGCAGCAAAGCTGGTCCCGCTGGGAAGAATGTCGAGCTCTCCATCGCCGTCGATGTCTGCTAGCCGCCCTGTTTCGCTAGTCCCCGGACGGTCGATGATCACCGACTCCCACAATTCTCCCGAATGTTCGATGCCAGGATTGCGGCACCAATACAGACTTTTGCTACGATAATTGACGCTAATGATATCCGTGTCACCATCGTGGTCGACGTCCATCGCCAAGTTGGAATAGTCGTCAAAACGGCCCCGAATATTCTCCACTTCACGAAAGTGATGCGCGGTCCAGTGTGGGGCCTCGTACCACCATGCACCGCAGACGATATCGAGTTGGCCATCTTGATTGATGTCTATGGCGGTGGCCGCACTGAATTCCGAGTCGGCATTGACCAGGTGTTTTTCGAAGCCCAGTTCTGGCTGAGCGATGGCCAACGTCGCTAGCATTAGAGACGCCGCAACGAACGCAGCACCTTTGCCGCAAAGTCTGGAGGAATGCCGTAACGAGCCCAACGCTGTTACGACAGAAGGAAATCGTTCAACCACAGTGGGTTTGGGGGGCTGGGGGGGACTGGGCTTACAGGTGGATGGCATATTTTGAATCCGTATAACTGCTGTTTTGCCGAACCGTTTCGAGTCGTTTTCTCGCGTTCGGGATAAGTAGCCTATTGTACTGGAGTTGCTTTGGGGTGGGGGTGGGCAGATTGGAAGTTTGCACTTGCGGCCAGCCGCCGATTATCGGATACGTGAGTTTGCCAAGAATTATCGCAGTTGTCATGCTGCAAATGGTTCACGCGACCTGCTAGCAAACTAGTTCCCGCCCACCTTTTTTTAATTAGCGACGAGCATCATGACGGAACCGCAGCCCAACATACTGCCCTTCCCTGGGGTTGCCGCACGCAATCCTGCGCGTATCGAGGGGGCTGAGGACCCGATTGTCATTACCGGCATCGGTATCGGTGCCAGCTTGGGCGCATCGCGTGAAGAGGTTTGGCAGGGCATTCAGAGCGGGCGAAGCGGTGTGCGTTTGACGCGCAACAGCGACCGCATCGGCTCGCTGCGACTTCCCTGCGGCATGGTCGACTGGCTCGACGACGATCCCTACTCGCTAAAATCGATCCGTATTACCGAACACGTCAGCGCCGAAGCGCTCGCCGATGCCGACCTGCCGTGGCAGTCGCTCGACCGCAATCGTTTTGCCTGCAGCCTGTCGGCCCAATTTGGCGACATTGGCTACATGTACTTGCCCGCCGACTCGCGCGACGCGCAGCCGCTGCGCAGTGACGGGCATCGCTGGTGGGATCAATTCCTCCCCTGCTCTGTCTCGACGATCATCTCTGAACAGTTCGATTTGCGCGGCCCACGACTATGCCACACGACGGCTTGCGCGTCGGGTTTAATCAGCACCATTGCTGCTGCGCGGATGATTCAAGACGACCAAGCCGACTTTGCCTTGTGTGGCGCAGCCGACACCGTTGCAGAGATGGTCATTGCCGCATTCAATCGCTTGGGAGTTTTATCGCCCGGTCCAGACCCCGCGTCGGCTTGTCGCCCCTTCGATACCGCTCGCAATGGTTTTGTGATGGGCGAAGGGGCCGCCATGCTAGTTTTGGAGAAACGGTCGACGGCTATTGCGCGTGGTGCCAAGATATACGCCGAGCTGGCCGCCTTTCAGACGCTCTGCCAAGCCCACCATGTTACCGGACTCGACGGCGAAGCGGAAACGCTCATTCACCTGCTGAAGCAGCTCACTCGCAAAGCGGGTTGGGAGGAGATCGGGCCGCAGTACATCAACGCTCACGGCACCGGCACCGAGCAGAATGATCGTAGCGAATTGACCGGTGTCCGAGCCGCTTTTGGTGACAGGGCTGATGACATATTGATGAGTAGCAACAAGGGTGTGCTGGGACACTTGGTCAATGCGGCCGGTAGTATCGAGCTCGCTTTGACTGCCATGGCGCTACGCGACGGTTATGCGCCCCCCACCATGCATTTGACCTCCCCGGAGGCAACTGGGAACATCGATTGCTTGGCCGAGTGGGGAGAGCACTTTGAACTCGATCGCGCGCTGAAACTATCTTTGGCCTTTGGCGGACACTTGGTTGGAGTCGCCTTGCAGCGTTGCCCGCTAGCCGAGCACCGCCGCCCCTCACAACCACTCATCGAGCAAGCTCGCGTGCGCGGCCGCAAGTCTGCACCGCTACGCCGCGTGGCCTAGTCTTTGGTAGTGGACGAGGTAACGAGTCCCTTTGGTTCGCTATGCGTCAGGGACTCGTAACCTCGTCCACTACGGCTAATCCCCTTGCAATTTTCGAAGCTGTTGACGAAGCCGCTCATTCTCTATTTCGAGCGCACGCTTGGCTTCCGATTGCACTACCAATTCTTCTTCGGCTGACAGCAGTCGCTCGCCCGTTTTGGGGCGTATGAATGCCAGTTCACCTTCATCAAATGCCAAGCGCAAGCCAAGCTCCTCACTGAACAAACTACCGTCGGCTTCGGACTCGATAGCCTGATAGACACACTCGATCAATCGCTTGCCTTGCAGCGGTGGCTCGAGATAATCTCGCGTCGGATCGAACAAGAAATACTCTTTGACGCCGATCTGAGCATAAATTACAGGCTTGATCGTCAAGTCTCGCTTCTTGGTTTTTTTAGAGGTCGTTTCAATTACTAACTGAGGCGCAACCCCCTCATCCCACAACCGATACGTGCGGCGTTGGAACTGCTTGTTGCCTTTGGCGATGAATGCATCGGGAACGACGAACTTCTTCGGGTTCCCTTTTTCGTAGTAGAGCAGTAAATCGCCGCTAACGTAAACATCTTGACCGCGATAGTACTGCTTAAGAATTTCGATGTGGCGCACCATAGCGTCGCGATGTAAATCGGTTTCACCCATGGGCTTGCCATCCGACTCAGGATATTCGATGACTGTCGAAAACAGACTGGACAAAGCGAGTAAACTCCTGCGGAAACGATCTTGTATCTATCTATACTAGTAGTCGTTCACTAGTTTTGCTATCTCTTGTGCCATTCGAGTGGCAATATAGCAAGTCCGGAGCACGGATAGTACGGTTCCCCATATTGTACCTGTTGGTGAAGAAACCTGGATATTGCAACGTCGAGAAATCCAAACTCTGGCGAGTTCGGCCACTGTAGTCCTGCATAGATGCCGGTTCTCTGGTTATGCTATAACAATCCACAAACAACACACGCTTACCAACCCCCAGCCGGAGAAATCCCATGAAAGTCCAATCCAGCAAATCGGTCGAACTGCAACAGGTCACCATGGAGGGCTCGAGTGGTTGCCAAGTGCGCTGGTTGCTCAGCAGTACCGACGGAACGCCCAACTTTTCGATGCGACAATTCGAAGTGGCGCCCGGCGGATATACGCCCAAACACTACCATCCCTACGAGCACGAAGTGTATGTGATCGAAGGGGAAGGCGAGGCCTACGAAGGGGACACACCCCATCCGATTCGTGCCGGCGATGTCGTGCTGGTCAAACCCGACGACCTGCATCAATTCAAAAACACTGGCGACAAGGCGCTAAAGTTTCTATGCTTGATCCCGAATTCGGCTGACAATCGACCGGGCGTTCAACAACCCGAGTGCTCTGCGGTGGCGGCTAGATAAGCGACTACGGATCAAGAGTTGAAACACAAATATGCCGCCGGAAAAACGCATCGCCGAACTGCGTACACTGATTCGCTATCACGATCGCAAGTACTACACCGAAGCCGAACCCGAGATCAGCGATCTCGACTATGATCGCTTGCAGCATGAGCTCAAACAGCTCGAAGCGGCCCATCCGGAACTGATCACTCCAGACAGTCCCAGCCAGCGAGTCGGCGAGGAGATCGTCGGCGAATTGCAACAAGTCAAGCATCGCGTGCCGATGCTGTCGATCGACAACACGTATAGTCTCGAAGAGCTTGGCAACTTTTTCACGCGTGTTTACAAGACCCTCAGTGCTGAAGGTCAGCAGCAAATCGAGTGGGTACTGGAGCTCAAGATCGATGGCGTGGCAGCGGCGATCGTTTACGAACATGGGCGATTGGTGCGCGCGGTCACTCGTGGCAACGGTCAAGTGGGCGATGATATCACTCACAATATTCGTACCATTGGCGATATCCCCTTGAAACTCAGCGGCAACCCTCCCGAACTTTTGGAGGTGCGCGGCGAAGTCTACATGACCAACAGCGATCTAGCGCTGTTGAACTTGAAACGTAGCGAGCGTGGTCAGCCGCTGTACGCCAATACGCGCAATGTGACCGCCGGCACCGTTCGTCTGCTCGATCCCAAGCAGGCTGCCGAGCGGCGTTTGCGTTTCTTCTGTCACGGTGTCGGCTATTGCGAAGGGCTCAAGTCGACCAACCATATCGACTTTCTGAATGAGCTACAGAGCTACGGCCTTCCCGCCACGCCTCACGTGCACAAATTCAATAACGCGCAGGACGTACTGCAGGAAATCGACCAGATTCAAGAGCAATTCCACGAACTCGACTTCGAAGTCGACGGACTGGTATTGAAAGTGAATCAGTTCGCGCAGCGCGAGCTACTCGGGTCCAACAGCAAATCGCCACGCTGGGTAGCCGCCTATAAAATTGAAAAGTACGAAGCGGTC
This sequence comes from Pirellulaceae bacterium, assembly GCA_020852965.1. Lineage (GTDB taxonomy): Bacteria > Planctomycetota > Planctomycetia > Pirellulales > Pirellulaceae > Aureliella. The sequence continues at coordinate 64,526 of JADYZV010000068.1, read as the reverse complement.
ACGCGTTTGAATGAGATACGCGTCCAGGTGGGAAAGACCGGAACCATCACACCGGTGGCCGAGCTGGAACCGGTACAATTGGCCGGCACCACCGTTTCCCGCGCCAGCCTGCACAATGCCGAAGAGATCGAACGCAAGGATGTCCGAGTTGGCGATTGGGTCGTCGTCGAAAAAGCGGGCAAGATCATTCCGCACATAGTGCGTGTCGAATTGCATCGCCGTGAGAGTAAACTGCCGCCGTACACTTTTCCCACCAATTGTCCCGAATGCGCGACGCTGCTTGAGAAAGACGAAGGGGGCGTCTATATCCGCTGCAACAATTCGGCTTGCCCCGCCAAGCTCAGACAGCAACTGCGTTACTTTGCTGGGCGCAGCGCCATGGATATCGACGGGTTGGGCGAAAAGATCGTCGACCAATTGGTTGACGCCGGTTTCGTAGCCAGCTATGCCGATCTGTATCGTTTGCAAAAAGAGCAACTGCTCACGCTCGATAGTTTTGGCGATCGCAAAGCGGAGAAGTTATTGGCGGGCATCGCGGCCAGTCGCCAGCGCGGATTGGCCCGAGCGCTGGCTGCCATTTCGATCCGCCACGTCGGCACGCGCGTCGCGAGTTTACTGGCTCGCGCGTTTCCCACTATCGAAACATTGCAAGCTGCCACGGTTGAAGATTTGGCCGCCGTCGACGAAATCGGTGAGATCATCGCCGAGAGTGTCTACGCATACTTGCATAGCGAGACTGGCGAACAAGTCATCGACGGACTACGCGCGGTCGGTGTCCAACTCGAGTTGGCTGAGGCCGATCGAGTCGTCGTCGAAGCAGCCGCCGGAGCCGGTGTTTTAGCTGGCAAGTCCTTAGTGGTTACCGGCACGCTAACACGCTACACTCGCGATGAGATCCAAGCGCTGATTGCCCAGCATGGTGGTCGGGCGGCGAGCAGCATTTCCAAGAGTACCGACTACCTCGTCGCGGGCGAAAGGGCTGGCAGCAAACTAGAAAAAGCCCAGCAGCTCGGCGTCCAGGTACTCAGCGAAGCCCAGTTCGAGCAGCTTGTGGCGCCAAAGTAACAGGCACAATCCCTTGCGGCATAGCGGCATTTAGGACCGTAGGTTTGGCCGAATGTCCAGGCCGGGCGGTAGGCAGAGGAAATAGAGCTTAGACCCCCGCGAGCTTGCCTCGCTGGTGAATCAGTTTTGGTGGTAGCTTCGTCGCCGCATCATGCATCGCCACTTAGACCCCCGCGAGCTTGTCTCGCTGGTGAATGAGTTTTGGTGCTAGCTTCGTCGCCGCATCATGCATCGCCCCTTAGACCCCCGCGAGCTTGTCTCGCTGGTGAATGAGTTTTGGTGGTAGCTGCGGGAGCCAACTCCCCCGTCCCGCCTTCCTGGTCCAATCACCGCCACCGGCGGTGATTGGACCAGGAAGGCGGGACGGAAGATCTTATTGCTGACTTGCTATTGACAAAACTTTGGCTTCTGCCAGACAAGCTGGCAGGGGGCAAGATTCCGACGGCGGAGCGTCGGGCCACATTAGGCTAGCGATCGTTGAAGCTGACTTGAACGCCCTTTGTGGCTAGGCCGCCGGTGGCGTAGGCGGCGAGCTCGTTGCGGACATCCCAATAGTCGAGCACGGCGACGCGCAAGTCGACGGGCAAGCGATTGGTCGACGGGTTGTCGTAATACCGATTGCGCGAGTCAAAAATGACTTGTGCTAGGTAGTCGCGTGGGATCTTGGGATCGATGACATCCAAGCTGGCACCCAGTTTGTGCCAGAATGTTGGCAGGGCGTGGCTGGCAACTTGCGATTGACTCGCGGCAGCCAGCGACCGCAGCGCACGCTCTTGATTCACATAGCGTGTCGCCGCAGCCGCTGCCGCGCGATCTCCCTCCCGGTGAGTTGTCATCCACAGCCGGCTTTCGCCCAAAGATTGCGGGCGAGTGGTGTGCGCGGTGGTCCCAACGGCGCGCATGTAGATTTGAAGCATATCGGCGCGCCACCCAGGTGGAACTTCGGCCAAAATCGCCAACTCTCGAACTCCTTCTAATACCGGATAGGGTCCAGGACGAAACTTGAAGAACACGCCGTAGCCTCGGCGGATCGTGCCACTCGATGAGAGGATCTGCATCGGGGGCTTGCGCTCAAAGCTCTCTTGCTCGCTCGACTGTTTGTGCATTTCGCCTTGAGCCGCCCCGCGACCGATGGGCTCGAAAGCAGCCGAGACATTGAAGTTGAAACTGCTTTCACTTTGTTGCGTACGTTGCACACTGACGGTCCCTTCAATGCCGCTGTAGAGTTCGCTCTTGGGCCAGAAGTCGAGTACGCGCAACGTTTGATAGGGACTGTCGATTTCAATGATGTACTCTTGCACCGACCCTCGGAATTCTGGAGACTGAAATGTGGAGACTGGAATCCGTAGGCGGACCAAGCCGCCTCCCATGGTTGGCTGCTCGACAACATCGGGGTTGATCGGTTCGGCAATTACGATGGCCGGTGCATCGAAGGCCACTCCCTCAGGCTGGGCACACACCCCAGTGAGGACAAGCTGTGGCATGGTAGTAGCCAGGACGGTAAACAGAGCCATTATTCGCGTATCGAAGTTCATCGCAGTTCCCCCAGGAAAAGCGTGGGCAGCGCGAAGAGTCTCATTCCGCCCAGGAGGCTAAACCCCGCAGGACTGGAAGTCGTTTTCAGGCATGCCAACGCACAAGTTCACCCGTTTAAGGTGCTCTTACCTTCCCTGCTGCGGCTCGCCAGCCTGCGAGATAGATCCACGGCAATTGAATGCAATTCGTGTGGATCAATGCGGCTTGTGGCGAGCAGTACGACATCCTTTATCGTGATCAGCTAATGCTTGAGCTGAAGTCATCATACGCTTGTGATGACGAGAGTCAAATTAATTTTCCTGAGGTATTATTCTGCTGGAGTCCAAAGAAAAGCGGTAACCGTTCACGCTCTTGGAGAATTTTGGAGCTTCCATCGCCGAGAATAGAGCGACTGACCGGCGGGGCGGTCAGCGACTGTCGGGCGAACGGTTAAAAAAATAGACACCGAAGGGAGCGGGAGATGACCCTTCGGTGTCTTGGCGGGAAAACAGGCATGGCTAGACCTGTTCGCACCGCAGGAGGCCGCGACATGCATTGCGCGGTTTTTCTATGATTCCCATTGCTCTAGCGGCTATTGCTACGCAGCGGGTTAGCAACGCCAGTCGCCTGGGGTTGCACAGTTCGTGGTACCGAGTTGTTGCCGTAGCTCGCACCTGGAGTTGCTCGCCCGCTGCTTAGGGTCTGCAGTCCCGAGGCGGTGACGACTTCAGGTAGGTGCACAGCGGGCGAGTGCGCGGGCTCGACAGTGCGTCGGCGGCTCGAACCGTTGACATCAAGGTTCTGACGCCGAGCGTAATTCGAGTCGACCGTCGGCTGGGCTGGCTCACCGGTTGGATCGTCAGAAAGCGACATGCGAACCGCTTCATGACGAGCCTGTGCATCGTAGCTTTGTCGATCGTCGCGCTGCGACGGAGTATGTTGCGCGGCCCGCGCGGGAATGCGTCGCACGCGACCGGTTGACTCATCGCGAAACGGATCGACTTCGCTATCGGGACGTGGTACGATCTCAGTCGGTTGATGGTGTGGCCGCGGTGTGACTGGGAGCGGTCTAGGCGCGTCGATGCGATAGCTGTCATGTTCAATCGCAGTCGGCGAACTCGGCATGTAGGGTGCGGAATAACTCTCCGAGTACGACTCGCCCAATGGTTCGTCGGGAAGAGCTGATTGCGTCGAGATCGCAGCCCGTGAACCCGCTTGTCCGTGGGTAATGTAACGATCGGTTTGGTGCAGTTCGCAGCCACAGGTTGGTTCGTTCAGTTCACAGCCACAGTTTGGTTCGTTCAGCTCACAGCCACAGTCGGGTGCTGAGCCACATTGACAGGTGACACGTCCTGCCACGGCGCGAGACAAACTTCCATCGAGCGATGGGAGACGTGGAATGCTCACTGGCTCCAGTCGTGGCCGGCGGCGTACGAGAACGGAGTCCAACATATCGAGCAAACCACGATCGTCGGACGGTTGGCACGATTTGCACAGGTGCTCTCCACGACAGCGCTCGCAGGCCGAAAGGGACTCGGGCACGCTGTTGCTCACGGCCAAACCAGCCAAGCAAACTGCCATAAAGTGACGCATTCTCATAGACTCAGACTCCACTGCGGGCATTTGCGCGTTAACGATCCACTAATTGATCGAACCGTTTCACTCCAGATTTTCAGTACTTTCGGATTATGCGGAACAATCCGCCAAAACTACCCAACTTACGCGCCCGTGAATCGGTACCCAACGGGACAAGTGCACCAGCGCCCCATCGAGGCAAAATCACATTTCATTTCATGAGTTCGTTTGCAGTGAAATGGCTGAGAAGTGACATTTCTCTTGGGACAAATTGTCAGTTTCGCCTACATTAACAACGGGACCCCAAGCCGCTATAATCCGGAGTTGAACAAACCCGCTTATATAATTAAGCCTGCTTACTAAGCTCGATTCCCTCATGTCGATGCCCAATTTCTTCCCCAAGAACCACCTCGCGCTGAGATAGAAAAATTCCATGGCACAGCAAGCGCTCCTGCAAGATCCCTTCCAAGCTCGCGACACTTTTCGAGGCCCTACCGGCGAGATCGGCTTCTACAGCTTAAAAAAGCTCGAATCGCTGGGACTGGGTAACATCTCCAAGCTCCCATTTTCGATCCGTATTTTGCTCGAAGCGGTCCTGCGCAATTGCGACGGCTACGTGGTCCGCGAAGAGGACGTTCGCGCTTTGGCTAAGTGGAATGCCAAGGCACCTGCACCGGTCGAAGTTCCCTTCATGCCCGCACGGGTGGTCTTGCAAGACTTCACTGGCGTTCCGTGCATTGTCGACTTGGCCGCTATGCGTGATGGAATGCAGACGCTCGGGGGCGATCCGACAAAGATCAATCCACTGATCCCGGTCGACTTGGTGATTGACCACTCCGTTCAAGTCGACTTGTTCGGTACCCTCGATGCTTTGTCACGGAACGTGGAGATCGAGTTCGAGCGCAATCAAGAGCGCTATGAATTTCTACGTTGGGGTCAGCAAGCGTTCAACAACTTCCGCGTCGTTCCACCCAACACGGGCATCGTGCATCAAGTCAACTTGGAGTACTTGGCCCAATGTGTCTTTGTGCGCGAAGATCATTTGGGGCCCGTTGCACTGCCTGATACACTAGTGGGGACAGATAGCCACACCACCATGATCAACGGCTTGGGGGTGTTAGGTTGGGGGGTCGGGGGCATCGAAGCCGAAGCGGGCATGTTGGGGCAACCGCTTTACATGCTGATGCCCGAGGTGGTCGGTTTTGAAATCACCGGCGAACTACCTGCAGGCGCGACCGCGACCGATTTGGTATTGCGCGTTACCGAGATTCTACGCAAAGCGGGCGTGGTCGGGAAGTTTGTCGAGTTCTTCGGATCGGGCATCTCCAAAATGGCGTTGGCCGATCGCGCGACGATTGCCAACATGGCTCCTGAGTATGGTGCCACCATGGGATTTTTCCCCATCGACGCGGAAACACTGCACTATCTAGCACGTACCGGCCGCTCGGCGGAACAAGTCGCACTGGTCGAAGCCTATATGAAGGCGCAAGGTTTGTTCCGCGAGGACAATTCGCCGGCGCTCGAGTATTCGCAGACCCTCCAATTCGATCTCGGTTCGGTCGTTCCCTCGTTGGCCGGGCCCAAGCGTCCCCAGGATCGTGTGGCACTATCCGATATGAAGCAATCATTTCAGGCGAGCCTAGTTGCGCCGGTAGCCAATCGCGGCTTTGGTCTCGATGCAAAAGAGCTCAGCCATACTACTACCGTTCAAAACAATGGCAGCTCAGTCGAGATCGGTCATGGTGCGGTGGTCATTGCCGCGATCACTAGTTGCACCAATACATCCAACCCTTCGGTGATGGTCGGTGCCGGCTTGCTCGCCAAGAAAGCGGTCGAGAAGGGCTTGACGGTTCCGCCGTTCGTGAAGACATCATTGGCACCTGGCTCGCGCGTGGTGACGGACTACTTCGACCGCGCTAAATTGTCGGAACCGCTGGCGAAGCTCGGATTCCAAACGGTCGGGTATGGCTGCACCACTTGCATTGGCAACAGCGGACCGCTGCCGGAGCCAGTAGCCAACGCGATCAAGAGTGGCGATCTGGTAGCCGCAGCCGTACTGAGCGGCAATCGCAATTTTGAAGGGCGAGTCAATCCGCTGACGCGTGCCAACTATCTGGCCAGCCCGCCACTGGTCGTGGCCTACGCCTTGGCTGGCACCATGGATATCGATCTCGATACTGAACCGTTGGGCACCAATCAGAAAGGTGAACCAGTCTTTCTGCGAGATATTTGGCCCACCGCCGAAGAAATCAAATCCACGGTGGAAGCCTGCGTGTTGCCGGAGATGTTCGAGAAGCAGTACGCCGGAGCATTCACCTCCAATGAAAAGTGGAACGCAATTGAAATCACCCCCGGGGATCGCTACGAATGGCGCGAGTCGAGCACATACATTCAGCGACCACCCTTTTTGGAAGGCATCACCGCCGATGTGACTCCGCCAACAGCCATTCGCTCGGCACGTTGCCTGGCCGCCTTGGGTGACTCGGTGACCACCGATCACATCTCTCCCGCAGGAGCCATTGCGCAAAACAGTCCCGCTGGTCAATACTTGATCTCGCACCATATCGAGCCACGCGATTTCAACAGTTATGGCTCGCGCCGTGGCAACGATCGCGTGATGGTTCGCGGCACGTTTGCCAACATTCGCATCCGCAATCAAATGGTTCCCGAAACCGAAGGGGGCTATACCAAACACATCCCCAGCGGCGAACAACTGCCTATCTACGACGCCGCCATGCGATACATTGCCAATGGCACGCCGCTCGTGATTCTTGCAGGTGCCGAATACGGTACCGGCAGCAGTCGCGACTGGGCCGCTAAAGGTACGTTGCTGCTCGGCGTTCGCGCGGTCATCGCCTCCAGCTATGAACGCATCCACCGCAGCAATTTGGTCGGTATGGGAATCTTACCGCTGCAATTTGCCGAAGGTGAAAGCTGGCAGTCCCTCGGCCTGACCGGCTTCGAGTCGTTTGACATCGGAATCGATGGCCATCAATTGCAACCGCGCAGTACCATCCGAGTGAAAGCTACCAACGACCAAGGCAAAGTTATCGAATTCGAAACATCGGTGCGCATCGACACGCCCGTCGAACTCGACTACTACAACAACGGCGGCATTCTACCGACCGTGCTACGCAAATTGGCTCAATCCGAATAAGAAAACTACCGCCGTGGCGAGCGGCAGCAGGTGTTGTGTTGAACAGACTAGCCTACTGCTGCCCAAACTCGCTTTCGAAGCTGAGATCAGCGGCGGCGGCGAGAGAGAGCCAACAAGCTGGCACCGCAAATGACCAACGCGCCACCCGGCTCGGGGACACTCGACGGGATGACAAATCCTCGTACGAAGTTGATGTCGCCATTGGCCACGTTCAAATCGATGGTGTTACCGGGGATACCATACAATTCGCTGGATCCTAGGCTAGTGTACTGCCAGAACGACCAAGCGCCAGCGTTTCCCGTCGGTGGGCTGCCGGTGGTCAAAGGATCGCCGTGGACACCGCCCGAATTGTAGTTGGCGATCCACAAGTCGCGATCCGCTAAACTATTGTCAATGTAGTTCGTGGCGTAGTTGGTATTCATGTAGACCAACGGCTCGACACCGACTCGCGCTTCGACTTCATTCATAAACGTGTTCGCCCAAGAAGACAACTGCGAATTGGATAGGAGCCGCACTGCAGTATTCCCAACCGTGGCGCCATTTTCTAAATCCAAAACGGGGCGCAACCAGCCGGCGGTCATGTAATCACCGGCCGTAGTGACGAAGTGGTTTGCTTCGGCCCGGGCATGGGCCTCGATAGCCGCGCTGGTTGAGCCGGATGTCAGCGCGTCGCCTGGAATTCCGTAGTGATAGGCCCCAGCGTAGATGGTCTTACCGGCTGAAGCCATATTTGAGATGGTGGTCATGTTTTGCACAAAAAGCGTATCGTCATAAGTCAAACCACGTGACGAGCGGACAAATGCGAAACGGGCGCCAGCGTCATACGTTTTGCTCCAGTCCATATTCCCTTGCCAAAAGGAAGCGTCGACTCCCCGAGCCCGCTGGGCCCAAGCGGCTGGCGTCAAGACCATCAAGCAGACTAGACCCAAGCCGACTCGCAATAACCCTATATTGCTCGCTTTGCTCGCGGTATTGGTGGGGTTCCGCATCGTGGTTCAACCTTCCGAGAATTCGATTGCAATAGAATACAGTTAGCCTAATTGGCTTCTGGGTTCAAAGCAACCGCACTAGTCTCTGTCCACATAAGATTATGGGGTTGGAGGTAGTGGACGAGGTTACGAGTCCCAGACAACTACCGAATCAAACGGACTCGTAACCTCGTCCACTACCGTGAATTTATATGTGGACAGAGCACTCGTTTTAAATGGCCAATCCCAAGTTGATGAGTTTGACAAGACACTTGGAGCGTTTATTGATTGTCTGACACGAGCAACAACCCGGCGTAGCCGACGACCTGAGATCTATCTCCAGACACATCACCGCTGGTGGCATAGTCGACCTCGATGACCTTTAGGGCGTGCCCCTGTTGTCGCAAGGTCTCCATGACCAAAGCGGCGGGAACTAGGCCGCACATGCTGATTTCATGTTCTTGGCAAACATCGATCAACTGCTGTGGGTCGCCGCTGGCCATCGCATTGAGCGCCAAACGGTCGAGCCGTCGATTCTCGCGATCGCTAGCATAGTGATTCATATCGCTAGAGATCACAAGCAACGGTGGCTCGTCGAGCGTTTGTAGGAATTCGGCGAGTTGTTTGGCTGCGGTACTGATGTCGTCCCAACTACCGCCATGCAGAGCCAGTCCGATCACCTTCGCCTGCGGTGCTACGCGCTCGAGTATCGGTAATTGGACCTCGATGCCGTGCTCTTGCTGATGCGCGGCGGCGTCGAGCTGCAGCGCGTCAATCCGCTCGGCGAGCTGCATGGCCAATTCGCGATCGGATTCGAAGGAGACCTTGCCGGAGAGCTGCCAAGTCTTGAAGGGGCATATACTCCAGTTGACACCAGCCTTGGTATGCTTGGGTGAAACCACCAGCAACGTGCGCCCGTCGAGTCCGTCGATGCTGCGCCAAACTTGGCTGGCCACACCGCCACTGTACTTGAGCCCAGCGTGCGGCACCATCACTGCCAACGGCTGATAGGTTTGTGGGGCTTCTTCGTCGAGCAGCTTGTCGACCAACGCGCGCCGGGCGGCGTCCTCGGCCGGGTAGAACTTCCCAGCCACCGCTGCAGGACGCACTCCCTGGGTGTCGACCGGCGTAGGCGCAGCTATGCTAATGACGCTGGGCATTGTCGAAAGCACATGTACCGAATGCACGGTCGAATCGCGACTGCCAATTGGCAAATTGCGCCGCAATAGCTCGCGCAGCTCATCGGGGCTCTTCTTAGGATCGAAGGCAATTCCGCAGTGCCGCGCATCGGATATCACCAGAGCTCGATCGGTCGATTCGATACCGGACAAGTCCGCGCGCGCGCCATAGCCGTGCATCGCCGGATCGAAGCCAAGCGTCAAACCGATGTTGAGCTGGCCATTGAAACGCTGCTCGTAAAACATCTGCGCCGCCTGCTGGCACATTTGAAACAAGGTCGATTGCAGTGAAACTCCAGGGCGAAAGGAGACCTGCAGCGCGCTCCCTTGCCGCGCATCATTCTCAGACTGATCCGCCTGCCATTCGAGCGAAAGCACGATGGCATTGACCGTGGTGTCGGGTAGGTGAGATATCACGTAGGAAGGTGTCCCTCCCGTTACCATCGCCACGATGTTTTGCCCAGCGATTTGCGCATAGGCCGACAACTGCTCTGCGGTGAGAGGCAGTGGCCGTGCCGTGGGGAGATTCAAAGGAAGCTCTTCGGACAATGGCGTCGAGAACGTCTCGCCCTCAAACACCATCAGGCTGGTATCGTCGCTCTCCCATGCCGCTGAGGGTAAACCGGCTTTGGCGCATACGGCCTGGAGAAAACGCTCCGCTCCCCAACCTCGCTCAGTAGCCACCGAAGGTAGGAGCAAACCGCTCTTGTCCCCTTGCTGAATCATCAATCCATGCTTGCCCACTTGGACTTCTGCCGCGCGATTGTTACCGCGTGACTCAAGCCGCTGAAATGGACCGAGTAGAGTCACGTCCATAGTCAAGTAGGGAAGCTCGCATGCAGAGATGGGCGTGAAGCGTTGATCCTCAGTAGCCGTGCGTTTGGCCGCCGAACTGATCGCGGGCCCCAGCGCCATCGGCTTGCCCAATACGCCACAACAACCGCGCAACACTTCGCCACGCTTGAGCGTTACGAAGACTCCCATCACGATCGACTGCGAAAAGCTTCCCACCACTTCTTCGGGTAGCTTCATGGCTTGCTGGGTAACCGTCTGCGAGATACCAGCGGCGGCAAGTTTCAGCACCAAACCGCGCTGCTCGGCCGTCAAACGCCCCAGCTTCAATGGACGCGGTGTAGTGATTGGACCTGCCGGAGTTGTGGCCGAGGCGGAATTGGTACTGGTCACGGTAACTTTCTCCATTGCGATGACTGTGGGCGTTGACGCAGCGCTGATTGAACTAATCGGTTGTTGTCCTGGGGCAGCTTGACTGGCGACTGGCAAGCTTTCGCCAATCGCACCTAAATCGTGCAGGTGAGCCTCCTGCGCGTACCGCTCGATACGTATTGGCTGCCGACGTGCGCCCCAGTCACCCGGCTGTGCCGCAAAGCGCCCAGGGATTGGTGCGCTGCAGTTTTGGCAGCGACCCTCGCTATCAATTGTATAGTTTCCCAGTCGATAACCCTCACGCTCGATCAACAAATGCCCACATTGATGGCAAAAAGTACTCTGCCGCACCGCATCGTGAACGTTGCCCACATACACATAGCGCAATCCTGCGGAGCGCGCGATGTCATAGGCTGTCACTAGCGTCTGAGGATCGGTGGCTCCGTGCTCGAGCATACGGAAGTCTGGATGAAATGCGGTAAAGTGTACCGGTACCTGATCCCCAACCGTCTCGACAATCCAATTGCACATTTCACGCAATTCCCCCAGACTGTCATTGGCTTGGGGGATCACTAAATTCGTTATTTCAAACCACACGTCGGTTTCGTGCTTGAGGAATTTGATCGTATCGAGCACAGGCTGAAGATGCGAATAGGTAATCTTGCGATAGAACTCTTCGCTAAACGCCTTCAGATCGACGTTGGCAGCGTCCATATCGGCAAAAAAATCTCGACGAGCCACTGGAGAAATGTAGCCCGCAGTGACCGCTACGGTCTTTATCCCGACAGCATGGCAGGCTTGGGCCGTATCGATGGCATATTCGGCCCATACCACTGGGTCGTTGTAGGTGAAAGCCACACTCTGGCAGTTGTTGGCTAGCGCCGCGCGTGCCACAGTCTCCGGTTCCGCTCGAGCGCTCAATCTGGCCACTTCTCGCGATTTGGAGATATCCCAGTTCTGACAGAATTTGCAACCCAGATTGCAACCCGCCGTACCAAAGCTCAGCACCGACGTGCCTGGATAGAAGTGATTGAGTGGTTTCTTTTCAATTGGATCAATACAAAATCCAGTGCTCTTGCCATAAGTCGACAAGACCATCTGTCCGTCACGATTTTCGCGAACAAAGCAGAAGCCGCGATCGCCGGGTTTGAGGCTACATTGACGCGGGCAAAGGAGGCAGTCGATTCGCTCTGCGCTGGCACTCGGCTCCCACCAACCGACGGGCATCGCGCCATCCGAGTATCGCGTGTGAATTAGGCACTCTAGTTTCGACATGACATTCTACTCCGCCGCTAGTACCCGATACACTTCGAAGGCCTGTTCCATCGCTTGCTTGATTCCATCGGCATTCCAACGGTGGCGTGGTCGATAGTACAGGAACGCGCTAGCTTTACTTTCGAGGTGTATGTTGGCATGCTTGGCAAACTGCTGTCTGCGCTGAGCATTAAAGAAACTGCGCACCTCTTGCTCTCGTGTCCCCCTCAGTAGAAACAGATCCGAGAACACGCGATCCTCTTCAAAGTCGATGTCCTTGGCACCAAACATTTCCAAAATGCGATGAAAAAATCCTTCGGGGGAGATGGTGAACTCGGGCATGCGCAATGCCGGGCTGCGTACGAGCACAACACTCTGTTTATACGTCGTGCTGTTCTTGCCATTACTGATTTTATAGAGATAGTCGAACAGGACCATCCGCAGCTCTCCCGAATCGGCTACGATAACGTTGGAAACCTGCCGTGAATGACCTTGCTGAGCAAGCTGGCAAGTGTCAAAGACGTTGCGGTCGGATTCGTCCAAATCGCTGGCCAGTCGCAAGCCCAGCTCTTCGACCGTTTGGGCGATGGTCTCGCGTCGCTTCTTTTCCGCGAGAATCCCCCACGCGATGGCTCCAATGCCAACTAGGATCATTCCCCCCCAAATCAAGACCATATATATCATGCGATCGCCATTCCTTTTACGACAATGTAATCATCCGCGAGACCTAATTCTAAGGTAGTGGACGAGGTCACGAGGCCGTTTGATGGGCGTTCAGGGACTCGTAACCTCGTCCACTACGGACTCGTACCTATTTTAGTCGATATGAACCATCGAGAAACGAACCGCGGTCTCCTTTGGCGTCCCAAATCAAACGATGGTCGTCGGCGTCCTGTGTTACGGTTAGCGTGAGCGTTTCTCCTTCAGCGACCGTGCCTATCCCCTCGAAGCCTCCGCCAGCTTTTTCCGTAAGTGTCACCTCGTTCATCTCCATACCTTGCTCGATCAAGCTCTGTTTGATGTATTCAGCCGCTTTCTCCTTGGGCCACGTACCGGGATTATCGCCACAGCCAACCAGGGTGAACGCGATCATGGCAACTAGCGCCTGCACTGGAGCTTTATAGGGCGGCAATGCGCCAAGCTGCTGAGCGAAAGTAAGCTGTTTGGAAAAAAGCATGGTGGTTTCCTGTGCAAGTTCGATTTTTCTGCGAAAATGAGGGGATGTCTACTTCACCTTCCGGCCGCAAAGGCCCTCCAGCCACAGTTTACCACCTCGGCCTGCGCCACGCAGGGCTGACCTTGGCCGCTGCTCTCAAAGAGCTCGTTCCCGGCACGTCGTGGTCGACCGCCAAGGGCTGGATCGCACGGCGACAAGTCCAGGTCAACGGCAATTTGTGCTTGGACGAGGCGCGTCGCGTCAATGAAAAAGATGTCGTAAAACTCTGGCAACAACCCCTTCCACGACCCGTTGACACACGCGATTTACGCATCGCGCACATCGACGAGCATTTGATCGTCGTCGAAAAACCGGCTGGAGTCACCAGTGTGCGTCACTTCGCCGAACGAAAAATTTCGACTCGTCGCCGCCAGTTACAACCAACTTTGGAAGAGCTGCTACCGCCCGTGTTGGCCAAACTCCAACAATTACGCTGGCCCCCCCTGCCCCCTTTGGGAATGAACAAAGGCAAGAAGCGCGGCGGCTCCCGCGTGCAACAACAACGACCGATCCACAACGCCAAGAAGCTGCCACCCGAGCTGCAAGTCATCCCGGTCCATCGACTCGATCGCGATACCAGCGGGCTAATGCTCTTTGCGCGCACGCGTGAAGCAGAGCAAAAGCTGACGGGCATGTTTCGGCGGCATACCATCTCACGCGAGTACGTCGGGATTTGCCTTGGACACATTACTCCTCAAACTATCGAAACGCAGCTCGTGCGCGATCGCGGCGACGGCGTGCGCGGAAGTTTGCCCAGCAGCTTGGACGAATCGCCCACGACTAAAAACGCGGCCGACGAGCTTACCAACCAGGATGCGCAGGACACGAGTGACAACGACGCGAGTGCAACAGCTCAGCGAGCTGTGACGCATATCATCGCCGCCGAGCATTTCACCGCAGGTGCCAAGCAACAGCCCTACTCGCAAGTACGCTTGCGGCTCGAGACCGGTCGCACGCATCAAATCCGTATTCATTTGGCAGAGTTGGGACACATGCTCTGCGGCGATAAAATCTATTTTCGTAATGCGCAAGGTGGCGTTACGCTCGATCCAAGCGGTGCCCCAAGACACGCACTGCATTCCGATCGACTATCGTTCAATCATCCCATCACCGGCCAGCAGCTCAATTTTACAATGCCCCTGCCCAACGATTTGTCCAAATGGCTAAAAACCTTGCGGACCTAAACTGCACTGGCATGTTAGCCATTTCCAGCCCCCTGCCAGCCTGCCTGGCAGGAGGCAGAGTTTTGATAATAGAAGCATTAGACGTGAGACCGTCCATCGACTCTTTCCAGCCCCCTGTCAGCTTGCCTGGCAGGAGGCAGAGTTTTGATAATAGATATGGTTAGATGTAACAGCGTCCTTCCTGGTCCAATCGCCGCCACTGGCGGCGATTGGACCAGGAAGGACGCGAGGAGTTGAGCACCACTGCTAGACACAAAACTGATTCACCGGCGAGGCGAGCTCGCAGGGGTCTAGCCCAATGTTCTTTAGACACAAAACTGATTCACCGGCGAGGCGAGCTCGCAGGGGTCTAGCCTAATGTTCTTTAGACACAAAACTGTTTCACCGGCGAGGCGAGCTCGCAGGGGTCTAGCCCAATGTTCTTTAGACACAAAACTGATTCAACGTTGAGGCGAGCTCGCAGGGGTCTAGCCCAATGTTCTTAATTGCACCCGTTCAACGACCTTCGCCCATGCCATCCAATTCCACTAGTAAACTTATGATTGCAGCAGCCGACGCACTGCGCAGTGGTGTTGGAGCGATTGACTTCAGCGAGCATGTGTCTTGGGTCTATAATCCGCTCGACTATGCTTGGGAAGCGCATCAGCAATACTTGCGCAAGTACGCTCGTGGCACTCGTCGCGTGCTATTCTTGGGGATGAATCCTGGTCCGTGGGGGATGACTCAAACGGGGGTTCCCTTCGGTGAAATCGAAGCGGTTAGGAACTGGCTTCGCATCGATGCCCCAATTGCCAAACCGGCCAAAGAACATCCCAAGCGCCTCATCGAGGGACTCGACTGCGTGCGCAGTGAAGTATCCGGGCGGCGCTTGTGGGGATTGTTTGCCCAGCGATTCGACTCGGCGAAAGCCTTCATGGGCGAACACTTCGTCGCCAATTACTGTCCTTTAGTTTTCATGGAAGAGTCGGCTCGCAATATAACTCCTGACAAGCTCCCGGCGTCGCTCAGACAGCCGCTTGAGGCGGTCTGTGATCAGCACTTGGCCCAGTTGATCTCGATATTGCAACCGCAGTGGATCATTGGCGTTGGAGCCTTTGCCGAAAAGTGCGCGCGGCGCGTCATTGCAGCCAACGCTATTTTGAATGTCCAAGCCGGGCGCATACTCCATCCCAGCCCCGCTTCGCCGGCAGCCAACAAAGATTGGAGCGGCACAGCGGGACGACAACTCGAAGAGCTCGGTATTTGGTAAAAACGGTGGGTTATCCGTTCCCGAGTTTTGTAATCATCGGTATTTTCGCCTGACAATGATAGTAGCACTACTCGATAGCGCCTCAGACTTCCAATAAATCAAATAAATAGTTAGTTCAATGCAACGCGTCGTCTTAGCCATGAGTGGTGGAGTTGATAGCTCCGCCGCCGCCCATTTACTGCTCGAACAAGGCTTCGACGTGGTCGGTGTATTCATGCGCCATGGTGAAGAGTCGGCGGCAGCTTGCAAACTCGACGATGGTAGCCCCAATCCGCTATTGCCTATTTTGCAGGGACGGACCGATCACAAGCAGGGCTGCTGTAGTGCGTCGGATGCCATGGATGCGCGTCGCGTTGCCGACAAGCTAGGAATCCCATTTTTCGCGCTCGATCTCCAGTCGGATTTTTCCCGCATCGTCGATTACTTCGTCGATGAGTACACGCAGGGGCGTACGCCGAACCCATGCGTGCAGTGCAATAACTGGATCAAGTTCGGGCGCCTGTTCGACTACGCCGATAGTGTCGATGCCGAATTCGTAGCCACCGGACACTATGCGCAGATCGTCCAGCGCGATGGCGGGGCGGCTCTGCTGCGCGGTGTCGATCCGGGCAAAGATCAATCGTATGCCCTGGCGGGCATCGATCGCCGCGCGCTGTCGCGAATGCTGCTCCCAGTCGGTAAGTTCCTCAAACCTGATATTCGCGTACTGGCCGGACAAGCGGGCTTGCGCGTTGCAGACAAACGCGATAGCCAGGAAATCTGTTTCGTGACCAGTGGCCATCATGGCGAGTTCGTCCGGGCTCGCTCTGGGGCAACCACAGCCGGCAACTTCGTCTTGCAAAGTGGCGAAGTCGTTGGCACCCATGCTGGCATCGAAGCCTTCACCATCGGCCAGCGCAAGGGATTGGGGATCGCACTCGGTCAGCCCCATTTTGTGCTGCGCATCGATCCTCACACTTTCGATGTTGTGCGGGGCCCCAAGGAGGCGCTCGAGCGACCAAGCCTAAACGCGACCGACGCCAATTGGCTCGTCCCCCCCCCTGCTCTCCCCTTCGATGGTTTGGCGCAGATTCGCTACAACAGTTCGGCGGTTGCGGCACGCATCACGCCAATCGACGATCGCAATTTTTCGGTTGATTTCACCGAGCCGGCTAGCGGTGTCGCCCCCGGACAATTGTGCGTAGTGTACGATCAAGATCGCGTGCTGGGAGGTGGCTGGATATCGTGAATGGTTCTTGGTTCTTGGTTCTTGGTGCTTGGAATCGTGCCGAGAAGTCGTGTTCGAACATTGGGACTGTAACGCAGTTCCATTTTGGAAGGAATCCATCAAACTGAAATCGTTTAATGTCGGTCGAACGGAATTGTTTAACGCCTAGCCGCAGTTGCCGGTGAATTGAGAGTGATTCGACTACCGGGAGTTGGCTCGGTACGGTAGCGACAGGATCAGCGCGGGTGTACCGGCTACGCAGGCGCAGGCAGTAGCGGAGTTGATTGCACCTAGCCACGAGACTATGCGCAAGAGGGTTTGCGGTGTGTGGTTGGTAGCCGCAGGTGAGATTATCAGTTGGCTGCCGCCGGTGCCGTCGCCTGCGCAGGCCGCGAAACTAGGTTGGTATGTGCTGTGGTGCGTCAGAGCCCCACCTGTTAACCAGTTCACCATGCGCACCAGCGGCCTGCTGCGGCTCGGCGTTAAACGATTCCACCGAGTCGATGCAAAATGTTCAACTCGATCGGAACCTGTCGACGATTACAAGCCAATCGACTTTGAGAGCAGCAGAATCATGGTCCGCAGAATGATCTAACATGGTTTGTGGTAGCGTATAGCGAGTACTAGCAGGGAAATTTGGGGAAGCTCGTCCGATGCAGTCCAATACTCCGATCTCCGAAACTCAGCCTAAAAAGGGCGTCCCTTCCGGATGTCTCATCAGCTTCGGCAGTCTGTTTTTTCTCATCGGTTTGTTCGTAATCTGGAACACGTTCATTGTTCCCCTGCAGTTGCACTTCTCAGCGCAGAGCTGGCAACTGACGCCCTGCACCATCCTGACGGCTGAATTGAAAGAGTCCCGAGGTGACGACAGCACGACCTACCGCGCCGAATTCACCTACGAATATCAATTCGCTGGAGCGAGGTATGTCGGGAATCAAGACAACCCCTTCAAGTTTAGTGGCTCGCGGAAATCGGCCAACGCGCGACTCGACGCATTGCCGGTCGGCATGCAGACACAGTGTTGGGTCAATCCGCAACGTCCCGAGCAGTCGCTGCTCGACCGCTCGATCGCTCGGGGACCAGCCCTCACCGCGTTCCTGATATTTATTTGTTTTTGTGGCGTCGGGGGTGGTTTGGCCTACTATGGCTTGCGCACGCGTAGGAAACAACTGGCCAGGCGTGCCATCGACGGCTCCTCTTCATCGGAGCCACCAGCGACGTTTTTCGCTGAGTCGACGGCACCCACGCTACCGTTTGCGATTCACACTGGGAGTGACTCGTCGATCCGCAGCGTGGGAGACCCACTCGCGACTGGCCGGCATTCATTCGACGCGCATACGGTCGCAGAAGACCTGACGGATCAACGGGCTGCCGTCCCGCAGCGGCTCAAGCCGAAGCAGACCAGAATCGCTCGTCTATTCGTGATGTTGTTCCTCGTCACTTTTTGGTGTGGTATCGTCGGCATCTTCGTACATGTGGCGATTTTCGATCCCCCCTTCGACGATTTCTGGGGGCGGATCGGATTGAGCCTATTCTTAATTCCATTCGTGCTGGTTGGCTTGGCTCTCATCGGCGGCTGCTTGCACACGCTACTATCCCTGTTCAACCCTTCCGTCTCGATCGCACTGTCGACGGGAGCCCCACGCTTGGGCAGTGAACTAGATGTAGCTTGGGAGGTTAGTGGTGGACTGCGTTCACTCCAGCGGTTGAACGTGGTGATTATCGGTCAAGAATGGTGTCGCTACGTGCAAGGAACGGATACCAAGACTGACATGTCCACGTTCGCCGTCATCGAAATCTGTACGATAGACGAGCAGCGCGAGATTTCTTTCGGTAGCCGCAGCATCACGATTCCCGTCGATACCATGCACTCGTTTGAAGCCAACAACAACAGAATACAGTGGACGGTACGCGTTCAAGGCGAGATTGCCTGGTGGCCCAATGTCAGTGAAGACTTCGCCTTTCGCGTCGCGCCGTCGGCTGCCGCCCGACACGCAAGCGACTGATCGGCAGAGTGCTCGAGCACGTTTGGGTCGGCAGTAGACCACAATGAAAGCGACCCCCACTCGCAGTATCCCAATTCACACGCAATAGAAAAGGCGAGATATGCTCCTGATTAAGCTCGACTCTCAGCAAGGCTATTACGCGCCTGGTGATTTGATCACGGGCACTATTCAAGCAGCGGAGCTCCCCTCCGACACGCATAAATTGGCGATCCGCCTGCTGTGGTTCACAACGGGCAAAGGGACGCGGGACGTGAACACGTGCTTTGAAATCGTTCAAGCCGTTGGTCCTATAACTTCAACTCAAGCCTTCGAATTCATCGCTCCGCATCGGCCTTTAAGCTTTTCTGGGCAGTTGGTCAGCCTGCAGTGGGCTATCGAAGTCGTAGCCTTTCCGTCCAAACAATCAAGCTTGGCTGAAATTGTAATTTCACACAGTGACGCCGAGGTCATACTCCTAAGTGCTGAAGACGATTTGAAACGACTTGGCATCAATAAACCTGTGGTACAGCTCAGCGGTAGCGGGGGCTAGCATGCACATAACGGCAGCTAATAATCCTTTCGCACAACAGCGGCTCGAGCAATTGGCCTATCGCTTTCCGGACGGACTTGACTGGCAAAGCAACTTGTCCCGCCTGCGATTATTGAACCAAAGGGCATGTGTCGTCGGTGTGCGCGGCACGGGCAAGTCGACATTGCTACGCGAACTGCACAATCGCCTGAACTCCGACGCAGCTCGCTCGCGCCCCGCATCGCTACTCATCGACATCGTACATCGAAGCTCGATTGCTGATCGGTGTGGCTGGTCGCGTAAAGAACAACTCGCAATCCTGCAGTCGCAATTGTCCCAAGCCGACTCGCAGACGTGGGTTTTGGTCGACGGGCTGGAGCGTTTGTTGTGGCGTGATGCCCGGTGTTTGGTTCGGCGCTGGGCCGGTCCAACGAATTGCGCGGGACTGGTCGTCACAGTGCACCGTCATCACCCTCTACTGCGTTTGCCCTTGTGGATACGTACGCAACCTACCACAGAACTGCTCGAAGCGTTGCTCCACGAATTGGGAGTCAGCGAATGTCATTGGCACCAGCGAGCCCGACAACTGTGGAGCACTGTTTGTCGGCGCTCGATCCGCGAAGTATTTCGCTGTCTGTATGACGAATATCGTAGAAGTCCATGTGATAGTCGCTGATCGCGGGACTCGTAACCTCGTCCACTACGGTGTGGGATCGATCGCGGAGCGATTTCGCCAGAGGTAGAGTATCCGCAGTTTGAGCGGAGGATGCATGGGGTCATTGGCGCCCAGTGCTTCGGGAGTGTGAAACAAAGCGGCTTGCGGGAATTGTTCGATCAGTTCGATCAGTGCCGCCAAGCGAGCTTGGTCGAACTCGATCACACCCGGTTGTGCCAATAGCGTCTCCCAGGGAATCCGTGGAATATTCTGCAACGCTTTCAACTTCTTCATCTGCTGCTCGAATTCTTCGTCGACGTCGGCATCATCGTCGCCGTGCCACATATAGTGAAGAAATCCGCCGATGCTTGGACCTTGATTCGCCTTTTGTTTCAATGATTTTTCGACAGCTGCTTCCAACTCTGCTCGCGTCGCGTGGCCGTAGGGGATAGCGGCGGCGATGGCCTCGGCCACTTCCACCGCGCTAAGCTGTCCGCGATGCGCAGAGAAGGCGGCCTGTTGTTGCACGGCAGTCAGCACCTCCCATTCGGCACCCAGCTTCATCAATCCGGCAATCGATACTGTCACGCCGTGGACGTGCGCCCCAAGATCGTCGCACAGGTACTCGATGGCCCAAATGTGCCTTGCTGTCAGCATGGAGTTGAGCGTCCACAAGGCACCCGCGATGGCCACCAGCACGATGTAGCTGACATAGGTATTGAGCCCAATGAGCTGTACGGCATAGAGACCCGCACAGACGCCGAGAGCGAGCGTTACGATTCGGAAGCGATCGGTGATCAAGTAGTAGCGGTAAAAATGCCCCAGTTCGTGCCCCATGACATCCTGAACTTCGGCTGGAGTGAATTTGTGCAGGGCCTGTCGATGCAGGTAGACTCCATTGAGCGATTTGAAAAAGCCGCCGAGCCCCACGTGCAGCATGGCTGCGTTGGTGAACTTGTCCGCTACGACGTAGACTGGCAAGCGTTTGTCGGGAAGCTGCAGTCGGCGGAGCGTATCCTGAAACAAATTCCGCAGTTGATGTTTGTCGAACTGGCCGAAACGCGTCTGCTCTTTGATATCGCCAATCTCTTTTTTGTTCTGAGCCCAGAAGGTCAGGATGGACATGACGAACGGTCCAACGATAGTCGCGATGGCTATTGTGCTCGTCAGCGGCTGCTGTAGTACGTCGTTCCAATCGACCAACAAGGCGAGTATCAACACAGCGACCGACTGCGCCAGCACCAACACGGCTCCCCAGCGATTGGCACCGTCGAGTTGTGCCAGCAGCTCTTCGCGTGTGGGGGTCTTCAGTGGGCTGTTTGCTGCGGCAGTTGGGCCCATGCTCGTTGCCGAGAAACTTTGGGACATGTTTCGGCCAATTGGACTCAGAAGTTTTGAGAGAAAACGAAGTAAACGCTAGTCGTTGCTGACGCTGCGGGTTATGAACAACATGGATTACACCGAAGCACCGATGATCCGTGCCAACCAGGACTCGCTAGGCTTAGCGCGACTTTGATAGTACAGCTTGCCAGGTCCCGTAAATTTGTTGATCAGCCCCTCGCCAGAGAACACAGAATCCTTCAGACTCTCGGTGGCTTTCACCAATTGGTACTGCACCGAGTCGGAGAAGGCGACCACAAACTTATTGTCGACAAAAAAATTCTCTTGTTCGCCCAGTTCATGTTCGACAATCGCCCCGTAGGTTTGGCAGAAAACGGTTCCCTGGCCAGATGCGTGCAGTAAAAACAGACCCGTCTTGGCCATGAATCCTTTGACCCCACCATACTTGACGCGCAGTTCACACTCGCCAACGTTGGCCAAATACGAACCGCGTGTAAGAAAAAAACCGCCTGCACCGGCTAAGGGGATGGTGAGTATGTCGCCGTAGGAATCTGGAGCTAGCGTCAGAATTTGGTCATCGCGTCGAGCATAGAATTCGGCGGTGAAGAAATTCTCACCTCCGAGCATACTCTTCATACCACCGAGCAGACCGCCGCCACCGCGTGTGCCACCGCGTCCTGCGCGCGCTCGGAGCTTAATGCCCGAAGTCATCGAGAGCATGCTGTTGGGCTGCGCGACAACGACTTCATCTGCGAGAAGCTGCAACTCTAAAACGGAAAAGACAGGGCGATGTTTGATTGAGAATTCCATTGTCCGTTCGACGATTCAAAGTAGCAGGCGCACTCCGTGTGCCGTAGCCCATGGAAGCAAAAGTTACTTTATCCTCCGGCAGTGCGAACGGCACAAGGGACTATGCCTGCTACTTTGCGAACGGCACCAGGGACTGCGCTTCAGAAATCATCAACACCGGGTGCCATGCGTTGTTTGAACATATAGCCTGCAAAGGAGATCACGGCCAGGATACCTAAGAAGATAAATAGGGCCACCATATGTGAGACGCCGAAGATTTCGGCGATGAAGCCAATGCAGATTTGGTAGATTACAATTTGGATAAACCATCTCACCATCCCGCCCAGGAAGCCGCCGCCGCGGCCACGTCCGATCAATGGAATGTACTTCATGGCAAATACCTTTGCGAAATAGGACTATCGGACGAGAGATGCTGCTTTGCCGTTTGGCCCCCGCTCCGGGTGATCGCGTGGGAGTTGATCGCATGGAATCCGTGGCGAGAGCCCAAATGGCTAATCCCCGTTAAAGATTCTTGGCAAGGCACTAGAATATCGCTTTAGCGGGCTTATTTCAAGTAATCAATAAACTGACTGGCCAAACTTAACACCAAGAAAAACCCGCACATATCCGTGACCGTGGTCAGTAGCGGCCCCGAGGCCACCGCCGGATCGCGTCCCAAACGTCGCAGTATCAAAGGGACTATTCCGCCAATCGAGACAGCCACCAGTGTATTGAGGAATAGCGCCCCACCGACCACCATCCCCAACACCATATTGCCCTTCCAGAACCAAGCGATCGCACCTAGCAGGGCACCTACGGCCAATCCATTGATCAATCCGATCGAAATCTCCTTGAGCCAAACTTGGAAGACGTCCTTCGTGTTGACGATACCCAGCATCAATTCGCGAATCGAGACGGCGACCGACTGATTCCCTGAGCAACCGCTCATGTCGGAAATAATAGGCAGAAAAGCGGTTAAGGCGATGGCGGCAGCCAAGGTGGCTTCGAAATGGCTAATGATCGAGGCGGCCATTAAATTGAGCACGATATTGAGCGACAGCCAACTCAATCGTCCGCTGGCGCGTTCCCACAACGGCATACTGCGTATTTCTTCACCGCTGACGATCCCTTGCCTACGCAACATCGAGCGATCCTGCCGTTCGATCCAAGCCTGATCGACGTCGGCGCGTTGCACCACGCCGACCAACAGGCCATCGTCGCTGATAACCGGTACGCCTAGAAAATGATGTTGTTGGAAGAATCCGTGCAGTTCATCGAGCCGCAAGTGATCCGAAACGGACAGTGGATTGGGGATCATGATATCCCGAATGACCCGTGAGCGGTCTCCGAGCAACAGATCGCGGAGCCGTAGGACCCCCAATAATTGCCCTTGCTGCGTGCAAACGTACGCGTATTGAATCTGGTAGTCACGGTACTCATCGGCCCCCGCCTGCAGATCGGCCACCACTTCGTGGACCGTCCACTGCTCGGGGTAACGCAGTAGCTCGGTCACCATCAGGCCACCCGCCTCGTCGTCGGCGTATGCTTTCAATTGCCGCGCGGCCAACGCTTCGGCGGGGAGCATGTGGCTGAGGATGGCTTCAGCGTCTTCATCATCCAAGTCGGCCAGCAAATCGGCTTGGAGGTCGCTGGGAAGCTCGTCGACCACGGCCGCCGCTTGATCGGGCTCCGCCTCTTCTAGCAACTGCACCGCCTGCACAACTGGCAGTTGTTCCAGCAAATCAGCCGCGACCTCTGCGTCAATCAGGTCGATCAACTTGCCACGCTCTTCATCGTCCAAACGGCCCACGGCCCGCGCAAGTTCGCCCGTCGAGTGCTTTTCAATGAGTTGCTCGATGCCTGCCGCATCATTTTCTGAAACCAACCTGGGGAGCAGATCTTCCAAGCGTTGGTCGGGCGAGGTGTCTTGGGGCGTCACGATACGAAGTCTCTGTTTTTTGAAGTAACCGGCAGTTGAGCAGGCGGCGAAGAGTTAAACTGGCGAGTGCTGACGAGCGCCAGGTGCCGCCCCATGGTAACCCGCAGTGTTAGCAAGGAAAGGGCTGGCCGCGAATTCTCAGCCGATGCTCTTCAACTTCTCCAACACGTCACAGGTTGCCACGACCATGCCGATCGAGTTCAACTGCCAAGCCTGCCACCAGTGGCTAAGCACTCCCGATGGTAGTGCCGGTCAGCGGTGCCAGTGTCCGGATTGCGGTACGCTGCTCACCATTCCAGCCCGCTCGCCGGTTACCCTCGGCCACGTGGGGAGCCTCCGTAACCCTGCTGCCAGCACTCAGCATCCGGCTTCCAAATCAAGAGTTCAACAACCTGTCACTGAGCCCTTGTCAGACTCGCTCAAGATCCCCTGTCCACGCTGCCGTTTCGAACTGCTCTGCTCCCCCTCGCTGTTGGGGACTAAGGGGCAATGCCGCAATTGCCAACATATTTTTACAATCGCCAGCAGTGACCGGGCACGACCAGCAGCCAGCGAACCCGATTCGCCCGAATTGGTCTTCCATTGTCCTTCCTGCGCACAGTTATTCGCAGGCCAAGCGGAGATGGAAGGCAAGAAGGGGAAGTGCCACGCCTGCGGCGAAGTCTTTGCCATTGCGCTGGAACCTGCCCCAGAGGTGCCTGGGATTGCAACCGAGCGGAAACCTGTTGCGACGAAGCCAAATGCGCCGAAGCCTGCTGAGCTAGGCCCTGTGACTGCTCCAATCTCAACGGCCAAGCCATCCTCAACGTTGGTGGTGATCTCCAGTGCGCAGCGACAAGCTCCCATTCGGTTCAATTGTCCGTACTGCGCAGGAGTGATGGAAGTGCCCGCAGCGACCAGCGGCCGGCAGACGCTATGTCCGTACTGCGATGAACCCTTAACGATTCCCGAAACGTCTGACTCGCCACAATCGCCAACAGCTTCGCTGCCAGTTGACTCGACGAGTTCGTATACCGCAACAACTGCTGCTCTAGGTATACAAAGCGAGCAGAACGTATGGACCGAGTTGAGCGACAAAAAGAGTGTAGCGCTCGGAACTCCCTCCGTGGCCCTGGTACTGTCGCAGACCAAGGCGGCTTCCTCGGAGGGGTGGGACGCACCGCCGCACCGCACGCAGCCTCGCGACCTGACGTTTTCCAACGCTTTTCAATTGGCCTTCAATTCGATCTTACCGTTCTGCTTGATCGCACCCGTGTTGTTTGGAATGGCAACGGTAGTCACGCTAATCACCGTCCCGTTGCTCTTTTCCTTCGCCGAGCAAACTGTCCGAATGCTTGACATGACGGACGCGACCTCAATTCAACTCACGGTTTTCGGTCTGCTTTCGGTCGCGGTTCTGGTCGGGGTATTTGCAGCTACAGCGGCCTATTGCATGACCTGCAACACGGCTCTTCACGCGGTTCGAAGCAAGCCCATAACATCCCGCGTCGTCTTCAGTACCGGAGGCGCATACGGTGGCATGTTCGCCATCCTGTTCGGCTGGACAATTCTCAATTTACTGCGATCTACTGGAGTTCCATTGGTCATGCAGGAGCTCGCGGAAGCGGGCAGTCCGCAAACAGCCAAGCTGATTGGCATATCGATCGTTGGTGTCTTTTTCCTAGTGCAGATCGTCTTTACTTACCTGTGGAGCTTCGTGCCCTATGCACTGCTCGATGGCCACAGTTTACCCAGCGCTATGGGGAGGTCGACCTCAATCTGCCTCAATCATTGGTTGATCGTGCTACCGGTGTTGGTCTGCGGTTGGCTGCTGTACATTCTGGTTGGCATCGCCTCGATCGGTTTGGGACTGGTGCTCATGGTCGGTGCACAATTTTATCTGAACGCGGCTATCTATCATTTGGCAGATGCATAGTGCCTACTACTTTGCCGCGTGGAAGCGGACGAGGTTTTCGCGATAGTGCAACTCGCGAGGATCGAGTCGCACGCATTGACGCATGGTGTCTAACGCTTCTTCGATTGCGCCGCTGCGGAATTGAACTTCGGCCAAGGTGTCCAGGAACACCGCCGAGTTGGGAGCTAACTTGATAGCGCGGTGCGATAGCTCCAGCGCTTCATCGAGCTTGACATCGCACTGAGAATACATCCAAGCCAAATTGTTCAGGGCAGTGGCGTCGTTTGGCCATTGCGCCAATTGCTGCTGCATGTCGGCTTCGTAGGAGGCGAAGAGTTCCTCGGCAATAGCGGTTTTGCCAGCCTTTTGCAACAGCGGATAGCATTGACAAACGACTTCGATATCTTGCGACTGCAGCTTTCTTGCGACCGCCACCTGATGCTGAAAGCCTGGCATGTCATCTTGTACAATGCACACGATAGCTCGAGCCAGTTTTTCTTTCTGCGCCGAGAATCGCAATGAACTGGAATAGCCATTGCTAAACATGTATTGCATGGAGCTGGCAAAAGGCTGTAGCGACTCGATCCAGGCGGCTCGAAGCACATCTGCGCGACGGACTGGATCTTTCAGTTTCTCCAGAATTTCAGCATATTCGCTGGCACCCCAATAGACGTCCATGCTCCCCAGGTCGGCCAGCAGAAAAGCCGCTTCCGCATATTCGGCCGCCCGCTCCCATTGATGACTCTCTGAGAGCTCTTGAGCTGCTTGTAGGTAGTTGTAGCCTTGATAGAAACGCGTTGTCGCCAAAGGGCGAAGCCAACGCGATTGCTCTAACTCTCGAGCGAGCGCGAAATGCCCGCTAAGCAACAGCGCTTGGACCTCGTCAACGTATGTCTGCTGCGGATTGCTTCCCGACTGCCTGACGTCGCGAAACAAGGAGAGAGAGGCTTCCGATTTGCCACGTTGCGACATAATCCGAGCGGCTGTGGCCCATTGTAAATTGGGAGAGGTCGATTGCCCCAAACCAGGCGATAGATCGTTCTGCAGCATTTCGACCGCCATATCGCTCTCGCCGAAACCGAGCGCAATCTCTGCCAATGCGTTCAGGTGCTCGGGAGTCAGGCCTCCCTTGGCCAGTGCATCCATAGCGCGTTGTAGCCAACCAGACAGTTGGGTGCGATAGTCGCTGCCGAACCAGGCGCGATCGAAGACATACAGGTTTTCCAGGTCTTGCCATTTCCGTTCATCGGTTTCACCTGGGGCTGTGCTCCACAATGCATAAGCCGTTTCACCGAATTCGGGAAACAGTCCCTTGAGCACGACCGACTGACACTCGCCTGACATCTGTGGGAATTGAGCTTTGGCCGCTACCAACGCCAATTGCCGCGCTTCGGAGCGACCGAGCCACAGCAGCAAGGAGCGACTCCACAGATCGGCTTGCCTGCGTGGTTCCAACCGAGCTCGCACCACCAGCTCATCGAGCAACTGCTGAGCCTGCTGGCGATAGCCCAGGCCCGAGAGAATGCTGCACAGTCGCGTACACTGGTCGAAATTGCGATTGTCTGGATTGCGCTGGCTGAGCTCTTGGCCGATCTGATCTCGAAGCTTCAGTAGCCAGGCGTCAAAGTTCGACAGATCGGCCGCTAGCCCCAATGCCTCGAAGGCACGTGCATGTTGATTGCCAGCCAGGAAAAAGTTGAAGGCTTCGGTGCTATCTTGCTCTAACAACATCTGTTCGATGGCTTCGACTCGGCCACTGAACAGCAAGGCAGCCATCAATTGGTACTTGTTCGTTTGGCCCAATTGTCCATCTCGGTCCGCTTCGCCCAGGAGTTCGACCGCGCGGCGCACTTGGGCTGCCTCTTTCTCTTCCTGGTTATGCTCTGGCGCTACATTGTGGGCCGTATCGTTTGAATCCGTTTCATCGGCTGGTGAGTCGGCAGTTCTGTCGAGCTCCTGGTCGCCGCTTGCATCGTTCGCATCGGAGGACTCGGAAGGGGGCGATTCGTGCGAGGCACTGGTCGGTTCTGCTTGCAGCAACTGGATCCAGATTTCAGAAGCCGTATCGTAGTCGCCAGCCGCTTCGTGCAGCACCGCAGTGGCCGCCTGCTGCGAAGGCGAGGCACCTCGACCGGCCAACAGGGTGACAACTTGCTCATCCAATAGCTGTTGCCAACGCCCAGTGCGAGTCAACATGGGGACATGTACCACGGTGGGCAGATCGATCTCCAAAGCGGCGTCGACTTCACCGGCGAAGAATAGCTGCTGGGCTCGCGAGTAGGGGTCGTCGCGCCCCAACTCCAAACCGGTCTTGTGTGCGATCCAAGCGGCCTGTGGCGGCGAGGTTAGCTGACGAACGATCGGCCATGCCAGCGTCGCATCGTTTTGCTCCAATGCTTTATCCACCAAGCGGCTGAGTTGAAAACGACCGTAAGGATCGTGGAATTTTTGACTAAGCTCCGTGTTGTCGAGCAACATCCGCTCGGCGACGGACCAATAGCCCATACCACACAGTTCGACAATCGCCGCTGGGGTAGGTCGGCTCATCATGTCGAACAGTCGAGACGATTCTTCTAAGTGTTGCGGAGCTATTCGCAGGTCCACCAACATATGTAAGACAGCGGCCGCTGCGGCCACGCTTCGGTCGGGTGAGTTCCTGGCGGAAGCGATGGCTGGCAGCGCGGGCTGCCCCACGCGCCACAATTGCAAGAAAGCTTGGCGACGCTGACTGTACTGCGCATCTCCCAGTTGTTTAAGCAGCCCGCTGACATCCGTTGCAGGCGCGGCTGCCTCCACCGTGTCGGGAGTGTCTACGGTCGCTTCGCCCTGCGGTCGCTCCGCGCGCAGCGACGCTACGGGCGCTAAGCCCAGCGCGAACAATGCGCCTAAAACAAATGAATGGAATGATTTCAGCGGGTAGCGCATACTGGCCCCAAAAAGGATGACACACACGAGCGGGTGTTAGGGTCGACGGGAAAATAAGTGCCGCCAGCAACTGTTTCGACAGTCCTTGCTGGACAATCCTATTCTACAGCACCGGACCGACTTGCCAGGGTACAAACTCTTCGTCCCCCAAATCCAGCTTCTCACTGCAAGTCATTTCGCCGCTAGCCGTAGCCAGCAGTCGCAGAAACAACTCGCGACCAACCTCCTGCACCGTTCGCCCCTCGACGACTTGTCCAGCATTGAAATCCATGTCCTCGGGCAAGCGTGCAAACAATCGTGAATTGGAGGCGATTTTGAAGCTCGGCGTCGGCTTGAAGCCAAAACAACTGCCACGACCGGTGGTAAAGGCAACCAGATTAGCACCACTGGCCACCATACCTGTCACGCTGGCGGGGTCGAAGCCGGGGCTATCCATGACGACAAAGCCCGGCTGCTCGATCGGCTCGGCGTATTCGTAGACAGCCTCCAGCGCCGTGGTGCCGCCTTTGCTGACCGCCCCTAGCGACTTCTCGGTTATCGTCGTTAGTCCGCCCGCTTTGTTGCCAACCGATGGATTGTTGTCGAGCTCTTCGCCGTAGTTATTGCAGTACCATTTCCACCACTCGATGCGTTCGAGCAGTTTTTCAGCGACCGCGCGCGAGCGGGCGCGTCGCGTCAACAAGTGCTCGGCGCCATAGATCTCGGATGTCTCGGAGAGAATGACCGTGCCGCCGCAGGCCACCAACATATCACCGGCCGCTCCCAGCGCAGGATTGGCAGTAATGCCTGAGTACCCGTCCGAACCACCGCACTCGGTGGCTAACATCAAGTGGGAGGCGGAGACCTTCGTTCGCTGGACATCGTTGACGCGCGGCAGCATGCCTGACACCATTTCGCACCCAAGTTCGACTGTCGCGCGTGTGCCCCCCGAACTCTGAATCGAAAGCACAGGCACGGAGTCTTCATCGCCGCTGCCATTATTTCCCGCCGATTCGATCCTGTACAGCTTTTGCGAACGGACCAAGTGATCGAGGGTCCCCTGTTCGCAG
This sequence comes from Pirellulaceae bacterium, assembly GCA_020852965.1. Classification (GTDB taxonomy): domain Bacteria; phylum Planctomycetota; class Planctomycetia; order Pirellulales; family Pirellulaceae; genus Aureliella. The sequence continues at coordinate 34,688 of JADYZV010000068.1, read as the reverse complement.
CCAAGCCCAACCAGTAGAAAGCCCCCAATATTGGGATGCTTGGCAATGCCTCCCAACACACGCGTTAACATGCGGTGCCTCGAACCCTCGTAGGCCATCGCGCAGCCGCCACCATGTCGGAATGAGACGACGCCATCGATATTTGGAAATGCAGCCAAGGCTGCTCGGTCAAAGCGATTGGCGATCAATTTGGATACCGACGCCGAGCAATTGACGTTGCTAATGATCGCCAGGTAGTTGCGCGTGCCCACTCGCGCGCGACCTGTAGGGCTGGGCGAACGCTCAAAGCCGTCGAACGTGTATTCGTCCAGTGGTTCCAAATCGCCAGGGACCTCAGTCGAAATTGCTTCCAAGTCGATCGTGTGACTGCAACTCAAATTGTGCGAGTGAACATGGCTGCCAGGCGCGATAGCCTGCGTGGCCAATCCGATCGACCAACCGTACTTCAATACCGGCGTGTCGGCGGAAATTTCGCAAATCGCCATCTTGTGTCCGGCCGGAATGAACTCGCGAACTGGAATCGATCGCTGGGCGATCTGCACCGAATGGCCAGGTTCGAGGTCTTGAAGTGCGACGACGACACTATCGCGCGGGCTGAGCAGGATGTGATCGGGAAATGCGCGATGGGCTGGCAAGGGGGCTGAGCCTTCATAATGAGAGAATTTGTGGTTCACCATTATGAACGAAGCTCAGCGTCTCGCAAAGGTAAGCTGGCTTACGTTCGATCGACCTCGAGCTCCTTCAGCTCCCCTCGCCAGCTCGCCTGGCAGGTGAACGAAACTAGTTGGCAAACCGCATCTAGTTTCAAAACTGATCCACCTGTGAGGCAAGCTCACGGGGGTCTAAGCAATAAAGCTCACAGAGCTATAGAGCTCACGGGGGGCTAAGCAATAGAGCTCACACTGCAATAGTGCTCGCAGGGGGCTAAGCCAAATAGCGGATGTGGCCCCCACCGGGCTAAGAAAAAGGCGCGGCGAAGCAAACACGTGATCGAGTTAAGCTGCGTCGCCGATCCAGCTCTTGAGCAGATTGACCACAGCGTCGGGATTGTCTTTGATCAAAGTCGATAGATCTTCCTTCATCTCGCTGCCGGAGACTTCAAATTCTGCCCGCGGCCGCTTTGTCTCCCCTGGCTCGCCGCCAACTCCTTCGCTGAGTTCCAATTCGTCCCCCATGTCGGGAACTTCCAACCCGAACCCCTCGCTGAACTGGCGATCTGAGTCGGTCGTGGCTTGCGATTTGATCCAACTAAACATCATCCCCAGACTGAGCAGCACTAATGCCATCAGAGCCAACGTGCTCCACGACTGGCCGAGCCAAGTTGCTGCGCCGGCGGCCAAGCTCGGCGTTGGAAACTCTGGTGGGGGGAGGTCAGGAAAGGCATAGACGGTTACGTAGGGTTTGCGATCATCCCCGTCGCGAATCCCCATCGCCATCCCTTCGACGGCTGCGCGAATGTTAGTTTCCGTCTCAGCTTTCAGCTCGGCCAATTGTGCCGCGGTGGGGAGTGCCGGTGGCGTCTCCTTGTCACCCTCGGCTGCCTTGGGGTCTAACTGCTTGGCGAGCGACGCACGGTGGGCAAATACTTTGTAGTAATACGACTCGGGAATGCCGATGGTGGCGGTAACTGAGGTAGGAATCAGTCCGGCGGTTTCTTTTCGCGATGCTCCGTGTCCCGCCACGCGACGTTCGGTAGCCTCGGATTCTTTGGTCGTCGAGGTATGTCCGCTATGAGCCGATGCGACGGATTGCGGTTTGTTGCCGATGCCGTTGGTATCTGAACCAGGGGGACCGCCGGTTGTCGGTTTGGAATTCTCGGAGTCCTTGCGGCTTTCATTCGATTGGACCGTGACTGCTGTCGGATCGTAGGACAGCTTCTCCTCTTCCGAAACGAGCGTGGGGTCGATCTCGACGCTGACAAACAGTTCGATGGCACCGTATTCGTGGAGGATTGAACCGACTTTGGCATCCAAATATCTTTCCCAGTCCTTCCGCGCTTTTAGCACGGGGTTCTCCGAGGCCGAACGCGGGTCGTCACTTTCGCTGTAGACGTTGGACGTCCCCAGATCGAGCACCGAGATGTTCGACTTCGGCAGCCCCGCAAAGTGTTTGGAAACGTGCTCGGCGATGCTGCGCAAGGTGGCCTCGGGGATGGGCTGGTTCTGCGGTCCTTGCAGTTCAATACTGCATACGCGTTCGGTCTCACGTCCAAAGCCCTTACGCTGTTGGTCGTAGCGTACGGAGGCGCGTTCAATGCCAGGCATGCGCGTAAGCGTATTGGCCAATTCCCGTTCATCTGCGGTCTGCATGCGAGCACTAAACTTTTCCGCAGATTCGAAAACGTTGCCTTCGGCGAATGCTCGGTCTTTTTCACTCCCCCATTCCTTCGGTAGTGCGTTGCCAGCCGAGAGCGCTTTGAGGTACTGATCCTTCTCCCCTCTGGGAATACGAATCTGCCGCCCTTCGCGCTGGTAGTCGCGAAGCTGTGCGTCACCAAAAGCCGTCTCGATGCGGTCGAGTTCCGCGTTGGTCAGCGAGATGCCACCCAACAACGATTCGTAATTTCCCGTTGTCTCGGTGCTGATAATCCACCCCAAACTCACCACAATTACCCCTACCATCAGCCCCGCCATGAGCCGGGCCGCTGGGGTTAGGGAATTAACCAATTCGCTAAATTGTTTTCCAATTTGGGATAGTGCGTTCATCTGATTTCAGTTGAATTCATGCGAGTAGAAGAGCGACTCAAAATGAAATGTTCTCAAAGTAGCGGGCATGTCAAAGTAGCAGGCACACTCCGTGGGCCGTAGCCAATCTAGTCAGTAAAGCGCGTCGGCCGCGCGGAAACATTGACGGAGAGAGTTTCTGTTTAACCGCTTCAGCGCTGGCGCGGTTAAACAGACCAACTCTTCGGTCGCGCGTGAGCAGTCGCCGAAAAACAACACCCTTGGTTTCAATCGCCGGACAGCACAGGGGACTGTGCCTGCTATTTTGATCCTATATTCGAATGTTATTGAGTTCCTCGTAGGCGGCCATCAGTTTATTGCGAACTTGAACCAGCATGCGAAAGGCCATATCCGCTTTTTGAACAGCCGTATAGACCTCCGCTTGATTCACATCGCCTCCGGTCAATAGCTCGTTAATCTGTCCAGTAGCATCCTGCTGCATCGCGTTGACTTGCAACACGCCGTCGGTCATCAAATTCTGAAATGAACCCCCTTGCCCTGCAGCGGCGGACCCAGACTGCGCAGCCTTACCAGCGTCCAACAATCGCTGGGTTAGCGGAAGCTGTAGTGAAGATGCAGATGTGCCAGCCAACGAATTCACGACGAGAAGCTCCTAGGTGGTCTACGCCAAGATCGACAACGATTGACGCGACATGTTCTTGGTGATTTCCATGACCCCGATGTTTGCTTCGTAGGATCGAGTCGCTTCCAATGAATCGACGAACTGTTCGTTCAAATTAATATTGGGGTACGCCACATAGCCTTTCCACTTTCCGTCCTTGATCGCCAGCGGATGGTCGGGTTGATAGCGATGGAGCGGTTCGCGGTCGTCGGTTTCGACCGAGGCGACTTTCACACCAGCCGGCCCGTTGGGGTCGGTTGGGTTTTCGGCGGTTTGGAAAATGGTGAACCGCTGCTGATACGGTTTGGCATTCCCCTGCTCGTCCTGCAGCGAAGAGATGTTGGCAATGTTGCCAGAAATGGTGTTCAAGCGCGTGCGCTGAGCCACCAAGGCGCTGGTACTGATGTCAAGCGAGCTGAGCATAAGGCCTCCTTTGCCTGTTTTCTGCACTATTTTTCGAGAATTCGTTCAAGTTCTGACACTAGTGATTTTTCTCCCCGGCGCGAAGAGCGATCTGCTCCCAACTCCCAAGAACGCCTATCGCAACGATACCGTTGATTGTAAGGGCTGACGGGTCGTCCAATCCTCGCGATTGCGGTGCCGGCGGGGGGTGCTGTGTCTTGTGATTGGGGGCTGCGGGAGTTACCTTAAAGGCAGGAGTGGCTTGGCACTTCGATAGTATCCCCAAATGTATGGGGTTTTCTCTTCTCGCCATCGAGACTTGTCCGTCGTGCATGCGCTACGTTTCAACGCTCAAAAACGCTCGATTCTGGCCATTCGTACGCAGCAGAGCAGGTTCATCCGTTTAACGGGTTTCGCATTAATTGCTTTAGCACTGTGGTTCGGTCCGGTTTTCATGGTGACTCAGGCGAGAGCGGAGGAGCCGTACCAGCGCTTCCTGGAAAGGCTTCGCGATGAACAGCTCTTCGATTTGGCGCTGACGTATCTTGCCGATCAGCAGGACAAGCCCGATCTGCCACCCGAATTTAAGGCCGACATCCAACTTGAACGCGGCTTGCTGCTGTATCAAGCGGCGGCGGTTTTGCCGAGCAGCGATCCTCAACGGCCGCTGAAACTAGACCAAGCCGAAGTGGCATTGCAACAATTTCTTAACAGCCAGAGGCAGCATCCGCGACGCGGCGAAGCGCGCATGAAGCTCGGCGAACTACTGCTAGCCCGTGCCGAAGAGGCTCGTATGCGCGCCGGTGGTGGCGTTAAAGCGGAGACAGTCAAAGAGGATATCCCCGAAGCGATCAAGTTTTACGGTGAGGCCCATGAACTGTTCGAATCGACGATTGGCGAACTGAGCGGATTGCTCGAAGGGCTCAAGGGCGCTCGCATCGACCTCTCCGACAGCTCGGCGGTCGCCTATCGGCAAAAGCTGCAAAGCGATATCCGACAATCGCAATTGTTATCCGCCAAGTCGGTCGAAGAGCGAGGTCGCAGCCGCGCCGAAGGTAGCCCCGAGCGCACCGCAGACTTGGAAACAGCCCTGAAGATGTTCAGCGATCTGTACTTGAAGGAACAGAAGCTCGTCGCCGTGCGCAATTACGCCTTGTTCTATCGCAGCAGTATTCAAGCCACGCTTGGGAAGTTCGATGACGCGATCGATGGTTTTCAGCGTATCGCCGATGAAGAGGGCTATGACATGCTTCGCCCGCTGCAAACCGAAGCCACGACCGAGCTGGTAGAGCTATTAGCCAATCAACAGAAGTTTCAACTGGCCATCGAACGCGGTGACAAGTGGTTGAGCTCGGCTCGGCCCGACGAGCGCGCGACCAAAGAGTTACTCGGCTTACAACTTGAATTATCCAAGCAGCGGGTCGCCTGGTCCAACGCGCTCAAAGCTAAGGACCCCACCGATCGAGTAGCGAGCCGTTTGATACGCGACGCGCGGACCGCGTTGCGTAGCATGTTACGCGAGCCAGGTGCGCACCAGGAGGCTACGCGCGAACTGCTCGCACAGCTTGGAGTGGAAGCCAGCGAACCGTCCACTGACGAACTTCCGAATGTAACCACATTTGCCGAAGCGAACGCGGCTGCCCAGGAACGAATCGAACGCTCCGAGACCGATTCCATTGGCCTCGAGACTCTGCGTCTCGAACTGGCCGGTGCGGCAACCGACCCCGAACGCCAGCAGGAGCTAAACGAGCAACTGCGCACGGCCCAGCAGGCTATCGACAACGATCAACGGCAGGCGATCGAGCTACTGCACTCGGCACTGCGACTGTATCAACCGAGCGACTCGCGCGAAAGCCTATTCGATACACGACTCCGCTTGGCCTTCTTGCTGCTCAAACAACAGCGCCCCTGGGAAGCCATGGCCGTCGCCGAATTCTTGTCGCGCTCCTCCGCCGGAAACGATCAAGGGTTGCGCGCAGCCGCTATTACCCTAGGGAGTTATAGCGATTTGTTGCGTACGGCCAACGCCGAAGCCAAAGTCGAATTGACCAATCAACTGCAACCGTTTGCCGAATTCTTGGTGATGACATGGCCGCAATCGAGCGAGGCCTCGGCTGCCGCCGCCGCCCTGGTCCAATTGTCTCTGATGGATAAGAACTTTGCCCAAGCGGAAAAGTTCCTAGCGTTGGTTCCCGCCGGCAGCCCCGAGACGGCCAAGTTGCGTCGTGATGCGGGATTGATGTTCTATGCACAATACCTACAGGAAAAGAGCGGAGCCGGCGAGGAAGCCGAGTCGACCCAACAACTGCGCCAACAAGCCCTGAACTTGCTGCAGACATCCGTAACGGCTGCCCGTGACACGGCGCCCGCTGGGGAGCTTGACCCAGGGGCTATCGAGGCGGCTAGCGTACTGGCTCGATTGTTGTTGGCCGACAAACAAATTTCAGCCGCAGCGGCAGTAATATTCGACGGAGACTCTTCGCCAATCTCGATGCTCGAAAAGCATTCCAGTGGGCTGCCAGTGCGCGTCGTGATGGAAACCTATCGCACTGCGATTCAATTGAAGATTGCCATGTTGGCCGAAGATAAAATTTCCAATAGTCCAGTTCCCGGCGAGCAAGCTGCCGGCGAGATTCGCGAGTATATCAAGCGCTTGCAGGCTGCCGCCACCGATGCGGAGAGCAGTCAAACGCTGGCTGGCATTTTTGTAAGTCTCGCCCGCGATCTGCGTGAACAGTTGGAAGCGACTACCGACGACACCAAACGTCGGAAGATGTCCGAAACGCTGCTGATCGTCGCGGTCGAAGCGGCCAAGGCGGATAGCTTTAACACACAGTACTGGGCCGCCGATACGATTGTCTCGATCGCCCAAGAGTTGGAAAAGTCCGCCGCAGGTAAAGCCCAAGCGGCGACGGCATACGCTGAAGCGGCCAAGATCCTGGAAGCCATCTTGGCTAAAGAGAAGAGCCAGCCAGGTTGGATTAGCCCAGCCGCGTTCGCCACTCAAATCCATCTCCGACTCGCGCAGACCTCACGTGGACGGGGAGATTTCAAAATGGCCATCGAACAATTGGCCAGTGTGTTGGAAGAAAACAACGCTCTGCTCGATGTGCAAATCGAAGCCGCTCGTACCTATCAAGCTTGGGGCGAGGCCAGCAATTCGGGCTTCTATAAAGTGGCCATTGAAGGTGGGCGGCCCGATCCCAAGACTCGTCAGAAATTAATCTGGGGTTGGGGGAAAATTCAGCAGTTGACCGCCAATAACCCGAATTATAGCGAGCAGTTCTACGAAGCGCGATATCAACTCGCGTTTAGCCGTTGGCAATACGCCAAAGGTCTTCAGGACGCCAGCCAGCGCGCCGATGAGATCCGGCGCGCCGCCTATGACATCGAGTCGACCGCCAAGCTGTTTCCCGATCTCGGGGGCCCCTTGATGAAGGGGAAATTCCAGGCTTTGCTCAAAAAAATACAAGCGAGCATTAACTAGTTCCCTAACAAAACCCAAATGGCAAAGCGTCCGCAAACGACCGCAATCCTTCGCCGCAAATCGAAGGCGGGTGATAGCCTGGGATGCAAATCCTAGGGGAAGAAAGTCCATGTGCACGTAAAGCCCTGAAGTGGGCAACGACGTTACCCGGCCCTACACTAGCTATGAGATTAATGCGGAATCTAGCCACGAGAAATTCATGAACCAAACGCCAATCATTCCATCCGGCTGCCGTACGCTTTTCGCCGCTTTGCTGGCGGGTACGATCCTGTTGTCACTGGCCAAACCGGGACAGGGCCAAGATCGCGTATACCCCAAACGCGACGCGGTCGCCTCAGGGAAATTCGTCGAGATCACGCCAACTGCCGTGAAAATCACGGTCCGCAACAAAGAGCAGACGTTCGATATGGCGGATGTGCGCAAGCTCTCATTCGACGACGAACCCAACACTCTCGATCGCGTGCGTGAAAGCGTGTTGCAGGGACAATACGAACAGGCGCTTGATGAGGTCAAAAAGATTTCAGCCGACGGGATCGAAAACCCGCTGATCAAGCAAGACATCGAATTCTATCGCTACTACTGCGAAGGCAAACTGGGACTCGCCGGTCGAGGGGACAAGCTGTTAGCTATCAAAGGCCTGTTGGCGGTGGCCAAAGAGAATCAGAAGAGCCATCATCTATACGACCTGAGCGATATGTTGGGACAATTGGCGATGGCGGTCAACCAGCCCGACCAAGCCTTGCGTTACTTCAACGTGTTGATGTCCGCAACTAGTCCCGATACCAAAGCCCTCGGAGTCTATCGCTTGGGCTCAGTCGAATTGGCTCAAGGGAAAGTTGATGAGGCAAAAGTTCGCTTTGGGCAGCTCGCCGCTGCCACGAGCGCGAGCCCAGAAATGGGACGATTGAAGAGCTTGGCCGAAGTCGGTTTGGCGACCTGTGAGCAAATGTCGGGGAACAATGAACAAGCTTTGCAAAAGCTCGATAGCCTAGTGCAGCAGTACGATTCGACCGACCAAGAGCTGTTCGCGCGGATCAACAATGCCAAAGGTGCCGCCTATACGGCCCTGGGGAAAACCAATCAAGCTCTGTTGAGTTACCTGCAAACCGACTTACTTTTCTTCACCGACGCAGAAGCTCATGCTGAAGCGCTGTATCATTTAGCCAAGCTCTGGCCGCTGACTGGTCAACCGGCCCGAGGGGCCGAAGCCAAAGCACGGCTCACAGCCCAGTATGCCTCCAGCATTTGGGCCAACAAAGATTAACTGTAACCATTACCGTACTAACTCGTGAACGGTTACGAAACAATTCCCCCAAACCACTCAATTCATACCGCGCACACGCGATCGCATCGGAGCAACATCTATGCAAGACTTGTCAGGAAGTGGTATCCGACGGCGGAGCGTCGGGCCACATTGTCGTATCGGAGCAACACACATGCAGGACTCGTCAGGTCAAGGTAACTTGGTCGGTGAATTCATCGGCAACTCGTTTCGGCCACTGAAGTGGTGCAGCCTAGCGACGCTCGCGCTATTCGTACTGAGCTTCTCTGCCGGCTGGCCAAACAGTGCAGCAGCACAGGATGAGGCCGCCTTGCGCGCAGAAATGGGAGACGCCCCAGCGGCTGTCGAGCCTGCTGATGCAGGAGCGCCAGCAGTCAACGGAGCAGTGCCCGCAGCAGGTGCTGCCGCCGGAAACGACGCCGCAGAAGACACCGGCTCCAAGGCACCTAAGAATATGCTGGCTTGGACCTTTGAAGCGCTCGGGATTTCCTACACCGCTCTCTTCTTAGCGCTGTCAATTACGCTCTTGACGCTCATTGTGATGAACCTCATTGCCGCTCGACGCGACAATATTTGTCCTCCCGATTTGGTGGAAGGGGTCGAGCAACTCTTGGTGGCCGGTGATCCGCAGGCGGCTGCCGAGATGATCCGCACCGACGATTCCTTTCTCGGTCAAGTCGTCTCGGCCGGATTGGGCAAGCTCGATCGTGGCCACTCCCACGCGGTCGAAGCCATGCAAGAGGTCGGCGAGGAAGAGACGATGAAGATGGAGCACAACCTGAGCTACATGGCGCTCATTGGTAACATCAGCCCCATGGTTGGCCTGTTCGGAACCGTTCAAGGGATGATTGGCGCCTTCCGAACGATTGCCAATTCGCCAACGACTCCCAAGCCGAGCGAGCTGGCCGGTAACATATCCACCGCTTTGTTCACCACGCTGGCCGGTCTGGCAATCGCCATTCCAGCCATCGCGGTCTACAACATCTTGAGAAATCGCGTCCAACGCTTGACCATGCAAGTAGGCATCACCAGCGAAGAATTGCTCGAACGCTTCCAGAAGTAAGACCATCATGCGCATTGAACGACAGACCGCACCAGCCGCCGAAGCTGATCTGACACCGATGATCGACATGACGTTTCAGTTGATCGCCTTTTTCATGGTGCTGATCAACTTTTCGCAAAGTGAACAAAATGACAAAGTGATCTTGCCAACCAGCGAGCTAGCTAGACCGGCAGATGCGCCTATCGAGTTCCCGATCATCGTACACATGACCAGCACTGGCTCGGTCATCATCGGCGGCGACGAAATTTCGCTGGAGATGCTACGCAGCCGCTTGGCTCCCGAATTGTCTCTGCTCACGCTCCGGGGCAAGACAGCCCATGACGCAAATATTATCATTCGCGGCCATCGCAGCGTCTCAGGCGGGCGCGTGCAAGATCTCATCAGCAAGTGCCAGGAGTTGGGGTTCGAAAAATTTTCCCTGCGCGTTAAGGAGGATATCTGATGAAGTTTCGACACAAAAGTGTGCAGCAGGACAAGACGGAGTTGTCGATGACTTCGATGATCGACATCGTCTTCTTGTTGCTGGTCTTCTTCGTGATGACTTTCAAAATCAGTGCGCAGGAGGGAGACTTCAACGTCAAGATGCCGCTACAGGATAGTGGGGCGCCAGTCGACAATACGCAGTTGCCTCTCAAACTGCGTTTGATCGCTGACAATGCGGGCAACTTGCAACAGATTGTACTCAACGATAGCCAATCGTTCGGCACCGATTGGGAGCAAGTCCGTGCCTACATCGTGCAGCTCGTCGGCGACCAAACCGGCCCCAGTGCGGACGACGGTCCCGAGGTCGAAATCGACTTGGATTATAACTTGCACTACGCGCATGTCATCGAAGCCATCACCGCTGTCACCGGCTATCGCAGCGGCAACGATGTCGTCCGTCTCGTCGACCGCATCAAATTTGCCAAACAACGAAAATAGACTTGTTGGATAGACTATGACACGACGCCTGAGTGACCTTCTATTTCATATTCAAGAAGCAAAGATCCATTTGCAGAACCTTGAAACAGATTTGGAACATTCAAGCGATATCGAACCAATCTCGCTATTGACTTGGCTTGGTCATGTCCAAGAGCACCTATGCCTAGCTTGGAACTGTGCAACGGCAGCGACACCTGACCCTACCGCTGCAAACAAGATCCCAAACTGGACTTTGGATTTTGAATTAATACTCCCAGAGTATGTCGATCCAGACTGATGCCACGGTCGCTTAATCTTTGGGCACGCCCAGGCAGATGCGGAAGCCGTCGCGCGAATCGGAGTAGCTTGGGCCGTGCAGCCCGAGTCGAACCGCGCAGCGGGCATTGCCGGGTACGTCGAAGTAGTTGCCACCGCGACACACGGGCCGTGGATTCTCCTTGACAAAATAGACTTCCTCGTGCCCGCCGGTAGGATCAAAATGGTCGAGGACTATTTCCCACACGCCGCCACACATGTCGGCTAGGCCGAATCCGTTGCGGCCGCGCTCTCCATACTGATCGACAGGGGAAACGAAGGCAAAGCCATCGCTCCAAGGCGCGTTGGCCAGCGGCCAAATCTTGTTGCGCCCAGGCAAGAAATCGACGGCAGAAATATTCAGCCGACCTTCGCCGTCGCGTAGGTCATTGCCCCACCAGAAATAGGTGCTTTCGCGACCACCGCGACATGCGTACGCCCACTCCGCTTCGGTCGGCAGGCGGTAGACCAAGCCGTCGGGAAGCCGCCCAGCCTCGCGCTCTCGCTTCGTCAACCACTCTCCAAAGGCGCGCCCATCATTCCAACTCACGCAGACAACCGGGTAACACTTGCGTAGCGGGAAGCCGAAGTTCGGATCGCGCCAGCTCTTTCCCTCCATCGGGATCCAGGGATGCGGAGGTGCCTTGGCGGTAATCTTCCAGTCTGGGTCGAAGACTTGTGTCATGCCTCCCGGTTTTTCCGCATCACTGACGTATCCGCTTTCGGCGACAAAGCGCTGGAATTGCCCCACACTGACTTCGGTGCGCCCGATCCAGAAGCCGTCATGGACACGCATCGACCGCGGCTGTTCACCTTCGTAGGACTCGCGCTCCGTGCCGGGTGTTGCCCCACCTTCGATGCCGGTTGCCCAAGCGCGCTCGGCGGGAGTGCTCCCCATCTTAAATTCGCCGGGTGGAATGTAGACCACTTCCAACGATATCTCATCACCCAAATCAAGCTGCTTGGCAGTACCCAGCACTGGTGGATCGGCTGCCATGGTCGTGTTGACAGCCGTCGCAGCAAACATGCTCGCGGCCAATAGGGCCGACAAGCGAAATCGATGACAAATCTGCGCGCATTTCATTGATCGCAATCCTTCTTAGTCAATAGCAAGTGGAATCATGGAGGAGGAACACCCTGAGATCATAACAAACTCAGCGCAATGAACATCTTAGCACGGAGAATGATCGGATGGGTTCGCCGTTCTTGAGCAGCCTGGAAATTGACGACGAACCAGGGACAGGATTTGCTACTCAAATTGAGCCAGCAGCGGAGAATTAGGTCAGCGTCAACCTACGCTGAGCGGCGATTTTGTTGTTGAAGCCGGCGCATGCGTTTGCGTTCGGCTTTGCTCAGCGGACGACCATCGCCGTCAGCGTCGTTCTCTTCATCGTCATCAAACGAATCGACATAGCTGGCATGGGTGTCTGGCAAGGGGCGATTTTCACTGACGGGACGCATGGATTGTGGTGCCTCCGCGGGGCGTTCGGGACTAACCGACTCGCCTGGAGGCTGTAGCCGAAGGGCGGACAAACTGATCGAAGGCACCTTGAGGCGCGACCACAATCCGCCCGACTTGTCCTGGGGTGCTTTGCCCTGGGGTGCTTTGTCGTGGGATGGCTTAGCCTGGGATCGATGGTGCTGTGGTGCCGAGTCCTTGGGAGGCTTGGGAGCCTGCGAACGAGTTATCTTGGGGAGTGTAGGACGCGACAACTTCGGCAGCCAGCGACGAGCCGATTGGGGTTGTTCTGCGTCGGTTGCTCCCTTGTTCTTGTCGGCCATCCGAGCTTGCTTGGCTTGGGAGCGCTGAGTCGCTTTGAGTTCCTTGGCTGCGGCGCGCTGAGCTCGACGATCGCCTGCTGCCTCATTGCCTGGACTCACCTTGCGATACTCGTCGGCTTGATCGTCGTCCTTGCCACGGCGCAACCAACCTCCCCAGCGCGACGACTTAGCGTCCTGAGGGCGTGCAGCAGATTTTTCCGCAGCTTTTTCATTCGATCGAGTGCTGGCCGTAGGTGGTGCTGAAGAATTGCTTGGCTCTCGACTGTCGCTACTCGAAGCCCGGCGCAGGAAGCGGCCTAGGCCACGGCGCGGGCTGGCACCGTTTTCTGAGTCCTGGCCGGCCGAGGCAGCGCGCGGGGAAGACGCAGTAGCGGTCGATGGGCGCGCAGGGGTGGATGGCGATTCAGCGGGTGAACTTGCAGCGGGCGAATTCTTGGAGGGCAACGTCGCTTCCGCCTCGGACGTCTGAGCGCGGCGGCGCGAGCGTTCCGCTTTTGGGCCATCAGATGAATCACCTACCGACGTGCCTGTCGCTGGGTTCGCGCTAGCGCGTCGCATGAACTGCGGCATGGCAGGTATCGACTCGCGCAAGCGCTGTCCCAGCGGCCTGCCCTCGCTTGCCAGGCGACCACGAAGCAAGAATCGTTGCTGGGCTTCCGCATAAATACTGCGCAAGTAGGTCAAGGCCGAAAGCCATATAAGCGTCAGACCGCCGAGCCAAAGCGTCGAGATCAACCAATAGCGAATGGGCGCGGACATCTCGAGTTGTAGTTCAGGGCGAGCCAGCGCTGCACTCCCCGCCCAGGAGACGAGTCCGCACAGCCAAAGCACCAAACTCAGCGGAACCGCTTTCAGCTCGCTACACATCCGCAAACCGAGCATCCCGATCAAGACGGCCAACGTCGAATCGACTACCGCTGGACCAGACCAGCCTATGTTGAGTTGGGTCCAGCGATCGAGGGCCTGGGCAAACAGCTTGGTAATACTAGTCGTGGCATCCACACTGGCTACCAAGCATGTCAACACTAACCAAAACCACAATCGGTACTCGCCATTGTAGTCGTCGAGCTTGTGACGCCGCAGTTGAAATGTCAGCACCGTAGCCGCCAAACAAAGCAACCACAATTGACTGCTGAGCCAGGCGGCGATGCTGTGCGGATGCCCGACGTCGAGGGCGACTGCGAGGGGATGACGCCACCATGGCAATTGTCCAGTGACATGAATCCAGTAGTGCATGGCTAGCAAAAAGCCAGGTATCAATAGACTGATCAAGCACACCGCCGCATAGCTGCGGCGGCGGACAGGGATGAGTTGCACGAGGCGTTGGCCGCAGGCTTTACGCACGTCTTGGCTGTAACCCGCCTTGCGTTTTGCTCCCAGGGTATCCTGCCCAACTTCAGCATCGGTTTTGCGATGGGACCTGCGAGTTGCGCCCGCAGGTTGCGTCTCATCCTCGCCATTGTCGCGCAGGAGGCGGCGACGACGGTCCGTCCGTGCGTCTCGCGAAATTGGCATGGCCAATCACTCCTGTGACAGAAAAGTAGTTGACGCCACTCGCAAGAAACCTAACGATTGGCACTCTGGTTCATCGCCTGAGAATCGCAAAAAGTGCCGCACTGCGTCAATACGACTTGGGGCACCCGGACGACTGTAACGGTTGTATTAACTGTGTTGGCTGTCGTCGGGCAGGGGATGCGGGTGTTACTCAAATGGGGGCAGTTTCTTTGCATTCGGGGCAAAACCAACCTAGTTTTACGGGATGGGAGACAGCTTCATTCTCGTCTCCTCCACTTGATATTCAGTTGGATATTCAGTGCCACCTCAATGTTTCAATCCACTCTGAAACAGATCCTGCGATGACAGTAGCGTCCAATCCCACTCCGACCAACATGGCTAGCACGATTGGCACGGCAAGCGCCGTTCCGGAAATCAGCCTGGCCGAACCCGTGATTGAATCGCGGTTGGGGATCTATACCGGGTTGTTCTACGCGCTTCGCGCCAAACACCAACCTACCGCCGTGCATGGCCTGCGAGTTGCTTTGGGGTGTTCCAAATGGGCCGCATGGCGCAAGCTGAGCGACAGCGATCGAACCGTGCTGGAAGTTGCCGCATTGCTACACGACGTTGGCAAGATTGGTGTTCCCGACCGCGTGCTGCAAAAGCCGACTCATCTCAATGGCCAAGAGCAATTGATGATGGAGATGCAGAGCCAAACCGCTATCGAAATCCTGCGTGGCGCGGGTGCCAACCAGGAACTATTGGACATTGTTAGGCATGCGCGCGAGGGTTTCATTGCCGCTGGCGAGCGTCAAACAGCATCGGCCAAAATGCTGGCCGTTGTTGATGCCTTCGATTCGATGACTACTGAACAAGTTTTCCGCAAAGCTCTCAGTCGTGACCGTGCTGTCGATGAGCTGTTTCAATATGCGGGTACTCAGTTCGACCCCGACATGGTGCATGACTTTGCCAACATGATTGGCCAACCTCGCCCAGAGTTGGAAGCGCAGGTAGCCAAGAGTTGGTTGTATCAGTTCTCTCCCAACTCGACGCCCGGCTTTAGCGATTCGGCTTGTCCGACAGCGTGTAGTGCGATTCAACAGGCCGTCGACACGGTCTTCCATCACCGTCTGCTGGAAACGCTCCCGGATGCGGCTGTCTACTTGGACGCGGAAGGGCAAATTCTCTGCTGGAACCGAGCCGCGGAACGGCTGACGGGGCGTCAAGCCTCCGCCTTGGCCTATCGCCAGTGGACCGTCGATCTGATGGGGCTGCACGATGAAGCTGGCCATCCTCTCAAATCCGACGAGTGTCCAAGGCATAAGACGCAAGACTCCGGGACGCAATACAACGCGCGGCTGCAGATCAAGCATACCGACGGGCGAATGGCCAAAGTCAACTTCGCCGGCATTCCAGTCATCACCGGCAAGAACCAGGTTTCAGGCGTGATCATGCTGGTCCGCGATGCATCGGCCCAAGCTCACTTGGAGGAGCGTGTCCAGTCGCTACACGCCATTGCCGCTCAAGACAATTTGACCAAAGTGGCCAATCGCGCCGAGCTGGATCGTCGACTACCGGCGTTCTTGCAAGTCCACACGATGGCCGCGCAGACAGGCAGCTTGATCATCTGCGATATCGATCACTTTAAGCGCATCAACGATACCTACGGGCACCAAGCGGGCGACGAAGCGCTGGTGACCTTTTCGCGTGTGTTGCGCGAGTGTTCGCGCGAGGGGGATCTAGTCGCGCGCTACGGTGGCGAGGAATTCGTATTGTTATGTGCGGCTTGTGACAACCCGGCAGCCACAGCCAGAGCGGAAGAGATTCGCCGTACGATCGAGCGCACTCCCGTTCCCTCGTTGGATGGCAACACCATGACCGCCAGCTTTGGTGTGACCGAGCAGCAAGCCGGAGATACCGCGGCCACAATCATCGCACGAGCGGACCGCGCTCTGCTGACTGCCAAGAGCACGGGCCGCAATCGTGTCGTCCAATTGGGGACTGGCCAAGACCCCGATGCACTGCATAAGAGCGTCGGTGAACAATTTGAGCCGGCTAAAGCAAGTTGGCTGGGCTGGCTTACGGGGCGACAGGAAGTTACCTTGCTGGAAACAGAACGGCTGGCCTCCGTCCCCCACTCGCTGGCCATCCAAAAGCTCGAAGGTTTTATCAGTGATCATCAGGCTGAAATCCTAAAGACCGAACCCTGTAAGGTCACACTGCGCATCGAGCCGCATCGCAACGATGGTGCGCGGCGCTCGAGCGAACGGCAAACCGTCATGATCATGGAAGTCACCGTCAAGCCCGTCGACTATCGCAATCCACGATCGAATGCCTATCAGAGTAAAACCAAGTTAGACATTCTCATTCGGTCGGTCGATGCTCGCGATCGCCGCGAATCCGCCTTGATGGGGCAAGCCAATCTGCTGCTCAATAGCTTCAATTCCTACTTGGTCACGCAGGTTATCACCGACGAAATCCGCGCTGCCATTGCCGAGCGACGTTAGACCTTCGCATAGCTATCGTCGCCAGACGGTAGACTTCTGTTCCTGCGCGAGCCTGTCCCGGAAAGCGTCTACCTAGCCAGCATCAACCGCTGCAATGGTTGGGGTGTTGATTTTAGGCGATTTGGGGAGGCACGAGGATCGGCAAAAGCCTAGTCTCCAGCGCTATAGTTGACGCCATGCCTTCCCTCCCCCGGGTTGTCATTTGAGCGAATAACGCCTATCGTGCGTTGGCGCATGATTTGCTCTCATACACGACTGATGATGGTTACACGGGTGGCCATCCGCGATCACCGGTCGTGCACGAACACTGATTTTCTCACAATGGAGAACCTTCGATGGCTTACCAACTTCCACCACTTCCCTACGCTTACGACGCTTTAGAGCCTCACATCGACGCCCAGACGATGGAGATCCACCATACCAAACACCATCAGGCTTATATCAACAATGTCAACGGGGCCATCGCGGGCACACCGAACGAATCCAAGAGCGTAGAAGAGTTGATCGCCAATCTCGCGTCGGTCGCCGATGATAAACGCGGAGCGGTGCGCAACAACGGGGGCGGCCATGCCAATCACTCCTTGTTTTGGACGGTGCTCGGACCGGGCAAGGGGGGCGTACCTAAGGGGGAGCTGGCGACTGCCATCGATGCGGCCTGCGGCTCGTTCGACAAGTTCAAAGAGGCCTTCGCCAACGCCGGCGCGACACGCTTCGGCAGCGGCTGGGCCTGGCTCTACGTCAACCAAGGCAAGCTGGCAGTCGGTTCGACCGCCAATCAAGATAACCCGCTGATGGGTCAAGCCATCGCAGGTATTGAGGGTACCCCGATTCTTGGACTCGACGTGTGGGAACATGCCTACTACCTCAAGTATCAGAATCGCCGCCCCGACTACATCGCCGCGTTCTGGAACGTGGTCAATTGGGACGCTGTTGCGGAACGCTTTGCCAACGCCAAATAGCCAATCGTGCCGAATCTTTTTACTTTACGGCAGCGGGACAAAGAAAACGCACGTCCCTTCGCGGCTTAGGGCGTGCGTGAATGGCTTTTCTGCGCTCCCTCAATGGCCGGTCGTACGTTGCACAAAATTGGTTTAAAACTCGATGGGTGGATCGGGCTGTGCTGGCATCCCGCTTACGCGCTGTCATTCGTACCTCAGCCTGGCCCAGTGTGGTGAAAGCCGGCGTGGTTGTCAACGGATCGATTTCGCTAGATCCTCTCGACCATGAAGTCATCGATCTCAATCGAAACCCCTTGCTGAAGATAGTTGACAGCGACCAACAGTCGACAACCACTTTTTCGGTTGATAATCGTTCCTTCCAGACCACACAGTACGCCAGACTTTATGCGAACTTTTAGACCTGCTTCCAAGCGCGATTCGATGGTCATTGGCTTGCGCGCGGCCAGCAAACTATGGATGGTGCGAAGCTCCGAGTTAAGCTCAACTTGATCCTCGACCGGCAGTATGCGGGAAACACAATAGGGTGCTAACGCGGAAACATCCCAGGGGCGATCACCGAAGTAAAAAAGGTAGTTGCTGAACACGGGCAGAAGCGACTGAATCCGGCGCCCTCGGTGAAATTGTTCTTTTAAGACAAGCGGTAGATAGAAGGCCATCGAGTTGCAAAAGAGATGGCGAGCCAGCGACTTTTCGTGGCGAGAACGAGTATAGACTACGTGCCATTGCTGGACTTCGTTAGGCGTGCATTCACTCAACAAGTCGTGGGGGAACTCATTTACTTCTTCCTTCAAAATTGGCATCATCGACCTCGGATTCTGACACACCACAACGCGCTCGTTAGTCGTCTTGGTCAAGGCGCAACGAAGGCTGAGGCTGTCTTGGAGTAACGGAAAGGCAAATCCGTGCCAAGAAAGACTCTTCCACACCTTTGAGGAGTTAGACTACCATTGAAGTGTGTGTTTTGAAGTCGCTTGCGAAGTGAAACTTATGTAGCAAATGAAGTGAGGTGCGGCACCTAGAGTTGCGGAACGAGGCTGCGTTCCAACACCCTGGCTTATCTCAGAGTTTGTCAAGCAAAGTTCACATGCGGCTAGCCCTGCCCAGTTCCAGCGATGCTCTCGATGCCCAGTTCAAGTCCAAACTTCGAAGTCAAATCCGCAGTGGAGCGCGGCATAATTTCTCGGTTCATTGGGGCACAATTGACTTGTTAGACGACTTCTACAACGTTTTCAGTCACAACATGCGCGATTTGGGGACGCCTGTTTATCCCAAAAAACTGTTTCGTGCCATTCTGCACGAGTTTCCCACCGAATCTGAAGTGTGTTGTCTTAGGTCGGCAGGCAAACCGATCGCGGCCGCACTTCTCATCCATGCATTCCAAGTTACCGATGTACCGAGTGCGAGTTCGCTGCGAGCCTTTCATAGTACCAATGCCAATATGCTCATGTATTGGAACCTACTGCAGCGAGCAATTTCTCGAGGAAGTCGCACCTTCGATTTTGGGCGCAGCACGCTCGATAGCCCCACCTACCGTTTCAAGAAGCAGTGGGGCGCAGTCCCCTCGCCAGCTACATGGCAGTATTTCGTCCGCCAGGGGGCTTGCGATGCTTTGCGTCCTGAAAACGGGAAGTTCGCAGCAGCAATTCAAGTTTGGAAAAGGTTGCCCGTAGCACTGACGCGGCAGCTCGGACCACTAATCGTTCGCGGAATCCCATAGGGCATCCGCAGTCATTCACCCCAAGCGACAAATACCATGCATAGCCGACAACTAACCGTGCGTCCCAGCGTTTTGATGGTAGCCAAGGTCAAGCCTAACGATTCCCGAGAAATGCTCTTTCAGCTCGGGCATACACTGCGGCGTTGGTGGTTTCTGGGGTTGACAGCAGGACTGCTGAGCGCGGTGGCAGCAACGGCAGTGACCTATCTAACTTTTCGGCCTGAGTTCGAAGCATCAATGTGGTTGCGAATCTACTCGATTGCCCCGTTTATCGTATTTCAAGACCGCAATGACTCCGTCAACTTCGTTGAGAATCAAGTTCAGTTGATTCGCAGCCCCTTGGTTCTCAATGCGCTGCTCACCGATTCACAGATTGCTCAAATGGAAGAGCTGAAGGCGACAGAGGACAAAGTTGGTGAGTTGGCCCGTCGCCTGCACGTGCAAGCGCTCAGCAGGTCGGAGTACTTTGCTGTCGAGTTCCGTTGCCTCGATCCGAACGTGGCGCGCCATGTTGTCAAACTGGTTGTCAACGCCTACGTCACCTTGCAAAACAGCGACGAGGCAAAGGAAAATGAGAAGGTTGTCATGTTGCTCGAAGGGGAGATCACAAGAGCAGTGTTTTACAGCCCGAGATGCATTCGCAAAAATGTGACTCGCATAGATGCTTCGCGAACTTGAAAGCGATTGGAACGAGTGAATACCACAGCTCCACCAGCCTCGCAGCCCATCGAAGTCCTCAGCTGGAATGCGACAGTTACCAGGGAGGTAGTTGACCCAAAGAATACTGCCTTACCTGGCGCTCAGGCGGAAGACATATTCGCCAACATGTGGACCACCATCGAGCCACAACAGCTTTGGAAATTGGTCGATGTTGTCGAGCTCTGGCGTTATCGAGAGTTGTTGTGGCTGCTGGCTTGGCCAGATATCCAAGTGCGCTACAAACAGACGGTGCTAGGGGTAGTGTGGGCAGTGCTACAACCGCTGGCAATGATGTTGGTGTTCAGTATGATCTTTGGGCGAATTGGGCAGATGCGGTCTGGTGATCTTCCCTATCCCCTGTTCGTATTGGCCGGCTTGCTACCTTGGCTGTATTTCTCCAATGGCATCAGCTCGGCCAGTCAGAGTATCGTTAACAACCAAAACCTAATCACTAAAGTCTACTTTCCTCGCCTCTTGATCCCCATGGGTGCCATCGCTGCTGGCTTCGTCGATTTTGCTATTTCGATGGGACTCCTGGCATTGATGGGGGGGATCTACGGAGTGTTGCCTGGCTTAGGCATTCTGATGCTCGGGATCTTGCTCCCAGTCCTGGTGGTAGTGACGTTGGCAGTCGGAACACTATTGTCGGCACTGACCGTCAAGTACCGCGATTTTAAGCATATCGTTCCATTTATGGTTCAGCTCTGGATGTTCATGACTCCAGCGATCTACCTTCATGGAACCGATTCCTTCGGTTGGCCGCTGCGAGTACTGTTGCCGTTGAATCCTGCCTATGGATTGATCGTGAACTACCGCGCCGCGGTGCTCAATGGCGAATTCGATTTCTATGCGCTGATCATTTCCAGTTTCGTGAGTCTCTGTGTGTTGTGTTTGAGTTCTTGGTATTTCTGCCGTATCGAACGCGAATTTGCGGATGTGATTTGACCGTATCGCTAGCTGTCCTCGTCACGTCTTTTACTTATTCGAAGGGAAGAAATTGTGTCAAAGCTCTCTGTGGGTGTCATTGGTTGCGGGTACTGGGGGCCGAATCTCATGCGGAATTTCGCCGCTTGTCCGCTTACCAAGCTGTCTGCGATTTGCGATGCAGATCCTCAGCAATTGTCGAGGGCGGGTGAGAACTATGCTGCCGGCGGTGTCGCGTTGGTAGGTTCAGTGGACGAGCTACTGCAGCTGGACTTGGATGCCGTGGCGATTGCGACTCCGGTGGGTACTCATTTTCCGCTTGCCACACGTTGTTTAGAGGCCGGCTTGCATGTGCTGGTGGAAAAGCCCTTGGCGGCTTCAGTGGAACATGCCGAGGCCCTCGCGCAAACCGCAGTTCGATGTGAGCGAGTGCTCATGGTGGATCACACCTATCTGTTTAGCAATTCGATTCGAAGAATAAAGCTGCTGGTGGAAAACGATGAATTGGGAGAGCTGTACTATATCGACGGCGTCCGTATCAATCTGGGCCTGTTTCAACGCGACATCAACGTCATCTTCATTAACGACCTCGACCCTCGAGCTACACAATACGGACGGCTACAGACGGCGCAGGATTGGCGAGTTGCACCTACGCAAGTTTGCCGTGGTGCTTCGATCGGCAGCGGTGCTGTCATCCTTGGTGGAGTTACGATTGGTGCGGGCGCGTTGGTTGGTGCCGGCGCAGTGGTCACGCGCGACGTGGAACCACATACCGTTGTGGCTGGGATACCTGCTCGTACGATGCGCTTCCGAAGAACATAGGATAAGCATATGCGCAATACCGTGAAACAAATCGAGACATCGGCGATTCCTTTCGTCGATGTCAAAACACAAGACGCGCACCTGCGCGGCGAGATTCTGTCGACTTTGCAAGAGATCATAGAGAACACCAGCTTCGTACTTGGCCCTCAGGTTGAGGCGTTTGAATCGGCCTTCGCCCATGCCACGGGCACGATGCACTGTGTGGGCGTCAATTCGGGAACCTCCGCATTGCACTTGGCCTTGATCGCCGCCGGTGTGGGCGCCGGCCACGAGGTAATCACCGTGCCCATGACCTTTGCAGCGACGCTTTGGGCAATTCGCTATGTCAATGCAAAACCAGTTTTTGTGGACATAGATCCAGGAACCTACACGATCGATGTGGAGCAAGTCGAAGCCCGTATTACCTTACGGACCAAGGCAATTATTCCTGTCCATTTATATGGCCAGCCCGCCGACCTAGTCACGCTGCAAGAAATCGCTGAACGTCATGGCCTGGCATTGATCGAGGATGCGGCCCAAGCACACGGAGCGACCTATCATGGAAAGCCGGTCGGGTCGTTCGGGCAGTGTGGATGCTTTAGTTTCTATCCCGGTAAGAACTTAGGTGCCTATGGAGAAGCCGGGGCGATCGTAACCAATAATACTCGGATTGCTCAACGCTTACGCGCTCTGCGCGACCATGCTCAGAGCCAGCGTTACCACTACCAGGAACTCGGCTTCAACTATCGCATGGACGCATTTCAAGGAGCCGTGCTGGCTATCAAATTGCCCTATTTGGAAGAGTGGATTGAGCAGCGCTGCCGCATTGCAAATAGCTATCGTCTGTTGTTTGAAGCTCTTCCGCTGATTGTTCCGCAAGTAGCACCCAATCGGCGACACGCCTGGCACTTGTTTGTGCTGCTACACCCTGGGCGCTTGCGTATTCGGCAATTCCTGGAAGCACGTGGCATTCAAACCCGAATGCACTATCCGATCCCCCTCCACCTGCAAAAAGCCTTTGCAGACCTGGGGCACCGACCGGGTGACTTTCCAGTTTCCGAGCGAGTAGCCAACGAATGCTTTTCGCTGCCAATATCTCCTGGTCTTACACAAGAACAACAGAGCCGCATAGGGGATGCGCTCCTAGACTTCTTCGACTGACATCTTTAAAGGCTAAGCAAATGTCCAACTCACTACAGGGTTCTACGGTACTGGTGACTGGTGGGGCGGGATTGATCGGATCTCATATTGTCGATCAGTTGTGCCATGAGAATGTCGCTGAAATCCGGGTGCTTGACAACTTGGTGCGCGGAAGCCGCGAGAATCTTGCGGATGCGGCGAGAAGCCAGACCCCAGTCAAGTTATTCCAAGGCGATATTCGTGATCGACCACTGGTAGGTAAGGTAATGGCTGGCTGCGACTATGTGTTTCACCAGGCGGCGATTCGCATTACTCTGTGCGCTGAACAGCCGCGAGAATGCATCGATGTATTGGTCAACGGAACCTTCAACCTGTTCGAGGCTGCGGTGGCCGAGAGTGTACGCAAAGTGGTCTATGCATCGTCGGCATCGGTTTACGGTGCTGCCGACATATTTCCAACCAGCGAGTCGCATCACTCTTTCAATAATCGAACTCTATATGGTGCGGCCAAACTCATGAACGAAGGACTGGCACGTAGCTTCCATGAGATGTTCGACTTGCCGTCGATCGGATTGCGATACTTCAACGTCTATGGACCACGGATCAAGTCTACAACATCGCCAGCGGAAGTGAAACGAGCCTGACGGAACTATGGCAAGCCGTCGGTCAAGTCGCGCGAGTCCCCGAGTTGCAACCGATCTTCAAGCCACCCAGAAGCGTCAATGCCGTGCCACGGCGCCTGGCGGATATTGGAAAGGCTCGTGAACACCTTGGCTTTGAGGCACAGACGACCCTTCTCGTGGGTCTCCAACGATTGGCGCGATGGCGAAAGGAACGCACGCGATCGTTGGCCGAGGCCAATACGTACCAGAGTCTGCCATTGCTCCCAATCGCAAACTAAACCGCCCGTCGTGGAGGGCCCCTCTACGCGCCATGCGACATTCGCAGAGGCTATAGGCTAGTCCTCCATTCAATACTGAGCTTCCCATGATTCCCATTTCCAAACCATCGCTGGGTGAAGAAGAAGCTGATGCTGTCCGCGACGTCATCCTCTCTGGCTGGATCACGCAAGGGCCACAAGTCGCTGCGCTGGAGCAAGAGTTCGCTCGATATGTTGGCTCACGATATGCGGTTGCTGTTTCCAGTTGTACCACGGCGTTGCATCTTGCCTTGCTTGCAGTCGGCGTAGGCACGGGAGATGAAGTTATCACAGTCAGCCATTCCTTCATTGCCACCGCCAATGCCATTCGCTATTGCGGGGCGCAGCCGATTTTCGTGGACATCGCTCGGCAGGATTACAATTTGGATCCGTGCCTGTTAGAGGCAGCCATCACCTCGCGCACCAAAGCAATACTTCCGGTCCATCAGATCGGAAATCCAGCTGACTTGAATTCCATCCTGATGACCGCCAATCGCTACAACTTGCCCGTCGTGGAAGATGCGGCCTGTGCTGTTGGAAGTCAGATCTTTCGCAATGGTCGTTGGCAACAGATCGGACAACCACATGGCCGCATAGCCTGCTTCTCGTTTCATCCTCGCAAAGTGATCACGACAGGCGAGGGAGGGATGTTGACGACCAACAATGGTGAAATCGCTCGCAAGTTGCGGTTGTGGCGGCAGCATGGCATGAGTCTCTCGGATACTCAGCGTCATGCGAGCAAGCAGGTTGTTTTTGAAGAGTATGTCCAGCTTGGATTTAATTATCGTATGTCCGATCTGCAAGCGGCCGTCGGTCGTGTTCAGTTGCGGAGACTACCGGAACTGTTAGCCAAGCGACGTAAGTTGGCCGAGCGGTATACAGAGGCGTTGGCGCAGCTACCTGGAATTGAGGTGCCCACGCCCTGTTCCCATGTCCGTTGCAACTATCAATCCTACGCAGTTCGTGTGACCGCTGGCTTTCGTTTGACGCGCAATCAACTGATGCAAGAGTTGCTCAATAACGGAATAGGTACACGCCGCGGCATCATGAACGCACATCAAGAGCCCGTTTATGAACAGCTAGGTGGTCTGTTTCTACCAGAGTCGGAAGCGGCGCGCGATCAAGTTATGCTACTGCCAATGTACGACTCGTTGACCTACGAGGATCAGCTACTTGTTATTCGGGCTCTGTGGGCTGCTAGCAGGCCGGTAGGTTTCAAGCAATTGCTGGCAAGCGAAAGCGTATGCAAACTTCCTGAGTCGCTCGCCCGCAGTTCGTCAAAGCCCGATGTGACAACATGAGTATTCAGCGGCTAATTCTGTTGGGGGCAAGTGGCAACGCCCATGACGTTTTGGATATCGTCCATGCAATCAATACGCAGGATAAGAAATGGGAAATCGTAGGATTCCTCGATGACCGCGCCCCGCTCGAACCGAGTTTTCTCGGTTTTCAGATTCTGGGGAGGCTGGCTTCAGCCCGAGCCTTCGTGGACTGCCAGTTCATCAATTGTATCGGCAGTGACCGAAGCTATGGCATGCGTCCCGCACTGATCGCCTCCACCGGATTGCCTAATCGGCGATTTGCGACGTTGGTACATCCCCTGGCTAACGTTTCGAATCGAGCGAAACTAGGTTGCGGAGTCTACGTCAGCTTCGCTGCGAGTATTGGCGGCAATGTGGCGCTGGGAGACCATGTCTCGGTGTCGCCCGGAGTCGTGGTTGGCCACGATAGCTACATCGACGAATATGTCGTATTAGCCCCCGGCGCGGTGATTAGTGGCTGCGTCAAGATTGAGAGGTGCGCGTACATCGGAGCACGGTCTGCGGTTCGGCAATGCCAGACGATTGGCCAGCAGGCACTGGTTGGGATGGGTGCCATAGTAACCCACGATGTTCTGCCAGCCACCACGGTGGTCGGCATTCCCGCGCGACCACTCAAGCAAGTGGCCCGCAATGGATTCAATAAATGCGCGAGCTAAGATGTCCTTTACGTCGTGTGGAAAAGTAAGCGAAGTGAGAATATGTCATCCACGGCCATTCGAGTAGAAGGCATATCCAAAGTGTTCCGACTGGGCGAGTCGCACGCACGTGACTACCGGACACTTCGCGAATCATTGAGCGAATTCGCAAAGAACTCGCTCCGTCGTCGGCTTGGAAATCGTAAGTGGAGCCATGCAGGCGAGCCCGACAAGTCGAGCATTGGCAGAGAGTTATTCTGGGCCTTGAGCGACATCTCCTTCGAGGTGAACCAGGGAGATATTCCCGCCGATGTGGAACGCATCACCAATCATCGCGGTCGCATTAATCGCCTTGCGATCTATGACCAATACGGTGAGCCGCTTTCTAAACTGCACTTTGGACAATCGTTTCGCGTGAACTTCGAATGTGAGATCTTTGAAGAGGTTTTCGATGGACTGTTTGAGGTCAGTGTCAGCACGATGGATGGTATTCACGTCCTGATTGCAACCACTATCGATGGGGGGCTCCCACCCAAGAGGCTCGCCCGAGGACAGCACAGCATAGGTGTCGTGCTTAGCAATGTTCTGCTGCCACGTGAGTACGTGATTGATGTAGGAGTCCACCAGTCCAATGGAGAGACCATCGACTACGTTCCGCGCGCGTGCGCGATGGAGGTCATGCGAGTTGGTTTGAGGGGTGACGACGATTACCCCTGGCAGTCGGTTCGCGGCCATGTCCGCGCAGTGGCCCAGTGGGATCCCCTCAATAGTTTAAGATAGCCAAGTGATTGCCGTTCAAAGCACGACGGATGCGGGCCTGGGAGCGCTCTGGGAGAACGCGAAAGCGTACGATTGCCTGCTGCGATTCATCAGAAATCAGTGTCCCAATCAGGACGCGATCTTGCTCGCACAGTGCATTCGCTGCATCGCCACCTTTGCCGCCAACCACCATTGCGGTCGATTCGCAGACGGTGCAATCGAGAATCCGCTCATGGAAATTGGGCTGAAGTTGGAAGGCGTTGCGAGACCGCTTCCGAAGACTAGTTTCGATCGCCAGCTGCCGCAGCGAAGTTCCTCGTGCCGACATGTACTACACGTGGCAACCAACGTATCGCCGATAGGTGGTCACACTCGAACGATTGAGAATTGGATTGCTAACGATCCTGCGTCGGCGCACAGTTTGTACCTCACTCGCCAGGCAAGCATTCCACTGCGCAGCGAATTGTGTTCGATGCTGCATTCGCAACAGGGTGGCCCCATGCTGGCGTGGGACCGATGGAGCGATCTGACAAATGCCTTACAACTGCGTCGATGCGCTCAGCACTGGGCTGACTGTATTATCCTTCACCACAGTCCCAACGACGTGGTTCCCGTGATTGCATTGGCGACGGACGATTCACCTCCAGTAGCTATTCTCAATCATGCGGACCACGTTTTCTGGTTGGGTAGCAGTGTGGCGGACTCCCTTTTCAATCTGCGAACCATGGGCGCGGAGTTGAGCCGCGACCGTCGCGCTGCGAAACATAATCTGGTATTGCCCATTCCACTATCGAATGAAGAAGTGTTATTGAGTCAAGCAGATGCGCGGGTACAACTCGGCATCGCTCCCGATCGCATCGTCTATTTGAGTGTCGGCCGGGCAGACAAATACAGCCCAACCCACGAGCATGACTTCTTTGTCACCGCAACCAAAATTCTAGATCGCGTTGAACACTCCCAACTGATCGTAGTGGGACCCGAACCACACGAAGTTCTCCCGCGTTTATCAAGAGAGCAGTAGGGCCGAGTCTTGCTACCTGGGGGAGTCGCAGACACCTCCAGCTTTCGAGCTGCTGCAGACATCTACATCGAAAGCTTTCCGTTCGGTTCGCATACTGCCGCATTAGAAGCCGGTCGATCCGGCTTGCCGCTCGTGCTTGCTTACTACACCCCTACGCCCTTCTTTTCGTCCCGCTCAGAATGGTTGGATGGAATCGTGTCGCGTCCCACAACAGAAGCGATGTATGTGGATCAGGCGTGCCGACTAGCACAGGACGCGCAGGCACGCAAGCAGGCGGGACAAGCCGTGAAGCAACAGATCGCTGCTTGTCACCGTGGCAAGGCTTGGCGCACAGATCTGCGTGCCGCACTAGATCATTTGGAATCGATGACACATGCACCTGCCTCCATCCCCGTTTTCGAAATGAAAGAAGACGAGATGGATATCGCCACGGCTCAATGGCACTGGGAGGTAGACCCCACAACGGTGTCGGCGGATGCTCATCGGACAGCCTTGAAGTGGTTGCAAGGTTCTGCCTGTCACTTGCGTAATCAAGGGCACTATGCTGACTCCGCTAGATTGCTTTGGCACCTAGCGCGACATACGCGAGGATCTGTGGCGATTCAGAAACAGATATTTAAACTAGCGCCCCATTGGGCAGCAGGGAAACTCTCATGCCTTTTGCCGTTCACCAGATACTAATATCCAATGAATTCGGCGGACTCGAGGAGATCGCGTTGCGCCTGGCAGTGGAAGTGAGGAAGACGACTGCCGCGCGATCTGAAGTTTGGCTGCCTGGCGAGGGGAAAACGTGGGAACGCGCAGCCGCGATGAAGCTGAGCACCAACGAAGTTGACGCAGTCGGAAGTCTATCCAAGTCCTGGTTGCGGGCAGGTCTTTCCAATGGATCCTTTGCATTCCAACTGCGAAAGCATCCTCGAGGGATTGCCCACATTCACACTCCATTCGCGTACCGCGCGCTGCGACACGGTCTCCGCTGGGCTGGGGTACGAACTGTCGTTCACGTCCATCTCGAATACGGCCAAGAGATGCTTCGTTGGTCTCTCAGAAATCCACCCGATGCGATCATCACCTGCGCAACATTTCTTGAGCAACAAGTGCGAAATGCGCTGCCGTCTCATGCTCAGGAGACACAAACCATTCGGGCAATTCCCAATTCGTTCGATTCCAATCGATTCTATCCTGGCGACAGGCAGCAGGCCAAGCGGATGCTGCGAACCGATCCCAATTGCCCTGTGTTGCTGATGCTGGCCAACTTGGCACCTCACAAAGGACAAGAAACCACGATCCGCGCCGTTGCTGAACTAGCGAAGCAAGGAATCAAGGTGCAGTGTTGGTTGGCTGGAGCGGAGCGTTCACCAGGGACAAACTACGAGCATAGCCTGCGCAAGTTGTGCCAAGAATTAGATGTTATTGAACATGTCAATTTTCTTGGATTCTGCACTCATACAGCTGAACTTTTGCGAGCGGCAGATCTATTGCTGTTGCCTTCAACCTGTGAAGGCCTACCGTTGACGATTCTCGAAGCTCAGGCAAGCGGTGTGCCAGTCTTGGCTGCGCCTACAGCAGGTATCCCTGAAGTGATTCAAGACGGAGTCACCGGCTGTCTCATTGAGGCGACCGACCATCACGCCTACGCAAACCGAATTCGCCATTTACTGCAAGACAGCCAATCCTATGCGCGGATAGCTAGCAAGGCGCGGGAGCATTGCCTTCAAAATCACAATTGGCCTCAGTATTGGGATCGAGTTCGCAACGTCTACGACCTCGTCGCTAGAGAGTGCCAGTCGAAACCAGCAATCGAGTTGCCTCTTCACTAAAAACTTCGCCGCTTGTTCGTTTGTGTATACCTCAGATAAGGAGTAACTGCTATGTTTTCTCGGAAAAGTCATTCGCTGAGAAACTCTTATACAGGTCAACGCCGTGCGCGACGTCGAAGACAATTGGCCGTGGAACTGTTGGAAACCAGGGCACTGCTGGCGGCCAATCCGATCGTCAGCGAAAACTTGTTGCCCGGGAATCCCGCCAGCGAATGGGATATCGTCGGCGTTGGTGATACCTCAATCCAAGGCTTTGCAACGGACATCAGTGTCGATCAAGGTCAAGCGATTTCGTTCAAGATTAACAATCAAGACCTCGCCCCATACCGATTGGATATATATCGCATCGGATATTACGGGGGAGACGGTGCGAGAAAGGTAGCCACGATCCCATCGACTCAAACTGTTCAAACGGTGCAGCCCGCTCCGTTGGTTGACGCTTCCCTGGGGTTGGTTGACGCAGGCAATTGGTCGGTGTCAGCAACCTGGGCAGTCCCAGCAACAGCGACTTCAGGGGTCTATGTAGCCAAGGTGACCCGCGAGGATACAGGCGGGGCGAGCCATATCATTTTTGTCGTGCGCGATGATGATGGTCAATCCGATCTGCTTTTTCAAACTTCCGATACAACTTGGCAAGCCTACAATCGATGGGGAGGAAACAGTTTCTACGTCGGTCCCTTGGCTGGCCGGGCGTATGCCCTCAGCTACAATCGCCCCTTCGACACTCGGGCAACAACGGCCAAGGATTGGTTCTTTAGTACGGAGTACCCGACGATCATGTGGCTGGAGCAAAATGGGTATGACGTCAGCTATTCGACTGGTGTCGACAGCGATCGTCGCGGCGCTGAAATCCTGGAGCATCGAGCGTTCCTTTCCGTGGGGCATGACGAATACTGGTCGCAGCCTACAATTTCAATGAAGGCGCTGGAACAGTGGTCCAAGACCATTCTGGAAACAACAACAACGGCTCCATCTCGGGGGCGCTTTTTGCGACAGGGTTCGCGGGCACAGCCCTGTTCTTCGATGGCATCGATGACCTCATTTCGATTGCGGATTCCGATTCACTCGACTTGTCAGACGGGCTGTCTCTCGAAGCTTGGGTTCGTCCGGCGGATCTGCAAGGATCGTCAGCTGTCATCTTGAAAGAACGCTCCGGCAACGGACTAGCCTATGCGCTATACGCCAGCGATTCCACAGGAGCCGCACCTTCGGCGTATGTGCGCGCGGGAGGTGCCGACGTTGGCCTGGTGGCAGCTTCGCCATTGCCATTGAATACCTGGAGTCACGTCGCCGCAACCTTCGATTCGCAGAACTTTCAAGTCTTTGTCAATGGCGTTCTCGCCAACCAGCAGCCGTTGACGGAGCCTATTGCAGCAACGGGACAACCACTCCAAATTGGAGGGACCACAACTTACGCTAATGAATTCTTTCACGGTTTTGTCGATGAAGTTCGAGTTTATAATCGACCTTTGACGCCTGCTGAAATTCGCTACAACATGAGCCAACCGGTGCAAGGGACTCTCGACGCGATAGCTCCTGTAGGTGCAATCGTGTCCCCCTTGGATGGCCAATCCGTTTCGGGCGATCTGCCAATCCAAGTGAGCGCCAACGACAACATCGCCGTCAGCCGAGTGGAGCTACTCCTCAATGGTGCACCGTTGTTTGATCTCAAACGCTCACCCTATCAGGCCATTCTGGATACTCGTACCTTGACCAACGGTTCCTATACATTGTCAGGAAGTGTTTTGGACATTGCGGGCAATCTCGCGTCGATACCTAGCGTAACATTTCACGTCGTCAATGCGGCCGACACGACTCCGCCAACAATAGCGAAGCTCTATCCCACGGAAGGGCAACACATCGCGGGATCATCTATATTGTCTGCTTTCGCCCATGACAACGCAGGGGTCGTCGGCGTGCAGTTTAAGGTCGATGAAGTTGAGTTTGGCGCTGAAGATACCACATTGCCGTATCGCGTTGTTGGAGATTTTACAACGCTCGCGGATGGAGCGCACTTGGTCTCGGCCGTTGCTCGCGACGCGGCGGGCAATACTGTGACACAGAGCGTGACGGTACAAGTCGACAATACCTCTCCCGCGATCGTAAACTCGACACCTGCAAATGGTACTACGGAAGTTCCCATAGGGACCGATGTCGCTGTCACCTTGAGTGAAGCCATTCGCTCAACCGGGTTCCACTTTGAACTGCGGAATGCCTCGGGAGCCATAGTACTCGCCACGACCCATTACGACGAAACGTTGAAACAGCTACGGCTGATTCCGGCTCACCCGCTAGCGTCTGGTGCTACCTACTTCATCAACCTCAGTGGAGTAACGGACTTGGCTGGCAATACTTTAGCGAGCGCTTCCTGGTCGTTTACGACCAGCACATCTGTGAATCATGCCAGTTTCTGGAACAGCACTACGATTCCCGCAGTCGAATCGGCGAATGACTCCTCTGCCGTCGAACTTGGGATGCGGTTCCAAAGTTCGCTAGATGGCTACGTCGCAGGACTTCGGTTCTATAAGGGAGCAGGCAACTCAGGTGTTCACGTCGGCTCATTGTGGACGAACAATGGCACGCTGTTGGGTAGACTCACATTTACTTCGGAAACCGCAACTGGATGGCAGCAAGCCAGTTTCGACTCGCCAATACCGATCTTAGCCAATACGTCTTACGTCATCTCCTACTTTGCGCCCAATGGCCGCTACGCGGCCAATTCCAACTATTTCCAAACCAACTTGACTAGCGGTCCGCTCACGGCGCCCGCTTCCGGCAACGGCCTCTATCGATATGGCGCGTCGAGCGGTTTTCCGGTCAACTCCTTCAAGGCCACCAACTACTGGATCGATGTCGATTTCACCACAACCCTAGATGACGTAACTCCACCGACGGTCGTGACCAAGAATCCCGCCAGCGGCGCTGTGGACGTTTCCCTGTCGACGGACGTGATGGCCACCTTTAGCGAAAGCGTTCAGCCATCGACGATTTCGTTCGTCCTCCGAGATCCTAACAATAACTTGGTTCCCTCATCGCTGAACTACGATGCTCAGTCGTTGACTGCCACACTTACTTTGGACGCAACGCTAGACGAGGCGACAACCTACACGGCCACAATAAGTGCTACTCGCGACATAGCCGGCAATACTATGCAGAATACCTCCTGGTCGTTTACTACTTTCAACTCAGTCGATACCACGCCACCAGTACTCGTTTCTCGATCGCCCGCAATGTCGTCGGTCGGCGTGCCAACGAGCGCCAACATCATTGGTACGTTTAACGAATCCATTGAATCGACCTCGCTAGTCTTTACGTTGACTGGGCCCAACAGCCAACTCGTACCCGGAACGATAGACTATAACGACGGAACACGTACAGTAACGCTTGATCCGACGGAGACTTTGCAGCCGCAGACCAATTATATCGTTACGCTCGACGCTCGAGACTTGGCAGGCAATCAGTCCAGTTACTCGTGGAGCTTTACCACAGTGGAAGTGGCAAATAGTGCCTCGATCTGGAGTGCATCCACCGTCCCCAGTGTCCTGTCGGACAATGATACTTCTGCCGTCGAACTGGGACTGAAGTTCAGCGTGAAGCAAGACGGCTTTATTTCTAGTGTTCGGTTCTACAAGGGAGCACTCAATACCGGCATGCATGTTGGCAAGCTATGGACCTCCAGCGGAACACTGTTGGGTTCCGCCACATTTTCAAATGAAACCAATAGCGGATGGCAGCAAGTCGACTTTAGCACACCCATCGCGGTAACTGCCAATACGACCTACGTCGTTTCATATTACGCACCCAACGGTAGGTACTCGGTCAATAGTAATTTCTTCACTTCGGGTGGCGTTGTCAATGGTTCGCTAACCGCTCTGGGGAATGGAGTTGCGGGAGGCAATGGTGTTTATCGCTACGGAAGCGGAGGCGGTTTTCCGAGCAATTCGTACAACGCCTCGAACTATTGGGTCGATGTAGTTTTTTCTACGTCCTTTGTTGACGAGACGCCTCCCATATTAGTAAGTCAGTCTCCTTCGGCGTCCGCAACCAATGTAGAGGTTACAACCGCCATTTCGGCAACGTTTAACGAACCGGTGCAGGAGAACGCGATTTCCTTCGTACTTCGCGATGCCAACCAAACTATTGTCCCAGCAAGCTTGAATTACAACAGCTCACTTCGAACCATAACGCTCACGCCCAATACAGCACTCGAGAACAACACTACCTATAGCGTAACTCTCAGCGGTGTCCTGGATACGGCCGGCAATTCAATGGAGACAAGGAGTTGGTCGTTCACGACAGGTTCCCCAGCGAGCAATGTGTCGCTGAGGAGCCCACAAAGCACTCCGTCGATCGCATCGGTCAACGACACGTCCGCAGTTGAAGTTGGGGTCAAATTCCAATCGGATCGCGATGGTTACGTAACTGGGATTAAGTTCTACAAAGGCGGAAGCAATACTGGAGTTCATATCGGAAACTTGTGGGCCGCCAGCGGAAACTTGCTCGCTGGTGCGACCTTTACATCCGAGACCACATCTGGTTGGCAAACCGTTCTGTTTGCAAATCCCGTCTGGATCACAGCCAATACGACTTATGTGGCCTCCTATTTTGCTCCCAATGGAGGCTACGCGTTTGATGGCAATTATTTTGCCACAGAGCGAATCAGTGGACCATTGCGAGCACCTGCCTCGAACACGGTTGGTGGCAATGGCGTGTATCGTTATGGCGCTAGTAGTGGGCTCCCAACAAGTACCTTCAATTCCGCGAATTACTGGGTAGACGTGCTCTTTAGCGAAACGGTTTAAGACCGCTTCATATCGCCATCGAAACAGTCGGGCTCGTGTTTCTGTAAGCGCCCATGAAAACGTTACTCATAAGCGAGATTTTTCCGCCACGAACTGGTGGTAGCGGCCGCTGGTTCTGGGAGATCTATCGCCGACTTGATCGAGAACTTTTTGAGTTGGCGGTCGGCATCTCGGCGGGAGCTGAAAGGTTTGACACCACGCACGACCTGCGGATCGAACGACTGCAACTGACGCTGCCAGAGTGGGGGCTGCTTTCTTGGAAAGGTGCGAACGACTATTGGAGGCTGACTCGTCGTCTTCGGGCGCTTGTTCGCCACAGACAAATTGGTCAAGTTCACTGCGGTCGCTGTTTGCCGGAAGGTGTGCTGTGCCTCGCATTGAAGAGATGGTGTGGCATTGCGTACGTGTGCTATGTGCATGGCGAAGACATTAGTACGGCGACGAACAGTCGCGAGCATACATATGTCACGTTGCGCCCAAACGATACCAGTGATTTGCGCTTGAAAAGGTACCAGTTGCATTAAGGAAGGGTGACGCTTCCGATAGACGGTTTTCAACAGTGAAGACCGCATCGGAGAAGAGCGTCATGG
>JADYZV010000067.1 GCA_020852965.1 Pirellulaceae bacterium | reverse complement strand
GCATCGCCGGAAGGGTCAGCGGGCATCAGTTGCCTCGCAATGTATTCGCGAACGATCCCGACTATCTCGTCGGATATCTGCAGTGGCGTTAGGTTCGACACCATTCGAATCGCGTCGGCACGGCCAGGAAATTCGCCACGTTCAAGTTCGTCAAGAACAGCCGCCGACGTCACCAATTCATCGCGATCCATAGCAGCATCAAACCACTCACGCGTCCACTGCCTACGCGCAACCAGCGTCGCGTCGGTGCGGACCTCATAGTAAAAGCTGGGAATTGTCGTTTCAATGTAAATTCGGCTCATCGGACTCCATTTCGATTCGACGAACGAAAAGGATCACCTCGTCGCCGGGGTTGATTGTTTAGCAAGTTGGACTGGCACAGCGACTGAGGTGCATCCGCATAGTTCATTGCCGAGAGTGCCATTATCCCGCCAGTAGCACAAGTCTCTCTGGGTGTCGTCGGCGATTTCGCGCAGCTTCGAGACTAGAAATGGACGAATCACACGTGATCGCGTACAATCAAGAATCCAATAAGAGGACTTGAAATATGATGCGTAAAGCAGATCCCAGTATCGCTGAACGAGCAAAAAAAATCTACCTTGAGCGTCTGAAAGCCCATCTTGAGGCCACGGAATCGGATAGGTTCGTAGCAATCGAGCCAGATTCTGGGGAGTATTTCATCGGCGAAACGTTGAGCGAAGCAATCGGGAAATCAAGGCTGAAATACCCTGACCGGTTGGCACATGCTATTCGTGTAGGACACAGGGCGGCAGTGCATTTTGGAATGCACATCCGATGAAAGGATTCGTGGACAACGGCGGCCGAGCACTAATTGCAGTTGAGTTGCGGAAGTCTGTCCGTGGCGATTCGACAAGTATCGATGTTTGGGTCGACACAGGCTTCACCGGCGATCTCGTCATGCCGGTCGCGTTGATAGAAACGCTTGAACTTGAGCCATCAGGTAGTGTGGATGCAATCCTCGCAGATGGATCGCAGATCGCGTTAAGCACGTACAGTTGTTTAATTGAATGGTTTGGCAACACCAAGAAGCTGGAGATTGTCGCCAACGATGGCGAGTGTCCATTGCTAGGAGTAGGTCTAATGCTCGGTCTTGAGTTGCGGGTCGACTATCGCAACCTACGAATTCAGTTGACACCCGTGCCAAAGGGAAGCGGTTAAGGCAAAGAACGAAAAGGATCACCTCGTCGCCGAGGTTGATTGTATAGTAAGTTGGATTAACTCGGCGACTGAGGGCGAGTAGTTTGGAATCTCTCAAGTTTAGGTCGAGGTTTGTGTTCGCTGTTTCCACGAGTTTCCTCCATGTGGTGCCACAATATTACGACCGTGCTTAATTGATGATCCGCACCCTCTCAGAACCGGACGTGCGCAGTTAACGCATCCGGCTCCCAGCTATCACTTGTCTACCGATTCATTGTAGCAGCCAGTTGACGTCCACGAGAGAAAAGGGGTCAGGAGCCGTTTAGGTAAACTAGAGAAGCCAACAAGCTGCCTAATCTTCCTAAACGGCTCCTGACCCCTTTTCCTCCGTCCATCTAGAGCGTCGTGAGGTTGTGTTGGATTTGTCCGACGAACAAAAAGTGGACTTGAAGTTTTTCGGTACGAAGATTTTTGAACGCCTGCGATTCGAAAAACCAACTGTCTATGTCGAACGCATTGTTCGTCATCAATATGTGAAAAAAGATGTGGTCGATACAAGTGATCCGCCTATCGTAGCGGCCCCTACACTACCAGCGATTGTTGAGGGTTGTAAGTACGACTTCAGCGTGATTGCCGCCATCGTCGCGATGAAGTTCGCCTTTCACATGTCGACCTATCGCGAGCAAGATTACTTCGGCCAGAGTGGCTGGCATCCGAGTCGTTCGACCAGTAATGATTTGATCAACTACGCAGTCGCGTGTATTGATCCACTCTTTGCGCAGATGTCCGAGTGCGTGATGAAACAATCCATCGTGTTGGGTGACGCAACTACGCTGACGGTCTTGCTGCGAGATGAGCTGAGCGCTGACGATCAGCGTTCGCTGGACAATCGCAAGAAGAAGCGGCATAAAGAACTTGCCGCCAAGCTAAAAGCTAAGCGCGGCGGCGCGCAGCCGAACGAGTCTGCCGGCGATGGATCAGCCAAAAGTTTTGCTTGGTTGTATAGTGGCCTGGATGCTCCGTGTGAACTTCTGCAAAATCGGAGTTTGGTGGATCAGCCTGTTGACGCTGACGCACCCGTCCATCCGCCTCCAGACTTTGACGATCCGCGTTGGAGCTACGCGCCGTACAACATATTTCATTGGTCGCTCACTCAAAAGAACTCGGTAATCGATTCACATCTGGCTAACTTCCAGGGGACTTTCGTCGGCGATGCGGCCGGTGTCAATGCGAACTTGGCTGCGCGCAGCGGTGGTCGCATTGCGCATCAGAGTTGCAACTCGCATACACGACGTGAGTTCGTCAAAGCGGAAAGCAATGATCCAGTCTTAGCGACGCAGATGGTTTCGATGTTCCGACAACTGTACGCAGTGGAGTATCGCGGTGCTCTACTGAGTGCTGCGGAGCGATTGGAATTGCGGCAACGCGATGCGGTTCCTATCTGGCAACACATGCAGAGTTGGCTTGAGCAGGACGAAGTCAAGAGACTTTTGCCCAAGAGCGATATCGGTCAAGCGGTTGGCTATCTTCGCAACCAATGGGAATCGCTCAGGCGCTACTTGAGTAACGGACATCTACCGCTGGATAACAATCACTCCGAACGCGTGATTCGGCCACTGACGATTGGTCGTAAGAATTGGATGTTCCTGGGCTCGGCCAAAGCTGCTCCCGGGCGCATGAAACTCTTTAGCATCGTGAGCAGCGCCCAGCGCCATTGCTTATCGATTCAAGACTATTTGGCAGATATCTTCTTGAAGCTTTCGCAGGCCGCGCAGCACAGCCCTCAAGACTTGAAGCTTGGCGCACCATTGCTGAAGAGCCTGCTCCCAGACCGTTGGGCCGTCACGCATCCGCAATATGTGAACCACCACCGCCTCCAAGAAAAGCAGCTAGTAGCTGAGAACCGACTCTACTATCGCCTCCAAGCTGGCCTGGAAGGCACGCATCCCTACGCCAACTCCGCCAGTCTCCAGACCATCGCCGAGTAGTTTTCCAGGACGGCGTTTCTCCTACACCACTCGCCAGTTCGAGCACGAGCACGAGCACGAGCACGAGCACGAAAAACCGGGATCGCGACCCTCCGCAGCCACATGCCTAACCCGGACGCTTACGTTCAGTGTGCCATGAAGCTCATCACCGAGCAATTGAACTTTGGCAAAAAAGTTAGTATCCATACTCTGCGCCATTCCTAGGGGCAGAGAAAAGGGGTCAGGAGCCGTTTAGGGCAGAGAAAAGGGGTCAGGAGCCGTTTAGGTAAACTAGAGAAGCCAACAAGCTGCCTAATCTTCCTAAACGGCTCCTGACCCCTTTTCCTCCCAACCAACTCAAGAAGTACCGGATCTCCGGGTTTCAGATTTGCTGCATCCCAGTTGTCTGGATTGCGAGATTCGTTGTCGATTAGGACCGGAATACCGGGGTGCCCAGGCGGAAAGCCACCAAGTTGTGGGTTTGCTGGCCAAGCAAGTTGTTTCTGTCCGTAGCACGGGGTAGCGATTAGCAGCAATAGTTGAAGTGTGAGTAGAGTCAACAGTTTCACGTAGAATCCTTTCGAAGTGTGGTTGAGAGGCGAACGACCCGCATCACCGGGCGGCGGGAGTTGATGTTGATTTGAAAATCCGCTGGCCACCGCCGCTCCGGTGCATGCGATGGTTATGCTGCCCATTCGCGCAAGAATGCACGAAGTTTTAGTTTGTCCGTTGACGTTGGCATTTGGATTGTAGCGACATCCCACCTTTCGTCGGAGTTGAGATCTTCGTATCCAAATGTTCCATCGAGAAGTTTAGCGTCAAATCCGGCCGCAGATAGGTCATCGGCCAGTTTCTGCGCGTGGTCGGCACTGACATTAAGTTGATAGCAGTCGTCACGTGTAATCAGTTGCGGTCGGTCAAACATAATCAGGATTCCCTATTTCTGTGGTCAATGTTCACCTCTGGCTTTGCGCTGTTTCTCGAATTCCCAAATGGCGCGAGATGCCTTGTCGATATCGGCGTTGCTGTCGGATGGGAATTCTTGTCGGAGCCGATTGTTGACGTAATCCCATTGATCTTGCGGCATGTCGTATGGTTTGCCGGATGACGGTGAGTACGAAGGCGATGATGTCGACGAATTGTTGTTGTTCGAGAGGCCGCCGATCATTGCGGCGACGAGGACGATCCCGATGATCCACGCGGTTGCTGAACCGCCGCCTTTGTTGTTGGTTGTCATGGCGAGTCTCCTGTTTGGTTTGGCAGCATAACGGTGGGAATAACGAAGTCGCGTGAGTTGGCATTTTAGCAAAGTGGACGGACCAACGCGACTTTCGTTCATTCCTTGGTTATCGCGCCGTCGCGTTGCGAAAGACTCACAGCCTCGCCAATTACTGAACGTAGTGTAGTGGCCGCACAAAAGCCGTGCCGTCCTGGGTCGTTCCATGGTCGTCAAAGCACATACGTACGAATTCACATGGGAGCTAGAAATGCAATAAAGTTCAGGAGCGTCCATCCGAAGTAAATCGTGAACAGAACAAGCCAGAGCCGTATCAAGATCGGGACCGGCGCGCCACGCACGAGGCGGTTAATTGACCAGATCAATCCGACTATGAACATCAGGAACGATGCATCGAAGCATGCCGTTGACCAATTTGTGTAAGGATTGTTGTAGGGATCATCTAGGGAGAGTTGGTGTGACCGCAGTTCTTTCCCTACGATCATCGTCAATGTCTGTACAGCAGCGAGCATGGTAAGTGCACGCGTTTTACCGTGTATTGTCCGAACGCCGGGGGACGTCCCGGTGTCACTTGGTGCATCGTAGGGGTTCACATTTGATCGTTTGGTTTCACAAGCATCTGCAGCGATAACGATGGCGTTAACGGAGTCGCCGAGGTTGACCGATTAGCAAGCTGGACGGGCTCGGCGACTTCCGTTCAACGCTTGGTTCGCCCGTATTTCTGGGCATCAGTTAGTCAGTCGCGATCGTCATTTGATAGTCGAAGGCATTGCACATATGATACCAAAGTCTCCCGTATTCGTCGGTAAGTCCGACGCTTTCTGTCGCGTGATAGACAATTGTAGGATCACCAGAAATCAAGTGTTGTGTTATGTCGATAGTGAATGGTAGCCAGATCACAGCTATAATCAAACAGACGGCAAGACCGACCACCAATCGTCGTCCTGTCACCCGCCACAAGACGAATCCCAAGAATGTTGCGCAAAAGATTTGGTGAACAAGAATTGTTGGCAGAACAAGCCACTCACGCATTTCAAGTCGAAGCCGAGGTACAGCAACGAGGATCGCAAGAACGGTCGTGAGCGCGAAAAGCCGCGACAATGGAAGTTGCATCCGTGGTACCTCCATTAGCGGGCGAACGACCGCGGTAACCGAGCCGCCGCCAAAAAACTATGATCAAAAAAGACGCGTTGTCGGCGGCTTCGGTTCACCGCTTTGTTCGTCCGGATTCGCGACATGTGTAGTCCAGCATCACTCGGGTAGGCTGATGTGTAGGATGGCGGTGGCGGGGACGAATGTCCGCCCCTTTGGCAACTCCAGCATCACTCCAGTATCTCCGACCTGAATCAGTTTACCCTTTAGCATCGAAGTCTTGTGATCTTCCGCCCAACCGCCGCCCAATCGCAGCATGACGCGCACTTCCTTACCTACCCACTCGCCAATCAGCGATTCCATATTGATACTTTCAGATACGAAATTGATATCTCATTTACGCGTTCTCGCGTCTGCCCGTAATTACACAAGCGGTTGCCTCTCGATGGACGAACGTTGGCGTTAACGGAGTTCGCGAGTTTGAGTCGTTAGCAAGTAGGACCGCCTCGCGAACTTCCGTTCAACGCGTTGTTATTTCGGTATTTCCGAGTTGTTTTGCGATTCAGCCAAATCGGATTGTATCACGGACGTGAGCGCGACATCGTTTGTCGTCCGTCGATTTCCAAAATTCACGAACAGGCGATCGCCCTGTTCCAAGATGAAGCCAGCATCAAGCTTAGGGGCATTTTCGGTTCCGCCACAGTCTATATCTATCCGAGTCTCAAGGTTCGGCTGTTCCCAGTCGGCACGAGTAATCCAAACTTTCGGTGGCCACAGATCCGCCCAAGTTTCATCAGAACTTTGGCGGGCTAACGAATGCTTGGCTTTAAGTATTAAGGTTGGCAGATCCGAGAAGTCATTCTTCAGAATTGATCCATGCGACATCCCGAACGGTGCCGACGCGATGAAGTGGAGGTGGCCGCCCGTGTGCCGCTTCCGTTCGTTTTCCTGTGCAAGGTTGTAGCATGCCACCGCAACAGCGATCACAGTTGTGATGAAAGCAAGCGTTTTCACTGAGTACCGAAAAATCGGCGAACGGGGAAATCTTGGTAATGGTATTTCAATCTTGATCGATCGTTGGTCCATATTCTAACGCTCCGTCGTTGTAGCTTTCAGTCCGAAATAACGTCAGTGGTAACCGCAGCCGCGGGGGTTGAGTAGTTGTGCAAAGTCGATTGACCAACGCGGCTTCGGTTCACCACTTGGTTACCGGAAACCGAAGTCGTTGTGTCCGATGCACGCTGGATCATTTTAGCACATTTGAGGAACGAGGACGACGTTTGATCTCGGGTCGCTGCGAGCATTCAACGGCGCTGAGCATGATTACGCATCCAAGTGGTGACAGCCGCATGGTTCGCTCGATGTCGCTTAGGTCGGTAGCCATGCCGATGGTGCCCACGAATCCGAGTGGTCTGGCCCGAAATTCAATGGCATTGATTCCTCGCCCGTTTCCTTCGCCGCGAAGTTAGTTCACCGAGCGATTTCGAAGGACCAATTCAGTCCGGTAACGTCAGTGGTAACCGCAGCCGCGGGGGTTGAG
Organism: Pirellulaceae bacterium; assembly: GCA_020852965.1. GTDB lineage: Bacteria > Planctomycetota > Planctomycetia > Pirellulales > Pirellulaceae > Aureliella. Next base: position 152 of record JADYZV010000067.1, on the reverse strand, counting down.
TGGTTGTGCAAAGTCGATTGACCAACGCGGCTTCGGTTCACCACTTGGTTACCGGAAACCGAAGTCGTTGTGTCCGATGCACGCTGGATTATTTTAGCACATTTGAGGAACGAGGAAGACGTTTGATCTCGAGTCGCTGCGAGCATTCAACG
>JADYZV010000066.1 GCA_020852965.1 Pirellulaceae bacterium | reverse complement strand
CGGATTATTCCAACTTAATTCTCGGGTAGTGGACGAGGTTACAAAGCACTAGCCTGATTTCTTCCTCACCACTTGGCAGAGCAATTCTCCCTCTGCCAAGATCGTTACCACCTCGTCCCCCTCCGCGACTTGATTCGCGGAGATGAGTGGTTGTTGCGATCCGCTGAGATGGGTCAAACTGTAGCCTCGCGCAAGAACTTCTAACGGCGACAGCGCCTGGCAAGCGCGTGTTAGACTCTCCAGACGTTGACGCTTTGCCTTCAATGCATTCCAAACCGCAGCGCGGGCGCGCAAGTCGAACTCATCGATGATCTGTCGACGCTGTTGATGAATCTGATGCGGTCGCGCGAGTACGCTGCGCGTAGCGAATGTCTCCAGACGCTGGCGAATGTTTTTCAGCCTCCCCTGCACCGCTCCGCTCGCCCGCCGCTGCAACTGCTGTAGCGTGCCACGCAGTTCACTCTCGCTAGGCAATGCCAACTGGGCCGCGTGGGTGGGAGTCAGCGCACGCACATCGGCTGCCAAGTCGCTGAGGGTGACATCGATCTCGTGCCCCACCGCTGAGATCGTTGGAATGCGACAGGCTGCGAGTGCACGAATGACTGGCTCTTCGTTGAAGCACCACAGATCTTCGATACTCCCACCGCCCCGTCCGACGATCAATAGATCGAGCGCTGGTTGGATGCGCTGAGCCAGTTTAATCCCTTGGACAATTTCTGCTGCCGCTCCTTCGCCCTGCACGCGCGCAGGGATCAGTACAAGTTCGAAGTCAGGCCAACGCGAGCGGGCCGCCTCCAGAAAATCGTGTAGAGCCGCCCCGCTAGGGCTAGTGACGAATCCCACACGTCGCGGAAACCTTGGCAGCGGACGCTTGCGCTCCGCTGCGAACAGCCCCTCTTTGGCGAGCTTCTGATGCAACTGCTGAAAGGCCAATTGCAACGCCCCAATTCCTTGCGGCTGCATACGATTGACGATCAGTTGATAGCTGCCACGCGGCGCGTAAACTTCGACCGCCCCCTGGCAGATGACCGACATGCCATCCTTCAATTTGAACGGAAGCCGCGCGGCCGTGTTGCGCCACATCACCCCGCGCACCTGGCTCTGCTCGTCTTTGAGCGTGAAATACAAGTGGCCGCTGCTGGGCCGGCTGAGGTCAGAGATTTCAGCTTCGAGCCAAACTTGGGGGATGGCCTGCTCGAGCGTTTGCTTGACCAGCCAATTGAGCTGGCTGACACTCAGCGGGGACTCTGCACAATGTCCGCGTGGGACACCTGCTGCATCTTCGTCTAATTGAGGCATAGCGTAGTTCGTATTGGGTGCTTCGTTCCTGGGGTAGGCTCGTAACAAGTCGTGCGCAGTTACGGCATGGGCAGCGTGTGCGGACCGCCCCGCACTCGTGTTCGCGACAAGGGAATGTTGGCACCTTAGAGTCTAGCCTCATTTTACTGCGCTGTTAATGGCAATCACTTGCATCGTCAGGCTGGCTGCCCCATGTGCTACGCATCTCAAGGAACTAAGGCAGCGCTTCAGCCTAAAGTGTCATTTCGATATGTGAAGGGGTTTCGTGTTGCGTTATGATAGTATGTGCCGTGAAGACGGCGATAACCAATGGATTTTCGCCACAACTGGTTCATGGAAACGGCGACGGAGTTAACTTGTGGTAGATCTTGAGGGAACGACAGAGCCGATCCAAGATGTTTTTTGCAAATTGCGCGACGAGTGGAAATCTCGCACTCGTCACCTTTCCAACACAGACCAGATTTCGTTAGCTTTTCCGTTTGCCAACGGAGACGATCGCGATAGAGTCACCTTCTGGTGACCAGCAATGGTATTCCGATTGGAATGGTGGCTGAACGACAATTTCTCGCTCAGTTTTGCCGTCGAGCGAATCGTATATCATCCAATTCAACTACTAATTCAGTTTCATCTCCCACGCCGGCTAACTCGACCACGCCATCAACATTTGACTTGGCGATGTTTGGCCACGCTGTGACCCGTTCGGGTACAGTGGTAAAGGGGAATGTGTTGTCATCCCCATGGCGAGTTGACCTCACGCTCACGAGCTTTAAGTTGACGCCCTGCACTGGGATGCGGTTCCCCCGAAAAAACGTGCATGAGATTCTCTTTTCTGCTGGGAGAGTCAGCGTGATCCCATTCTTCAAACTAGCATCATCTGGATATTCAATCCGCAACCCAAGACCGTCAGCATTTCCAATCGCCTCAAGTGCGAGTTCGGAGCTGTCATTTTCATTCTGGACTTCTATGCTAAAGCCCCCCTTCGAATCGGAAGTCGTTACACCAAGTACTTCAACGAATGTAGAACCGGCAAGCGGACTATCGGGAGGCTGGCGACGCAGTGAAAGCACATCGACGTGTGCATTCGAAATTGGTGCGCCGCGTGAATTCGCTACGACACCGAATACATGCCTTGTCCGCTCTTCGGTAGCTTGACATGGCTGCAGTGAAGCTCCCAAAAGCAGTGTCTTCAGCAGTAAAAACCACAACTTCGAACAATCTCGGGGATGCTTCCAGCCCGACGGCGAACCTCACGGTTATGCGCTTTGTATCAGAATTAAGGAGAGAAATCTGACCAATTCATAGGCATTCCCAGGCTGGCCTGCTTATTAGTGACCTACGGTTTAGTGTTTTGTTTTGATCATAGAGCTAGAAAGCCAGTATAAGAAATGCTTGATTCCGTTTGCGCCGCACAATCTGAATATCGACTTGTCCGCTCGCCCAGCATTCGATTCTCGGAAATCATTTCCGCGTTGTCTGTTGCGCTCGATCTAACGCAGGGGCACCCGCAGGGGCACAGCATGCGGTCATGTTTGATTGGTATGCGAATTGCCTCCGTGTTGAGTCTTTCGGTGGCAGATTGTTCCGCGTTGTTCTATGCGCTGTTATTGAAAGATCTAGGATGCTCAAGCAACGCGGCCAAAATCGCCTATCTGTTTGGTGGGGACGATCACCAAATCAAGCATAGCGCCAGGCTTATTGACTGGACCAGTCCCCGACAGTGCATAAAACACTGCTGGGAAAACTGCGCTCCGGATGGATCCAACATCGACAAGCTGGCCAAGGTTGCCACGATTGTCGCCGGGGGACCAAAAAGCGGGCGAGAGCTCTCGGAGATCCGTTGCGAACGCGGTGCCGCAATCGCCAAAATGTTAAGACTCTCCGATGCTACGGCAGAAGCCATTCGCGACCTCGACGAGCATTGGAATGGTAAAGGAAATCCCAACAGGAAAAAGGGAGAAAACATCTCACTGCTGGGGCGGATCTGCGGACTTGCCCAAAGCGTGGAGGTCTTCCTGAGCGAAAAGGGACTACCTTCCGCACTTAAAATGGCAAATGAGCGACGCGCGAAATGGTTTGATCCTCAGGTCGTTGATGCCTTGCTCACATTTCAGTCCGACGTAGATTTTTGGAGCGGTCTCCGCAGCAATGACCTTATCGGTAAGTTGAGTCTCTGGGAACCGCCGGATGAGATTTTGACTGCGGATGAGGAGGGGGTCGATCGAGTTGCCGAAGCGTTTGCGCAAGTGGTGGACGCCAAGTCACCTTGGACCTTTCAACATTCCACCCGTGTTGCAGAAATCGCTGTTGGGATCGGGGCGCAGTTTGGCTGTTCCGAAGCCATGCTCAGAGACATCCGACGTGTAGCTTTGCTACACGATATTGGCAAGCTTGGAGTGTCGAACAAAATCTTGGACAAGCCGAGTAAGCCGACGGACGAAGAGTTTGCGCAAATTAAGAAGCACCCAGAGTATTCGTATAAAATCCTGAAACAGGTACAAGCTTTTGACCAATTAGCAGAAGTTGCCGGGGGGCATCACGAGCGACTCGACGGTCGGGGATACTTTCGCGGCGTTCTAGCGGACCAGATTTCATTCTCAACACGAGTACTAACGGTCGCGGACATCTTTGAAGCGTTGACTGCAAAAAGACCCTATCGCGACGCGATGGATTGCGAGCAGGCACAATCAATACTAAAGGGGGATATTGGTCGGGGAATCGATGGGAATTGCCTGGCAGCACTCCAACAATGGCTTGCAAAGACAAACATCAATTCACGAGTCGAGTTGCAGCTCGACGCTATCGAGAGGCACTCCTCTTCCCTATCGACACTCTGAAAGTGGCGATCTAGGTAAACTGTGACGCTTGCTCCTGATTTTAGGATCGCGCTGAATACTCCGTGCCGATCATGTAGGGAACAGGCTACTTGTTGCGAATTGTGAGTCGCTCGAGGAGGGTGTCAGTGTCTTGCAACGTGGAAGGGATCTCCAATGCTCACCTCAATCCCTTTTCTTCACCTCGGAGCGATTGTGCTCTGCTGCGCAATCGTTCCCGCGCAGCGGTCTCACTCTCAATCCATGATTGGTGTTGGAGATGGTTTACCTCAAACGGTAAGCAATGACCTACTTTTGTCGGTTGGTGAATCGAGTTCCCATTCGGTGGAACTTCTCGATCCAGCGCCAGCATCACTCATGGGCTGCGATACACGCCCTTCCCAGAGTTTCAATTCTCCTATCAAGGAATTGGAGCCGGTGCGTCTGAGCGAGATCTTCCCCCTTTTCCATACAGACTCCAGCCTTCGAGGAATTGCCGTAGAGGCAGAAAACGATGGCAATTACGGATCGCTGCTGTTCATTGACTACGACGCATTCATGGGGCGGCCTGACGCCGGCTGGACGAATAACGGAATTCGCGTAGGTTTCAGCTTTGCCAATCGACTAGGTATTTTGACCGAGCGCACGGGAATTCGTTCCCAGATCGGAGCAAGCGTTGGTGTGTACGACTGGGCAGGAACGGACTACCGACTACAGCACAGAGATCGAGCGGAAACGCAAGGATTTTTAACCTATGGTCTTTATTACAGACCAACGGATGGGCGACGCCTTGTGGGCGGGCTTGTTCAGGATTGGAGCTTTAACGATACGTATGGCGTGTTCGGCCAAAACCCCGTGATGAGCCAGCTATGAGGTCAACTAGGGTATGCAGTAAGCGCCAGCAACGAGTTCGGTGTTTCGGGTGCGACCGCTGTTGTTGGCAGTACACGCACTGTTCGCTTTTTTGGCGAAACCGAGTGGCAGCCGATTAGTCGCTTGAGTTGGTACTGGCACCACAAGTGGCACGCTTTTGGGCCCGACACATGGATTGCAGTTGGAGCGCCGTCGCACAATCGACTGAGCGGCGGGGGGAGCGTTGGCGACTATGTCGTTTCTGCAATAGGGGATTGCCCCTTGAATGATGTCGTCTCCCTGGTTTCCGGTGTTACCTATATGCACCCTTCTTCAAGGCCGGGCGCTGCCGCCGCCAAGGATGAAATGTGGAATTTTAGTGTCGGCATCAGCATTTATCTCGGCCGCAACTCGCGTTCCGCAACCGTCGCCGGACAGCGACGCATGCCACTCATGCCCGTTGCCGACAATGGAACTTTTATCGTTGATACCAACAAAACGTACTGAATAATTCCGTAGCCGTTCGCAGCCTTTATCTATGACGGAGGCTCTTAATCTTCGAAGGGCGATTCAGAGCTATTCGGGTGCTCGCTGAATCGAGATTGCTGGCTCAGGTTCTAACCCTATCTGGTTGCTACTTGAAGACTAAGTAAAAATGGCTGGAAACGAATGCAAAGGAACATAGTTTGTTATAGAATGGGTGGTCAATAGTGGCCAACAGAAAGTGGAGAGTGGGCTAATGCCGACTCAATCAAATTCGACAATGGAACAGCGGACGGTGGCGGCTGCGGAGCAAGCGCTCAAAGGCCACGGAGCGGTTGGTCCTATCGAACTACTGCTACAGCTTGGGTTTCTGTCGCAGCGGGCCTTCGATGGTTGGCAGCGTGAGCACGACTACTATCGAGTGCTAGAGGAGCATATCGAGTGTGGCGCGGCCAAGTTGCAGATCGTATTCGACACGTTTCGCCGTTGGGTATCCGAGCATGGGCTCGAAGCCATGCCAGCCATCTACCAAGCCAGTTCGGTGCGCGAGACACGCGATTTGAGAATAGTATCGACTGATAACGCTGAGCTGGACCGCTTCTATCGAACTCGCTATCGCCGCAGCGATCTCAGCCCAGCCCGTCGCAAAGCAATCGAAAAGAAAATCAACGCGGCGGTTGAATTGTGCGTCTTTATACAAACCTCTGACGAGACGATTTGCCAAGAATGCGATGCGCGCCTGGGGCGAGGCCAGATGTTCTGTTTAGAGAGACAAGAACCGTTGTGCCTGGACTGTGCCGATCTGTCGCACCTTGAGTTCTTACCCGCAGGCGATGCTACGCTGACGCGCCGCGCCAAGAAGGCCAGTCCGTTGCACGCGGTCGTGTTGCAGTTCAATCGCAGCCGAAAACGCTACGATCGACGCGGCTTATTGGTCAGCCGGCAGAGCATTGACGAGGCTGAGGATTCGATGCTGCAGGATGCGGACAAGCGCCAGTCGCAACGAGAGGTGGCAGCCGTCCGTCGGGAACAAGCCGACGTGGCATTGGTCGCGAAGATGACCGGCGTTATCGCGCGCCTCTTTCCAAGATGTCCCGCAGCGTCGGCTAAAGTGATTGCCCAGCACACGGCTCAGCGTGGGAGTGGCCGAATCGGTCGTTCCGCGGCTGGTCGCGAAGCCGATGAGCGAGCCGTGCGGCTGGCCGTTATCGCTCATATTCGCCACGAACATACCGACTACGACAGCCTATTGATGAATGGTGTTCCACGCGACGAAGCGCGACGGAGGATTCGCATGACGGTTGATCAAGTTGCCTCGCAATGGGAAGCTTCATAAACTGCCGTCGGTATGTCCATGGCATACGATCGACTAAACCAGTCGCCAGCATACGAGTTTGTAATCTTAGTCAACCGATCTTGGCTCGAATAGCTCTTCCAATGAAATGGAAACGAAGCGAGGACGATAGATGGAGGCGTCGCCGAGCATCTCCCAAAAGTCTTGCGAGTTCACAATGTAGCTGATTAGCAACATTCCGTCGAGTGAAATCGAAGCGTGTCCCTTAGCTGCGTAGGTAAAGTAATTCTTGCTACGGAGGACGTCGGGTACGTCGTAGATCTGACGCTGTGGCGACCAAGGGCCTTCAGGCAAGTCAGCGGTTCTTGCAAAAATCCGAGTGCCCAGCATGTCTTCACTGTGGATCATGACATACTTGGTAGTTCCCTGCCATGTAATCCGCTCGACGGAAAACTCCCCTGCACCGGAATCAGTAATCGGTTTTGCCAGACACACATCGTCAGTCCAACTTTGATCACCTGCAAAGAAGCGCCACTTCGAGAAATCTTCGATTTGGCTGGCGGGGACTCTCGCAAGCACCACCTGACGACGAAGCATTTCTTGCGGCCGAGCCCCGTAAATGTAGACGAACTCCGTTTTGGTTCCAGCCAACTCGCTCTCGTGTATGAGGCAAGCCATTCCCCAATGAAACTCTTTGAGGTTTTCTACCTTTACGTGACCGCCCCCCTCTGCTGCACGAGTTGCCAGCAGATCGGAATCCACCGAATGCGGCAAGTCCAACTGTCGTGGCTTCCATTCCGACAAAGGCCGATCGGTATCGTCGATCACGGTCATCGCTCCACCAATGAGCTTGAACGACCAAACGCCTTGATCCTTATCCGTTCGACCGACGTGATACTGAAAGAAAACCAGTTTGCGTTTCCCCTTTTCGTCAAAAGTGCAGCCGCCACCCGCTGGCCAGTACCAACCGTTGGGATACTTCGCATTTACTATCGGGGAAGACGGTTTCACCAAGTCGGGATCGGGAATCAGCCATGCTGTCGGCTCTTGGTTTTTGTCGTTTGCTCCCCATGCGAACTCGAATTGTCGGCGATTGGGCACGCCGTCTTCGGAAAGCGTTTGAATTGCCATCACGTTGTTAACCATATGGGTTCCCGCTGCATGCTTGCCGTCTACGACATCGCCAATGAGCGAGTCGGCGAACATCCACAACACGCGCCCATTGCCCAAGTCGACGGTGCCCGCTCCATCGCCGCCGGTCCATCCTTCTTCAAACTCGAATACTTGGTTCCAGGTCGAATCTACTTTTGCAACAATGGATTCCTGTTCCCTGCTTTGCTCGCCCTGCTGAGCTGTGGCAGAAGACGGACCAGTGAAGATTGTGGCGATCAGGAAGAAATAAGAGACGCATTTGAAAAGATGCATTGAGCCCCCTAAAAAGTTTGGCACCAAAGACTTCGACCTCTGGGAGGTACAACAAGTTGTCACGAGAGCTAGAAGCGCATCTCGCTTTCGAACCTCAATTCGTCGATCGATGATAATGTTCTCATGCAGGACTCTAAACTTCAGAAATTCAATTACCACAATAACTTACCTCGAAAAATAAAAAATGCAGCTATGGACGTCAAAACCAACTGCTCGTCCGACACCCCCAACAGCAGAACCGAAAATTATTGCCAGTCTACTGGTTGTCGACCAAGGAATAGACTGCCGCTACCACGGCCACGTAAATCAGCGCCTCCAGCCCGACAGTAGTCCGCAGAGAGACTAAACTGTTAATTGTTGACCGATTCGTTAACCGGTGATGCACGGTGTTCAAATGTAGTTCTCAAACGACTAGTCCAAGCACTGGTAATGGTTCGCTTCACGGCGTTGGGGGGTGGTTAAGGCGGAAAACTTCCAAAAAGATGCTAGGAAAGCTGGCGGCGATACCCTAAAGTAGTGATTATGCCACAACTCACCTACCTACTAACACGAAGCGGAAATGGCGATTCAGCCGCTGCGGCTGATCTGTTGCCATTGGTTTACGAAGAACTACGCAAACTCGCGGCGGCGCGGATGGCTCGCGAGCGAGATGATCATACGCTACAAAGTACGGCCCTAGTCCACGAAGACTATTTGCGTCTCGTGTGCTCAGGGGACTGTGCGCGTTGGGAAAGTAGAGGTCATTTCTTCGCGGCGGCAGCCGAGGCAATGCGACGAATCTTAATTGAATCAGCCCGCGCCCGGAAGTGCCTCAAGCGAGGTGGCGATCTTAGGAAATCGGAGTTACTCGAGCATATCGAATTACCCGATGGCTCGATCGACGACCTGCTTGACATCAATGCCGGCCTGGACCAACTGGCCAGCGTCGACCGTGTAGCTGCTAAGCTGGTCAAGTTGCGTTTGTTCGCAGGCATGTCCGTCACGGAAGCGGGACAGTCGCTGGGCCTCTCTCGTTCTGCGGCTTACGCCAACTGGGAATTTGCTCGTTCATGGTTGGCGGCAAATCTCATTGAGACTCAAGTCTTGGCCGATTAGTAGCTTGTCCGCACAAAATCAATTCCTGGACGTTTCGGAAGTGTTTCACGCATTGAACTTTAAGACGTTGTGGTCGAGCTTCGTCAGTTACTCGAACGATGGAATGGGGATGGAATGCGGGAAAACGCGGCAAGCGAACCAAATCTAAAGTCACTTTTCATTGGCTCGTTAGAATTCAGTGATCACTTGGCGCGTAAGCATTTCCTAGACGATCAATGCGGCGACGATTTGCAACTTAGGGCTGAAGTCGAAAGGCTGCTAGCCGTTCAGGAAACGATAGCGGTAGGCCCGCTAGATCGTGTTGCCCACTGGCTAGAGCCCTTTCGATTGCAGGCTCAGTTCGAGGACTCCGACCTCGATTTCGAGTTCCGTATTGAGGACACGATCGGTCCCTACCAATTGCTAGAGCGAATTGGCGAAGGAGGTATGGGAACCGTCTATCGAGCTCGGCAAGCCACTCCCGTTGAACGCGAGGTGGCTCTCAAACTCATTAAGCCAGGAATGGACACGCGCGAAGTACTGATGCGTTTCAAATCGGAGCTTCAGACGCTCGCCTTGATGCAACATCCAAACATCGCTAGTGTCTTCGATGCGGGCATGACGAGCCAGGGCAGGCCGTACTTTGTTATGGAATTGGTGCGAGGTCTGGCCATCGACAAGTACTGCGACGCAGCGCAGGTATCTTTCTTTACACGACTACAACTTTTTGTGTCTGTCTGTCGAGCCATTCAGCATGCTCACGACAAACAAATTGTTCATCGTGATCTCAAGCCCTCGAACGTGCTTATACTCGCCCAAGATGGCGAACGTGTCGTCAAGGTGATTGACTTTGGCATTGCCAAGGCACTGTCTGCAGGCGAATCTTCGCAAACATGCATCACCGAGTTTGCTCGACTGGTTGGTACGCCGCTCTATATGAGTCCAGAACAAGCGAACCATGGTGATAACGGCATAGACACCCGTAGCGACATCTTTTCACTGGGCGTGCTGCTATACAAGCTGGTCACGGGAGTGACTCCCGTGGATCGCAGTGCGCTACAAAGCGAGGGAATCGAGCGCATCAGAAAGCTAATCTGCGAAGAACCAGCACAACGCCCAAGCCAGCGTCTGAAGGCCATCCAGGATGGTGAACCACGCCTCATTACATGGCGACAGATTTCTCGCTCGCAGGAGTTGGGCAAGAAAGTTCGACGAGAATTAGATTGGATCATCTTGCGCGCGTTAGAAAAAGATCCCGAACAACGCTATCAATCGGCTGCCGATTTCGCCGACGACATCGGCCGATTTATCGCGAACGAGCCCGTTCATGCTTGTCCGCCGACACTCTTGTATCGCACCCAAAAAGCGGTTCAGAAATATCGCTGGCCTGTTGGAATCGCTGCCGTGTTCACTTTGATGTTGTTGGTGACCGGTGCTATCTCATTCGGACTGTATATTCGAGCAAATCGTGTCGCTCGAATCAGTCAACTTCGCGAGCAGTATGCTTACGAACTTCATGAGTCGAACATCTTCCAGTCGGCACTCACAGCCTTATCGCAACGCGATCTGGCCAGTATGAAGGCACGGCTTGATGAGTATCAATCGCTGGCCGTCCCACAGGCTGATCGCCCTAGCGACAATTCGCACAGCTTTGCAACATTGCTCAGGCAGATGGCGGATCCTCAGCCCAGACTGCTAGCCCAGCATTCGACGGCAATACGCGATATCACATTTTCGAAAGATGCAACTCAGGCGTTCGCAGTCGATGCCGACGGACAACTTATAACAGCGAGCCTGGATGGGTCGGCGTCATTTAAGGTCCTAGGCAAACACTTAGCGAGAACGGATTCCATTGCAGTTTCACCTGACGGAACTCAAGCAGTCACAGGATCCCTAACAGGTCAAGTTTGGCTGTGGGACTTGGCAACTGGAAAAGTTCTCAGAGAATTCGAGGAACTTGATGCGGGCGTGGAATCATTAGTCTGGTCAGCCGATGGAAGTCTGATTGCCGCAGGTGCGCGATATAGCTGTTTCTGCCTATATCGCGCCGACGGGACCGAACTTTTTCGTCACGCGAATGATCATCGACACGAATCGATTCTATTCTCGCAGGATAGCAAATGGCTATATGTTTCAACACGCACAGGCATCTAGGTCTGGGACATTGCATCGCAGCAGTTGAGCCATACTTTGGACACCAAACCAATTTCCAATGTGCGATCATTTTGCTGGGCAGGACCTGACCGTCGCTGGTTAGTTGCTGGCGAACGCTATTATGATGCGTTGATCGTCATTGATGTCGAGGCGCGCCAGATCGTCGGTTCGTTCAATACGAACGCGGAGTACGCATGCTCGCTGGCTGGCTCACCCGATGGGCGCTGGCTATCCGCCGCGTATGCAAACGGACGCATACAGCTCATGCAGCTTTCCGAGTCACCGACCGGCGATGTCCATGGCGAAGTGAAGCTGCGGTTTGCTGCGCATAAGTATTCTGAGGAGGAAAATCGCCCGACAACCATCCACTGGCTCGACAGCCGCCGCTTCCTATCCGCCGCCGCCGATGGATCGATGAAGGTCTGGGATCGCGAAGACCTAGAACCTAGAGTTCCACCAAGTTCGCGTCCTTTGCTTGGAGCCTATTGGTCTTCCGATGATTGCATTGTTCGTTACTTTGCCGGGGAAACCTACGACAAGAGTCCAGAATTCACAACAATTGACGATGTTGAGCCGTTCATGCCAGACGTACTGTCGTACATGTCTGCCGATGGTCGAATCGCAGCGGGCGGGTTACGCAAGTTGGGTGTACTTGACGTCGATCGCGGCCAATGGCTGACCTGTTTCAAATCTTCGTTCTCCCACAACTACGTCACGTTATCTCCCGATTCCAGGTATTTTGCCGCAGCCAACGCGGATGAATTGGCCGTCTGGCATACCGAGGATGACTGGAGGACTCACCAGTTGGTTCGCTCGTGGAATTTTGGTAGCTATTGTGATCCTGTTTTTGCTGACCATTGCAGTACGCTCATTGTGCATCCTTGGGACCAGGGAGGCGTCCTAGAACTTGATATCGCCAGCGGGCAAGTCAACAAACGGATCCCACTAGCCATTGACGGCAATTGTACGCTGAGCCCTGATGGGAGGTTATTGGCAGTGTCCTTCGGAGGAGGTATCAGAGTTTTGGATCGCGCTTCCGATGAAATGGTATTTGAAGCCCATGACATTTCGCTGCCAGGCGGGTTCCAATTCTTTGATGACGGTCGCATCCTAGTCTCGGGACACCTCAACGGCAAAGTGCGCGCGTGGCATCTACCTACCTCCCATCCACTGGGACAATTGACCGCGCGCCCCGAGTTGCGGCGCAAAGCACATTTCTTTGAGCTATCACCGGCGGGAACTGGACTAATTGTCTGGGCCCGTCGTATTGACGGTCAGCGAGCACCAATTATTCTTGGCAAAGTCGATTCATTCAGGCGCTAGGTACTCTTCCTCTGAAATGAAGGCTTTCTTCAATGCTGGGCTCATCGCGATCGAGCCTTTCTTAGTGTGAGCTGTTGCCGCCATCTACCTGTCTCAACAGCGTAGTTCCCCAGAGGCATACCTCTACTTTAACCAAAATCTAAATTTCGTTGGACGTTTCGAGTCCAATTCTCGCATTGCAATATGGAGGCTCCCCCAGTCAGGGAAGTTTCAGCTCTTCGCAAACCTCCTTACCCAGCATCGGTGCCATGTTCTCAAAACGCACTCCATCGCCCAGCACTGCCTCAAGCCGCCGTACGATAGCGGGTCGTCAACTAACGTCAACATTGTTTCATTAGACGTCGAGGGTAAGATGGTTGCCGATAGCCAGATCGGACCTTTTGGAACACGAGGTCAGGACGCTCAGCACGTCACAGCTTTGGGCGACATTGATGGTAACGGCTACACGACATGGTGGTCAGTAAGGGTGGTTCGCTGCAAGTTTTGTTTGTGGGGCCGGAAGGACGCGTCATCACGACGACGGAACCCGGCAGCGTGCTGGGAATCGATAGTTTTGGAGCGATCGGTTCGCTGGCGTCGGCCGGAGATTTAGATTGTGACGGAATTGAAGAGCTGGCCGTCGGAAGTACATCGTTTGATGTGTCGCGTTTCTCTCCCGATGCTAACGGAAAAGTACGTATCCTCTTTCTGAATCCAGACGGCTCTCATCGTAAATCCACTGAGATCCTGCCTGAACCGAACATCGGCCCCGACGACAATGACTACTATCCCGCCAATCTTGCCTTCGGTCGCGCGATTACCTCGGTCGGCGATTTGGACGGCAATGGTGTCCCAGACCTGTTGGTGTCTCGACAAGAGTACGAGCGAAATCGCGCTACCGGTGATGAAGGGTCCTACACGACGGATACCTACGACGCTGCAATCGATGTCCTCTTTATGTCGGTTAGACGGAACGCGCCAAGTTCGCTGTAGATAGCGGGACGATCGAACACGCGGTCGCATTGACATTCCCATCCATTCCAGCGGGAGTCGTAGGAAAAACGTATGCACGGTTTCGTTTGAGTACCGACGACATAGCCGCTATGCCGACGGGATTCGCAAGCGATGGCGAAGTCGAGGACTACGTCGTAACGGGACTCGGCAATGGCCACCAGAACTTGATCCCCGCCGGTTCGCTTGATCCTGGTTTTGGTGATGGTGGATTTATCAGTTCGGAAATACGGCAACCAACCAGCGATACCAGTGGCTACGTGGTCGCCTATCCATCCAACGGACAATTGTTGGTCCTGGGAGATACATCAAGTGATGTCACGGTCATGCGGCTGAACGCAGACGGTGGTGTTGACGGAGCGTTCGATACCCTTGGGGTCGCCAAACACCGAATGTGGTCTGAAGATGCGAGGATGACAGCGAGCACGATGGCCCTTGATGATCAAGGTCGGATCATCATTGCAGGCACATGGAGCTACATTGATGGATCGGGAAGAGACTTCGTGGTCACCCGTTTAACGCCAAACGGGGCCATCGATACAAGCTTTGCGTATGACGACATCGCCGTCGCGAGGTTCCTGGAATCAGGCCATTTGGACCAAGGCTTTGGCAATGCAGGCATTCAAACCACCAACTTGGTGGATGCAAGCCGAAACAGCTCCGATTTCGTACCCGAATTGGCTATAGACGGCTTCGGCCGAATCGCCATCACTGGATATTTCTACGATCATTCGGCTCGAGACAACGATCTCTTCGTCTTATGGCTGAACCCAGATGGATCGCTCGACGTCAGCTTTGACGACGACGGCAAGTTGCGCTTTGACTTCGGGAAGGACTACGATCGCATGGAGTCGATTGTCGTCGACAGCTTTGATCCGGTGTTTGGAACATCGCTGCTCCTAGACGATGCCAATCTGACGGTCTGAGCCCCCGACGTTCAGGGCGCGAGCTTTACCGTGGTTGGCAACGCTATGGTTCCGGAACCTACTAGCTTGGTGGTGTTTGGATGTATAGGCTGTTGCCTATTATTCCGCAGTCGACAGAGACACGCTGGCATTGCTGAGGTAACTGTCTCAGGCCTACGACCTATCACAACTCGTACATGACCTCGACTTCATTAACCACAGGAGCCCGCACAACATTTGCGTGGGCTGGAGTACGGCCCACATCACACGGGAATTTATCGGTGAAAAACAAGCTGGCAGCGCTCAGGGCGATTGAGGTTGAGTGGAGTCGGTGCGCAGTGCAGGATATCCTTCGGTCGATCCGCATTGGCGACCTGAAGTTTCCGCTTGGTGCGTACTTCGAAGCAGGCCAAAGCGGTGATGAATCCCCGCGCTCCAAGGTTCGTCAGGTGGCCTCATGCACCGGTCATTGGAAACTCTGTTTGCCAAAAACTTTGTGGGTTTCAATTCACAGCATGAATATGCTGCGATTGGCGAAACAGTCTTTCAGAGCCTGCCACATCACATCGCCGCTGGGCCCAGTCCTCGGCTAGACGAGTGAGCTGGTCCAATTGCTGTTGGACCCATAGCCGATAGTGCTCGATATCGCCCTTTTCAATGTCTGGTGGCATTTGTAGTCGCGGACCCAGAATGGCTCGACAGCGGCTGAAGGGACGCGGGAACGCGAATTTGTCCCACGAACTTCGATTTCGCCAAGGTCGATCGTAACCGACAGCGATGGGCACAATGGGAATCTGCAAGCGACTCGACAGATAAATGCAACCTTGTGCCAACACGCGACGCGGACCGCGCGGTCCGTCGGGGGTAATGGCCAGGCTCATTCCTTTGCCGCGCTCGATCATCGTCCGCAGGGCGGACGTGCCACCGCGATTGGAAGAACCTCGGACGACTTGCAAACCGGCGAAGTGAGCTACGTGCGAGAGCACCTCGGCGTCTTGATGTTGGCTCAGCAACATCGACAGTCGACAATTCGGCCGCATGTAGATTGGCAGTGGAATCGTCTCGTGCCAAAACACGTAGATGGCCGGGCCGTCAAAGCGCGCGTCGGCTGGGTCGACCGTCGGATCGTATCGCGCAGCCCGGTAAGACAGCGTCGACATCCACACGTTGAGTGACTTGATCACCAACAGCCCCACCAACCGCCATAACACGACCGGAGGTTTGCGGCGTCGAAAAAATTGACGGATTGGCTGAGGAACTTTGGGCATGTCTATGTTTAGCCAAGCCACGTGCCGCTGAAAACTTCCGTCGCGCCGCCGGTCATAAACACATGGTTGCTGGCTTCATCCCAGCGGAGTTGCAAGTCGCCGCCGCGCAAATGAATCAACACCTCACGCTCCGAATAGCCAGCGAGCACACCAGCCACGCAAACGGCACTGGCCCCCGTGCCACAGGCCCAGGTCTCGCCAGAGCCGCGTTCCCATGTTCTCTGTCGCAGTTCACCGGGCGAAATAACCTCGATGAATTCAACATTGGTGCGACTGGGAAAGCGCGGGTCACATTCTATCTTCGGTCCCAAACCCAAGACCAGTTCATCGGTAGCCTGAGGAACGAAAATCACACAGTGTGGATTGCCCATCGAGACGGTCGTCACCTTGAGTGTCACACCAGCAAACTGCGTTTCAAAATTGATCACCGGTCCACTGCTCAGCGTAGTTGGCACATCCGCCGCTTCCAGTTTCGGCTCGCCCATATCGACCGTCACGCGGCTGACTTTGTCGTGCTCAAGTTCAAGGACCAACTGCCTTACGCCGCTACCCGTTTCGATCGCCAAGTGCTCGCGGCGCGAGATGCCGTGATCGTAAACGTACTTGGCAACGCAGCGAATGCCATTGCCGCACATTTCCGCTTCGCTACCATCCGCATTGAACATGCGCATGCGCGCGTCGGCCACTTGCGATGGTTCGATTAGAATCAGCCCATCACCGCCAACGCCAAATCGCCGGTCAGAAATTTCTATGGCCAATTCGGCCGCCGGTCGCGGGAGTTGTTCGGCGAAGCAATTGACATACACGTAGTCGTTGCCCGCTCCGTGCATTTTAGTGAAGTTGAGCATGCGTGACGTGATTAGAATTCGAGAAAACGGTTTATGAGATCGACGCTTAGCTTGTTCATCATACCAGCCAGTTCATTGGCTAGACAGGCTGATTAATGTGGCCCGACGCTCCGCCGTCGGTGTAGGCTCACTTTCTGGCGTTTTCACTGGCCCCACGCCAGCTTGCCTGGCCTTCCCGCGACAGTGCCGCCTCCAGGCGGCAATGTCGCGGGAAGGCCAGGCTGGGCGACTAGTGGTCATCCTAGCTACAAAACTAATTCACCAGCGAGCAAGCTCGCGGGGGCCTAGGTGTAAAGACCGACCCAAGGGGCAAGCTCGCGGGGGTCTAGGTGGAAAGACCGACCCAAGGGGCAAGCTCGTGGGGGTTTTAGCGGTTAGCCGATAATATCGAGCTGGCCCGGGAGTTCATCGGGCAACACGGGGGCCGCAGCACTCGCTCCGGTAGTGGGCTCTTCTACGATCTTGGACGAATCGACATCGAGTTCATCGACAATGGCAGGGCGTCGCTCGCCAGGCAAGCCATCTCCTTGTCCTTGAGCATCGCGGTCGGCGCTGGCCGAGTTGGATTTCTCTACGGTAGCCTGTTTAGCCGCTGGTCCGCCAGCCGGAGATGCTTCGGCACTCGTTTCTTTGGCAGTTGCTTGAGAAGCGACGCTAGCTGCCTGTGCTGCTGAACTTGAAGGGGGGATGAGCATCTGTAAACTCCTGATTAAGAACCACGTTAATCATTTGTCTGGAACGCATTAGCTTCCCGCTACCGCCACGGAACCAATCCATCCATTTTATTTTTTTGGGCGACTTCGGGGAAGATCTGTTGCAAGGTGGCTTCGATCTGCGGGAAGGGACGGCGTTGCATGTTGGGATTGTCGAGCGTACCATCGACCTCGATGAGCATAAAGGTCGCATAACGCGATTCGGCCAACAGTGGTGAAACCATACTATAGATCGGACGACGGCCAATGTAGGTGTACATTTGCAAATCGATGTCGCGACGGGTGTTGATCGAACCTTCGCCACGCAATCGCAATACGTCCCCTTCGCACTGGATACGCAAGGGAATCTTGTCCCCATCGATGTCGAAGGTGATGTCGGCTGTTTGAAAGGCAGAGTCGTCGTCGGCGTTGACCGAGGCGGTCCCCATCAGACGCATCATGAAAGGGAGTTGAAATAGTCGCGCGTCGGTCAAATGTATCTCGCCATCGCCATTCCACGTTTGCGCGTTCCAGGGGATACCACTAAAACCGACTTTGGCTTGACAGCGGGCTTGGGTGCTGGCCTTTTCGACACCTACGTCGCGCAGCAAACCACTCAGTTCGGCGTCGTGCAATTCGGCATTCAAGATCAGCTTGCCGTCCTGCAAATGCCCCACTCCCGCGATTGTCAATTGACCGGTTAGCGCATCAGCGGTCATGGCTTGCCGCTCTTGGGCGGGTTGCGTGCTGGCGACTTCTGAGCCAAAGCTGAGCAAGTTGTCAGCGATAGAGTAGGGACCGCGCAATCGCGTGAGCGGTACGCCATACACATTGAGTGCATCCATTTCCACTGAGCCGCGCGTCTGTAGTGTACTCCCATCACTGGAGCCGGTTGCGAGAAGAGTGCCGCGTAGACCGCCGACAACTTTACCATCTCCGAACTGTCCGTCCTCGATATCTAGCTGGCAGTCCCAGGCGGTATTCACGGTGGCCTCGGTCTCGCTGGCAAACAGCACTTGGCTACGCCCAAGCACACCCACTGGACCACGGAAGTCGATACGCACCAGCGAATCGCGAATCGTTTTCGGCAGCGCACGCACGAGCTGTCCATCGACAATCAAGCGGGTTCGAGGTAGCCACTGGATGTCCGCCAACCATCGACCATCGGCCTGTGGCTGACACTCGCCCTGGATGGCCAAGCGACTGTCGCCATTGATTCCTGACGCTTGGTGAATCAGCACACGCCCCGGTTCGTATTGAATGCTGCAATCGATATCCGACAGCCACAATGGAAAGTTCTTGGGTTGAATCCTTAGTGAACGGCCCGCTTGCTGATTCGTTTCGCTCCGTTCCTCAATCGCGACGCGCGTCGTCAGCTGCTGACCGGGGACTTTATTGAGTTGCACCTCTACGCGATCGATCGATCCAGAGGGCTGGAGTTCGTCCCACACGTATTGCACCTCTTTGGGCAGTGCGCGCTGGAGCTCTTCTTCGATCGGCACGGCAGTCGCTTGAAAACGCAAGTCGAAGGGAATCTCGGCATCGTCTGACAAGCTCCAGTTGCCCGAACACAAGATCTGTCCACTATCGTTGCGCCCCTGGAATTGATGCAGCCACCAATTGTCGCCCTGGCTAACAATCCGCCCTTGGATTTCGTGAATAGGGTAGCGAAAGTGATCGTATTTGATGCTGCCGCTGAGAACTTGGATGTCGATGTCGCGATGCCAGCCTATCGACTCAACCGTCGCTTTCTCGAAGGTCGCGTGGTTGACTTGGATCGTACCGCGTGGACGTAAAGAACGCACAAACCGCTCGACTCCACTGGTCTCTTTTCCATCGGGAGTCAATGCGGCCAGCAGCGGTTCGTCGATGGCCAAGGCACCTTCGGATTGCAGGTTGAGCTTGCCGATCCATTGATTGCCTTGCTGCGAGAGGATGAAGTTGCTTGAGACGGGCTGCCCACCGGCCAATCCATCGAGACGCTCGCTGCTGATCGTACCTTCTTGATAGCGAATCTGGCCATGGATGTCATTGACGGGATAGGGAAACAACCAAGGTTTGATCGAGACCTGCTCACAATGGATGGAAGCGATAGGTGTCCACGCATGTCCGTCGAAGGTCAGTCGAATATCGCCATCCACTCGGCCAGCCGGTTGCAAACGATCCCAATGTTCGCGCAAACTGGCCGGCAGCGATTCGCGCATGCGGCTGTCAATCTCGAGATTCTTCGCCTCCGCATGAATGACCATCGGCACGTCGCGTCCAAAACCCATGATGTCGGACTTGAGCTCCAACGTGGCTTCGCCGCTCGAAGCCCGCATCGAACGCAACTGTAGAATCTGATTGTTGCAAAAGAAGGCGGCGCTGAGTTTGTCCAGCGGATACGGCAAACGCGAATCGCGCAGTCGCCCCGCTGAGATCCTGCCCTGTACCTCGAACGAGACTCCTTGCTCGACCGTACTCGCCACGCGAAAGCGGCTCGACGCCAAACACTCGAGCCCTGAGAGTTGCGACATGTACTGCGACAACTCCGCAGGCATGGCTTCTAATAATTTGGGCGAGAAATTGAGATTGTCGATCGACCCCTCAGCGTTCCAGGTCTGCTGCTCCACATCGACCAGCCCCGTCAGCTCTAAACGCTTTAATAACCCCGTGCTGCGACACGACAACTGCACCGCCATCGGTGGTTTGTGAATAGCTGTGCGCGCCGACGGTACTGCGCTGACCGTGTTCGCCCCTGCAGGTTCCATGCGACCTTGCAAGTCGGAGAAAGACAGTACGTTCGCCGCAGAGCCCGCATCACTAAAAAGTCGCAGCGTTGCATCTTGAAAGTTTATGCTCGGCGGCGGCGCATTGGGAATCGGGTGCGGCTGCAACGTTTGAATCGACCACAGCCCCGCTGAGTTGCGCCACACGTCAATTCGCACACCATGCAAGTCGACGTGCGCGACGCGCGTGGTCTTCTGTACCCAATGAGCAATATCTAAGTCACCGTGCAATACAACGCGATGGATGGTCACTATCGGCCGCTTGGGATTCGCGACAACGGAAGCCAAGCGGAGATTGTTGACGATGATCTTGTCGGGGCTGTCGGCGGATACGCTTCCGATCTGCACAATCGAATCGGGGAAGAGCCGATTTAGATTCTCGACAACGGAGTTGTGGAGCCCCTGATTGTATTTCCCCAAAAAGGCGCGATACCACAACATCGTGGCCAACGATGCCAGTGCGATGATCAACAGCAGCACAGGAACGTGGCTCTCATGTCGCTTGGCTCGACTGTTGGATTGCCCACCCACCACTTCGTTGGCCGAAGCGCGGTCGCTCAGCCGACCCGCATCGCAGGGATGCACGTTGTCGGGCGAATCAGCTTGGCGTATCCGAGGCAATTCCGTTACCTTGCGGCGCGAGTCGAGCGGGGACGGGAGGCTCTACGGGATAACTCGTCCATCGCGCAATCCCGCAGGCCGCTAGCGGAATCAGCACCAATAATGCTGGCTCTCGATAACGGACCGAGCCTACAAATACCATGTGTAGAAGTGTGAAGTAAAGGGATGGGACGAAGCATATTGCATAAAACCAATCAAACCGCCCAAGTAATGTACTGCCGTACCACAATGCTAGCAACAGAATACTAAAGCTACTAAGGGTGATGGCCAGGCGGGTTGCTGCCGAATTGATCTCGCCGCCATCGGGCCACAGAGTCCAGATTCTCAAGAATTTGCGCGCCGCCAATACTAGCACTTCGACTGGATGTGCTTTAGCCCACGTGACAGCTGCCTGCTGAGCTCGAGCATTGACACGGTACTCGAGCGTGCTAACCAGTGGCTCAGTTTGCTGAGCATCTTCAGCCATTTGCTCGGCCATTAACGGCTGCATGAAAGCCATGTCTTCGTCGCTCGCCCCCGAAGCACCAGCGTGCAGACCATCGAGCAGACTTGGGCCAACCTGCAATGTCGTCGGTACAAAACGGCCCGTTATGCGAGCATTTCGTATCCACCACGGCGACATCACGCAACTCAAGCCAATTAAGGAAGCCACCAGGATTAGCGTCTGTCGCGCTCGTTTCTGGCCGATCAGCATGCCAACAGCCCAAGCGAATGGCGCAAACAACAGCCAACTCGGACGCGCTAGCACGGCCGCTCCCGCCAACCCGCCCGCCAGCAGTCCGTAGCCCCAGCGACTGGTGGCGGACGATGTTTGCCACGCGGACTGCCAAGCGAGTAAGTGACCGAGCATCAGCGGAATGAAGATCGCTTCGCTGAGCACGATGATGCTCATGCCAATCGCCGATGGATAGACGGCTGCCAAACCGGCTGCGATAAGTGACGCGGGGCCTCCACCGAATCGCCACGCCAGCAGAGCAATCTCCGCCACGGCCAGCGTCCCCAATAAGCAACCCAGCACGCGTGCCCACCACACACCTGTGGCCGGATCCTGCCCGCTTGCCAAGGGAGCCAAAACCAGAGGATAGAGCGGCGCGCGAAAGATACGCGACTCGGGGCTTTCGTATTGGTATGGCAACCCACTCGCAAGTTGGCTCGCTAGGGTCCAGTAGCTGTGGCTATCTCCAAGTCGGAAGAGTCGCCCCTCGGACTGTGCGGTGCGATGCCAATAGCTGGCAGCCCCCAACCGCAGTAGAAATGCGACGAGCAAAATGGCCAGCAAGCAGCGTCGCGAGTTGAAATTCATTACGGTAGCTCGGTGCAACGTAGCTCGGTGGTCCCCACCGAAAGTCACGTAGCTCGGTGGTCCCCACCGAAAGTCACGTAGCTCGGTGGTCCCCACCGAGAGTCACGTTGGGGGCCAACGTACTCCCCTAATCACGTTGGGGACCAACGTGCTACTTTAGACGCTAGGCCAAATCGCGATCCTCGAACAACAACAGCGCCAAAAACATCGCCAGCATCACATACAGTAGGCAGTAAATCAAATTGCCCGATAGCAGTGACATCGTAATCGGCGTGCCCGCATCGATGGCCGCTTGCAACGAAAAGTGCTCGAGAATCGGTATGATCGTGGCCACCAAGGAAGAGACGAATTTGACGATCTCGAATCCGTCTTGCGTGCTACTCACCAGCGATGTGGTCAAGTTGCCGACGACATAGATGGCGAAGCAGATCGCCAAATTGGCCAACTGCGGCAGGCGAGTCGCCAAGGCAACACTGACAGCCATCAACACCACCGACTGCATGAAGGCCATCGCCAAGCCGGGAATGGTGCGGGTCATTTCCAAATGGCACTGCTGCCAGGTGGGCATCGCTTCGGATGTCTCGCGAGAATCGTAGATCGGCTTGTAAGCCACTGCGGTCAACTCCAGCGTGCCGAGGACCACGAACATCAGCATCAGCAACCAGAATATCCCCAGGAATTTCCCGATCACGAAACTGCGTCGCTGAATCGGCTTGCTAAGAACCGTGAGAGCGGTCTTGCCTTCAATTTCCTCGCTGATCGAGCTGCTGGCTGACCAGACTCCTTGGAAAGCTGCCAACAACATAATCGTGGTGATACCGCAATCTTTGAGCAGCTTGATATCCTCACCAAACGTATTAAACGAAAGGAATGTATAGAGCACGATGGCCAGCGATCCAAGTAGCATCAGCACCAGGAACAGCGGCTGCGCCATTTCGTTCTTGAGCGTGGCATGCGCGACGGCCGACGCGCGCGGCGCGACCGCTTGTTGCAACAGTAGGGCCAGTCCAATTAGCAGCACGGCCAGTGCGGTGATGACCAAACTGGCCGCTTCCGGGACAGGCGGCATGGTCACGGCGGTAAAGGTGAGCACCGCATCGTAGATTTCTCCATTTTGCACGTGGAGCTGAGTCGCCTCATCGGTCGGTATCGCAAGTTCTTCTGGCTTGTTCGTGCGTCGGTTCCATGTCAACGACTCACCAGCCAAGATCCTAATTGGAGCACGGCTGAAGTTAGCACTGTCGGCCGAGTCGGCCAGCAATACGGTCATATTCGAGTGAATTACCAGTTGATAGAGCAAGTCCGTATCAATGGGTAAATCGATTGGAACAAACGGGGCCGCCCCCTCGGCAGGTTGAGGGGCCAACTCGTGCACGATGACCGTTTCACCCGTAGAAAACAACTTTGGAATGCTGGTCAGAGCGGGGTACGTGTCTTCCACAATCGGGTTCCCCAAAGCGGCTCCGATCCCCCAAGCGGTCGCTCCGGCAAATACGATGACCAACGCGGTAATTCCTAAATAGCCGGCTGCTCCCTCGCTCAGTGTGGCCAAGGATTGCCGAGCCGGCTGTTTCGAGCAGCAAAACACTAGCGACCAGCCGACGATGGCGCACAGCAACACTAGGGAAATCCCCAACAGTAGCGGCTCCTTCAAGTCGGCGCTGCCCAACATGCTTCTGGGCATCGCCATTAACAATCCACCCGCCAAGGCAGCCGTAATGACGGCAGCGACTACATGCCCAGCAACTGAGTGCGAGAGATTTTCCCAGATTGGAATCAGGGATAGGAGGCGGAATAGCAGCATCAATACGACCAGCGCCAATAAACCCATGCCAATTCCGGCGGCCAGGAACCATATCGGAGTTAGCCAGGCAGACATCCAGGAAGTCGCTTGACCGAGTGGCAGGAGGGGCAAACTGAGCGGCAGTTCAATCATTGCGGAATCGATTTCTAGAGAAAAGTCGGCTGGGGTATGAGGTATTGGACGAGGTTACGAGTCCCTTTGAATCGTTAACCGTTTGGGACTCGCGGGCCTCGTCCACTACAACCAACCCAAAAATCTAATGTGGTTGAAAGCACTAGTGTAGTCTTGTGGAGCTAGCTACGGGTCATTTTGACTCAAATGACAACCCTCGTCGACTGGCCATCGGCCCAACGACCCAAAAAAGGGTTTCCAAGTAGTCTCTACGCAGGCCCGCTCCCGTTGGTTCACGGTCGCTACCTGCCTTTTTGTGGTGCGGTTACGCCGAATGCCAAATGAGAGTTACCAATGAGCCGGAGCAAAACCGAAGGTATCGATCCTACCGCTCCAAATCGTGCTCTATCCCGAATTCGCCCCAGGCCGGCTGCTCTACCGTTCTCCACCGCTCGTGGGCATCGACAATAAAGCGGTCCAGCCGCTGGCCAATGGCCGCTCGAAAACGCAGCAACTCGTCCTCGCTCCCCTCGGCCTGCAAGTCGACCGAGCCATCCATCACGTTGCGGACCCTCCCAGTCACTGCGAAATTACCAGCGATTTCGGCCACGCTCATACGAAATCCGACACCTTGAACTCGCCCCTCAAAACGCACACTCAAACGCTGAATCGACATGCAATACCCCCTATGGACTCGACTTGACTGTGCCCAAGCCCTTGACGATATCGGCCAGCGCGATGCGCTGGAACGTCAGTTGGGCCTGGCTCCCTTCGTAAAGAACTCCAATCGTTTGGGCGTCGATCATCGCCATGCAAGAATATCCTGCGCTGGCCCCTTCGTCGATCAGCAGTTGTTGCTCATTGGGCCAGTTCATTCCACGATCGGGTGAAGCCTTAATGGTCATGCGGTGCCGCTTACTACGGCTATCCGGATTGGAAAATAGCAACAAGCCACCGTAATCCTTGTTCGCCTCGCGACCAACATCGATTAGGCTGGCCATGCACGCCTTGGGCTCGATCAATGCCCTTTCGGAAGTCGGATGTCGTTGCCAAGTCATACCCAGGTCGCGAGTCGTCATCACCACTCGCGCGGGGACTCGATTGTATCGGCAGTTCAGCATCAACACACCGGGTTCGATTTCCACGACCTGGGCTTCGGTTGTATCGTCCCAAGCGCTGCTAGCGATCTGCCAACTGGCGCCATGATCGCTGGAGAACAGAATGGTCGAGTGAGGTAGACGCTGATGATCCTCGCCGTCGAGGTATTGCGCTGCAAACACCAAAGTACCATCGCGGAGCGTGATTCCCTTGCCCGGTCCTTGCAATACAAAACTCCATTGAGGCTGCTTAATCTGGGGGGTTATATTTGACGGCTGCGACCAAGTGAGTCCATCGTCGTCGCTGTGAACCAGCATCAACTGCCCCGTCTCTTCGGGCAGTATGCCTGCGCCCGAACCATGCCACGAGCGATTACCATGGCTCCATGTGGCGGCGACCCAAATTGTCCCCGTCTGAGCGTCTACCAAGACCGCAGGATCGCCAATACCATCATATTGCCACTGCGGGTCCTCCCCCATGTCCATGATGACCTGCATCGGCTGCCAGCTTTGGCCGCCATCTGTGGATCGCGACAAGCCCACGTCGATGTCGCCTGGGAGATCGCGTCCGGACCGCCGACGCACATCGTACACAGCCAGCAGCGTACCGCTACAAGACGTCGCCAACCCCGGAATGCGGTAGGTGTGAACTCCCTCTTGGCCAGCTCGACGCAGCGCGACCCCCAAGCGTTGTTGCGAGGCCGCCCCGTCGAGAACGACCGTCTCGCCGGTCGATAGTGAGAGCTGACTGCATGCGACGCCAACCCGATGGTCGATGTTGGCCGTTTCACTTAGGGTGCATGCGATCCATAAGATGCTAACTCCACTAGGCAAAGGGTATCCATCGCCGGCGAACGTATGCACAAAGCTCGCTTCAGCCCCAGGCTTCGCCAGCTTGCCCAACAGTTGGGCTTCGTGAAAATCATCGTTTACACCACCAAAAATAGACCAGGCTTCGACGTCTTCTGCCGCAGTGGTTCCGTCCAATGTCCCCTGTAACTGAGTCAGCGAAATCTGCTGAGCATCGCCCATCCACTCCAGTTTCAGCTTGAGGACTGGACAATCCTTGTTGCCGACCAGCACTGGAAGCGTCAGCGGCACAGCCTCCACCGATACGTGGCCGCTCTGCGCGTGACACTTGCAGTCATCGAACAACAAACATGTGCCGAAGGCAGCCAGCCCAGCCAAGACCGACCGTCCGAAAATGCCTAGTTTTGAAAAGGAAACCATCATTCTATCTGCCCCTATGCGTCTGATCGATCATCGTTGAACCCGGTTTATTCGTGTGCAATTTTATTCGAGCTGCAAGGTTACCATCCCGCCCCGCGCTAGTTGCACCACATAGCTCGTCCTGGACTCCTCTGGGCTTGGCTCACTGGTGAACGAGTTTTGAATATAGCTCGAGGTCTTCACCATGCCCTCACTCTTCCACCTGCTCACCGCCTCAGGTGGCGAGCAGGTGGAAAAGCGGGAGGACTGGTGAGTCTGGGTCGTACTCTATTCGTAAAACTTGACTCACGTCAGACAAGCTGGCAAGGGGCCGAAGCAAAATCGAGATGCGGGGTACAAAGAGCGCACACAGGAGCGTAACGTGCGGCTTGATTTAGGATCTCATGAATTATCTGGGTAACTAAAGACAATAGTCTATCGAATTTGGCACACTCCAGTTGCTATTGACTTTCGATCGTCCAAATACCTAACTTCGTCTCACCATGCCGACGCTCAAAAAATCCATGAACCACATATCCCTATCCCGCCCCGCCTTGCTAGGGCGAGAGTCTAACCAGCCTCGATGGCTGCTAGCCTGGATATTTACAGCGTTTCTGGTGAGTGCAGGCACTAGCCTTGGGCAGGAGTTTGGCCGAGGTGCCGTACTGCTGAAAGAGACCGACCGAGTTTTGGTAGGCCAGATTCTGCAACGTGCCAATTTCTACGAAATTGAACTCGCTCCCAATTCCCGAGTCTCCATACCGACCGACAAAGTTGCTCATGTAGCAGGTTCGCTCCAGGAACTGTACCAGTTCAAACGCTCGAACATGTCACCAACCAGCATCGGCGACCACTTCCAATTGACCCGTTGGTGCTTGAGCAACGGTCTATTGGCCGAAGCTGCCGAACACTACTCAGTCGTTGCACAGCGCAATCCCGACCATCCGCGAGTCAAGCAATTAGGGGTTGAGCTGGAAGAGCAATTACTGCGTGACGAAGACTTTCGCAAGTACTTGGGCATGGCTCCATCACCCCCTGCAGCGACCGCGCCGACGCCAACACGCATCGCATCGAAAAGCGAGACGACCTCCACAGTCGTCGTGCCTGCCAGCACCTTTGCGGAGGCCAACACAGGGTATCCGGAGGCTGGGTATCCGGAAATCGCCCAGCGGTTTACGCAGCGCGTCGAGCCCATCTTGATCAGTCGCTGTTCCCAGGCGGCCTGCCATGGCGTACGGAGCACCAATGCACTGCGGCTGTTAGAACCTTATGGCAGAACCCATGCCCGAACGACCTCCGACAATTTAGCCAGTGTTCTCAAACTGATTGGTCGCGCGCCAATGGAAGGCGCACCAATCGGCGGTTCAGCGGGCGAGCTTGCACCGTTGCTAAAATATGCCACCCGAGCTCATGGAACACAAACAGCTCCGGCGATTCCCTTAACGGAAACTCGACTCGTCCACGAGTTGCAGGGCTGGATCGACTTTGTACACCACCCCGTGGTCACGGCCGTGGTCACTGGTCAAAACTTCGACCGCTATCCGGTACGTCCCCCCGAACAGGCCGATATCGCGGCGGGCCCAGCCCCTTCCGAGTTGCGTGGCAAGGGGCTAAATCCGGTAGTCCCTGGGGGCGTTCCCCTGCTGCCTGTCCCCAAAGTTGATCAGCGCAGCCCGGTGGGCGAATCTCAAACGCCTACCCCCTTCCCCGTTAGCGGATTTCCCGTGGGGACAGAGCCCCCGTCTCAGTCCGAACTGGACGCCCTGGACGCTCAGCTCAAGGCGGCCTTAGGAGAATCAGCCCCCGCCAGCGACGATTCGACCACCATAGATCCGTTCGATCCTCGCGAGTTCAATCGCAAAACTCGGGGCCAACACTAGTCGGATTTGCTCGACCGACTAAAATCTGGGCCGAGAGTAGCTTTGGGTAACGTATTTCTCGGTAACAATCGGCTCACAGGATCTATAAATTGCTTCGTTCACACACGTGCGGCCAACTCCGTAGTAGCGATATCGGTCAGCAGGTCACCCTTTGCGGCTGGGTCGACTCCACGCGCGACTACGGGGGGATGATTTTCATCGACCTCCGCGATCGCTATGGCAAAACCCAAGTCGTGGTGACCCCAGACAGTGGCGATGAGAACTTGGAAATCGCCAAACGCCTACGCGGCGAGGACGTGGCACTGTTCACAGGAACCGTCGCCTCGCGGCTGGAAGGCAAGGACAATGAAAAGCTGGCCACCGGTGGCATCGAGGTTCGCGCAAGCAGACTTCAGTTGCTCAACCGCTGCAAAACGCCCCCCTTCTTCCCCAATCAGGAGGAGATGCCCGGCGAGGACCTGCGACTACGATATCGCTACATCGATTTGCGCCGCGAGCAGATGCAGCGCACCTTGGTCTTGCGCAGTGCTATTATCAAAACCATGCGCGACTATTTCGCCGACAACGACTTTATCGACGTCGAGACGCCGATCCTGGGACGCAGCACCCCAGAAGGCGCTCGCGATTATCTGGTCCCGAGCCGCGTGCACTGGGGACATTTCTTCGCGTTGCCACAATCACCGCAACTCTACAAACAAATCTTGATGGTGGCTGGCTACGATCGCTATGTGCAGATCGCGCGCTGCTTCCGCGATGAGGACTTGCGCGCCGACCGCCAGCCCGAGTTCACGCAGCTCGACATGGAGATGTCGTTCGTCGACGCTGAAGACGTCATCGGTATGATCGACGGGCTGATGAAAAAGCTAGCCAAAGAACTGCTCGGCCTTGAATTGACACTCCCCCTGCCGCGCATGACCTACGATCAAGCCATGGAGCGTTATGGCAGCGACGCCCCCGACCTGCGCTATGGCATGCAGATTGTCGATTGCAGCGACCTTGCTCGACAAAGTGAATTCCGCGTCTTCCGTGGCGCAGTCGATGCCGGTGGCTTCGTGCGGGGAATCAAAATTGACAAGCGGGCCGACGAGTTTTCGCGCAAGCGAATCGATGAGCTAACCGAGTTCGTTAAGCACGATTTTGCGGCCAAAGGCCTAGCCTGGTTCCGCGTCGAGCCCGATGGTTCACTATGGTCACCGATCAGCAAGAATGTCGAGCCCGCCGTGATCGAACAATTGAAAACGCGTTTTGCCTGCGAGCCAGGCGATCTTGTTATGTTGCTCGCCGACAACTGGGAGGTGACTTGCAAAGGACTCAACGGCTTGCGGCGCCGCTTGGCTGCCGAATTGAAATTGTTCGATCCAAAGCAAATGCACTTTTCATGGGTAGTCGAATTCCCCATGTTCGAGCACGACGCGGAAGAAGAGCGTTGGGTCGCGATGCACCACCCCTTCACCGCCCCGCGCCCACAGGACTTGGCTCAGCTCAAGAGCGATCCTCAGGCCTGCCGTGCACAAGCCTACGACTTGATCGTTAACGGCTACGAAGCTGGAGGGGGCACGATTCGTATCCACGATTCGGAAACGCAACAAGTCGTCTTTGACCTGCTGGGGATTTCGCCCGAAATGGCCAAGGATCGCTTTGGCTTCTTGCTCGATGCGCTCGGCTATGGTGCCCCACCACACGGTGGCATCGCCTTGGGAATCGACCGGGTTGTCATGCTCTTCGCTGGCTTGGACAACATTCGCGACTGCATAGCTTTCCCCAAGACGCAGCGCGCGATGGATCTGATGACCGAGGCCCCTGGCCAGGTCGAGACCAAGCAACTCCACGAACTACATATCCAAGTCGAAACACCGCCAGCTAAATGACGCACTGCGCTGGAAGCTGGAAGCTGGAAGCTGGAAGTTGGAAGCTGGAAGTTGGAAGTTGGGAGCTGGAAGTTGGAAGTTGGAAGTTGGAAGTTGGGAGTTGGGAGTTGGGAGTCTAGCATTACGTCGCAGGACGAAAAATAGTCGGATCGCTCTGGACTTCGGCGGACAATTTTGCGACTGTGGGGAACATGTTTCTCCCCTCCGAAATGTTTCCACTAGGAGCGATCAAAATGGATGTTCGTTCATGTTTCCCACTTCTTCTAGTGAGCCTGCTCGCACTGACGAGCCCTACTCTATGCGGTCCTGCGCTGGCACAAGTGTCTACAGCGTCCTCCTCGGACGCCTCCTGGTGGAACCCCTTGCGATGGGGCCCGAGTTCGGACGACTCAGGAGTGCGTAAAAGCTCCTACTTCAATAGTGATGGAAAAAAAGAAAAAACCGACAAGCCCGTCTTGCGCCTGCCCGCGCTGCCATCGAGCTCCTCCGAAGTAACGACGGCGGCAGCCACCGAGCCGAGCCGTGGTCCCTCGCTTCTGAGCAGAATGGAACGCTCGACGCAAAGGGCCTGGCACAACACGACCGATTTCCTCAACCCATTCAACGACACCCCGCCTCCCCCGCAGCAGCAAGGCTATCAGCCACAGAATTTACACAAGACCAGCTCGTCAGGAAGTGGCCTGTTTGGTTGGATGTGGCGCGAGGAGAAAACGGAGCAACCCGCGTCGGTCAACGAATTCTTGCGCATGGAACGCCCTCGTTTCTAGCTCGCAGCATTCCGTAGTCGACGAAGCTACGAGCCCCTTAGTCGCTGATGCCTATGCACGGTACATCTCCTGGGCGTCGATTGCTGCTAGCACGGCGGGGTGCAATTGATAGCGCACCGACCTTCCTTCAGCGATGCGAGCGCGAATGTCGCTGCTGCTGATTTCCAATTGCGGCATTGGCACCAAATGACTAGCCAGCTCCGCATGTTGCGCGCTGGGAAGGTAGACCTTGAGCTGTTGCAAATCGGGTGCGGGCAATCCACCCCGAGCCAATACGGCCACAAAGGCCAGCTCGCAAATTCGCTCCGGCTCGCGCCAGGTGTGCAGTTCAGCCAACGAGTCTCCTCCCATCAGAAAAACCAACTCGGCATTGGGCAGCTCCGCTCGTAGCTCGGTCAGCGTATCGACCGTGTACGAGATCCCGCTGCGGCGCAGCTCACGGTCGTCGGCCGTAAAGAACCGATTGCCGCCGATGGCTAAGCGGACCAGTTCGAGCCGTTGCTTCCCCTCGGACGATTTCACGTCCAGCTTGTGCGGTGCGGTGGCCGCTGGAATGAAACGCACCTCGTCCAATCGCAAGGCTTCTCGAGCCATTTCGGCCAGCAGTAAGTGCCCGATGTGAATTGGGTCGAATGTCCCGCCTAAAATACCGATGCGCTGACGAACCGCGGAATCTGACATATAACTAAAGCTCGTTGAATGTGTAACGGTTGTCAATTGGACCTAGTGCTTTGTCAAGAAACGTTTTTAGGGTCGTGGACGAGGTTACGAGTTCCTGTCGCATATTGTGACAATTCACAAGTCGGACAGCGCCGCTTTGCGCTGGAGTCCAGGCTTTAGCCGCTTTGCGCCTCGTTCGACATGCAAAGGCGCCTAAGGCAGTACTCCAACATAATTGCGTGAATTCCAAGGCCGCAATGTGGCACTGTACAATTAGTGCCAGTCTAGCAAATCAAAATTGGGCGCCTGCAATCCCTGCTCGGCTTGGTACACCAATTGGGCTGTTTCTTTGGCAGTCACATAAAAGTACTCGAACCCGCGCCGCAGCGCTGTCCGGCGAAGGCATTCGTGGAACCTTCGCATCGATTCGCCAAGTAAGACCTCCGAGTTTTTCTCCTGAGCACCGTGGGTAT
>JADYZV010000065.1 GCA_020852965.1 Pirellulaceae bacterium | reverse complement strand
TGAATTACCTTGGTTTTTCGCAACCCACTTGCAGTTGCGTCAAACGTCCTTGCTGACGCTGCGGGTTACGATTGCATAGCAGACTGTTTTTTGCTCGTATGACGTAAACCTATTCGCTATCATCGTTACCTTCGTTTTCTCGCAGACTCATGAATAATCCGGGATTAACCGCGCGAGACACGAAGTACACGAAGAAACCTGAGCTGGTGTTCTTGGTGGCCTGGCGAGGGTAGCTACGGTTTCTTAAGGATTGGCGATGGCGCGTTCGCTGTCGGTAAGCAGACTGTCCTGCAAGTATTTTTGCAGCATGTTCCGCGTTGTTTGGAACAAGACGTCGATGCGACTCTTGGCGGCCAAGGGGATAGGGCCGTTGGTTTCGTCGAGCATGCGGCGCTGAATGGCTTCGAGCTGGTCGGCCATGTCCGTGTAGTTGCTCAATCGCCGCAGCTCTTCGACCGTCGCCTTGGCGGCGTCGGGTTGGTCTTTGGCCACTAGTCGTTTGACGCGCGCGGCCAGCAAATTGCGCATGCCGACCACATTTAAAATTTCTCCTTGGAAGCCGTGCACGAAGGCTTCGGCCAACAGTCGGCGTCGATCGTCGGGAAGCTCAGCCGTTGCCACCTGAGCAAGTCCAGGGACCATTGGTAATTTGGCCAGCACTCGATCTCCTTGCTTGACGTAGAGCAGGACTAGGGGAGTCTGTAGCGGAATGGCTGGCGTTTCAGTCTGAACGGATGTTTCATCGGCGGGTGTTTCCTCGGCTGGAGTTGGCGTGGCGCTTTGATTTTCTGCAAGGGCCTCTTCGGGAGCAATGGCCGCGCTGGCGGCGGTCGCTTCACTCGCCGCTTCACTCGCCGCTTCAGCGGCGGATGAAGTCGCCGCGCGCCTGGCGGCTTCACGCTTGGCGGCTGCGCGCTGGGCACGGACTGCTTCGGGAATGATTTCCGTTTG
Source organism: Pirellulaceae bacterium (assembly GCA_020852965.1). Classification (GTDB taxonomy): domain Bacteria; phylum Planctomycetota; class Planctomycetia; order Pirellulales; family Pirellulaceae; genus Aureliella. The sequence goes on along the minus strand of JADYZV010000065.1, from coordinate 21,058 downwards.
CTGAGCGGGGATGGCTATGGTCAATCGCCCCCGCCAATCGGTGCGTCCCAACCGCGAGAACTGGTCGGTCAGGAAATCGCGGCTGTAGATGAAACAGCCGGCTTGCGGCTTAGCACCGCCCGCCACGACCAATTCCAATTCGGACTGCTCGAATTGTGGGCGGACCTTCAAGAGCATGCGCTGCGTGCGGCGGTTCTTTCTGCCTTGTAAGCCAGGGCCGCCGGAGTAGGTGTAGACATTCGCTTTGAGTTTTACACCGTCGCTGTCGGTCACGGCGGCGAACGTCCAAGGGAGTGGCTGTAACAGAGTCGGCACACCGTTGCGGTCATCGCGTCGAACGATGGGCTGCATCACATCGCCGACGATCACATTGGCGGGATTGTCGGGTTGAACGATCAAGCCACCAGCGCGCAGCGTCAAATCGGCCGATCTGCTTTCGGCATCTTCGACTCGAGCGACCGGCGCAAAGGCTCGAACGATTTCGGACGAGGCCAATCGAGCAGCGTAACTCCAATCGCTGGTTGAATCACTCATGGCTGGGCCGAGAAACCTGAGCGGGCCATCCAGCTCGCGAACTTGGACGATTGTCTCGTCCCCCTGGCGACGCACGAGCAAATAAAACAGCTTGTCCCGTTCACGCCAGAGGCTGTCTACCTTGGCTGACTGCACCCGCTTGGCGTCAGGCTTGGGTAGTTCGTTGGATTGGCTTGGATGGTTGGCCTCCGTAGAGCCATTCGTCTCCGTGGTCTTTGACATCGCCACTTGAGCCTGCAGTTCCGCGAACGTAAAGTCGTCGAAATGACGTAGCAGTACGGGGGCCAAGTCACCGCTTAGGGGACTGAAGCGAACGTTCCAAGCAGCTTGAAAGGTGCGTTCCAAATCGGCTTTTACTTGCGCCAGCCAGACTTGCTGAGCGAGTGGCGAAGCGCTGACCGTGTCATCGAACACATAGAGTACTTCGACGTCGTAGGGGGAGAACTCCCATATTTTTACACTAGCTGAGGGAGCGTCTTGAGCTGGAGCTCGCCGCGGCGCCAGCGCGCAGCAGCTCAGTAAACAGCACAGCGTGAGCGACCCGAGGTGCCATCCTGCTGAATGCGTTGTTTCTTTTGATCGAGCGATGCGAGTCACAGGGGCTCTCTAGGTTCTAAATGAAGTTCGATTCCAGGCGGACGCTGGGAGCCCGCGTTTCAGGGGCCAGCTTGGAAGCGCCAAGCCGAAATATCTTGATACAACGACAACGGTTTGTCATGCCAGCCTTCGAGCGAATTCAGCACGGCAAAGCGATCGGTGATTTGCCACAGCGGCAACACTGGCAGGTGGTAGTCGATCAATTGATGTAGGTCTTGCAGCGCCGACCGCACCTCGCGCCAATTGCGCGCCACGCGCAGCGTCTCGAGCGCTTGGACGATAAATGGATTGTCTGTAGAGGCTATTCCTCCCGGTCCCAGCAGGCGTTGCACGTCGGTGGCTGGCTCCCAAATCGTAGCCGCAGTGTAGACCAAGTCGACCGGCTTGGTGGAGGACTCTTCGCTATCGAACATTAGCATTTCCGCTTCGATTCCGATGGCGGACCATTGTTCGATCAAAGCCTCCACGGCCACACGAGCCAAGCTATAGTTTGGGCAACCCACGATCAACGTTTCCAGCGCAGGTGTCGCTTCCCCATTGCGTTTGGCCGACTCAGCGACCTCATTGCGACTCATCGCCAACAACAGCTTGGCCAAGTCGGGATTGGTTGGTATCGGGGGAACACTATTGTTGTAAGCGTAAGCCAGCGGATCGTCGGCACCGCGTCCCATGGGAAAGGGACCACTGATCAAGCGGCCATCGGCGGGGTCATCCCCACCCAGGATTTCGCGCGTTAGCACGGATTGACGATCGGTGCCCACCATTAGCGCGCGACGGAATTTGGCATTGGCCAGGTAAACATGCTCCGAGACAGGGACCAACATGTGCGTGGTGGGTAGTGCGTACGAACCAACGCGCACACCGGGTTGACTGGCCAGACGCTTGGCATCGGCGGGATAAAGTTGATCGAGCACCTCGATCGAGCCGCGTAACAGATCGTTGACAGCCTGTTGGGCATTCGAGTAAAAGACCTCGGTGACCTCCAGCGGCTGTCCACTGCGTGGCAGGTCGGGGCGCAGCGAGAAGACCGTTTCATTGGGCTGGCCTTCGTTCAGTTGATAGTCGCCCGGGAGCAGTGGTTGCGATTCCGCAGGTTGCTCGTCGACTTGCTGGCCACTGCGCGCCTGGTCACTGGGCGCCTGGTCACTGGGCGCCTGAGTGGTGAGGCGCCATTGCAACAACGCCTGCGGCAGCACGTTGGGCCGCTTGAGTTGTACTACGAGTTGGTTGGCTGTAGGAATCGCTACCGACTTGAAACTGGCGGCCCAAGCTGGATCGTAGTGGTTCGTTTGCGGTGTAGCTCGTTGTTGTAGCAGTTGAGCCAATTCGAACGTTCCCAGCGAAGGGGAATGCGGCGATGCGAACTGTGAACTCAAGCTGGGGTCGATCGACAGCGTCAGTTGTTGGCGATCGTCGCTGAGTCGGTAGGTCCCCAGGGTGAAACCGTAGCGTCCACCTTCGGCGCCGGTCTCGACGAACTGAAACAGGGAGCGCTCGACGAGTTTTCCAGTCCGTCGCGCGGACCAATCGACCAAGCTAGTTGGATCGAGCTGGCGACTGCTTTGCATGACTCCCACGCGGACCATCGGGTACTGAGTGTGAATCTCCTCGATGATCTGCGCCGCCTCTGGTGAGTCGGGAGCGGCTCTCAGGAGTTCAGCCGCCGCGCGTCCGGCACGGCGATAGTCTTTCTGTTCCAAGAACTCGAGCGCCTGTTTGCGTTTGGCTTCCGCCAGGCTCTCGAATTGTTGATCCCAGCGCACGACCACGGGCAGGCTCACGCCGTAGGTTTGACGCAGTCGATTCAACAACGCTTTGACGCTGGCCAGGTCTCCCTGTTGCTGATAACTGTCGATCAGTCGATCGGCAACCTGCGAGAGTACTCTCATGACTGTCTGCGTTTGATAGCCTGGGGCGGTTGCGTGTAGTTCTTCCAGTGCCGAGAGCGTTTGCCGATATTCGCCGGCCTGAAAGCGATCGGCGGCGCTCTTGAGCAAAAACTCCTTTCGGAGTTCTTCGAGTCGAGGTAGGTTGGGATAATTCTGGAGTAGGTAGCTCAAGTTTTGAAAGGCACCAATAAAATCCTTCTCGGCGATCTTCTGCAGTGTCTCGTCGTAAATCTGCTGCTCGTATAAAGCGATGCGCGCAATGTGCTTCCACTGCACTTCGTACTCGCGTTCTGGGAAACGCATCAAGACCACTCGCAGCTTCCCGGTTGGGGGCGGATCGGCTGGCACGATGCGATCCGGAAAGGGGAGTGGCAGTACTTTTACGCTCTCCCCTCCAGCTTCGGGTTGCAGTTCGATCAAGTCAAACGCAGGCTGGTCGATGAGTGGACGATTGTCTTCGGCCGGCGAGGTTTGCGCCTGAGTGGTTTGCGCCTGAGTGGTTTGCGAAACGCTCAGCAACAGTAAAACTAGCAGCCATGCGCCGACGGCGCAGCGCTGTAGAATTCGTTTCATTGAACGGACGTGATGCTCGACGAACACTAGGGAGCCTCCGCAGGTGTCGTGGGGATGGGTAGCGCCAGCACGGCACCTTCGTCGCTTCCCATCAGGAGGCTTGAACCGAGTTGTAACAGAGGCGAGCTCAATGGCTGTGCAACGTCGGCTTGGCCGAGCACTTGACCATCGCTGGCACTGAGCACCCAGACTTGGCCCGACTGGGTAGCCAAGTTCCAGTTAGCACCGCTGACCAGCGGGCTTGAGACGAGCGGCGAAGTGGGGAAGTCGATCGTCCATAGCGGTTGACCCTGCGAGGAGACCAGCGCCAGTTTGCCGTCGGTTTGTAGCAAACAACCTTGTTCGGTAGCAAACGGACCCGATACCAGGCGGCCGGGCAAGAGCCAATTCGCTACTCGCTGCAGGTTCGTCGAATCAAAGAACTGCAACGTGTCTCCCGCTTCGGTCGCCGCGACTGCACATACGTGCTCACCCACGACCGCGAGCGGACCGACGAGCGCATCGTCCAAGGCGACTTCGTTCGTCATTTGCAAACCATCCTCGGTGCTCAAACGCACTAGGCTCGGTACGTCATTGGCGGCGATCAACGATTTCGATGAAGCCATGTAGGCGGGGCTATTCCAGCGCATCTTTTGTCCGGCCTGCACGGCGGGTTGGTAGGGCGTCCCAGCGATAGCGGCGGTCGCGAGATCGACCAACACCAATTGTCCACTATCGAGACCAAGTGCCAGTTTGTCGCCCACTGCGATAGGAGGGCAGGTCGCTTGGGCGATTCCCAGATTGACGGAAAGTAGTTTTATCTTTGGGGCGGATGCAGAGACGATGGCCAGTTGGTTGGTTCGCGAGGAGTTCATCAGTACCACGCGGCCATCGCTCAGTGTTGTCGCGTGCTCGTAGAGCATCTCGGATTGGCTGCGACCTGGATTCTCATCGGCTTCGGTACGGATAGGTTGGTTTCCCAAGGCGTACAGCATGCCGCTGGAATTGACCGCTTCGTAGCCCGTGCCTGCTGGGCCGATGTAGGTGACCGGCACCGCCAAATCGGTCTCCCAATAGGCTTCGCCGCTTTCCGCATTGGCGGCGGTGATGCGGATCCCTCGAGTGCCGCGCTGGGTGCGCGCATGGATGAGAGTATTGCCCAGTTTTTGCAGCGGAGCTACAAAGCGATCGCCATCGTATTTAAGCCATGCGTGCGACATACTGAGTGTGGCTACTTGCACGTCGATGCGCATTAGTTGCCGGTCGGCTACCAACACATGATTGTTGTCGGCGAACAACCACGACTTCCTGGGTTGACTGGAATTCTTCGGGAGCGTCGCCAATTCGCTGACCCGTTGCGTTTTCGCGGTTGGCTCGATGTCCAGCACCTTAATCTGCCCCAAGTCGGATTGCACAACCAACCGTCGACCATCGATTTGTGGCGGTGTAACGACATTGCCATCCATGATCAACGGGGGCTGTGATTCCTGCAATTCGAGGCCGGTGGAAGTGGTAGAAAGAATTCGAATCCTACAGCTCTTGGAACTGACGTTTTCAAATACAAACAGTTGGCCGAGCAACCAGATTGGCGGTACGGCTGAGGAACCGCTACGATGTCCCAGATAAAATACTTCGGAGCAAGTTCCATCGGCTCGCGAGAGGACAAACAGGTTGCTATGATCGGCAAGAACGTAGAGCTGAGGGTTCTCGCCAGCGCCCACCTGAGACGTTGTTGGCGAAGTTGCCGTGGCTTGTGGCAATTGGGAAGCCCAGGTTAGCTGTCCGGTGGCTACGTCCAAGCGGGCGACGGTCCCTTCCAGCGTCGCGACCAGTAGTTCTTCACCGGCCAGAGTTGGGTTGTGAATTGCAGATCCCAGATTGGCAGACCACTTGGGTTCTCCGTTGCTGCCGGTTAGTCGTGAGATGGTTCCCTGTTCGGGTTGGGAGACGATTGCATCGGCATCGTTTTCACCGATCCGCAGGGGTTGGCTGGGAAAGTGCTGCCCGACGAAGTGCCGCCATAGGATTTGCCCGCTCTCGCCGTCGAGCCCGTAAACGGAGCCCTTGGCTTTGACAAACAATACCTGTCCCTTGAGCGCTGGAGCGGGCGGGCCACTTCGGTTGGCGAGAATGAAGCTGCGACCGACGTTCGTCTGTGGAGGAGTGGAAGTGAGCTTTAAGTCGAGACTAACGGGCGCAACCAAACTGCGTTCGAGCGAGGTGGCTTGCTGAACTCGTTCCGCCAGCCCGTGATTGGTTTCCAGCAACGGGTAGCGATTGATTAATGCCTTGCGAATCTCGTAAGCTCCCAGCGCGTCCTGAGCCGCCAGCTTGCCATCGATGGCGGACAGCGCAGTGGCCAGTTCTTCGTCGCGGTTGATCTCGCGTAGAATCCGTTGGCGATCTTCTTGCATGCGACTGAGTGTGGGAGCTTGTTGATTGCGTTGATTGGCGCCGACAAATTGTGGGTCGTTGATCAGCTCCAACAGTTTTTCCATGTCGGTCATTAGCAATTTGCGTTGAGCCGTATCTTGCGTGCGATCGGCGCGTTCATTGAATTTGACAGCCAGTGCAATCAGGACGCCTGCCAAGTCGGATTGCTGGTCGGCAAGAGCCGCTTCACCTACCAATCCTGGAAGTGAAATTAGCGCCGTGTCGAGTCCTAGTTTGGGATCGGGAGCCCCTTCGGCAGCTTGGCGAATGGCGGCGAGCACCGCGCGAACCCTGGCGTAGGACGCCTTTTCATTGGCTGGAAAAACTTCAGCGAACTCGCGATAGGCCAGGGTAGCCGATTCGTAGCTGCGCTGCTCGTAGGCTGAATCGGCTGCTTGCAACCGTTGATCGGCATTACCGCGCCAAAAGTGGTTGACCAAGAAAAAGCCAGCCACTAAGACCAATGCCAATATGAGCCCGACGCCTAAAATGCGAAACGAATCGTAAGGGTTAGCTTTGGATTGGGGGGCCGACACTCGGCGTGGTCGCAGCGGCATGTCGGGGGGGGGGGCAGAGGGCGGTGTGGTTTTGCGTGATGACCGCTTGGCTTTGGTATCACCGAGGTTCTTCTTAGTGGCTGGGACCAAAGGCTGCCCGTCAGTAGGTGTCACCCCAGCCGGTGAAATCTCGACCGGTACGGCATCGCTAGGTGGTTGGGCCGACTTGATTTCGCTATCGTCATCCACAAACACTTTTGCCACAGGAGCGGGGGTGGCGCCAGAGTTTGGGCTCTGTTTTGAGGCGAGTGGATCTTCGGCGAAGCCCAATTCGTCACTGGGCGTACTGCTGGAAGAGGTGGGCCCCTTGGCTGAGGACGCACTGAGTTCGGCGATTAGCTTCGTGGCTTGGAATTTGGTCAAGTGGCCATTGTCGACCAGTAGTCGCGCGAGCAGCTCGCTGGTCAACCGCGACTTGCTCTCACTCACTTGGCGACGCAGTTCGCCGAGGATGTCGGGAGCAAGCAACTGTTGCGACTCCAACAAGTCCAGGAATTGTTTAGCCGTCTTTTGCATGGAACTCGGAACTTCTATCTAAACTGGGTGCAGGTGGGGGCCGAAGTCGGCAAAACTCAGAACTCCAGGCGAGTCCTTCCACGAAGGAATAGGGTTTCACAGGTCAAGGCGATCAGGTCGCTTACATTCATTTAATCGAATTGCTCGACAGTACTCACTTCAAAGTTTTCGAATTGCGCCTCGCGCCCAGCGTCCAGGGCCGAAATTACGGCAGCGTGAATGCAATTCTCGTGGGCCTGGATAACGAGTTTGGTGGGGGTAGAGCCTGATGCATTTCCTTCGTGAGCAACATTGAGGGCAACAATTAAATCTTGTTTGCTCCCCGCGACTCGATCCCAATCGGCGGTGATGACGCTGTAGGCGTTGAACTCGTCGACTTGCACCGTGACGACGTTGGAGATGTCTTCCTCGGTCGGCTGGACGACTTGGGCGCTGGCGTCCTGCTCCTTTTGAGCCGGTCGCTGGATACTCTTTTGAACGCTGAAGGAGGCGGTGATCATGAAAAAAATGAGCAGTAGAAAAGTGACATCCACCATGGGGGTCATGTCCATATCTTTGCCCATCTGGGGGCGTGGGCGCTTGAAGTTTGCAGTGGCTGCGGCCAGAGCGCGTTCTTCGGCGGCCATTTGCCGCAGTTCCTGCTCTTCGTCAACTTCCTCTTCCTCTTCCGCGTCAGGCACCCAGTTGAAGTTCTGAGTTCGAATACGGCTGAGTGCCTGCTGCAGGGCGAGCTCCTCTGCCTGCTGCTGCTGCTGGGCAGCCCGCGCTTCAGCCACCTCGTCCGCCGATGGCAGCACCACCACTCCACCACACTCCGGACATTTGATCTCGCGTCCGAGCAGGCGCGGGTTGGCCGCACGCACCGCTTGACAGTTCGGACATTGAAATCGTAATGCCATGCAGAGTGGTTCCTACGTTTGTTCCATGACTGCGATGTTGATGACTTGCCCCTCTTCCATGGATTCGGAGATGGCCCCGCTAACGCGACCTACTTCACCATGGCGGACCGATCCGTCTGCGCGAATAATGACATGCTTCTTGCCCGCATCAAGCCCCTGCTGGACGTACTCCGCTATCTCTTCATTTTGTTGCTCGAGCTCGGGCGAAAAGGGAGTGCCATCCGCGCGTATGACATCCGCTTGGTCTCCCGTACCACGACGCATGACGATGACCACCGACTCTTTGGCAGCGACCACACCACCGTTCCGGGCTTTGGGCAAGTCGACAGCCTGTTCGGGGCTGAGTTTGGAGGATACCAGGAAAAAAATAAGCAGCAGAAAGGTGATGTCGATCATGGGCGTGATATCCATCTCGTTGTCGCTGTCGAGCGTACGTGGACGCAGAAACTCCTCCTCGACCTCCGGCATCTCCTCGGCTGGTAGATCCTCAACCAAATATGTTTTTAAGGATTGCGTCATGCGAGTTCAATACGTTTGCAAAATGGATAGCTCGATTAGCCCGGATTATTCATAACCCGCAGCGTCAGTAAGGACGTTTGATTGGAGTCGAATTTTTAAAGTATGAATTAACTTTTCTTTACGCAGTCCGTTAGCAGTTGAGTCAAACGTCCTTGCAGTCGCTGCGGGCCCGCGATTGCATTGCAGAGTGCTCTTGTTCCGATGGCATAAACCACGTCGTTCTCATCGGTTACTGCGTTTTCAGGCAGACTCATGGGAAATCCGGGACTAGCGATTAAGCCGAACGTTTTCCCTGGCGAGTTAGCCCTACGCGGTAGGCTTCCAAGAATCGCGTCAGACCCGCTCCAACCAACTCTTCCATGTGCCGGATGCGATTGTTGACCGAGTTGAGAGCCATCACCAGTGGAATGGCAATGCTCAAGCCAATGGCGGTCGTAAACAGCGCCACGTTAATATCCTTGGCCAACTTGGTCGCTTCGACCGATTGCGCCGATGCCAACGTGGCGAAGGCACCGATCATACCGGTGACGGTTCCCAATAGCCCAAGCATGGGAGCGGTCTTGATGACGGTGGTCACCCAACTGATGTTCCGATCCAAATCGGCAATCACGTCACGCTGAAAGCGTTCACTCAGCAGGTGTTTGACTTTGGCGTATCCCAAATGCCGATTGGCGACCCCCAAGTTGACCATCATGGGGACTGCGCGTTGGTCTCCTTCGCAGGCCGCTTCAACGGCTTCGAAGTTCCCTGCGAGCAGATCGGGCTCGATACGATCGAGAAAGGCTTCCTGTTCGTCTTCGGTCTTGAACCACTTTTGACCAACGCGGCTCCACACCAAAAAGCAACAATAAGCGCCAAAGAGGGCAACGGCTGCCAGGGCAGCGTAATCGACTAGTCCAATCCAGTCGTAGATCGTTTGTGGCATCGAGGGAAGTTCCTGAAGCGGCGTGAGTAGGGCAGGGGAGTGCAAGCGGGTAGAACGGCAGTCCTAAGTGTTTCCCGAGCTTGCGGTATTTGGCTTTGTATCAAAATTCGATTCTGGGGCGCAGGCTGCGGTCGCGGGATCGCAGAAACCTACCGCTTGGCGACGATAGTTACCAAGCAGACCATCACACTAAGCGGTTCGTCGTGACAAATTTTCAATCCATAAATAATAACCTGGACTCGCTATCCAAGGGCGAGCGTTTAGCCTCAATAGGGTTCAATTTTCAAAGTAGTAGGCATCCTTGTGCTTCTTAACCGTCTAGGCCATGGCACAAGGGGCTATGACCGTTACTCTTGGGGGAAGTTGCGATAACGCTGTTCGACGACCACGAACTCGTAGCCTCCGCCGGTAGCTGCACGCGACTCGAAGATGGTTTTGGCGAGTTCCTTGACTGAGTTATGTCCAGCGGCATTGGCGGCTTTCATCTCGGCAATTGCCAACTGATCCTCCAGCGCCTTGGGGATGAATTTGAGCAGGCTACGCCCGCTGGTCCGTACGCCGGCTTGCTCTAACAGTTGTTGATCGAACTGCTTGAGCGGGCCGTCCTCTCGCCATTGGAAATATAGGCGATCCCGTTTGTTCTCATCTTGGCTACTCCCCGAATGGGCCTGTGGCGAGCTGGCTAGGTTGGTCGCGTAGTCGATGGTCGGAATGCCTCCACCGATACAGGCCAGTTCAATCTTGTAGAAGTCGAGTTGGGTGGCGTAGGGTTGCAAGCCTTTGGATTGGAATTTCAGTTCCCAGCGCTCAAAACGTGGGATCACATCAGCGCCTTCTCCCAGCGGGCCAGGAGGACGACTGTCTCCGCGCGACGATCCGTCCATGGACATGTCGGCGTTGGAGTCGACAGCTACCAAGGCAGCCGCTACGCTGCTGGCGACATCGGTGACTGCTTGTAGGCTCTGTTCCAAGCTGGGATCCGTCAGCGGCTCCACCTCTTCTGCGGCTGGGGGTTCCACGTCGCGTTCAAAACCTTCTGCGTGGTCGCCACGTCCTGCAGCGCGCTCCTCGGCAATCGTGATTTCACCGGCAGTCCAAGTAAAGGTTTGTGTCAACCAAACCACAAACAAAAGCAGCACCAGCAATCCACAGACGACCAGCGCGCTCATCAATAGACTGGCAATGTGGTCGACTTTCTGCGCGCGCATGCCGTCCACACCTACCGTCGACGAGCGCGGCGGGGCGATTGACTGAGCTGTTGGTTTTTCGATCGTACTCATATCAAAACTTGGGTAGGTTAGCGCGCAATGAAAACGTAATCGGGACGCAGCCCCAAATACCACTTCTTCCAATACTCGATCGCCGACTTCCGCTGTGCGGGCTCGCTGTCTACCTCCAACCGATGTTGGCTCAGCTTGCGACTGAGTAAACGCAAACTCTCTTCGGCCAGTCGTGGTACGTAGGGGTCTTCATCTGTGAGGGCGTCGATCAAAACGGGGGCTTGATCCAAGTCTTCACTGCGGCCCAGCAGCTTGGCCGCCACGCGCCGCGCGGTATACGTACCATGGCTCAACAAGCGTGCCAGTCGTGAGACTTGCTCTCGGCGGACGGCTGGGTCGGCGGAGAGCTGCATTTGGTTGAGTTGCCACTCGAGCTGACCGCCCAGTCCATCCTCTTGCTCAAGCATTTTTAGCAGGTCTTGAGCCGATGCATCCGCATCGCTGACGATGCGATTACCCACGTGGCGGATCGCGGACACATCTTTCGGCAAGCCGTAGCCGCCAAATGCGATCCCCTCATCCAATTGACCGATCGCCTTCTGGGTCGAACGAATCAAGTACAAGATCGCGAAACAGCTACAGATATCATCGGTATAAAAATCAGCCTTGGCGCTTTGAGGCCAACGTCCATCCGCTTCCTGGAGTTTCGACAACTCCAGCACTCCATCGTTGTACCATTTGGGGCTCTTGGGTTGTCGACCGGCTTGAATCTCGCGGAAGCTCTCGTAGCGCTCCTGCGAATATCGCCAGTAGTAGTACCAATAACCACCGGTAAAACCGTGCGATTCGTGATATCGCTCGGCGGCTTTGATGATCCCGTCCAGATCCCCCAACTTCATGCTGCCCCCTGATGGATTGTTGGGACGCTCTGGGCGCAGATCGATTCGCACGAAGGCAGCCGGTATTCCATCTTTTTCATTTTCGTGTTGATTGTCTAATTTCGTTCCGCGAAAGAACCCCAAAGTATCGCAGCCGACGAGCACCGCTCCCGCTCCGGCTGTAGCCAGAGACTTGCTTACACCTACTTGTTGCACCGGATTACCTCGGGAGACTATCCCCGTGTAGCCCCAAGCGCCAGAAGGATCAACCGTCGACTTGAGGTAGCGCAAGGTGTTTTCGACGGCTTCCACCGGGACAGGCACTCCCGCTTTTTCCATGGTCCACATCGCGAGCATCGCGTACTGAACCTGTGAGGTGTCGCCACCGGGGTTGCCTAAATAGCCGAACCCACCATGATTCTTTTGTACCGACAGCAACCAATCCAAGACCATATCAAGCTCAGGGCGATACTTAGTGGCATCGGCATCGGCCAAAAGCAGCGCGCAGAGGCTGACGGCATAGACGATCTTGGACTCACCGCGGGTTGTGGATTGGTACAAGCCTCGGGCCATCTTGGTAGCGAGGGTCAAGCCCGCCTTGACCTTAGGATGCTCCAGATCTCCGGTTGATTTGTAGATCGTATAAGCGATCAACAATTCTGCCCCACCGTCGTAGGAAATACTTGGGGCTGGTAGACTCGATAGATAGTCAATTCCTTTGGCCACCATGGTCTTTACCTTGGGGTGCTCAGGTGAGAAGTCTTGACCGACAGCCGTGCGGGGCAGCACGATGCCCAACCCGACTGTGGCAAGCAGCCCGAGGACCAAGCCCATGATTAGCAAAGACCGCAACTGGCTGGCTGGCGTGGAGGCAAAGTTGCATCGAGCTTGATCGAGCTTGGTCATAAAGTTCGTTTTGCCCACAGAATAAGGACGCAGCTTGCAGGATAGCGAGTTCTGCAACGATGTCTCGCATTGAATATAGTGTAACTGCTCAACGAAAATAGGACTATCGGTTACTTGTTTTGGCTTTCGTAACTGCGAAATGGGCTGCGTCCCGTTGACACAAGCGGTTGGCATAAATAGCATTTTGTTCTTGAACTTGCCTGCGGGGAAGGCTCACGCCGACCCCCAAGGGGCGGCCAGGTAGCTCAGTTGGTAGAGCAACGGATTGAAAATCCGTGTGTCGCCGGATCATTCCCGGCCCTGGCCACTCTCTTTTCTAGGACATGCCCAGCGCGCATTGCTAATGTGGCCCGACGCTCCGCCGTCGGATTCCCTCCTGCCCCAGCAGTCTACTTGGCTGCGTCAACCGTCCGGATTCTACGACGCTCATCGAGAGCAAGCGAACAGCGTGACGCTGGCCGAAACTGGGAGACGCGTTTAGCTCTGTCTCGGTGGCCTGTCTCGTTGGCTGTGGTTGATTCAACGTCGGCAGTCCCTCCGGTGGTACCTAAGTAGACTAGACTGTTACCTTTTCTTCTGTACCAATGTTACCAATTTCCATGCTTGCCGATATTTTCTCCCCAAGAGCAGTATGAATGAATTAAATGGTTCTAAGACTTCTTGTTGAACATCTTCAAATCGACAAGTCACTCGCGTATGCGATGGGTGCCAGGATTTGGCAAGCGCTGGCTGGACCGATAACGATTGCGTTTCTGATCGGCGCACTGACATTGCCCGAGCAGGGGATTTACTACGCCTTAGCCAACATCCTGGGAATACAAATGTTTTTTGAGCTTGGCTTGCTCAATGTTCTTGTGAGCCAAGCTGGACATTTGAGTTCTTCACTTTCCACCGCGCTTGGCAGGCTTCGAATGCGTGAGCTCGTCGGGGCATCTAGCAGATGGTTTGGAAGTGTCAGCCTTCTGTTCAGTGTGTGCGTGATCGTATTTGGCTGGAAAGTACTCTCCAGGACGAGCTCCGACATCGAGTGGCACTTACCGCTAATCTGCCTGGCAGTGGTATCAGCGGCTACGATCGTCCTGTCTCCGTACATTGCCGTCTTGGAAGGCGCAGGCTTTCGTGAGCAAGTCTATAGAATTCGCTTTCTGCAGCTACTGAGCGGAAGTCTAGTTGTTTGGGTTTCGCTAATCTTGGGCTTTAAGCTCTGGACCTTGGTGGCTTCGGCAGCAGTACAGCTCTTTTGGTCAGTCTACTTAGCTCTGGTCATGCGCTCAGACTTTTTTGCGAGCCTGCGGCAGCCAATGAGTGGTCGCGACGAAGCCGGTGACGCGGCGACCGAGCACGGCACGACAGCTTCGGGTGCAAGTTTTTCGTGGACGCGCGATGTGCTTCCCCTGCAATGGCGTTTAGCGCTGATGAGCGTGGTCTATCATTTCGCGACACAGTTTTTCACCGTTATTGTCTTGACCTATCACTCGGCAGCTGAGGCTGGGAGGTTGGGTATGACGCTCAGCGTTACGGCAGCGATACAGTCTATTGCGACTGCATGGATCTACACAAAATTTTCGCTGGTGGCCGCCAAACACGGAGCCGGCGATCGCGAAGCGGCGGGTACCATATGGCGTCGCACTGCCTTGGTTTCCACCGCGATCCTCTGCCTCGGGATGCTGGCGGCCAGCGGAATTGTCGCGTTGCTACCTCTGGCTCAACTCGGGCTTGAACGCAGGTTTATCGAACCCTGGCAGATTGCCGTACTAGGGATTGGCTGTTTAGCCAATCACATCGTTTCAATCGAAGGATTCTACGTGCTTTCACGTCGCGGCAAGCCATTTCTGTTGGCCGCACTGACGGGTTTCAGTAGTACGGCCGTCGCGACGTGGATGGGAGGCTACCTATACTCGACGAGCGGAATCGTGATCGGTTACGCGGTTACAACGGCTTTCATCACCCTGCCGCTGCATTCCTACGTGTACATGCGTTTTAGGCGCGATGTGTCAGCCGATGCCTAAATCGATTGAGAGCACTCGCGAGTCGATAAAACGAAAAGTTTGGCAAACGTCCAATGCGCGCTTCCGCACCCGCTACGAAACGAGGTGTGGCGTTACCCCTAATGAGAATGCAATCTGCAATCGCTAGCAGGGCGTGTAGCCAGAGCAACAAGGAAGTCGGGTGTTTGGCAATTGCACTTCGCAGAAGTTTGATCGCCGTGAGCGGATTGCCGGATTGGTGCGCGATATGGATCCAGTAAATACAACGGTTCCAATCGTCTTTCTTGGGAGGAATCACTTCATCTGCCGATGTTGGTAACGAGGCAAGCCCGCGTTTGGCTCTCGCTTCGTTGACCGCGTCTCTTGCCTGCTGTCGCTGGCCTACACCCTGAGTCGCATTTGCAGAAGTATCATGAACGCGATAATACAAGTGAACTGCGTCGAGGTTTGCTAGGCTGCCCGTCTCGCCAATTCTCAGCCATAAGTCGTAATCCTCGCCAATCGAATACTGCTCACGATAACCACCTGCCCGCTCGATGGCTGATTTCTTGGTAAGTACAGCCGACTGGAAGAACGCATTTGCTTGGCCACCCAAGTGCCTCGATTCGATCTCCTCGCTAGAAAGTGGGCGCTCAATTGGGCCGATCGGATACGCGTCCGCCGTCATCGCATAACCCTGAGCACTTACTGCGGAGTAGTTCTCCTGGCTGGAAAGGAGCTCTAGTTGCTGCTCGAGCCAACGCGGCGCAGCGATGTCATCTCCGTCGAGCCACGCGATGAGTTCCGTGTCAGCCAGTTGGACCAGCCGATTGCGTGCCGCCGAGCGACCTTGGTTTGGTTGTGTATAGACACGCAGGTTGGTGCAAGATTCTGCTAGCTTGCGAGCTACCTCCAACGAATTATCCGTCGAACCATCGTCGAGAACCACGATGGATACAGGGCCTTGATAGGTTTGGCCCTGAGCGCTTCGAACGGCATCTCGCAAATAGAGTTCCAGATTAAACACGGGTATTACAACGGTAATAGCAGGATAGAGCGAGTTGGCTTTAATTGGCTCGGGCATTTCCATCCCATTCTCCGTAAAGCACGTTTAACTCTGCCTTAAAGTGGTCGCGAACGATTTCCATCGCTTCATGGTCGTCGTGGTGTAGCCACAGGATCGGCATCGTCAAAGACCTCGCATTGGTTGCAATCGCGATGAAGCCCAATGAACCCAAAATCGTTGCGCAGCGCAGAGCCAAATCAACACCATGAAGTTCGATCAACAGCCTGGGTTTGGCTGTGCTTATCAATTGACGACCACCCTCGATGATCGCGACCTCTGCCCCTTCTGCGTCGATCTTGATAAATTTCGGGTTAGGCAGGTCGAGGCTATCGAGCGTGACGCATTCAACCTCGAAGTCATCGAACGTGCGGTACTGAAGTTCGCTACGCTCCGTCTTGACGCCGCCATAGGACTCGAGGTACCCCATCGAATCGTCGCCGTTGCCTTGCAAATCGCAACGCATGCGCATTCGCCCCACTTCTCCTGCCATGGCCACAGTGCGCACCGTTAGATTGGGCAAAGAAGAAAGCGCGGCGGATTTGCGAATTCGATCAGCTAGGCTCGGAATTGGCTCGAACGTAATCACTCGACCAGACGATGCGGTTTTCGCAAAAACAATCGAATAGAATCCGTAGTGACCTCCGATGTCAAAGCAAACGCTGTCGGGAGGAATGAGTTTCGTGGCAATATCGATGCAGCCGCGTTCATAATCATTCGCAATGATACTAGTGGTCAAATCCGAAGGGACGGGCAGCAGCATTTGACAACCCGCAGCCGGTCCCACAGCGATTCTTACTTCCTCAAAACGAACTTCTGGAGGAGCTGGAGTAACAAGCCGCCTTGCAAAACCGGCTATCGGTCGAGCCACTTCGCGAATGGAGTTGCGAATCCTGTCTAGACGCTTTGTCATAAACTGCGCTTTAGTTGATTGTTTGTATGGTCGCACGAATCAAACACTACTCAGCTTCGACCTTGGGCTTGCCATATTTCGAGCAGTTTGACCGCGTGCTCGATGGCGGCCAGCATTTGATTGAGCGAAGCGAACTCAAGTACGCTATGGATATTGTGTTGTCCGACGGATAGATTGGGAGTTGGCAAACCCATCTCGCTGAACTGCGCACCGTCGGTGCCGCCACGGATGGCTCCGATGTGATACGGTTGCGACAATTGCTCCCAAGCGCGAGTAGCGAAGTCGACGACTTGGGGCATTTTGCGAATGGCGTCGGCCATGTTGCGGTACTGGCGTTGGCGCTCGATGTGAAACTTCAAGCCTGGTAGTTTGGCTTCGACTTGGGTTGTTGCAGCTTGCACCAACTGCGCATAGTCGTCCAGTCGCGGTGTGTCGAAGTCACGCAACAAGATTCTGGCTTCGGCAGTATGCACGCCGCCGCGCAGTTCGTACGGATGGAGAAAGCCCTCTTTGCCTTCGGTCGTTTCGGGAGTTAGCCGATCCGACGGTAGTTCAGCCAATAACAGTGCTAGCCCGCGCACGGCATTGATCATGCGTCCTTTGCCGAGCGAAGGGTGGATGTTGTTGCCGATGGCGCGCACCAACAGTTGATCGGCGGAAAAATTCTCCGCTTCGACCTCCGCCTGGCCTCCCCCATCGAGCGTATATCCCACTAACGCTGCCGCTTTGTCGAGGTTCACGTGCTGTGCGCCACGACCAATCTCTTCATCACAAGTAAAAAGCACGCGCACTTCGCCATGGGGCAAATGAGGATTTTCGAGCAAGTGCTGGGCTAGCTCCATAATGGCCGCCACACCCGCCTTGTCATCGCCGCCCAACAACGTTGAACCATCGCTGGTAATTAAGCAATGCCCGATCAGACCTTGCAAATCGGGCGAACCTGCGACGGTGATGACTTGGCCGTCCTGCAGCAGTGGGATGTCTCCGCCCGAGTAGGACTCGATCACCTGCGGCCTGACATTGCTCCCCGCAGCTTCGGGAGATGTGTCCAAGTGCGCATTGAATAAGACGGTCGGCACGTCGCTGCCAATTCCATGCGGCACACTAGCGGGGATGGTCCCCCATACCAGTCCATGCGCGTCGTGCTCGACGGCACTCGCTCCCATCGCTCGCAGTTCGTCGGCCAGAAGTTTTCCCAGAGCCATCTGTCCAGGACTGCTGGGGTACTCCAGGTTGTCCGCATCGGCAGTCGTGTCGATCTGCACGTATCTCAAGAAGCGTTCGAGCAGACGGTCGGCATTGATGGGTACTGCTGTTGGCATGTTCATTCCTCTGTTTTTCGGCAGTATGGTGTAGTCGATGAGGCTACGAGTCCGTTTGTTGACCACGAAATACACGAAGAACACGAAAGGCCGGCTCTACTCTCCTTTGACAGTTCTTTAGCATCACTCATTACCTCGTTGCTGGACCACCAATACCACCAGCAGAGATTTTTTCGTGTCTTTCGTGTGTTTTGCGCTTATGCTACTCCCAAACTTCTGAGCTCGCCAACGGTCGCTTAGCCCAGTTGCAGCGGTTGTCGCCAGACTCCATACTGCCTACTGTCTGAGTTCCGCGAGGCGGCAGCTCAGCTTTTGGCTAGACAATGGGAGCAGTGCTTAGGGGTTGGCGGTGACTGTGGATGTACGCTATTTGATCTTCGATGTAGAGAGTGTGCCTGATGGCGAGCTGATTGCCAAGACACGATACCCCGGCAGCGGGTACACGTCGACGCAGGCGGTCACTCGATTCCGCCAGGATCTGCTGACCGCTGCGGGGCGCGATTTCATCCCTTACACCTATCATCTCCCGGTAGCCATCGTAGTTGCCAAGGTCCGGGCCGATTTCTCGCTGGTGGAAATCGTCTCGCTCGATCAACCGGCCCACCGTCCGCACGTGATGGCCAAGCATTTCTGGACGGGCTGGGAAGCCTACGAGCAGCCGACTTGGGTAACCTTCAACGGTCGCACCTTCGACATACCGCTGATGGAACACGCCGCCTTTCGCTACGGCATATCCGTACCGCGCTGGTTCAACTTGGAACAGCGCACCTACGAGCAGAGCCGCAATCGCTACAACCTCAATTCGCACTTCGATTTACAAGAGATATTGACCAACTACGGCAGCACATGGTTTCGTGGTGGACTCAATTTGGCCGCGAGCCTGCTTGGCAAGCCGGGCAAGATGAATGTGCAAGGCGACATGGTCTACGATTTGTATCTTCAAGGAAAAGTTGCCGAGATCAACGAGTACTGCCGCTGCGATGTGCTCGATACTTATTTCGTTTTCCTACGAGCCAAAGTGTTGATGGGAAAGATCACGCTGGCTCAAGAGCAGGAGTTGGTCCGCCAAGCCAAGGTACTGCTCGAATCGCAAATCGACGAACATCCGGCTTACGCACAGTATCTCAAGGAGTGGGGCGATTGGCACAATCCGTGGGAAGAGTCTGCGTAAATATCACTCTCACCTTTCACGACAAGGAGCGGATAGCCCCGTCAATCAATGGCTAAGCGACTTGTAGGCTCGTAACGAGTATCGCGAGTTACGGCAGACCGAAGCGAGTGCCTTCTGTGCCTTGATTTCACTTCCCAACGAGTATCGGCCTGAGGATGGGCAAAGGTTGATGTTAAGCCAAACTTTGAGGTGGCGACAAGAGCTTGACGGGGACACGGGCAAGAGCTTGACGGGGACAGGGGTGCGGGCCGATCCGTACGCGTTGCCCATGCCGTAACTCGCGGTACTCGTTACGAGCCTACTCCAGGGACGCAACGGCGGTTTCTTTGAAGCTGGTCTTGGTGCTGAGCCCGCAGCCTCGCCTGTCGACGAATCGCATATTTCTGCCGCTTTGAGCCTCGTACAACCGAACCATCTTGCACTTGAGTCGGCCCGTCGCGCCTTAGGACCGAGATGCGGCGTGATGGTTCGTTACGAGGAGGCATTTTTTTCCGAGCAATGCGATCACATTTCGTTACGTGATGATGTGAGGCTCGAACGCGGCACTGGCGTGATTGCGGACGGCTTTGAGGCGGAGGTAGGGTGCGATGTAGTGGCAGCGATGTCCAAAACTGCCGGGCAAGCTGTCGGGTTTCGCGTGGTCCGGTTCGGTCACATCGGCGATCGCAAAACCACTGCGGCAGATACCGGCAAGTATGGCGGACCAACTGTGAGCGAATTCGCGCGTGTTAGGCTCGCGCAAGCGGCTGGGCTGGGTCGCTGTCGGGACGGGGCCGCGATCGTAGTAGGCGTGCTCGATGACATACTGGCCGGTGTAGGTTTGCAGGGAGGCTTGCAAGTTGATCGGCTGCTTGTGCTGGCTGATGTACAGACCGCCTGGCCGCGTGACTCGGGCTACCTCAGGAAACAAGCGGTCTAGACTAGGCAGATAACACGTGCTGACCGGGTGAATGACCAAATCGAATTCCCCGGCGTGGAAGGCGTGCAGTTCGTCCATCGAGGTTTCGATGGTTCGCAAGGACAGTTTGTGCTGGGCAGCAACTCGTCGATCGACTTCTAGCATGGCGGGACTCAGATCGACCACGGTTACTTGCGCTCCGGCGGCGGCGTAGAGCGGACCGTGGCGTCCGCCACCGGCCGCCAGGCACAGCACCTTCCATCCCCGGATGTTTCCACCCAGCCAGCCAACTGAGTCGACGGTTTGCAGTGGTTGCCGCAATTCGTCTTCGCTGGCTGGCCGAGTTAACGCGTGCCCGTTGGCCACCATTTGATTCCACGCTTGACGATTTTGTACCAGGCTGGGGTCGTGCGCTGTCGAGTCTTGATCGGAGAACATTGGGCAAGGAATTTCAATTCACGTTTTAGGAGTGGTTGTTAGCACTCGGGGGTCTGCCGTCCGGCGACAGTAGCTACGAAGTACTAGACAAAAAGTCTGCGAGTTCGACGAACCGCTGCTGGTCTACATCGTGGGCGATTAGTGGTTGATTGGGCCAGCCGAAGATGCTTAGCAATTGCTCCCAAGCCTGACGCGGAGCAGCGCCCTTCAATTCTACTCGCAGTACGTGCCCAGCGCGATCGTAGATCATGCCATCGATTTGCCAACGCCGCGCTTCCACTTCGCCGCACCACACCAATGAGCCATCGAGTTCGATAAACATGCGCGGGAGCAATTCCAAGTCGGCGATCGCGCGTTCGAAGGAGATGTCAAAGTGGCTCGACTGCAGGTCGCTGGCCGTCAATGGCTGTGGCAATCCAGTCGAAAGCGAATAGATATGCACGTGTTGTTGAACTGGCTCGGACATCTGTTGCCGTATTTCAGATCTAAAATCTCAAATTTAAAGACACTTCTCGCTGAACGCCATCACAAAAGCGCGCTTTATCATTCTGCCTCCCATGTTTCTGCCTGCTCCCCAAGTCGACTCAAGGTAGTATAAAGGCCTGCAGTATGATAGGGATAACCACCACAACCAATCATCATGCACGAGGCTCGCGAGTCCGTCTGACTCTGTGTGTGTGTCCGGGACTCGTAACCTCGTCCACTACCAATCCCCAAAAACTAAGCACCAAGCACCAAGCACCAAGCACCAAGCACCAAGAACCAAGAACTAAGAACTAAGAACTAAGAACCAAGAAACAAGAACCAAGAACCAAGCACCAAGCACCAAGCACCAAGCACCAAGCACCAAGCACCAAGCAC
>JADYZV010000064.1 GCA_020852965.1 Pirellulaceae bacterium | reverse complement strand
GGCCCCCTGCCAGCTCGCCTGGCTGGATGCAAAGTTTTGTTGCTAGACGCGGCCCCCTGCCAGCTCGCCTGGCTGGATGCAAAGTTTTGTTGCTAGATCGGCCCCCCGCCAGCTTGCCTGGCTGGATGCAAAGTTTTGTTGCTAGATGCGGCCCCCTGCCAGCTCGCCTGGCTGGATGCAAAGTTTTGTTGCTAGATGCGACTTTGTATGCGGTCACCCTCCGACCTTCCCGCTCCGTTGCCGCCTGCCGGCGGCAACGGAGCGGGAAGGTCGGACAGGGTCGCGAGAGCCCACTCTAGCCACAAAACTCATTCACCCGCGAGACAAGCTCGCGAGGGTCTTAACCACAAAACTCATTCACCCGCGAGACAAGCTCGCGAGGGTCTTAACCACAAAACTCATTCACCCGCGAGACAAGCTCGCGAGGGTCTTATCCACAAAACTCATTCACCCGCGAGACAAGCTCGCAGGGGTCTTAACCACAACACTTATTCACCGGCGAGACAAGCTCGCAGGGGTCTTAACCACAACACTTATTCACCGGCGAGACAAGCTCGCGGGGGTCCTGCTGGCCTGCCTAGACTCTCGCGGCGTTTGCTCGTATACGCGCAGGTGCCCGGGACGCAAGAACCTGGGAGCGACTACCAACTCGTTTAAGTTTCCAATCGGTGCACTACCCTCGCGCTGCCACTCGACGAGTCTTTCATTTGCCGAGTCGCCGACGACGATCACGCGACCGGCCGGATGTTGTTGGAGAAACGCGGCCACCTGCTCCCAGGCGGCAGGGTCGTTTTCGGACTGTCGTACTTCGACGATCTCGTGCGCCAGGTAGTGTACCCAGCTCGGCTCCATGCCACCGATGGACAACCAAGCCGTCGCGCCACTGGCCGTAGCTTGATCGGCCTGGGACACGGCAGCCAGCGCAGCCAAATCGGTGCGATAGGCATCGACCGACTTCGCTCCGAAGCCGAACAGAATCACTTGGAACAACCCCGCAGCGACGAGCCAACTGGTCGGCAAGCGATCGAGCCGCCCGCGCGCGTCCCACCAAAACCCAAGCGCTCCGACTAGCGCGACAACCGCGCCGGCCCAAGCCGCTCGAGTCAGCAGTGGCATGGCTTCTTGTTTGCTCAACCACACGATAACCACTGCGATGAGCACTCCTACGGCGGCGGTCAATATATAGGCAATGCGGCGCATGGCCCAAGCAGGTCGCGACCAAGCCGTTTCGAACTGTCGCCAAAAGCTACCGAGGGCCAGCGCGGCACCGGCGTAACACGGTGTAATGTAGCTGGGCAACTTCGTACTTGCAGCGGAAAAGGCGAACACATACACGCCGATCCACACGGCTGACAACACGATCATCTGTCGCTGGATCAAGTTGTCGCGGCTGGCCTTCACGCACCACAGCACAACAGGGATTACCCACATCGACCATGGAAAGGTACCCACCAAGAACGCGACGGGATAAAACAGGAGGGAGCCGTTGTGACCTTCCATCGATCCCAAAGCTCGGCCCACATTGTGCTCGAGAAAGAACCCGCGTAGGAAATCGCCATTGGTTTCGATCCCCACGGCAATATACCACGGTGCCGCTGCCAACAGGCTAACGAGAACTCCCGGAATCGTGCGCAATGCGAGCAGAGCGCGGAAGCACTGCAATGGATTAAATGTATTCCAGGCGGCGCAGCACTGCTGCCACAACCATCTGCCCCAAGAGTCAGTCCGAGTCGTGTCGTTACGCGAATCCCCAAGGTCAGCCTCGAGAGTTGTCGTCGCCGCATGTTGCCATCGATGGCAGATCAACCACCAGACATGGACGACGATTAGTGGCAAAATCAAGCCAACGGGTCCTTTAGCCAAAGCGGCTAGGCCCAGCATCGTGTAACCCAACAGAGCCGGTATCCACCGCGCTCGCGCAACTCGGCCGCTGGAATAGGGAACGCTGGGTGCCAGGCAGGCGATCACCAGCGCGGCGATACCCGCGGTACTGAAAGCGATTAAGCAAGCGTCCGGTGTCGCGGCGCGGCCCGCCATGACGAACAATCCGCAAGTCGCCATGCAGCCGGCTGCCCAAAACCCTTCTTGACTCAAGCCACGCGGCTTGCCCGACAGTCGCGAAGCCAGTACGGCCACGGAAAAAATCGTTAATAGTGCACACAGAGCCGATGGTAGCCGAGCGGTAAACTCCGACTCGCCGAGCGTCCAATAGGCCAACATCTGCCCCCAATAGAGCAAGATTGGCTTGTGGTCCCGCAGCTCACCGTTGAAAGTCGGTACAATCCAGTCACCGCGAGCTAGCATTTCGTGACTGGCCCGCGCATTGCGTGGCTCGTCCCGATCCCACAAGCGGGCGCTCCCCAGCTCGACGAAAAAGACGCTACCGGCAACCAGCGCGAGCAAGGCTACTCGCAGATACGACACAGATAAATAGGAAGCGGGGGGCATGGCACTTATCATCGAGGTAAAGTAGTGTTAAGTTGTTCCTCATAGTTGATTTGGCCATGCACAAGCAATAGGAAACCGTTCCAGTGGAACATGTTAGCTCGGGGCGAATGAAGGACGAGAGTTTTTTATTAGAGTCCCCTCACTTCAACGAACAGCCCGCCGACATCGATTCCGACCGCGACATCACGGTCGAGGATAGGCCGGCTGACCCGCGACGCATGAGGCGCATTGCTTGGGGGCTGCTCGCTGCCACCATCCTTTCAACATTCTGGGCAGGCGTGGGGGCTTGGGTACCCACAACACCCCTTGCCCTAGCCGAACAGCAGGGATCGCTGATGCCTGTCCGCCAAGCCCTATTAGCGAATTGGCTTGCGGGACTCGAGTTTTCTCTCGGCCTGATGGCGATCCTGGGAGCTCATGAACTGGGGCACTATATTCTGACGATTATATATCGAGTCCCCAGCACGCCGCCGCTGTTCATCCCCTTTCCGTTCTATTCTCCGATTGGCACCATGGGAGCTGTGATCATGATGCAAAGCGGTACGGCCGATCGCAAGCAGATCTTCGATATCGGCTTGGCCGGCCCCTTGGCCGGCTTGGTCGTCGCGGTACCTGTCTTGATTCTGGGCATCCTCAATGCGCAGCCCATTCCCTATGCCCCTGACGAATCGCTGATCATGGGACAGCCGTTGTTGATTCAATGGCTAGCGAACTTTCTAGTCCCCGAGCGCGCCGCCGAATTCGTACAAGTAGCCAATACCGAAGCCAGCCCACTGCTGATGGCAGGTTGGGTCGGCCTGTTGGTAACTGGATTGAACATGATGCCTTTGGGCCAGCTCGACGGAGGCCACGTGACGTTCGGCCTGCTCGGCCCCAAAGCGTATTGGGTAGCCATCGCCGCGCTGGTCGCCGCAATTGGCTACATGGTCTACTCTCAGGTCATCATTTTTTCGTTGATGCTCGTGTTGGTAGTGCTGATGGGGCTACGGCATCCGCCCAGCAGCGACGACACGCGGTCGCTGGGACTTCCGCGGCAGATCGTCGGCTGGCTTTCATTGGTCTTGCCCATCCTATGCATTCCAGCCAATCCCATTTCCATCCTGTCCTAAATGTGGCCCGACGCTCCGTCGTCGGCTTTCCATCGCCCGAGTCTATAGAACTCATCTCAATTCTATTTCCCTGGTAATTCCCAACGAATCCTACCGATGAAACAAATCCTCTGTGTCCTCTGTGTTTCCAAAAGCCAAATACCGCTTCTATCCCCGAACATCAGCACGCAATAACGCTCTATGTAAGTGTTAGGCACATCATAGTGGACGAGGCAACGCGTGCGCGTTGGATTCGGATCGCTAGGTGTCAGAGGCTCAGAGCTTCGTCCAAGCACCAAGAACCAAGAACCAAGAACCAATTTTTCAGTTACAATAGATAGTAGTCCTTTCAACCTCGCAGCCTCTACTTCCACAGGAGACCATCTGTAAACGTGCACGAACACTATCGATCGCAGAGCATTGCTCTTGAGCGTTGCATCTTGGCTCGGCTGGTCGCTCCGAACGACGCCTTTGCCGACAATCCGCTCGACGAAATGACAGGCTTGGCCGAATCGGCGGGCACTCAAGTCTTTGGGGGAGTTGTGCAGCGCCGCGAGGCACCTGACCCGAAGACATTTCTGGGCAAAGGCAAAGTGGACGAGCTGAGGCAACTGGTCGAAATGCACTCGGCCGATGTGGTCATTTTCGACAACGACCTATCTCCCAGCCAAACTCGCAATTTGGAAAAAGCGGTTGAGACGAAGGTGCTCGACCGCACCGAGCTGATCTTGGACATTTTTGCCTCCAACGCGCGCACCCACGAAGCTCGCTTGGCCGTCGAGCTAGCGCAGCTCGAGTATTCACTGCCGCGTTTGAAGCGGATGTGGACCCACTTGTCGCGTCAATCGATGGGTGTCGGCATGCGCGGTCCCGGTGAAAAGCAATTGGAAGTCGACCGACGCCTCGTCGAAAAACGCATCCACGAACTCAAGCTCGACTTGCAAAAAGTGGAGAAGCGCAAGCAGCGCGAAGTAGCTGGCCGACGCGACTTCCTAACCGTCTCACTGGTCGGTTATACCAACGCTGGCAAGAGCACGTTGATGAATGCGCTTACGGACGCTGGGGTGCAAGCGGTCGATAAACTGTTTGCGACACTCGACACGCGCACGCGTCGTTGGACGTTGCCGAGCTGGGGCCCCGTGCTGCTGAGCGATACGGTTGGATTCATTCGCGACTTGCCACACAAGTTGGTAGCTAGCTTCCGCGCCACGCTCGAAGAGGCGCGCGAAGCGGACTTGCTCCTGCACGTGGCCGACGCCAGCAACCCAGCCGTGCTCGAACAAATCTCGGCCGTCTACAGCGTCCTACAAGAACTCGGCATCGACGAAAAGCAAACGCTGCTTGTCATTAACAAAATCGACGTGCCCGGTGCTGCCGAACGCATGCAAGCCGTCCAGAACCGCTATCGTCATAGCGTCGCCGTTAGCGCGCGCAGCGGTCTAGGACTCGATCAACTAGCCACGCGTGTGAGCCATGAACTCAGTGCGGGATTTGTCACGCTCAGCGTGCGCCTCGATGTGGGCGACGGCAAGACAATGGCTTGGCTGGCTAAGTCGGGGGAAATTACCAGTAAGCAGTTCCACGACGATCATGTCGAAATCCACGCTCGCATGCCATCGCGATTTGCCGGTCGCTTGGCACGCGGAGGACATCCGATTGAAGTTCTCCAAGGTGAGCTGCCCAAGGAATCGAAAGAAGCGGAAAACTGGGAGGAGCAACTCCCTACCGCCGGATCAGTCATGCCCACCATCGCCCCTCCGCAACCCGATGAAGAGGTCGCCTAACTGTGCACGCAGCGTAGTGGACGAGGTTACGAGCCCTTCTCCAAACGCCGGAGTCTAGGCTTTAGCCAATCCTCATCCCCGCAATCCCTCGCAAAATCGGCTAAAGCCTAGACTCCAACAATTGCCGTGGTTGATGCTCACAATGTGCACGCCATTGCCACGGTATCCTGGGCTATCGGGGCAGCGAAAAAACCCGTAAAGTTCAATGCGGTTTTTCTTCGATCTCGCGTTAACCAAGTCACCATTTGCTCCGAGTCGCTTCATTGTCTACCGCAACCACCGCCCGCGCCGATTACGAACAACAACTCCAACACACCAACGCTTCGCTGGCTATCTTGCAGAGTCAGCATGTACGGATGGTTTGGATTCGCACGACCCTATTCTTGATCGCTGGGGCTGGCCTATTCTTGGGCTATGGCAACGTCGGCTATCGCTCGCCCTTGTTGTGGATCGGTTGGCTGTCAGTTCTGGCTTTTATCGTCGCGATCGCTCGGCACGAGCACTTGCGGCTGGCCAAGCTCAAGCAGCTTGCCGACCAAGATTTGATGCTGCGATTGCTTGCGCGACTCGATCGCAATTGGAATCAGTTGCCCGAGCAGAAATTGCTGCCAGAGTATGCCGAACTGTCCTTTGCCGACGATTTGGATGTGGCAGGCACAGCCAGTTTGCTGAGCTTGTTATCGCTGGCAGGTACGCTCCCGGGTCGACGTGCGCTGCAAAGCTGGATTGCCGATAGCACCGATTGGCCCACGGTGCTCAAGCGGCAACAAGCGGTCCAAAACTTGACCGACGAGCGTGAATTGCGGTTGTCGATCATCAAGACCGTGCAAGCCCACAGTGGCGGCGATAGTGGCAAGGACGTTTACGGATTGCCGCAGTGGGCCGTAAGCCCGCTATGGCTGACGCAAAATCGTGCCGCTCATGCGCTCAGCTATATTGGCCCAGCGCTAATAGCCCTCGGTGCCGTGCTGGTCGTAGTAGCCATCTCCACTGGAGAAAAAACGCTGCTACCCAACATCGCTGTCGGATTGCTCGGCGGCGGTTTGTTGCTGAATGTTATTGTGACCGTGTTTTGGGGAAGCTGGATACACGACATCTTTCAACAAGTTACCGGGTCCCATCGAGCCGCCGTTCAATTCGCCGCTGTATTTCAGTCCTTCGCTCGCTTGCCACATGACGACGGTTTGCTCGACGACATCCGCCGCACCGCTACCGAGGATGCAAGCTGCGCGACGCGCGGATTTGAACAATTATTGTGGCACGTGCGACTTGCCAATCTACAGCGCGACCCACTGATGTACATCGTGTATTTGGTTTTACAGCTTTTATTCTTGTGGGACTTTCGCGTACTAAAATCGCTCGAACGCTGGAAGACTCGTTTCGGTTCCCACGTCACCGAGTGGTTCAATGCGCTGGGAACATGCGAAGCCATCATCAGCGGTGCCACGCTCGCGGATGAGAATCGTCAGTGGACTTACCCCGAACCACTTCCCGACCCTTCACTAAAATTGAGCACGGTGGCTCTGGGGCATCCGCTGCTGACAGATGCGGCCCGAGTTGAAAACGACTTGACGCTCGAAGGCGATCGGCCGCTGCTGTTGGTGACGGGATCCAACATGGCTGGCAAAAGCACTTTTCTACGTTCGCTCGGCTTAAATCTACTCTTAGCACGCACCGGTGCTCCCGTTTGCGCTGAGCAGTTGGCAACACCGCTGTATGAACTGGCCACCAGCATACGAGTGCGCGATAGCCTGCGTGATGGCGTCTCCTTTTTTATGGCAGAGCTTCATCGCTTGAAGGAGGTGGTCGACCTAGCCCACGCGCGCCACGACCAACCCGCTGGCGCAGCACCCATCCTATTTCTGCTCGACGAAATTCTGCAGGGGACCAACAGTCGCGAACGGCAGTTGGCGGTTGCGACGGTGGTCGAGCGACTGCTCAGTCACGGTGCCTGCGGCTTGCTCTCGACCCACGATCTCGACTTGGCGACAGTCGAATCGATTCGAGCGGTGAGTCAAGTCGTCCACTTCCACGAGTACTTTGAGTCGGTGGATGGCAAAGAGGTCATGCGTTTCGACTACAAGATGCGTCCCGGCTCGACCCCCACCACCAACGCCATGAAGTTGTTGAAGATGGTCGGGCTCGAATAATGTAGCCCGACGCTCCGTCGTCGGAATCCTCCCCGAATTAATGTAGCCCGACGCTCCGTCGTCGGAATCTTCATCCAAGCAATCCGAACTTGCTGACGACAATCGCTAACCCATTTCAAAATCCTTCACGACCGAACACGAATTCAGGCCGCATAGAATTCGCGCTCATTCGCGTGATTCGTGGGCAAAACAATCGTGATCTGCAACGTTCCCTACTTATTGCGGAAAATTGCATACTCCTCGACGGTAAGGACTCCATCCCCATTGCTGTCAGCCCCCACCGGTACGATTGTCATT
Organism: Pirellulaceae bacterium; assembly: GCA_020852965.1. Taxonomy (GTDB): domain Bacteria; phylum Planctomycetota; class Planctomycetia; order Pirellulales; family Pirellulaceae; genus Aureliella. The sequence goes on along the minus strand of JADYZV010000064.1, from coordinate 80,972 downwards.
TTTTCCCATTCGTTAGCGGTAAGTTGGCCATCCCCGTTGGTATCGTACCTGCCGACCACACGTTGGGCCAAATCCATTTCCGCAGACCCAACCGCAGGCGCACCACTCGCGGCAGTCCCTGAACTGGTTGTTGAACTTTTGCTCGTAGCGTCCCCAGTCGCTGGCGCACTGCTCGCCGTCATTCCACTCACACGAGCACCTCCGGCGAGGGCCGCGACGCACTCACGCGGCAGAATGATACCGTCGCGATTCAGATCCCACTTTTGAAATTCTTCCAATGTCTCTTGGGTCCAAGAGCTACTGAATTCATTCATGGTAACTTGCCCGTCTGCGTTGGCATCGCTGCGCGCGAAGAAATCGGGGAGCCCACTGGTCTTGCCAGTCGCAGTCGAGCGATAACTCTTGGCATCACCAAATCGCGCGGCGATTTCTTTCTTATCCTCGGACTGATTGTCGCTGCGACTCCAACCATTCGAATCGCCACCGCGACGCGAGCGAGAATTGTTCTTGGCTTCGTCCTTAGCCTGTTCGTTGACGCGACGATTGGCATAGCGCACCGCCAGCTCCGACTTATCGAGACTGCCATTGCGATTGCGGTCGTATTGCAGCGGATCGTCCGACCAGCGGCCCGATTTGAGTTCGTCTGCGCTGAGCTGACCATCTTTGTTGGAATCGTAGCGTCTCATACGATCTTCGGCTTCCTTCAGATCACGATCCTCGACTTTCACATTGAACAGGGAGCTAGCTGCGCCAAAGCCGGGGATCGGCTCCGGCTCACTCTTCAAGCTAAAATCTGGAACCAGCAACTTGGGCTCATTGCTCGCCGCCTCTTCGCCCGCATCGCTTTCGCCGCCACGCCCACCGCGCATGCGATCCATTTCGCCGACGAGCTTGTCGATGGGAACAGGTTTCTTGAGATCGATTTCAGGATTATTCTGCGCCAATCGCTGTAGAAAGAACTGCGCCGGTCCTTGGACTTCGTCGGGGTCGATCATGTTATTGCCGTTGCTGTCGAAGCGTTTGAGCATATCGGCAGGGTTAAAACCGCTTCGTCCACTGCGACCACCACCTTCATCTCCGCCACCGCGTCCGCCCCCCCATCCACTGCGTCCGCCCCCTTCATCTCCACCGCCGCGTCCCCAGCTACCGCCGCCCGGTCCGCCGCGTCCGCCTCCTTCGTCGCCGCCACGTCCCCAGCTACCACCACCTCCCCAAGGAGGCTGTGCTAGCGCGGGTGAGAGCATGCAGGCCGCCAGGGCCAGAGCGCAAAGATATGAACGCATGATCACTTCCTTTGAAGTCGCAAATGGAACGCAATTAGGGCATACTTAGTTTAATTGGCAACTAATGATAAACCCCTCGCCGGCCCGATGGTTTCGCTGGTTTCGCCCCCACCGAGCATCTGAAACGCCCACCTCCCTGGAAAAACTCAGCCCCATCTGCAAATCCCGGCGGTCTCTAGCCAAAAAACCTGCCATCGAGCCCCGGCAGGGCGCAAACGGGGCTTGCGACTTTTGCTGGTTTGTTTAACATCCTGAACACAGTTGACCAACACCATGCACACGCCTCCGTAGCTCAGTTGGTTAGAGCAGCTGACTCTTAATCAGCGGGTCCAAGGTTCGAGTCCTTGCGGGGGTACTTTACGGCATTGCTAACCCTGGAAAGCCTTGGTTTTCCGGGGTTTCTTTTTTTGCTAGGGCGGCTATTCTCCCCTGTTCTGTGCGGTTCCTCAGTACGGGACTCAGTACGGGACGCAGTACGGATTGGCTCGTCTGGCACCGTCCGCATCATCGCCGCCCGATGCAAATGCTCGGGGGTGACTTGCAGATAGTGACGCTCCGCAGTGGTGCTATCGTGCCCCAGCCACTCGTTGACGACGTGCGGGGGAAACTCCGCTTCCAGTTCGGTCCTACGGGTGCTCCGCAATTGTTGTCAGGCTTAGCCCCAGCCTCGCCGCACGCCCACGTCTGTCAGCTTCTGATTTTCGCGGCGATTCCAGGATGTCGACCGAAGCGGTGCTGCTTCGTTCCCGTGCAATACGATCGCTGGCCGTTTCTCCAAAAAATGATTGGCAATCACGCTGACTCGCCATCCCCCCCATCTGATATACTGCGATTCCAGACAGCAGCAGGAAATACAGATTTAGCACGCAACTTGTAGGTCGTTAGCTCGACAATGGCATTGGTCGCGGTGATACGACTTCTCAGACCGATTCCATTTTAAGTGAGTTCACGGCATGGCCAAGCGATTGCTCGAGTTGATTCCCAGTGGGCTGTTTGGTGACAAGGCGATCGTCACTTCGCTGTCGGGCCGTGAGGAGATTTCTCAGCCCTACGAATTCTCGTTGACGATCGCCTCCCCCAAGGACAAATTGAAGCCGGAGGAGATCATAGGTCAACCGTTGGCGGTCAAGATAGACCGAGGCGACGAGGAGCCAAGATTTGTGCATGGTTACATCAGTCACATGTGGGCTGGTGACTTTAGCAAGACGCAGGATGACAAATCGGCCCCGTCGCGGATGTATCGGGTACGGTTGGTTCCCTGGCTGTGGTTTCTAACGCGAGCGGCCCGCTGTTTTGTCTACTTGCCAGAAAAGCTCGAAAAATCGATTCAAGAGGTGATCGACGAAGTCTTTAAACGAGTCGAGAGTTATGGACATGTGCAGACTTGGAACGAGGCGGGAGCGGCTTCGATTCTCAAGGCACGAAAAGTTGAGCATTGTGTCCAGTACCGCGAGACCGATTTCAACTTTTTGACCCGTACGCTCGAACAGTATGGCGTGTTCTATTATTTCCGGCACGAACAGGACAAGCATACGCTGATTCTTTCCGATCAGCCGAATTACCAAGACGCCCCCGAGTCGAAAGTCGAATTCCATCCGGCGGAGGGAGGTCAGATTGCAATTGACACCATCAGCTCCTGGGAGCATATGTACGAGTTTGTACCTGGGAAATATGAACAGACCGACTACGACTTCAAGCAACCATCTACCAGCTTAAAAGTCAACGCGGCCAAACATAGCTCGATTCCGCTGTCGAACAACAGCGGCTACGAGGTGTTCGACTTTCCGGGCGAGTACGAACAGAAGGATGATGGCGAGAAGGAAGTCATCCGCCGCATGGAGGAAGAAGAGTCGCGTTTTAACTTGGTGCAAGGCTCCAGTTTCTGCAAGAGCTTCAGCCCCGGTTATACCTTCAAATTGACCAAGCATCACAGTTGTCCCGATGAAGAGGGGAAGAGTTACCTAATTACATCGATCACGCATTCGGCCACACAAGCCGGCACCTTCTCTGGGCAGGGTCAGGGGGACAGTTATTCGAACCAGTTCTGCTGCATGCCCAAGGAAAGCCAATTTCGGCCTCCGCGCAAAACACCTCGACCCTATCTACCTAGCGTGCAGACGGCGGTCGTGGTAGGCCCAGCCGGTGAAGAGATTTACACCGACGAGTTTGGACGCGTGAAGGTTCAATTCCATTGGGATCGCGAAGGCAAACGCGACGAAAACACCTCGTGTTGGATGCGTGTCAGCCAAGTTCACGCTGGAGTCGGCTTCGGCGGAATTGACATCCCACGTGTGGGTGAAGAGGTCGTCGTCTCGTTTTTGGAAGGAGATCTAGACCGCCCCTTGGTTACGGGGCGGTTGTATCACAAAGAATCGATGCCTCCCTTCGGTCTACCCGCCTCCAAGACGATCAGTGGCATCAAGACCAAGACCTACAAGGGTTCGGGCTACAACGAGATGTCGATGGACGACACTCCCGGAAAAGAGAAGATCAATGTTCATGCTCAATACGACATGGCGACTACGGTTGAACACGACGACACGCAAACGGTGCACAACGACCGCACCATCACCGTCAATGGCACCCATACCGAGACGATTAAAAAGCTTACTAAGATCACGATTAGCGAAGGCGCTTACGAACATAAGGTCGCCGCCAACACGGCCAAATACCATGTCGAAGGCGCTCTGACGGAGACTTACAATGCGACGCAAGTCACCACGGTCAAGAACAATATCACCATCGAAACGACCGCTGGGGAAACGTTGATTAAGGCAGCCAACAAGATCACACTGCTAACCGGTGCAAGCAAGCTGGAGATGCTCGCTGACGGATCCATCACCTTGGAAGGAGTCAACGTGATTGTCAAAGGGGGTACTATGGCGACGGTCAAAGGGGGGATCGTGCATTCCTACGCCGACTCGCAGCATGAGACCAAAGGAGCGATCGTGCTTTCGGAAGGCTCTGCCACCAATACCGTCAAGGGCGGCATGGTCATGCTCAATCCTTGATCTATAAGTATCTACACAATCATGACTCCCGCTACGAATTCAGTCTCAAACGGCCAAGTTGAGTTGATAACTAGTTCCCCTAGTTTCGGCACCAGTTCGGTCTCGGTGCTGGTCAAACGGTCGTATCAGATTATTCCCGATTCGGTTGCAATACGCCTTGATAATGACGAAGCGTTTCGCAAGATCGACGAGTACTATGACGATGGGGATCCAGAAACGTCGACGGTTAAGTTTGAATCGGAACTGGCTTCGGACAAAAACTGGACCGACGTAGTGATCGTGGGCGAAGCCTATGCAGCGCAAGGAAAGCCTTGCCACCAACGACAAGTCAGTGTCGGCATTGCCAATCGCTTGGCAGTAACGCTCCTGGTCAGCGGTGATCGACAATGTCATCATGTTCCTGGGGGACTACCCAGCTTTTCCGATCCGCAACCTTTCGAAGTGATGCCGATCCGTTACGAACGTTCCTATGGTGGGTGGGACACAAAGAGCGACGAGAAAATCCCGTTTTGGTACCCCAGAAACATGCAAGGAGTTGGAGTCGTACTGAACAACGTACGCGAGGCCGTGCAGGGGTTACGGCTGCCGAACATTGAATCGGCCGAGCATCGGTTGACGCCGCAAAACATTTTCATTGGAGACCCGCACCGTTGGCACTTGCAACCCCTTCCGCAAGGTTTGGGGTGGCGACAAAAGACATGGTTTCCGCGTTGTGGTCTGATTGGCGCTCGTCCTCCCTTTCTCGATGCCGGCGCGACGCTTCGGGAACAATCCATGGGTTGGTTACCTGAGGACTACGCTTCGCTCTCGTTACAGCAGCGGCTTGCGCCCGATCATTTGAAGTTTGCCAACGGTGCCTCCTTTGGCCTATCCTTCGATGATCTTCGCGGTGACGAGCCAATGCATCTACATGGCTTGACGCCCGAAGGTGATTTGCGTTTTGCGTTGCCCGGCGACCAACCCACCATAGCCCTCGACCTCGGGCGCGGCGGGGAAGTCCTGCCGACCAAGTTGCTGACGGTCCTGATTGAGCCGAGCCACTTGCGACTCGACATGATTTGGTCGGGGACTCACGCTATCGGTGAGTACCGCAAATGGCAAGAAGTAAAAAACCTAGTGGCGGAGGTCGCCTAACATGCAAGCTACAGCAGCCACGGACGACGCGGTGGACAAAGCAGCCCGGCCCGGTAGCTACACGATACTGCCTGGTCAATTGCCTTCGGGGCAGCCCATTTTGAGTTGTCTGCTCAAGCGTTCCTACGTGATCGTCCCGAGCGCGGTGGCGGCGCGGGCCGAAGAGGATCGGCCCCTGAATGCGGGTGATGTTCCATGGATTGAGCCCGTCACCTCTTCGGTGCGCTACGAGAGTGATTTTGTGCCATATAAACTCGCCACGGATGTCGTCATCAACGGCCAGGCCCATGCGCCAGGCGAGCAAGCTTGTCAGCAATTGTTCGTCGAGTTTCATATTGGAAAGATTGGACGCAGCTTGTTGGTGGTTGGCGACCGCATCGCGAATTTCACCGGTTCCCAACCGACATTTACCGACCCCAAGCCATTTGCGGTCATGGATTTGAAATACGAAAGGGCCTACGGTGGGGTGGATGTTTTTTCGATGCCTGATTGTCCCTATCCGTACCCTCGCAATCCGCTGGGGCGGGGGTTTGTGATCGCCAATTCGCGCAAGGCGGTCCAGGGCCGCACGCTCCCCAATGTAGAAGACCCGCATCATCGACTGACGCCCGACAATCTTTGTGTCGGCGACTTTGTTCGCAACTGGGCAGAGCAGCCGTGGCCGGCTTGCTTTGGTTGGTGTCCGAAGACGTGGCAACCGCGGGCTTCGCTGGCCGGCATCATGCCCGGCGATCGCCCCACCGAACAAGAGCTTCGCAAAGCGTACGCGCCGCTAGTTCCCAAGGAGCAACGCGCCGCCTACGAACAAACCAAGCTCCCCGATATGGATTTCAAGTATTTCAGCGGCGCATCGGCTGAACTGTCCCTCCCTTACCTATCGGGCAGCCAGCCGGTAGTCACGAGGAATCTGTCGCCTGAGGGAGAATTTCGTTTTCATACTCCCGAGGATCGACCGAGCATCGCGATCGACATTGGTGAGGGAAGCCAAGAGCCAGAAGTCGTCTTGCACACGTTGATGATCGACATGGAGGCGCGACAACTGGATATGGTCTGGCGAGCCGCAATTGAGTACCCGGGGTTGGATTGGCTTCCTCAGTTAACGAAGTTGGAGGTTCAAATCGCATGAGTCCATCCGTGCCCCCCGCCACGTCGGGGATTCCTTCGCGAACGCAGATCGTACTGAGAGCCTTGGGAATTCCCTTAGCCATACTTTGTCTCTTCGGATTGTTCACGCTAGTCAATTCGGTTGGCCTAGCGAAAGTCGAGTTTACCGCGACGGTCGAGGACAAACAGATATACGAACCGGGGTCTAGCTACCACACGAAGATCATCAATGGTCGCCCCTGGGTCTCATCGGAAGAAATGGACGCATTGCCAACTTTGATTTTGGACGCTGATGGTAAGCAACTTGTGGGCTACGTCAGCCGAGAACAGTACGACCAGATTCAGCTCGGCGACACGGTGGATGGGACGCTCAAGCGTACGCGTGTGACAGGTTGGACGGAAGTCTCCGAGATTCGGCAGCATTCGAGCAAGGAAAATTAGCGATGTTATGGCCCGCAGCAAAAATGGGAGACACCGTGATCGGGCTTGATCTGCACACGATCATTATCCCGCCCGCTCCCGCACCGATACCGATGGTCCCCCATCCGTATTTCGGAAGCATCTATCTATGGCTGACCCCTGCATTTCCTAAAATCAACACGTTGATCAATTCGATGCCCGCGGCTACGTCCGGAGCCATGGGATATAGTGCGCACATTCCGCAAGGGCTTCCGGTTCCACCAGCGGCGATGAACATGGGGTATTGGCGTAGACACTTATTGAACGTCCCCAAACAGTTGATGTTGGTCGCCTTGACGCTGCTCGCCAACATGGCCATCGCTGGTATTTCGTCGCTGTTTGTCAAACCCGATTCGGCGGCGGGCAAATTCTTGAAGGACGTCACGGGCGTCGACACCACGAATAGTCAGACTACATGGGGATCGATCAAGGGTAGTTTTGCCGCTTACACGAAATGGATGACCTGGGTCAAGTTGCTATTGCCTCCGCTTCCCTATCCTGGAGCTCAAGGCTCGGTAGCCATTGGCAGCCCGAACGTTACCGTCAATGGTGGACCGCTCGCTTTCGTGGCCCCGCTCATGTCAACATCCTGTAGCGATTTGCCAATCGTCCCCAACGCAGCCGCATTGGGCTTTAGCAATGTACTGGTTGGAGTTAGCGTAGCCGCCATGGTTCGCGGCATTGCCGTCAATGCGGCCCAAGGTGCCGTGAGCGCGGGGGTAAGCGCAGGAGTGAATCGAGCCGGCAGGCGAAGCTGCGGATGTAGTTAAACTGCAACAGAAATCCTAAGTTAGAAATCAGAGGCATTGGTCATGGCAATTGATATTGCAACAGGGCAGGTGGAGCTTGATCGCGACGATTTCCATTTGCCAGGTCGGATGCCCCTCAGATGGACTCGACGCTATCGCACTGGGCTTACACAATCGGAGTCGACACCTCTTGGAGCGGGTTGGACAACTTCTTGGTTTCCGACACTAACGCGCTCCGGAACGGACTGGATTTTTGTTGATCGCGAGGGAGGTAAACATGTATTTCAAGATAGTCGGGCAGAATTGGCTATGGGAAAGACGATTCGCTTACTCGGTTCGTTCCTGGAACTCAAACAAGAAATTGGCAGTATCGAGGTGCTTCACTGGGATGTTGAGACGCACGAATTGGAGCGATGTGTCTTCGCAACAAATGAACGAGATTCCGGACTTGTCTTGAGCGCGGTTGAGAATGGGAGCGGAGACCGACTCGATTTAGTCTGGAACGGTGATGGCAGACTGACTACCATCAGACAGAGCGCTGAGCAACGTGCAATCTCGATTCTCTACAGGCCCGATGGACGGATCGATTCCATTGCGCTCGAAAACTCTCCAGATCCAACGCTGGTGCGTTACGTATACGACCAGCTCTCGCGACTAGTTGCTGTCGTCAATCGTCGGGAACTCGCTCACAGATACGCCTACGACGATCATTCAAGACTGAAGGAAGAAATCCTTCCTGACGGCGCGGTTTACAGTTACCAGTACGATGACTTGAACCGTTGCGTAGCGTTTACTGGGCTCGACCGATATAACGAGAAGCGTTTGCGTTACATGGATCCGATTGGAACGACAGTTGTCACGGACAGCTATGGGGTTACCAAAACCTTCCGCTCACTGCCGAGTGGCCAAATAGGCTCTGCGTTATCATCGACGGGAGGTAAACGCGAGACAAACTACGATGACTTTGGTCGGATTGTCGAACAAATTGATGAGATCGGAGCGTCCACGAAATATACCTACGATGAATTCGGAAATAGAGACTCCATCACGGACGCTCTTGGGAACGTGACGCAAATAACCTACAATGAGTTTCATCAGCCGACTTCAATGACTGATCCGTCAGGCGCAACATGGAAGCGCGAGTATAACGGCAGGCGTTTATTATCTGCATCGGTGAATCCGCTAGGAGCGCGCTGGCAATTCGAGTACGACTCCGGGGGGAATCCGATACGCATCACGGATCCACAAGGTTTCGTGAGGACGCTTCGATACGAAAATGGCATGCTTCGGGAGGAGACAGATTTCTTGGGACATGTCACCAGCTATAAGTGGGATCCGTTTGGAAGGCTAGTCGAGCGCATTGGACCGATTGGTGATGTTACTTGCTTCCGTTACGACCCGTCAGGGAACCTAGTTTCGGTTGCGCAGCCCGATGGGACCTGTGTGCTAGCGAGTTACGATTCAGGCGACAATTTGAGCAGTTATACCGATGCCAATGGTAGCTGCCAAACCTATCGGTACGGTCCTTGCGGAAGATTACTGAAACGCAGCGACGCACTTGGACACACGACCCACTATGAATGGGGGACCGAACCTGATCGCCTACTCGCGGTCGTCAATGAAAAAAAAGAACGCTATTCATACATTTACGATACCGAAGGGCGGATGGTGGAAGAGATATCGTTTGACGGGCGGCACCATCAATTCACATATGATGCCGCCGGCAATTGCAGCTCATTCATCAATGGAAACGGCGAGTGCATTCGTTACAAACATGATCTGCTAGGGCGACTCGTTGAAGAAACGCTGCCTACAGGCGAGAAAGCGGTCTTTGCTTACGATCCAGTTGGGCGGATGGTTGGCGGCACTAACGCCGACTCGCAAGTCGAGTTCAAGTACGATCCAACCGGACTGCTGATACAGGAAACTCAAGACAAAGAATGGGTCCGCAAAGAGTATAATAAATCAGGTGAGTTGATTCACGTTACAACCAGTTTAGCCCATGATGTCTCTTATGAATTGGATGCCAATGGTCGCGTTGCAAAGCTCAAAATGTCAGGCAATCGAGTCATTGGTTTTGAACGTGATGCGCGTGGATTGGAGATTCGTCGAAGCATGGCCGGAAAACTGAAACTCGAGCAACGATACGATTCGATGGGAAGACTCGTTCAACAACAGGTTTCTAGCCACGAATCTTCTGCCGTACAAGTTAATGCGTCAGCGGTGGTTAGAGAATCATCGGCGGCCAACGACGTTGAGCGATACTTCACCTATGATAAGGGTGGGCTGCTAGTTGCCAATCTGGACAGTAGATGGGGAGCGACAGAATATGTGTACGATCCGGCGGCGAGGTTGGTTGGTTCCTATTCGGCGAACAACCATCGAGAGGAATTTACCTACGACGAATGCAACAATCTGTCCACAATCTACCAGCAAAACGGCACCAGCAAGACTCGCGAACATTTTTACGACACGGGTAATCGCTTGCTGAAGTCGGAAGATACAAAGTTTGATTATGACGCGGACGGTCGCCTGATCCGAAAGGTAGAGCGGGCTTCTGGCGCCGAGCCGACGGTATGGCAATACAAGTGGGATGCGAAAGGTCAGTTGAGAGAGCTGATAAGCCCGAATGGTGAACGCTGCACATACAATTACGATGCGTTTGGCCGACGTGTTTCGAAGAAGGTTCTCAACCAGACTTCGCGTTTTCTGTGGGATGAGGATGTGATAATCCAAGTGGTTAAGAATGCGGAGCTGGCGGAGGCTTGGATTTTTGAGAGAGCGGGCTTTGCGCCGCTGGCGAAAGTAGATGATCAAGGCATGTGCACAATCATCAACGACCACCTGGGCACACCGCGTGAGGTCTTCGACAGTTCAGGGAACCTACAGGAAGCCATGCGAGTAACTTCATGGGGAGCTTTTGATCAAGATCAAGTGTCCAGTCGCACATTCCCGATTCGCCTCCCGGGCCAGTGGTACGACGATGAGTCAGGGTTGCACTACAACCGTTTTCGATATTATTCACCAGATGTTGGGCGATACATTAGCCAAGATCCCATTGCGTTATCCGGCGGCCTTAATCTCTATGCCTACGCCACCAATCCGATCAATTGGATTGACCCACTTGGATTGGCCGTCAGTGCCAACACCGCGCTTCCTGATGTTTTAACGCGAGGCGTACACGTGAATGTTGGCATGCCGACCGGTAGACCCATACATGTTGGTCTGCGTCCAGATCACCAAGGCGGGGTAGCGATTGTTCCAGCCGATCCAAGAGCCCGCGCGCTGGCTAATTCGAGCAACCCTCGGGACCAGGCTCTATGGCGAAATGTGACTGGGCAGGTGGGGACATTCCTAGACAATCCCGCCAATAGGCAAAAAATGGCATCCGTGGCTGGTGCGGCAAAGTCCGCATTTCCTCGCCGAGGTGCCGAGTTTGCACACCTAGAACGAAATTTGAACAGAGGGTGTGGCACATGAATGAGTTTCGCGACAAGGCGATAGCTTTAGGGCGTGATGCCGCGCGGGTCAAGTCACAGATTTTGAATTTCGATGCGCGGAACTGCATATTGAATAACGAGTCGTTTCGTGAGAGCGTCACCGCGATTGCTTTTAGTTCGTTAACGGCTGCAGCAGACGAAACGTGGCGCGAGGGACGGTACTCAATCGTGACCTTCGATTCACCGACCTTTTCTGTCAATCTCTATTTTGAGCATGGTGGGGGCTTCATTGGGAGTACCATAAAATTTGCAAATCCGGCGTCAGTTGGCCATGAACAAGGAGCGAACGATTGGGGACAATTCAAGGAGATTAGTTGTATTTCAGCTTTGTCCAGTTATCTTGAGAACTTGTCGCTGATCGGCCAAGCAGACGCATTTCTGTCTGAAAACCAAGTTCTTGTTCTGCTGCCCAATGGGGTCGAATTGCGCTATCACAGAGCCACTCCCGACGACGAATTATATTTGGATTCTATTTCTACGACGACTATCACGAGTGATTTTTCCAGGAGCTTAGCAGAGCGTACGATGGAAAGACTTACACTTCCTTGATTTTTGATAGTGCGAAATGGACTCGCTAGGCAGATTACCTTGAATAGGCGTATCCGCGTTTCGATCAAGCCTATGTTCCTATGCGATAGCGAGCCTCGATGAGCCCCCATAGATAACTTTTGATGGACGTCTTCCTTGACAATTGCGCGACCACGCCGGTCGACACACGTGTTTTAGCAGCGCTGCAACTATGGCTGAGCGAAGGTTGGGGCAATGCGTCGGCACACGGATATCGTTTGGCATGGGATGCTCAGCGAGCGATAGAAGACGCACGGTATGAAATGGCTCGGTCTATCAATCAAGTGCCGGCGTCGGTGATTTTTACAAGCGGCGCTACGGAAAGTTTGTCAACTGTTATTCGGGGCGTTGTCGGCTATCAAGATTGGGAGCGATGCAAACTTGTAACACTCGCTACGGAACACGCGGCGGTGCTGCAATCCTGCCGACACATGAGACGGATGACCGGCTTGGAGCTTGTCATTCTAGACCTGGATCGGAACGGTGTGTGTGACTTAGATGAAGTTCGCGCGGCTGCTCGTTCAGACAAACGAACCTTGGTTTCGGCTATGGCGGCGAACAATGAAACAGGGACAATCCTTCCCGTTGATGAAATTTGTCAGGTTTCACAGGAAGCAGGAGCTAGCTTTCTGTGTGATTTAACTCAAGCCGTCGGTAAACTACAGGTCGATATCAGTCGAAGCAACTTTGACTTCGCGGCATTCTCGTCACACAAAATTTACGGCCCCAAAGGTGTTGGAGCACTAGTCATTCGCGAGGGAGAAAAATTCGAGCCGCTAATCGTCGGCGGTGGCCAGGAACGCGGGCTGCGTGGGGGAACACTCAATGTGCCGGGCATCGTGGGGTTTGGGGAAGCGTGTCGCATAGCCAAGGAGGAAATGGAGTCGGATAATCAGCGAATTGTCCAACTGCGAGATCGGCTGGAAGCGACACTAATGACTGAACTGCCGGATATCTGGATCAATGGAGCGGGGGCGGAACGGCTGTGCAATACGAGCAATATTGGTTTTCGCGGAGTCGATGCGCGGACGATGATTCGCGATATGCACGATATCGCTTGTTCGACCAAGTCGGCTTGTTCAAGTGGTGATTCGCGACCGAGCCACGTGCTGAAGGCGATCGGACTGACGGATGACGAGGCCTACTCGTGTATTCGATTCAGCTTGGGCCGCTTCACTACCGAACAGGAGATCGACTATGCACTGGAGAAGATTATCGGTTCGGTGCGCAAGCTGCGAAGGATCGCTGGCTCCGCCGGGATGAACCCCACCAGGAGATCTACCTGACGATCCATTGGGACAGTCTGGCGCAGCCAATACAAATCGCCAGCCCAGCCAGCAAGAGCCAGGCGTTGAGAAACACGCCCATCATGACGAACAAGCAACCTAGGGTGGAAACAATCAGATTAATCCAATAAGCCCGTTCCGCCTGCCGTGCTGATTGTTGCTTTCCAAGCCTTTCTTCCTCGTTCCCCAGAGCAGCGGTACGGTCTGACGGCAATAAGTCGAGCATGCCGCTGAGTGTCGATTGGGGAAGGTTTTTTAAATGAGAAATGGTCGAACGAAAGACCTCAATGTCGAGCTGACCAGTGTCGCAGATCTCGATGATGCGACTTCGCCAACGTCGAATGCGGCGAGCGTCTAACCACAACCAACCATGGACCAAGGGTAACAACCAACAAAACACAAATAGCAACATCCAATTCCAAGTCACCAGCGTCGTAATTAGCAGGCCGCATGTGCCAAGCGAAAGGATGACAACCAAATTGCGATAATCGGCGGCGCGGGCAACGATTGTATCTTGAGTGAAATCGATCGCTTGACGAATGGGTGGTTCTGACATCGTGGCAGATTGGTTTGTGATGCGAAGCAGTTCGGTTGATGGTAGGCTACAGTTGTATGATGCGTGAGTCTAAAATTCAATGCTCGTGTCGATGAAGAGCGAAGCAATCGTCCTGGCTGACACTGCAGGATACGATTAACACGCATCACGTAATCTCCCAAGAGAGCTCGATCCGTCATGCACCGCCAAGCATTTATGAATAGTTACGATTCGGTTCCGTACCCGACCTTTGCGCAACCGCAAACCCATCCGCGACGGCTGGAAACGATCGCTTGGCTGTTATCGCTGCCGGCCCCATCGTCGCAAAACTGTCGCGTGTTGGAACTTGGCTGTGGCGACGGAAGCAATCTCATTCCGATGGCGGTGGCTGCCCCCGAATGTCAATTTGTGGGAATCGATGCATCGAGTGTGCAGATCGAAATGGGCCGCCAATGGGTGAACGACCTTCGGCTTACCAATATACAACTCGAACATCGCGCGATCGAGCAACTCGACGCATCGTGGGGAAGTTTCGACTATATCGTCTGCCATGGCGTATTTTCGTGGGTTCCGCAGCGAGTTCAACTAGCTATCTTGCGGTTGGTCCGCGAGTTGTTGACCGCGGAGGGGATCGCGTATATCAGCTACAACACGCAACCGGGTTGGCATGGTCGTGGCGCGATCCGCAATATGATGGGCTACCATGTGGGGCGTTTCTCCAGCGATGATCCGCGCGAACGAATTGGTCGCGCTCGTGGTTTGCTCGATTTCTTGACGCGCGCCACTGCGGGCAATCAAGACTCCTATGGGCTGCTGCTTCGCGAGAATCTGGCACAACTCAGCCAATTGCCTGACGCCTATCTGTTTCACGAGCATTTAGAAGAGATCAATGAACCCATTTGGTTTCTTGACTTTTGTGAGATGTTATCAGGCATGGAGCTGCGTTACGTGGGAGAAGCCGATTTTTCCGCCATGATCGAACCCGCTGGATTGAGCGACGAAATTCGCCATGAGTTGCAAGAACTGGCCCCACGCTTGTTGGAAAAAGAACAGTATTTGGATTTTTTGCGCAATCGATCTTTTCGTCAAACGTTGATCTGTCGAGCTGGACGTCAGCCGAATTATGCCGTCGGCAGCGAGCGCATCCATGACCTGTTTGTCGGATCTCAAATGATCCCAAACGCTTCGTCGGTAGACTATTCGTCGGACGTCGTCCAAGTTTTTGAACTTGGTACGGAAACCACGCTGAGTACGCAACTGCCGATTTTCAAAGCCGCCTTGGTCGCCCTGCGTCAAGCTTGGCCAAATTTGTTGCCATTTGAGATTCTCTTACAACAAGCGCACCAATTGCTGGAGCAAGCCAACTTGATGCGCGAGCGTCTAGACTGCAAAACCGAATTGGCCAAAGCCTTGCTGACTACGTATTCATCGACAAGCCTACCGGTCGTCGAACTGTCGCGCCAGCCAGTTCGCTTGACAGGAGAACCTTCGGATGCGCCCATGGCAAGCCCTCTCGTTCGCTTGCAGTCCAATCGTTCTCAGATTGTGTCCAATCTTCGCCATGAATCGGTACGACTCACGCAAGCCGAGCGCTTCTTAGTCGCGCATTTGGACGGGAAACGCTCGCGCGATGAATTGTTAGAAATCTTCAGCGAGCAGTTCCCTGAAGCTTTCGAGTCGTCCGACGTGGCTTGTGCTCAATCCATAGATAGTGTTGACCGCTCTATGGAAGCAATCACGAATCGAGGCAGACCTCAAATCTTGCAGGAGCATTTAGTTCGATTCGCTCGCTATGCCTTGCTGATCGGCTAGCGCGCAGTCATCGACATCTTGGGCTTGCGCCGTCGGGACCAACGACTCGGATTGCGAGGACTCAAGGTGGAGCTGGACTATAGTGCAGGCACACTCCCAAAGTCCTTCGTCGCAACTATCCTATTCACAGTATGAGTGAAACAAACTTGGCGCGCTCGATGAAAGGGCGCAGGGCAAGCGGCCAAGCACGCGATGGCTGATCGCATGGCTCAATCTCTCTCGGAAGCAAATCAGTGCCGCAGCGCAGACTAAAACAGGGAGTTTCTAGAAATTCGGGCAACACAGACCTCTTACGTGCGACAACCATCGTAGAACCAACGCGCCAATTCGTATTAGCCTGAGGGGAATTAACATGCCAGACGTCGCCGCTTCTCAGTCAACCTTAGTAGCCCAATTCGCCTCGCAGAGACTCGGACATACCGTGGGTGATGGCGAGTGCTTTGCTCTAGCCGACTTGGCCCTTCGTAGCATCAACGTCAAATCGGCCAGTGATTTTGGTACGATCTCCGCCAATGCGGACTATGTCTGGGGACGCGAGGTGACAATCGGTCAAGCTCAAGCTGGCGATGTGATTCAGTTCCGCAACTTCGGTTTCACGGAGACTACTAGGACCGACATCACACGGTCAGATGGCAGCACCGAATGGACCGAGGAAACCCGTTCCGAATCGCGGCCTCATCACACGGCCATCGTGGCATCCATTGGGGACAACGGGCAGTTGATGGTCTACGAGCAGAACGTGGGAGGGCAACGCCAGGTACTTCTAAACCAACTCCTGTTTTCAGCCGTCACCATCCGTCCTGCCCCTACAACTGACAACGGCGTGACTACGACGATCACGCGAACGATCACCGTCACTGGCTCCGCGAAGTTCTACCGCGCTCAGACACGCTAGCGGAGTCAACTGTCGCAAAGTGCTAGGGGCCAAGCGTCGCCAGGGCAAACCCGACGGAAATCTTCCAGCGTGGCTCCATTGCGATGAAGACACCGACGAACGAGGAATGTCATTTGGCAAGAGACGTGATTCGGATCAATCGTTAGGCCAAGGTCCTATTTCTGGTTTATATCGGGTGGTTAGCCCGAATTTCTTGATCCTATCACGCGCCCGTCGTCGAACTAGACATTTCGTGCGAAAATCGCACCGGATGGTTCGTTACGCAAGCCCAGAAAGGATTTCGGCTATGCGAATTGCAAATTCACGTTTTCTAAACTTGTTCGTGGCAACTCTGTCGGTCACGATGTTAGCTCCGAATATTGTCCTCGCCCAGAATTGCGGTCCGTTAGGCTGCGATTCTCTCGTGGGGGGTGGGTGCTGCCCATCACAGAGCTACTTTTCACCCGGCACGTCGACGGCTCCTGGAGCGCACGGTTCACTGTCTGATCAAGCAACGATCGACACACAGGGTTCCCCCAACGTCCTCGATGCACCTAGCGCAATGGGAATGCCGGCGACACAAGGGAATGTCGGGTCGGGAGTTGGTAGCGGTAGCGGTAGCAGCACAGGGACAGGGAGCGGAGCATCAAGTGGCGGTGGCTTTGGAAATATTAGCTTGACTTCCGGCAGCTCACCTGGCTCCTCCTTTGCGGCGATGGCACCAGGGACCTATATCGACAATGCGATCATTGCCAATATGTTTCGATATCGCTTTGATGCCGCCTACAACAATCCGCTCCCCGATCGTGCCGAGTTCTTCTATGGACAGTGCGGTTGCTTTGGCGGAAACGCACCTGGGCCACTCAGGCCTGAGCGAAGCGTCGACTATCAAGAGTTTACTCCGTATTTAGAGCGGGCTATCTCTCCAGGATTTTCACTGTTTGCAGAAGCACCCGTACGGTTTATCAACCCTGATATCAACGACAATACGGGAGGCATGGGCGATCTTAACTTTGGTTTCAAGGGATCGCTATACCATACCGACAGCCAATTCTGGACCGCACAGCTTCGAGTCTATGCGCCTACCGGCGATGCAGATCGAGGACTAGGTACGGGACATGCGTCGCTTGAACCAGGTGTGCTCTACCTGGGCCGAGTCAATGATCGGTTGGTCACGCAAGGAGAATTCCAAGTATGGATTCCGTTGTCCGATTCGCAGGTCGCGGGGCGAGGCAACTTTGCCGGCACCATCTTGCGAGCTGGAGTGGGGGGTGGCTATGACTTGCTCAACCTGGATACCCACTCACAGCGTCGCCGTTTGGCCGGAACGTTTGAAACGGTGGCCTGGTATATCACCGACGGCTTGGCTTTCGGTGGGGTAGACAACCCCGTAGTACTCGATGCGGACAACGACACGATTGTCAATCTCAAGACGGGACTACGCTACTCGGCCGGTCGGCAGAGTATCGCATCCAGCTATGGTTTTGCCGTTACCGGTGATCGCTGGTATTCCGACATCATGCGACTCGAATATCGCTACGCGTACTAGCCCGACAGTCTGTCATTTAGTTACGCTGATCAAAAGTAGCCGGCACGTTGCATCGTGCCGGCTACTGTCGTTAGGCGTTCAACCATTTGACGCCTAATTGCGGAAATCGCTAAGCGCCTGGCCGGGGCGCAGGCAGGAGCGGAGTCGAAGGTATCTAGCCGCGAGACGGTGCACGAGACGGTCGATGGCGTATGTTGGCCGCATTGGGTGAGCAAAACAGATAGGCCGTATTCGATTGGTGCAGTTGGCTGCCGTATGAGCCGTCGCCTGCGCAGCCCGCATCAATAGGTTGGCAGGTGCAGAGGTACATCAGAGACTCGCGTTTTGAATTTCTCACTATGTGCATTGCGGCCTGCTGCGGCTCGGCGTTAAACAATCCGCCGTATTACTGCAGTTAAAATTTGTGCAATTAAAACTGTTTGCTCACCAGCTAGCGGCTGATCACAAGATCGCGAAGTGGTGCGGGCAGATGGTTTTCGTAGCTCACCGAATTCTGGTACTGCTTTGACAACGCATCAAATCGTAGCGAGAGTATTCGTTGCACCTGATCCAACTGCAATGGCTTGGGGCTGGACTGCCAAGCCGTGATGAGCCGAGCGCTCTCTGGTACCTTTACTCCTGTGAGCCAAGCGTAGCGAAAAGTTGCCGCCCCGGGAATGAAATCAGGCTGGTGGCTGAGCGTCTCTTGCGGAGCCACAGCCCGCGCAACATCCAGTAGCAAAAGCTGCGTGCCAGGGCAACGATCGACAAAATAGGAGAGGGAGTCACTGCTGACGGCGAAGTACTTCAACTGTAACGGATCGCGGATGATCTCTCCCTGTCGCGCGGACTGCGTCTGCTGCGTGGTTAGATAGAATTGTCCTCCGTTATTGACTTGCTCGCCCCCGCGGTAGTACAGCATCATCACGTCGTTGGCCGACTCTCGCGATCTGGCTTGCTGAATCCGTAGGCGTATCATTTCCAGCAACGAACCGATTTTCTCGCGGCTGACAACTGCCCCAGTATACGGACCGTAGCCAATGCACTCGCTGAAGGCGGGAGATTGAAAGGAAAATTCCTTGCGCTTAGCGCTATGTTGCAGTCGACTACCGGACAGCGATGCGATGGCCTCTTCCATCAACTGCTGCTCCTGCGAGCGATCGACTCCCACACCTATGATGGCCAAATGAAGCCGCTGCCGCATCAATTCGGGTGATGCACAGTCCACTTCGGCCCGCGCCACGCTCGATGCCAATTCCGGTAGATCGGGCGCAGAAACATCTATCGAATTCCCACTCGCTCGAAACAGTTGAATCGGGCAAGTGAACTCTCGCTCCAGAGGTTTGGAGCCAACCGGTTGTAGGTCCACAGGTTGCTTGAATCCATTGACCGCCACCCAAACTTTCAATTTGGGATTGTTCAGCGAATCCTCATCGGCATAACTCCAGCGGACACTGCCACTGAGCAGGCACCGCGCGACATCCAACGGTGCGTCGAGTCGCCACATTCCATCGTCAGCTTGATGCAATGAATATTTTGTGGTCGGATCGGCTGCATTGGACAAATCGTGCAAGCGCAACGCCACAGGACTGGGAACGAAGTTCATAGTCAGGCTGCGCGCCCTCAGACCGTCAGTATTCTCGGCCATCAACTGAAACGTATTGAGCCCAGGTTGCAAATGAACTTCAACGCGCTGACGAAGTTTGGACGGTTCACCGGATTGAGACGGCTCGACCGGGGGCAGCTTCACGCGTTGACCATCCTGGTTTAATTCGACCCGCGACAGTTCGGTCGGTGAAGACACCAAATATTCGATCGATACCGATTCCGTGGAGACCGAACCATTGTCGACAGGACTTAAGAACACAAGCTGCGGAGGCGCAGTCGGGCGTTTCAGAACCGGCACATCGATCGTCTCGAAGATCGGTTGATCCACGCCATCCGCAAAGATGGTCAGGACCGCTTTCCGCTGATCGGCTTGCCAAGCGAGCTCCCGAATGTGTAAGCGAAATCCATTCCCATCCTGTTCGCTCTGCCAAGCCTCGTTAGGTAATTCGCGATTGTCGAAGAGAATACGCTTCAACGGTACGATGGATGTACCGCTCAAGCGAACATCGAATACAGGCTGATCGATTTCGGTAGGTATTTGGCGTTGTTCGACGATCGGCTGAGGCTGATAGTGAATCGTGAACGGACGAGTAAGCCTTTCCGCGCCCGTGTCATTGCTCAATTCAAACTGCAGACGGTTGGCACCGAGCGACAGAGGGAGCTTGCCTTCAATCCACCCTCGGCCCATATCCACACTCAAGGGTTGGCCGAGCCGACGACCGTTGACTACGGCGACCACCTGGATTGGGCGGCGGTTGGGGTCGGCCTGAAATACGGCTCGCATCGCGAGCATCGATTCGGCAAGGTTGTCGGCTATCACTTGATCCGGCGCAGGAGACGCCAGATCGACCTCGGGCAGTGGTTCGCGAAACAGTACTTCCAACTCGGTGGTTGCCAGAGAACTTGTTTCGGTTTTGGCGGCGAATCGAAAACGATTGAGCCCAGGTAGCAGTTTTAGCGGCCAGCTAAACTCAAACCGATTGCTGCTGTCGGAAACAAATCCGGTTAGAGACTCACCTTGACCCGTTGCTTGTGTCAGCTTTTCAACTGCTTGGATGTTTCCACGGACCAAAACCTCGTCAGACTCGCTAAGCCACGGAGCGTCTGCCTGGGAGTTCAACAAAACCAAAGACTTTCCAAGTGAATTCGCGTCTGAATTCTCGACCGAGACAATGCGAATTGTGGGTGGGCCATTGTCGCGAAGCTGGCGAAAGGTTTCCAACGATATGCTGGCCGTTTCATCCGCTTCGGTTATGGCGGTGGCTCCAGCATTGCGTGCGACCAGTTCGAAACGATTGCTCCCCTCGTGCAATTCAACTGGGAAATCGATCGCCAGTGGCGGATCGTTGGGTTCAGCCGTCCAAGAATTTAGTATTTCGCGCTGCCCATTCTCTGCCAAACGAACCACGCTGAGCTCGTAACCCTCTGATGGATTTCCTGCCTCGATCTTCGCGGCAATACTTAGGTGTGACGCTTTCGTTTCGTTGGGAAGTGGGTTGACAAGTGCAATGTTTGGAGCGGGTGGTATGTAGGCTACGGGCTTTTCAATAACGATCGTCCGCGATGGGTTGGAAATGGTGGCCAGTTCGGCACGCAACAGTTGAGGGCCGCGCGTCCAACCTGCGGCAACCACCGAGTCGATTTGCCAACGGTTGGGCTCCGATCTCTCGAACGAACCAGATGGTTTTCCGTTGATCTGTAACTGCATCGACTGCACTAGCTCGTGGGAGAATTCTTCATTGGTGATTCGTACGGTCACAGCTTGCGGTGCTTCGCGAAGGATGGAAGTCCCTTCCGCGTTCCAATGTTCATCCTGCGATGCGGTAACGGCTAGGCTCATACGTGGTTCGATATATACCAGCGGCACGACGGTCACGGCCTTGCCAACTTGGCTGATCAATCGATTCAACAGTCCCGGTTGATAGAGATCAGGGTATTGGTCGAGCGGTGCAAATCCGATCGGAGTTTGGGGGCGTGGAACATTAAAATGCCAACCCAAGCGCTGCTTGATTTCGCGGTCACTTGCGTCAAAGGGCCCAAGTGGGCTCCAGCCAATCCAACTCCTGTCGGTCTTATTAGCACCACTTGCGATCATCACTTGGAACAAGGGTTTGCGTTCATCCACCGCTTGCTGGAGCGTGACGACCACATCCGAATCCATATTGCCTCGGCGGCGGCGAATGGTGATTCGCGAACCTGCTGCACGCTCCCACAGAGTTAAATTCACTTCTTCCACCGACTTCCAGGTTTGCAATGCGTCGCGCTGATTTGGGTCGAGGAATCCCAGCAATTGGTCTCCGGGCTTGATATCCGCCGTTTCGTCGGCTGCCACTTGCGTCGCATTCACCTCCACGACTTCACCCTTGGTAAGCAAGGCGACGCCTCCCAGGGTGGCTCGCGGTTTCAATAGCGCATCGACATCCGAAAGATCCCATACCGCGATTGTTTGATCGGAGCTCGTTGTGGCCAACAACTGCGAATCTGCCGAGACAGCAAGACTGCCAATCGGTTCCGTGTGAGCGGTGAGCACTCGCTTAGTGCGTCCATCGCTGGCGTCCACTACTCCCAGCCAAGGTTGTCCCTCGAAGTGTGCAGCCAGAATCAATAAGGGAGCATGGCTTGCATCCATTGGACCTGTCAATGTGTACGTCGACAGGACATGTTGCTCAGGAATTTGGACCGTACGTTGCAACATGCCGGCCTGTCGTAGTTCAACCTCATTGGCGTTCGTCTTAGATCGCGTGGCAGTCCAGCCTTGGATATCGGGAGCATGAACCGCCCACGTAGTGCCCTCTGAGCGCTCGATGGTGTTTTCGCTAAAGCTGAATACAGTTTGGTTATTGGCACCTACATCAGAATCACCTGCTTCGTGAAGACGCAGGCCAATTTCCCCCTGCCGCTCGACGAACTCGACTTGCGATACCGTTAGAGCGTTCCCCTTCAAGCGGTCGGGTTGGGCTTGACCTCGCAAGAGTTGATCCACTTGAAAGATTTCTATTTCATGATTGGGCTTGCCCGCCAGCGCTAAGTATTTCCCCGTAGGGCTGGCCGACATGGCTGGCACACGGATCTCGTCAGACTCGATCTTCCACAATGGCTGTCTTAATACTTCGCGTGAATTGCCTGCGGCGTCAGGCAGCGTCACGACCCGCAGTTCGAAGCGCTGTGGCCGAGGATTTCCGCCGGCATTTAGTTGTAGGACACAGAGCGCGACGGCGATTCGATCGGCGGTAGCCTGAGGGCGACTTGACAAAAGCGCCATGCTCAACGGGAGGTAGATCTCATTGCCCTGCCGAGCAAATTGAACTCGGCGTCGACTCTCGCGAACGGGGAGGCCAGCGTTATCAACCTTCCACAATTGGACCTGCCCGGCGTTGGTCTGATTGTCGGCGCTGGCGGTTAAAATCCAAGGTTGCCCGGCCGGTGCTGCTAGAATGCTGTTGAAGATTCCATCGCTATAGGTGCGCAGTTGGGGAGGCTGCGACGTTTCCCACTGATACATTTTCCCAGACCCCATGGCCGCCAGCACGTGTAAGCCACCCGCTGTCGATGTACTGGGGAAGGCTGCCAAGGTCGGTCGATGCGTGGGCAACTCAGGCAGCAACACCCCTGCGAGCTGTCGTCCTTGAACGACATCCCATGTGCGTAAACTACCTACAGGCTTCTGATCGGCACTACGATCGAAGCCAGCCGACACCAACTGCTCCATGCCATCACGACTGGTGGCAAATAGCAATTGGCGAACCGGTCCGCGATGTCCCTCGAGTCGTCGTAGCTTTTTCTGCTCACGATCAAAGACGTATATCATACCTTGTTCGAGCAATTCCACGTCGCTCAAGGGCAATTCGATTCCGTTGTCTCGAAAGGAAGCGGCGCGAGCGGCCAAGCTCGCATAGCCTCCAATGGCCAACCATCTTCCCGAGTTGGAGAGCGCCAGCGCATCGAACTTACCGCTGGGCCCTGGACCGATGGGCAATCGTAGCGATCGTTGCGGAAGATTGACGAACGAACCGGCATCCGATGCCCGCCAGACTCGCACCAGTTTGTCCCATCCGGCACTCAGTAACTCGTCACCGTCACGATTCCAGACTAGTGAAGTGACATAACTCGAATGCCCTCCGGTATCGATCCGTAGCACGGGTTCAGGAGCCTGCTGTGCTAGGGCCTCAGGCGGGATGAGCCATTGGGCGCTGGCAGCCAAACCGATGGCAAATACAAAACTGAATATCGAAAAACCACGCACTGGCATCTGCCCCAACATGAATTGTCCCTTGGCCAAGTGACTCGCAAAACAACTCACACAACGATCGATGTGGCGAGTGCCTGTTTACTTTGTTCTGTAAAAACCTTTGAATCGTCGCTAGAATTCCGGAAAAATTGCAGAAAAACTAACACGACTCGCTGAACACTACGTCAGAATAATCCAACGAAACTCTCACTCGTCGTCGCTGGTCGGGTCGGGAACACGATCCTCTTGCAATGGCGCACAGCTCGCAAACCATTCGCCGTAGCTCCACATTGCACCGTCGCGCTTATATTGTAACCGATGCGGAGAGGTGTCGGTTTTAGCCGTGCTGTGCCACCGCCAGCCCCGCTATCCAACGGGCTTCTGTCGCGGCAAGCCGCAAGCGACTAGAATATAGAATATGAGCGACAGTTGTGGGCTTTTGTGGCGTGGAGGGTTTCCGTTTGACATCTCAGAATTCAACGCCGGATTCCAATAGCCCATCGTCTTCCGACCCAGCTCGATCCTCACTCCCTCCAGCGGATCGACCCGCGCGCGGCACCATGGCGACACCCGATGGCAAGCCCCCCGCTGAGGACGCGAGCGAAACTCCGTCGCACTCGACGATCCCCCCACCGGTCACACCGACGGCCGAACCGCAACGGGGCACCGATCGCGTGGAACCACCCAGCGACCTGTGGGGGACGGTCATCGGTATCGAGTCACAGCAGGTCAAGAACCTGGAGAGCGGTTATGTGATGATACGTCAGATTGGCCGCGGCAACTTTGGTGAAGTATGGCTCAGCGAGGCACCGGGCGGAGTCGAAGTGGCGTTAAAGCTGGTTGCGATTCCAAGTGGACGTCGCGTCAGGCAGATCGAATTGCGATCCTTAGACCTGATGAAGCGTCTACGTCATCCGTTCTTAATGCAGGTGCAAGCATTCTGGGTGAGCGAGGAACAGATCACCATCGCCATGGAACTTGCCGACCAAAGTCTACGAGACAGAGCGTCCGAATTTGGCGAACAAGGAATTCCACTGGCCGAACTGCTACGGCACATGTCCGAAGCCGCAGAAGGGATCGATTTCCTACACCGCGAACACGTGATACACCGGGATATCAAGCCTGAGAATTTGCTCCTGCTCAAGGGACATATCAAGGTCGCCGATTTCGGTTTGGCACGTTTTTTAGATGAGAGTGGCTTGAACCTGGTAGCAACACAAGTCGCTGGCTCCCCCTTGTACATGGCACCGGAAGTCTGGGAAGGGAAGCCAGTTGCGGCCAGCGATCAATACAGTTTGGCTATGACCTATATTGAGCTACGATTGGGCCGCCCGCCGTTCGAATCGAGCAGCATCGTGACGATTATGAAGGAGCACTTGCATGGCCAGCCCAATTTGATTGGCTTGCCAGACGCCGAACAGACGGTGTTGCTCCACGCTCTGGCCAAGCGCCCGGATCGACGCTTTACCTCCTGCACGGAGATGGTACAAGCACTGCAGTCAGCCACGTCGCCCGCTTCCACCGCAGCCGGAATCCAGACCTCCAGCACTTCGGCTCGACTTTGGCTTTTTTTGCTACCCATGTTGATGGCAGTTGTTGTAGGCTTGGTAGCCTGGTCGCTGTGGCCAGCGCCTCCTGCTCCGCGTATCGACTTTCCAGAAAGGATCATCGTTGAATACGGAAAGCGTTTTACGACACAAGCGGTCTCGTTGGAAAATTCCAATGACACGATCCAAAGTGTGAAACTGACGGATCCGGTCGAAGGGCTATCGGTGGAATATACGAGCGCAGAGCAAGCCGTCCAGTTCCACGCCGACGTCAATGCGCCCGTGAGCTCGAGTTCCGTCAAGTTATTGGTAGCAACTTCGAGCGGCGAGTTGGAAAAGGAACTGACCATCGATATCGTCGATCCAAGCACCTTGAAAATCCCTGAGCGCGCAGTGCTAGCGGCGAGCGAGCACGAACGCATTGAAGTTGACGATCGAATCTATTACAAGAGAATTGACATTCCACTTCCCAGTGGTCAACGAATCGAATTCACGCTGATCCCGCGAGCGCGACTCGCTGATCCACCTACCTTTTATTTGATGACCCGCGAGGTGACCAACGGCTGGTTTGCGGAATTTGCCAACCAACAAGGCGCTGAGTTCAATCTCAATTCGGCTTGGCAACTAGGTGCCCTGGCAGGAACAAATCCATTGGGAGTCGATGAAAAATATTCAGACTATCCCGTGGTGCAGGTTACCGCCGACGAGGCGCACCGATTCGCTCAGTGGCTTGGAGGACTACTTCCCAGCACCAGTCAGTGGGACAAGGCGGCGGGTGCCCTGGAACGCGAGGAGCGAGTGGGTCCCTACTTGGGCGACGGTGAGCAAGTCTGTGTCGCGCGGCTGGAGTCAGGCCCCTGCCCAGGTGGATCGTCGAGCGATGACACGAGCCCGTTTGGCATCTTCGACATGGCAGGCAACGTTTCCGAACTGACCCGCAATCTGCTCGGCTCAAAGCTCACGGTTCCTCTCGCTCAGCCGCTGGACACCGACCGTGTTATCTTGCGTGGGAACAGTTACCATAGTGCTGTTCCGTGGGCCTATGCAGAAGGAGATGACGACGCTCCTGCGTCGCTACTTTACGGCGAGCATAGTCCAGCGGTTGGCTTTCGTGTAGTCATTGAAATGCTATAGCATGCCAAATACCTCGAATCTCGCACGGACGGCAAAGCCGGAGCACGGATGAAAATGATACAATGAGACTGTTAATATAAGGCAAACGAACTTTCCCGCCACACCGAGCTCAAGCACGAAGTCAACTGCTTTGAAAATTCTAAGAGTCCTATTATCGTCATCGCTTGTTCTATGTGCATCGGCTTTTGCTCTGGGTTGCCAGGCAAACGCAGCCGAGAAGTCGCGTCCAAATATATTGTTTGCCTTTGCCGACGATTGGGGGAGGCAGGCCAGTATCTACGCGCGAGTCGATGGGGCAGGCACGATCAGTGACGCAGTCCAGACACCCAACTTCGATCGAGTTGCGCACGAAGGTGTATTGTTCAATAATGCATTCGTGAACGCACCGTCCTGCACACCCTGTCGGAGCTCGTTGGTCTCAGGGCAATACTTCTGGCGAACGGGACGTGGAGCGATCTTGCAGGGAGCGGTGTGGGACATGGACATTCCTGCCTGGCCGCTGTTGCTGCGCGATAGCGGCTATCATCTGGGCAAGAGCTACAAAGTCTGGGGGCCAGGAATCCCCAGGGACGCACCTATTGGTAATCAGCAGTATGCCTTTGAGAAGGCCGGCGGTCGCATTAACCAATTCTCGCAGCACGCTACCGAGCTGGTCGCTAGTGGCAGTACGGTCGCACAGGCCAAACAAGAATTGCTGAACGAAGTTCGCGAGAATTTTGCAACGTTTCTTTCTAAGCGAGATCAGGATCAACCGTTTTGCTTTTGGTATGGGCCGACCAATGTGCATCGCAAGTGGGTAAGGGGTTCGGGGAAGGCGCTATGGGGTATCGAACCCGATTCGCTCGAGGGAAAGCTACCTCCGTTCCTGCCGGATGTCCCGACGGTCCGCGAGGACATCGCCGACTATCTTGGAGAGGTCCAAGCGTTTGATGCAGCCTTGGGGGTACTAATGGATGAACTGACCCAAGCGGGGCTCTACGACAATACCTTGATCGCTGTCAGTGGCGATCATGGGCCAGCAGGATTTCCGCATGGGAAATGCAATCTCTATGATTTTGGAACACGAGTTTCCTTGGCGATGGCAGGGCCCAATGTACAGGGGGACCGCGTGGTCGATGATCTGGTTAGCCTGCCCGATTTGGCACCGACCTTTTTGGAGGCCGGTGGTGTGGAGCTTCCTGCGGCGATGACTGCGCGAAGTTTGTGGCCGGTGCTACAAGCCAAAGGCGAGGGCCAAGTCGATCCAACTCGCAGCCAAGTGTTTATGGGGCGAGAGCGGCATGTGGAAATGGCGCGCGCAGGAAATCTACCCTACCCGCAGCGAGCCATTCGCACGCCCAACTATGCGTTGATTATCAATTTCAAGCCAGATCGGTATCCCTTGGGCGATCCCTATTTGCTCGATAGCGACCATCCACCCAGTACCGAAGAGGTGACCGAGACAACCTTTGTGACTCTCCCCGACGAGGACGCGGGGCCGACCAAGGCTTGGTTGGTCGACCATCGAGCCGATTCGCAGTGGAAGCCAACCTTTGAGCAGGCTTATGGGAAACGTCCGCGCGAGGAATTGTTTGACTTGCGCAATGACCCACATCAAATGCACAATGTCGCCAGCGATCCGGCCTATGCAGAAGTGCTGTCCGATCTGCGAAATCGCTTGATGGATGAATTGATCAGCAGTAACGACCCGCGAGTAGTGAACGACGGTGAGTTCTTTGAAACGCCACCCATGGCAGGACCGCTTCCGGACGATGTACCGCATCCCAATCGAACGAAAAAATGATGGTGCAGTATGAGTGCATCGACTACCTCAAATCCCCTCAACCCGGATTATACATGAGTAACTAAATCATACTGCCAGGTATCCTCCCGCGTGCGCTCGTTAGACAAGCTGGCATGGGGCCGATGCAAAATCGAGGTGTGTGGTACGACGAGCGCGTGCGGGAGGGTCGCGAGTAATCCGGCTCAACCGCGAAGCGGTGGCAGAGGCTAACGCACTTGTTTTCCGCAAGGGACGCAGCACAAGATTTTCTTAGGAAGCATTTTGGTGACTTCCACTTCGTAGGGGACGTATTCGATTTTTGGAACCATCACCTGGACTTTGCGTGTCTTTTCGACAGGTTCCAGTTTGTAGAACGTCTCTTTGGCGCATTCGATCGTGTGTTTTTTCGGCGTCTTGACGCAGTAGAAGAAGTCTTTCTTGGTTTCCAGGAAGACGAGCTGCTTGTCTGTATCTTTCTCTTCGCAAGTGCCTGCTGCCATGCGGGCTTTTTCTTGCAGGCAACGTTCTTCGACACAGATCGGGCCGCATTCGGTACAGACTTCCTTTTGGACGCAGGTCTCCACCATTTCGTAGGCTGGAATGAGCACGTTTTTGGTGCGCGAGACTTCTATGTCGACCAATTGGCATTTCTTGTCGACGATCTCTTTCGACTTGACTTCGTCCAAGAGGTAGCAGCACTCTTTTTTGATGGTACGCTTGTCAGGCACGCACTTGAACACGGTGTATTTCTCTTCGCGTTCCTCGCACTTTTCCACCAAGCACGGCTTAACACGTGTCTCGATGACCTGCACCGGACACATGATCGTCTTCTCCACCAACGTATGCGGTTGGCAAGATTTGCCGCAGTGTTCGCAGCGGTGAAAGAGCCCCTCGGCTTGCAACATAACGGGCAGTACGAGCGCCCCAAGGAAGCCAAGGATTAGTTTGCCAAAATGATAATTGACTGCATCCATGCGTTTCATAGCCAAGACCCCATTGTTCAGCGTCTTCCGTGACGCGATTACTTGTGCAAGCGGACAAATTGACCGACCTATAACACTCTTAACATCGGCAGCCGCTCAAAAACAACTTGTGAACGGCCAGATAAAAATACTGCTGTTTCGCAGTGGAAAGCCGAGTCTGCGTGAATCTGTGCCGCTATTGCCAATTGAATGGGACAAAAGTAGCTCGGTGGTCCCCCACCGAGAATCACGTTGGGGACCAACGTGCCACCTTAAGCATATCGTAGCTCGGTGGTCCCCCACCGAGAATCACGTTGCTATTACTACACTGGCTACCTAGCGCTCAAGGCCTGCGCTGTACCGTGACTTTCAGGTCGAGGACTTGGCCGTTTCGCATGACGGTGAGTTTAGCGGTTGTGTCAATCGTATGACCCGCAATCTGCCGGATGAGCCCCAACGGTCCCGTCACCGGCTGATCCTGAAACTTCGTGCAGATATCAGCCACCCGTAGGCCCGCTTGCTGGGCGGGGCTGGAGTCACCCGACGCCAATGATTCGACGTAGGCTCCGTCTGCTCGTTCCAGGCCCGCCACGGCGGCTCGCGCCGGAGTCACCGCACTCAATTGCACGCCAATCCAACCGCGTGGCACCTCCCCTTGGTCGCGCAATTGTTCCAGAACTTGCTTCGCCATATTGCTGGGCAAGGCGAAGCCTATTCCGGAGAAGTTCTGACCGGAGGTGGCCGTATTGATGCCAATGACTTCTCCATGAGTATCCAGTAGCGGCCCGCCACTGCTACCAGGATTGATCGAAGCGTCGGTCTGCAAGAAATCTTGGAAGGGACTATCTAACAGAGTAGGGCGATCTACCGAACTGATGATTCCCATCGCGACGCTCTGATCGAGTCCATGAGGGCTTCCGATGGCCCATACAAGCTGTCCAGTCGCGAGTTGCCTACTGTTTCCGAAGCTCAAAGCGGGTAGCTTAAGATTCGGGATCTTCAACAGCGCTAGATCGGTCAATGAATCGTAACCAACGACTGTGGCCGGTAGCGATTGATGGGACGAATCGCGAATCGATACGGAGTCAGCACCACGCACAACATGATAGTTGGTTAGCACATGCCCCTGCGTGTCGACCACGAAACCAGAACCGATCGATTCAGGGGGCAGGCTCCCGAAATACGTTTCGAGATCATCGCTAGGAGCTGACCGTCCCTTGAACGAGCTCTCGACGCGCACCACCGACAGCACGGCTCGGGCTGACAATTGTGCAGACGCTGCCGAGATGTCATCGAGCGTTATGCCGCTCGGCGAAACCGTTGGGGAAGACGGAAGTCGCGTGGCGGGTGGGGCTTCACCCAGTTCACGAGCGGGGGTGGGTGAATCCATACGGGAGGCGTTACCACTGGACCACAACAACGAAAGGAGTGCAAACACGATCGACAAGCCAGCCAAAATCTCGGCTCGATTGGGCCGGAATGAGTTCGCTGGAGGACGAGTACGAGGTGGCGTGGGACGCGGGTCTACATCGCTCATGGAGCATTCTCATAGAACACAAAAGCGGTGGGGGCGGCTAGTCCAACAGCTTGCGGTCGCAACATCGCCAGTGGCAATTCGATGACTTCCAACAAATCCTTGGGGCCCGCTGTGGGAAACTGCGGAACCGCTCCAGCCAACGATTGCTGCGACACCAAGCTACGTACTTGCTGCGCTAGCTCGTGCCAGTCTAACAGACCATTGTGATTGGTGTCCTGGAATTGCTGCAGAGTTTTTTCGATAGCACTGGTAAACAAACTCGCCTGAGCCCCGCGGTATTCGGCAGCCAGTTGGTTGCCTTCCGACGCAGTAAGAGTGAGCACCATGTCGCCCTGCAGGCTACGCACGGCCGCCTTCAAATGCTCGCTATCAAGCGGTTGGATTGCACCGCTGTGGCACGTATCCAGGATGGCGATCTTTCGGCAGGGGATATCCTCCCAGCTCATCAGCTCTCGAAAGCTAAGACAGTCGCGGTAGTTTTGGCGGACGAGATCACTGTAACGCGCATTGGCTGTCACAAAGTAGTACTGGTCGGTTGTTTCGTCGACCAAACCATGTCCCGATACGAACAATACGATTAAGTCATCGGCCTGGACATTGTGCAGTTCACTTTCAAGCTGGCGGACCGTACTGCGCCAAACATTGGGAGTTACACTCGAGTCGGTCAGCGCCAAGGGTACGACGTCGTAGAGCGTGGCTGCATTGGCAAGCACGGCTTCCAACATGGCCTGTGCATTGGACGCACCTAGGGACAAGCTAGGAATTCGGCTATCTCGATATTGGCTAACGCCTGCGGCCAAGAGAAAGAGTTTCGGTTTGCGGAATGCACTGGAAACTTCGCGATGTTGCAAACGCAGGGTATCGGCTCCCACCAGTTTATCGCGAGTCGCACACAGGACTTGAATTTGCAGGTTGTTGTCGGCAGGCAAGTGGCCCTGCCACGTCAGCTCGATACTCTGTCGGCTACCGTCGAGCGCAGTGCGTTTGACTTCCTTCATGTCGGTCGCCACCACGCCGCTCACGAATGCTTTGGCACTGGCCAATTGCTCGTCGCTGCCAAGCGTCACTTGTGCGCGGATCAGGGTTTGCCGCCCCTCGAGCACTTGCCCCTGCACAGGTGACAGGATCTTGACTTGGGGCTGAACGGCGAGCGCATTTTGGAGTACGTCACCAAAGCCAATCCGCTGCTTACCCACCAGATCAGCGGCCTGATCGATACTGCCTGCCACGAGCAGGCGGCGCATGAAATTGGGGCGTTCCAAGATAGCTTGAAAGCGGTCGGCGCGATAGAAATCAGGTTCCCGCTCAAGCCCTCGGTTGATCTGCCAACCGAACAGGCTATTGCCATTGAAGGACGCATCGTAGTAGCCCGACGGAGTCCAGACAGCCCACTGGCGATCGGCCGCAACCACTTGCGAAGCGATCTCGCGCCAGTGTGCGTAGGATTGAAACCCCGGTACCTCCACCCCGGCCCGTTCGAAGATAAAACGAACCGCCAGATCAAAACGAGGTTGGTAGAGAAAGGCGACCATTTCCTCTGGTTTGAGCAACGTGGTCCGCCGCAACGTGCCGTCCGATTGAAACGATTCGTAAGATATTTCCCGCAATCGATCGCCGCTTCGCATCCCTTTAACAAACAGTGGGCCGGTGTAGATCGGATGCTGGGCAATTGCTTGGCCATCCATCACCGTGAAGTCAAAGCCCCAGTTCGCTCGCGATGGGCTGGTTGTTACTTGTACGTCGCTTCTCGATTCCTCGGCGTCGATTCCCAGCTCATCAATTCCTATAAGAGGCCAGACGCGCACGGTGCAATCTTCGGCACTGCTAATCAAGTAGCGACTGTCCGGCGAGCAGTCGATCGAAAGTACCGCTCCCTCGTGTCCACCGAAAACACGCTTCAAGCGGCAGGTGTTTTCGTTGGGGGCAGGGAGTGTAAAGACCCAAATGTCGTTCTGACCACTTAAGGTGACTGCCACTCCTGCGACCTCACCACGACGGTTCTTAAGCCAAGCCACGTGTTGCACACGGCTGTTGAGGCGACGCTGGTAATGAGCGTCCAGCTCTAAACGTCCCATGCGCTCGTTGCCACGTAGCAGCCAGTCCTCTGGTTTCGCACCAGGAGCGTTCAATTGCGATGCGAGTGTCCATCCATGCTTGGCATATCGCTGGGCCGGCTCGGTCACCGAGTTCCAAGTGATATCTGTCGCATCGATCCATCGCATGGCCTGTCCATCGAAGACGGCCTGGGTTCCGTCGAGAATCAGCTTCCAGCGATAAGGCAAATCTGCGGCAAAGACAACTTGACTTGGACGGCTGATGGTCTCGTGTGCGGGAACGCTCTGCGGGGGTTGCTGTTGTTCCGTAGGCACGATTTCGAGGCGCCGGCCATTGCCGATAAAAAGAGACTGGGCGTCGTGGGAGAAGGCGATGCTGGAGATCGCTGCGGGGCGACGAATCTCTCGTACCAGCGAAGGTATCTGTCCCGCGCCCAGTCGCCATAGATGCAGGATACTTGCATCAGCGCTCAAATTATTCGCGAC
This sequence comes from Pirellulaceae bacterium, assembly GCA_020852965.1. Classification (GTDB taxonomy): domain Bacteria; phylum Planctomycetota; class Planctomycetia; order Pirellulales; family Pirellulaceae; genus Aureliella. The sequence continues at coordinate 47,812 of JADYZV010000064.1, read as the reverse complement.
GGCGGCCATGTAACGTCCGTCTCGCGAAAATGCCAAATAATGAAAGCGAAAACCTTGAAAACTGGCTATGGATTTAAGCGCGAGTTTCCCTTGTGGGTTCCAAAGATAAAGAAAGCCCATGTCATCCCCAGCAGCAACCGTTTGCTGGTCAGGTCCAACTGCCAGGCAGGTAACCATAGTCCCAGAGTTGTCGCGGATTGCCGGCAGCAACTCGGCAGGACCATAACTCTTGCCCTCGGTCGAGCGAAGATGGTCTGCAAGCACTTGCAAGGCTTGTGAAAAAACTTGTTGACTCTGTGGGGTTGCATCACGACGTAGCCGCTTGGTGATGTTGCCATTGTCAACGTCGGTGAAGTCGATCGTCCACACTGCCGCATCGGAGGCAGTCACCAAGGTGCTGCTCCCGGATGTGTCGAAGGAAGCATAGCGATATTGATTGGCCGCAGCCGGTTTGCGCAGCCATCGTTGGCTCCAGGTTCCTTGGTTGGGATCTTGTTGCCAAAGGCTGATGCCATGTTTTTGATCCATCGAAATCAGTCGCCGAGCTGCATTGCCCGACAGCATCTTCATCTTCAGAATAGGGGAATGGTGTCCATGAACGGCATCGACAATCGGCGCGAGCCATGCGCCTGTTTGAGTGTTTAAGCCAACGATCTCACCCTGTTGGCCATCGGCTCCTGCTCCGGCGATGAACAAGTCGTCATCTTGACTGATAAGACTCAGGATCGTGCCTAGCTCCGCGCGTTGCACTTGCCACCGATAGGAGGCATGGTGACGCCACTGGGCACCCGCCTTATCTTCGAAAAACTTCCAGTGATGTACAAGCTTGTCCTCACCGGCAGTGAATAGATTTCGACCCGATGCATCGAGCTCAATGGTTCGAATGGGGGCGGTATGTTCGGCTTCGATCAGTCGCAACCAAGGCGTGCGATCACGACTTTCCGCCAATGTCTCTTGTAGTAGATTCTTTGCGGCTGCTGGCGTCTCGGCAGCGGACGAGGCTGACGCTGGCGTTTGAGGCAGTTGCGATTCGCTTGGAAGGGTCTCTTGCGCGACGAGCTCGTTATTGCCTGGCAGACTGGACTCGTTAGGAAGAAATTGCTCCGAGGGGTCCTGAGGCGTTGCTTCGCTTTGGGAAAGTTGGTCCGATGGTGAGAAATAGTAGTAGGCTGGCAGCGATGACTCCGATGCGTCCGACCGATCAGCAGGAGCTTGCGCGTAGCTCGCCCCGAGCCCGATCGGCGAGAAAAACCCAACCAAGCCTGCCAAGCCAACGAGGCACGCTATGTGTCGATTACACGATCGAATCATCGAGACCTCATGATATATTGATAGGAACCCATATGTGCCATTGTCGACGGAAACTGGGAATAGTTGCGAGAGGCTGGCAGATTTCATTCAAATTCACTAGCTAAAGTCTAGCATATTGCGGAAACTGGGCGTAATTGAGGCAACTGGTCGAACGTTCCGTCGACAACCAACTACTTGGCACGGTACTGGTCGGCTGCGGAGTATCGGTCGGCTGCGGAATTGACCGCATTTCGAAACCTCCGAGCTGTTGGGGGCGAAGGCGACTCGGATACTTTGGGTTCCCTGGATTCGCAGCCTTGTACTCTACCCACAATTTCAATTCAAGACTCGCACTCTTACTCAATGAAACAGTACTCGCACGAGTACGACAAGTTAAGGATACGACGATGCGATTTCAAGTAGATATTAGGTTCATCCTTCTTGGTGCGTTGCTCGTGCAAGCATGCTGCGTGGATGCTTCGCAGGCCGACGAACGCTCCTCTGCAGTTGGAAATGCGTTACAAGGATTGTTCAATCCAGGCGCTGCCGCAGATGCGAACACCATGGGCCTACTTCAACGCAGTAATTTCATTGAACGCGTAGCCGGAAAGGAAGCACGCATCGAAATAGCCTTGGTAGTCGATGCTACCGACAGTATGAGCGAACAACTGCAAGGAATACAGCAGCGGCTCCAGGATATGCTGTCCGATATCCGCAGAGTAGCCGGAGATGAAGTCTACGTTCAAATTGTGCTATACCGCGACAGCGCTGCACCCAGCGGGGTTGTATCTTGGCCTCTGGGGAACGAGGGGTTCGTGCGCGATGCACAAGCGATTCAGACTGCGCTCGCAAAGCTATCACCAGAATCGGGAGCTCCCTATTTTCACGAGGCGGTCGACCAGGGGGTCTATATGGCGCTCAACGAATTACCCTGGTCGAAGGACGAACAGGTCAAACGTTGGATTTTCCTGATCGGCGACGCGCCCCCCTTCGATCGTGGCTTTAGCGAGCCACAAAACGGGGCCGAACGGAAATACTCGACGGAACAATTGATTCAACGCGCTCAGCAGATCGGCGTGGAAATCAATGCCATCGTTTGCCCAACGCGCGCCAAAGATGAAGCGATTTACCAACAAGTGGTGGGGCTGACTCGCTTCTTCTTTAGCGAGTTGACCAGCCAGACTGGCGGTTGGATGTTAGACCTTTCCGATCCACAATTATTGGAGAACGTCTCCACCGCAGCCCGCAATGCCGTGTCAAATTTCATTGAGATCGAACCGATCACACGAGCCGAACTTGAGGAGGTGCGCGCCTTGGCTACGACGCAGCAGGCGGCGATCGCCCCCAACGCGCGCATGCGTGTGGCCGTCCTGCCGCACCTTAAGTTGGAAGAAATGAATTTTTCGCGACGTGATCCAGGCGTCCGTTTCGCCGATGAAATGCGTTCCCAATTAGAGACCGTCGGACCGAATATCGAAGTCGTCAGCAATTACGAATTGGAGCGCAAATTCTATAGAATTAATACTCAGGGTATGGCTCGCGAGGCTGCCTTGCAGCAGATCGGCCTGGGAGTCGCCGCCGATTACGTTTTCTGGGGAACCCTTGTGCCAGGTTCACCCGACAAAGTCGAGTCAGGGATTTTGGATACCAAGACAGGAAAAATTGTTGCGGTGATTCCAGGAGGAATGGAAACGAAATTTCCTGTTCGCGCCAATTTGTGCTCGAAAGTGCTTGATGCACTGGCGCAATCCTCGAAGCAATCAGGCGACCCTTGGCAGCTAGCTCGTGTCCAGCGACGCTTTCAGACACGGCTGTTAGCGAGTACCGAAGAAGTAGAGCGATTGATAGTCAGTGCTCGCGGTCGGATCGCTGATGTCATGCAACTTGAATTGGGGCAGGGTACTAGCCAACAGCTATGGGAGGAAGCCCAAGCCGACTTGGAAGCTGCCTTGAAGTTGGAACCCGACAATCCCCTTATCAATGCGCTGCTGGCCAACGTCTACTTCGGACAATTCCAAATCCTACAAGCGGGCGACGATCCCGCGGCAGCGGCCAAGCGGCGGCTAGCCAATCAGTTTGCTGGCGAAGCCAAGAAGAGTTCGGGACAAGTTCTTGAGGTCGATCAGATAGAGATCGATGCCGATTTCAATTTTTATCGTGGCAATTTTCAGCAAGCAGCGCAACTCTATGAACAAATGGCCGAGCGGGGTGACACGTTGGCACACGTCGAGCGAGCGCGTTGGATGTTGGCCGGGATCTATGCGGGGGATTGGGGGATCCAGCAGTCCCACAGTGAATTGGTCGATGCCGGCAAGGCCCGCCAGCAAATCGTACAGCTTATGGCATTCTTTGAAGAAAGCCCGCATACGCGACTATTGGAAAAATATCTGCTGTGGGATGAATCACGCGGCACTACGCTCAGCGCAAGCCTCCCACGCACGCACGTAGGGCTAGCTGAAGAGTGAGCCGTGCGGCTGAGATGGTCCAATTTTCGCAAGGCATCCGCCGTTGGCCCGCTCGATAGTCGCGTTGAATTTCACGGCGCAGTTGCTGTGGTTCCGGCGGACGTATATGGACTGGACCACTTTCTCGGTTCAACCTGCTTGAGGCCGAAAATTCACGGGTGTGGGGAATGGCCGATTCGCTTTGACGTGCGCCTCATAGACCATTTGGCATTCGTAAAAATTCCAGATCAGAATCGTAGCATCTTTAAACGTAGCGATCAGCTTGTCTTCAACAATCTGAACTTGGAGGACCTCCTCTTGATAGTCATCCGACATAAGTTGGAAATCGAGTTCCGGCGTGCTGAGCTTCGTCAGACGTACTTCGCCCCACGAAGTACCTCGTACTAACCATTGGCCCTTAGCATCAAAGGCTAATGCGGAGATCTCTGGACCAGACGTCTCTTGCCCCACAAACGCTTGAAAACTGACGATGCCGTTGGGTTGTATTTCCCACAGTTCGGTCGTCGAGCTACCGACGCCGATGTCGTGACCGGCGGCCAACAGACCGCCGGATTCGTCTGGCAGCACACAGGTAGCCAGCGATCGCACGAATCGATCGCTCCCTTCAAAAACATTCTGTTGGGCCGCATCGGTGGGAAATGTTACGTTTGTGGAATTATCGTTGGCTTGTAGCCGTAGGACGGCTAAGCCCGAAGCGTGGTCTGGCGACTTGCCTCCAACGATCGCATAACAATTGTCGCCAACGCGCAGGCAAGTACAGCAATAGGGCTCGATCCCAGTATCGACTAACGTGCTAGGCGGTTCGCTCGCCAAGTCGAATTGCAAGACGATGCCGGTCCCCGCTTTCTCGAATTGTTCGAAGACAGTCCCCCATTGTCCCTTGAGATCGATTCCGAGCAGCGGAATAAACATTTCGGGGCGACTTTCTGGCATACGTATTTGATGCTCAGTGCTTGTCCGAACCCGCATTAGGGAACTCTTACCGGTATCATCACTACTGCTCGCAGTCAGCGCAGTTCCGCTGAGAGGGCTGGAGACGACACGCAGAACGCCGGTTGCAATTTTTTCTGCCTGTCGTGTTTCCAGATTCAGCCGCCACAAATTGGTGGCTAGATCCGTTATCAACAGATGCGACTGGTCGAGCCAGTGAATCGACGCGATCGGTTCCGGCTGGTCCCACGAGATAGACGGGTGCGGCGGGGCGTCGCCTGGATCAACGAGCGACCGGCCGTCATCCCCCAGGACCAATACGCGTAGAGATTCGGGATGCACGGCGACAAGTTGGCCGAGTTGTCTCCGCATGACAGCCGGATAGTTTTTTTCGCGCGCAACATCGTCTTGAATTCCCATTCTTCGTGACGCAGGGACTTCTGAAGGGAAGTCATGGGCCAGCGCCGAAAGGTACAGCTTGGTAGCATCGGCGAGCTGGGCGGGTGACACGTCCGGCGATCGCAGCAACGCCTTGGCTTCCAAGAAATATTTTTCGCCCATTTTCATCGCTGGCGGTTCACCGACCGGATCGGCGGAGGAATCTACGATCGGATCGGCGGAGGAATCTACGATTGGATCGGCGGAGGGTTCATAGAAAGTCCAGAACAACAAGCCCGTCGCCAAACACAAGCCTACTAGAGTAGCAAGGGCCAACCAATTGAAATTCCTGGTCGCCGGCGCAACTCCGAGCACGGCGGTTCGCAGCGCTTCGATCATTTCGACGCTCGATCCAAAGCGTTTGTCGGGATTGGCCGAACAGGCGCGCTGTATAACGCGTGCTTCGGCCGGGGACAGCTCTTCGAGGTCTAAATGCCCCTTGCGTCGATCTTCAATAATCTGACTCATCGAATCGTCGGCAAACGGCAGACGTCCGGTTCGCAGTTCGACATAGCTAATCGCCAGTGAGAATTGGTCGGAATGCACGCTTGTCTGCCCAGCCATGCATTCCGGGGCCATATAGGCCAAACTGCCACCGAGCGACGTACCTCGAGTAGCAGACCCCGTCCCCAGGGTTCGCGCTACTCCGAAATCGCATAACAGCACGCTACCGCCCAGCAGCACCAAATTCTCAGGCTTCACATCTCCATGCTGCACCGCGACGATTTCGCCCGCATACTCATGACGCTGCGAATTCAGATAGTCGAGTGCCCTGGCTGCGTCCATCATGTAGACGAGCAATTCCTCGACTGGAATATCTTGACCGAGCTTGCGACGTTCCTGCAGCAACTCCAGCAAGTTGCCTTCGGCCACCGGCATGGCAATCACCAACGTCTTGGGCTTGTCTTGCTCTGGAATCTGCGGGGTTGAGACGAGTGTCTGGCGTTGCGTATCTTCCATGAAGGGATGCGAGGAATCCAAATGATCGTCGGGCACAACCCGTTGCTGTTCATCGAGCAACCACATCGCGTTGAATGGCATTAGATTGGCATGCCGAATCTGTTTTAGTCGCTGAATTGCACGCAATTCCTTGCGACCTTGTCGCTCCCGCAGATTCAAGAATTTCAGAGCGCACTTGGTCCCCCCAGGTGAGGATGCTTGCCAAACCTCACCGAAGTTCCCTCGACCCAAGAATTTTTCAAGTTTGTAACCAGGAATTGGGGTTTGGCCCGTCTGCCACATAAACGTCAGTCTTGTTGGTAGCAACGCGAATTGCGGCTGTGGATTGAACCCAGATTATTCATAACCCGCTATTCATTACCCGCCGCGTCAGCAAGTACATTTTGCACTCAACCGAATCTTGAAAACGTGCATAAGTTTGTAATTGCTCAAACTTGTGTATCATCCGAATGTAACGAGCGGCAATCATAATCATTATCGGCTCGGCCATTATATGGCACGCAGCCCCAGTTCGATACACAGTGGAGACAGGTACGGCCGGCTAGACCCAATTTGCCTCAATCCGCTTCGCCGCGAGCGGCCATCCACTACGCCCCGCCTACTCGACGCAATTTTGTGGGCCGGTTGGTACGTTGAATCTGTCCCACCGCATTTCCGCCCACAGTTAGAATGGGCAGTTTATTACAATTTCCAAACGTGGGCAATTCAAGCTGATTGCGTCAAGTGTATTTCGCTCGATAACACGCAGGTGCGTTTCTATCTAACTTTAGAGAAATATTTTGCATTGCCGTGTGCGATATGAAATAAACAGTGGCTTGAAACTGTTCTCGTCCATTGTCTTCGATTGTCTTGTTTGCGGCGACGAGGTTGGCGAACGGCATAAGCGCCATAAGTTCAACATAATTCCAAGGAGGGAATTAACATGCGTGACGGACGTACGCCTCTCAAATTGCTCATCATACTGGCCCTGATGTGGAGTGCGTCGCCCGCAGCCATCGGCCAGTCCCAGTCTGAATACTCACAGATTACTCGAGTTTCGGGAACACGTTGCCAATGTGGACGCTGGACCTGTCTCGACTGCCAACAGCAGCGGCTGTGCGAGCCCTGTGCCCCCAGTCAGTTGACGCCGCAGTTCGGTTTGCCCGGTACAGTGCTTGCGCCCCCCGTCCAGCCGTCACCCCCAGGATCGACTGGCTCTGGTAGCCAGTCCCTGTCGGACAGCGGACGCAGTCCATCCGATATGGCCGCATCGCCCGATTCACCTAATCTTTCTGGTGAGTCCAACAATTCGTCACTCGCTCAGCCTTCCACTGGCCCTAATACGACCGATTTGTTTGCGGCCAACTTGGGCAGAGGAAGCGAGGGAGCTTTTGGTTCTTCGCTACGCGGCGCGACAACGCCTGAGATGATGGGGGATTTCTTCGGACCTGGTGGTAGTACTTCGATTCTCATTCGCGACTACGAGCCATTAACCCAAACAGTTCCCAATGCTGGCTACGCGTTGGGACGAATGAAACTTGCCGAAAACAGCTCACCGATTCCACGGGACCGCATCTTTTTCAATTACAGTCACTTTACCGGGGTCCCCTTGGCCAGTCAGCCTATCTCGGTGAATCGCTATTCTCCCGGCTTCGAAAAGACCTTTTGGGATGGCCTGTGCTCATTCGAAGTGCGCACTCCATTTGGATCGAGTATTGATAATGACATCCTGACCAACGGTCTAACCAGCGACAACCAATTCCAGTTCGGAAATATGTTTTTTTCACTCAAGGGTGTCTTGATTCACCGGGAAAACTGGTTGGTTACCGCCGGTTCGTCTCTTCTCGTTCCGACTGCCCAGGATACGCGAGTCATCGATCCAGCAACGCGTGAGGAGTATCTGCGGATTGACAACGAGTCAACGCATATCATGCCGTTTATTGGCGGAGCGTTCATACCGAGTGAGCGACTGTTTGCACAATGGATGGTTCAGTGCGACATTGACGCCAACGGAAATCCGGTAATTGCCACAGAAAACTCTGTGCAAAGACAAATCGGTACCCTGCAGGATTTCACCCTACTATACACAGACTTGAGCATCGGCTACTGGCTATATCAGGCGACTGGTAGTCAACGTCGAACCGTGACCGGAATTGCTCCTGTGGCCGAGTTGCACTACAACCGTTCGTTGACTAGCGCCGACAGCATTACGGATACGAGCAATCAAATCAACCAAGTGATTACCGATTTTGACAATGTCAATATACAGGTCGGATTGATATTCAATATTCGCAACAACTCACGGCTAGGATTCGGTTATGCTACGCCACTGGGCAACAGCTTTGATCGTGTGTTTGACAAAGAGTTTCGGGTCACTCTCAACCGCTACTATTAATTAACCGCGGTCAGGCTACTTCCAAGCGGGAATGCGCAACCACGGAGTCGCTTGCCAGTCATCACCGGCGACTTCTGGTAGTGGAGTTGCAGTCAGCTCGATTTGATTTTGGACTTGTGCATCGGAAAAGAAAAACTCATGCACAGTTTTTTTGTCATGGATTTGGTGTTCAACAAACTTATCGGGAATCGGCAGCACTTGCCAGTGAATGAGGGGCGAGTCGGTTTGGCGATTTTCGGTCAAGGTCAATCGCAATCCGCCCGCTTCGGTTCGAGTTTCGGCGGATGCGCTGACGCCGGGTGCTACCTGCACGGCTTGTTCCTTGAATCGAGCAACCGATAGTCGTTGCGACCGATCACCGCTGTCAGGTTGCGCGATCCACAAGCGTGTTTCTAACCAATCGCGTTGTAGTTCGGGCAAGTTTTTGAAAGTCACGCGCAGCACGGGGGAGCGATGATGGTTTTCCCACAAGGCATCCGAGCTCCACGCGATCCGTTCGCCACCCGACTCGCCTGAACGGACACGACGCACTTCAAGGAGAAAACGTCCCGGGCGTAGCGACTGCCGCGCGGGATCGCTCGATTGCAAACACATGTGAATTTGCGGGACGTTATCGGGCTTTCCCCGGAGCATGATGGCCTTGTAGGGCTGATCGCCGTAGTGAAATTCTCCAGGTTCGGGGTACATGTCACCTTCGTCGTGCGGTAGGAAACTCAGGCCCAGTTGTTGTCGTTGATATTGCAATTCAATGGTCTCGCCTCCGAGCAGCGCGACCGTTTTGCGGGCGGTTGTATTATCGATTTGAACTTCAAATTGGCCAGGGAGCTGGCTGGGATCGACGTGCAATTCGTCCGACAACCGAATGGCGGTGCCGATCGTCCGCTTGGTTGTTAGGTTTCTGGTGGAGTAGGTGTCGCGTGCAATGGAATTGCGGAGTTGATCGGCTAGGTCTTGGTCACCCGCTTGGTAGACCTTGCCGCCGGTTTGTCGCGCCATCGTTTCCAGTTTGTTGGCATCACCACCAACACCAGGTTTAAAATTAAACGCGACGAAGTCTAAGCTAACTCGACCGGCGGCGAAGCCGATCGCGGATTGAACCGTATGAATGTACTCGTTGGGAACTAGAAAAGCTCCTTTGGCTTTGGCATTCCCGGCCAATCCATCGGGATAGGGGAAGACGTTATCGTCGCCGTCGGTGATGACGACCACGCGCAGATCACCCGCAAATCCATCGTGACGCTTGATCAGAAGGTCAACCGACTGGCGTATGGCTTCGTACAGCGGAGTGCGCCCCCAGCACTTGAGATTCGCTAGTTTATCCTGTAGTTCGCTGATGACACTCGGCGTTGGGCTGACCAATCCCTGGACCACTTCGACATCGTTGTAGGGTCGATTCTTTTTGCCGGGCCATTTTGAATAATCGTCTGCTCCGCCCTTTGAGTATTCGGCGGTATGTCCGAACAATACGACGGCAGTTTCGGCCCTACCCTCAGGCAAATGGCTCAAATCGCGTAGGGCTTCGAGCAGCGTATCTTTGGCGGTTTGCATGCGTCTATCGCCCATCGAGCCTGAACAATCGAGCACAAACACGATCCGCGCGGGTTTGGGGTCTACATTGACACGAATCGTGGTATCTGCGGGCCCTTCGGCTTGCCAAGCCAGAGTGACAGGTGGGTCTTGGCCATAGATCGGGATGGGTGCATTGGCGGTGTGCCCACGGAACCATGCAATCAGCTCATGGTTGCCCTCGGGCAAATCGGTGGCGTCTATCGAAATCTGGTCGGCCTTGGTAGCCAATGCGCCAGTCCCCATCTCCAATTGAAAGCGATCGTTTTCCAGCAGCCGAATATTCGACTGATTTCCATCCAGTGCTAGTCGCAGCCAAGCTCGACCGGTGGGGAAATTCGCCAACGAGAGAGTAGCTCGCCACAAATCATCCGGCGGCTTGCCAGCCTGTAGACTCTGCAAGGTATCGCCCCAGTTAGACGCGAGCTGTGCGGTCGATTGGTGCAGTTGTTCGGCGAGCTTGATTGGTCCGCTCGCGGGCGTTCGCGAGGCAACGGTCTGCCAATCCAGTGAGCTAGCCAACATGAACGCCTCAGGTAACGCTGGGGTAACCCAGAAATCGAGCAGTGCGCGTCGCGATTGCCACAAGGCATACTGCTCAGTGCAAACCGAGTTGGCTATCTTCGCCGGCGCAGTATCGTCGAAATCGTCGAAGCCACTGACGGGCACCAAATGCGTGAGCAATTGCGCGTGGTATTCTGCAGACTGCAGCTTCGCTTCGGCTTCTGCAATACTTGACCTTTCCAAGCTACTCATCGCTTCGAGGGCTGAACGGCTGTTTTCGGCCAACTGGTTTGGACGAGCTTTCCACAAGTCCCGCAATTCTGCTCCCACTGCGGCCAGCTTGCCGCGCGCAGACTTTGCGGTGTCTTGAGGACTTGAAAGTTTTCGCCCAACCGCGATTTCCGTGAATGCGAGAGGGGCAAAGGAGGTGCTCAAGTCGTCCGGCAGGTCGCTTGGCTGCCAGACAGGCTGACGATCGACTCCTTCGGTAAGCTCGCTCGTGCTATAGTCTGGCACTTTCTTTTGGCCGACTATCTTCTGCAAGTCGACGTAGCGATTCTCTAACCCTTCATGCAGTTTACCGCGAGCACTCAGCCCAAGACCTGGATAAATATTGGGTCGAAGGCCTAGGCTCAGCATGAGATTACCGACCGACTTCCGCTGACCTTTGGCGTCGCGGTCAGTCACATAGTACACAGAATCAGAATAGGCGCCGACCAGATTCTCCAATTGCTGTTCCACGGCCTCCAATTGCGTTGTCTCGGGGACGTGCCCTGCGGCCAATTGAACTTGGATAGCAGCCAACTCTTGGATGAGCTGTTGCGACAATCTCCACGCGTCTGAGGAGGAAGGCAACTTTTTTTGAAGGCGAGCGATGGGCGACGCGATCCATTGCGCCAGCGTCGGCAGCTCCATGGCCAACTCATCGCGCAGCCGCCAGGCGCGTTCAAGACGCTCGCGGATATCGCGTGTCTTTTGCGCGGTCGCTTGCAAATCATCCAAATCGATGGCGCAGTCCGAGGCATCGCGATCCGTTTGGCAACCGTGGATACGATCACGAACAACCTGTAGATCAATCAACAACTGCGCCGCGTGGCGTTCCAAGCACTGAGTCGCGCGAGGCTCGGCTGTGGCGATGGCTGATTCGCAAGCATCTGCTGCTTGAAGGTATTGACTCCACAATGGCCCGAGTTCCTTTTCCGCCTGCAGTTCCCAGCCGCTGGTAAGCTGCAGATGTTCCTGGATGGTTCGCAACAGTGCTTCTTCACGAGTGACGCTCTTGGGATCTGGGATGGGCCCAATCCAATCTAGGAACCGGTTCAATACAGTCGCATTGACGAACTGCGAATTGTCCGACAACCAAGCATACACAAACCCCACAGCAGTCGAGCGCCGAGGAAGTCCGGGACGCTCCGGCGGCGGTTGCCCTTCCTTGGCTTGCCCATTGAAAGTCAACCAACCAATGATCTGTTGTGCAGGTGTCGGCGGTGGCGATACCGCGTCCGACGCTGGCTTGCCATCGGCCTCATCGCTGTTATCGCTCTTTATATCAGTGTCGGGCGAAGCAGTCGCTGCTGCTGGGCCTGGCGCGGCCGCTGGGTTGGTGATGGACGGACCTTGTTGGGACTCGGATACCAGAGACAACCCTAACACACTGCGTTCGGCGATCGGATCGCGACCGTGTACACGATGGAGAAACACCAATGAGCTGCCACAGATCGCATCGGGCCAGGCGCTATTGGCGGGTCCCGAAAAGACTCTTTCAGCCAAGTCAATCTCGTGCGTGAATTGCGTTTGGTAGGCAGACCCAGCCCACAATAGTTGTTCGGCACGAGTCAGACGGGCCAACGCCTTGGCACGTTGCCAACTGTCATAGCTGGGGGCGCGTTGGTTCCACTCGCCAAATTCCGTCCAAGCGATAGACAATCTCTTTATATTCGCCATCCGTGATTTTTTCTGCTCGGTGGAGACTTCCGAAGAAGTGTAACTCGATTTAAAACAAAGATCGAAGTCACCATCTTGCTCCTCACCACACCAGACCAAGTTCGGTTGCTGAACGCGACCGCGATGCTCCCGAACGTAGCCATCCACGGATGCAGTGACAAAGTCGGCGAGTTCTTGGACGGTGACTCGCGTATTGCCATCGCCACTGCCAGATCGCTCATCCGCCATTCCATGCAGTCCCGTCGCTACCATATAGCCAAACACGGTCCCATTGATTTCCGGTGCTGTCCAAGCGCATTGCTCTTCGTCGCACGATAATAAGACCGCAAAATTCTTAAACTTGAGCGATTTGATCTCGTCGCGGGCGGCATCGATGAACCCCGAACTCAGCAAGCCACAGCGAAAATCTGGTGGTTGTTTGCCAGTATCCAGAATGACCAACACTCGAGCTCGGTGGTTGGTGTCGATCTCATGCGCGCCGACTGTAGGCTCGCCAATCGCCTCGCCGATTGCATTGAGCACTTCTGCTAGAGGAACCCAAGTTGCGTCATCGAGTGGATCTGCGTCGGCGAACAGCAAACAAGGCTTGCTGTCATGATTGAGAACGCCATGAGCGGAAAGATGGACGATGGCCGAGCGATAGCCAAATAGAAACGGAAGCAGGCTTCCCCCAGGTCCGCCGGGGGTAATTTTTTCGAGCTCGGAACGGATCAACTCCTGCCACGTGCCATCCTTTTTCTCCTGTTTCACTACCACCTTAAATTGACTGCTCTGGGCCAGCGATTGAAAGCGTTGCTGGTCCTCTTTGGCCCACGCGTTGGGTGCCCAGGGATGCTCGTAATCGATCGCCGCGATAGAGATGAATGGAGTCGAGCTGTTTTGATTCCAAAGGTACAATACGAGAGCGGCGGTCGTCGTCAAAAGCACCGCGAGCGCTGCAAGCAGCCGAACGAGGCTACGCGAAACAATCGGCTTGCTAGCGCCTCCAGTGGCCCAATACTTACCTCCGCTGGCGGCGGACGGGGGTCGTGCCTTCTTCTTCCAGGAGTGCTTTTCGCCTTTCGTAGGCTCGACACCTCGCCCATCGCTCATACTCGTTTCTCCGCTGAGTTCCACAAACCGATGATCTGCTCATATTGTAGCCGACACACGGCCGGCTAACATCGGTAGGTGGTTTTGAGGAATGCGAATAGGACGGCCTAGCGTCGGGCCACATGCTCTACGGATTGATCTATCTACTATCGCGCTTATATTGAATTGTAGAACGCACTCCCAATGCCGTTGCCCACACGAATAGAGCCCGCACATCAACTTGCGTTTTCAAGCCGAAACCGAAATTAATGCAGCCGATCTACATTCTTGCACCCATCTCGGCGGGAACGAGTGAAATTCAGGTTCCCGCTGACCGTTCTGTTAACGTTGGTCGCGAAGCAGTCAATGAGTTTTCGTTTCCTCACGATTTGCAAATGTCGAGCGTTCATTTCGCGATCGGTGCGGATTCGGGAGGTTGTCGCATTCGGGACCTTGGGAGCAGCAATGGCCTGTTCCTGAATACGAAGCGCGTTAGTACGGCGATCGTGGTCGAAGGAGACGAAGTTCAAGCAGGCGGGTCGCGATGGCACCTGGTGGTTCGCCCAGTCGAAATGGACTCGAACGGGGCAACAGCCGCCCGCAGCTTGTCGCCGATGGAAATGCCATCCAAGGTTCTGCCTCCCGCAACACCCTCCGCCTGGCCCGCGAACAATTTATCTGAGCCAGGGGACTTCGCTTCGGAACTGCTGTTAACAGCCGACGATAACTCGAGCCGCAGACTGGTAGGTTCGCAGAGAATAACCATCGGGCGCACGACTTCCTCTCAATGGGTCTTTGGCCACGACGAACAGATGTCGAGCTGCCACATGGAACTGTCGCAGCAATCTGGCATTTGGAAGGTTACGGATCTCGATAGCAGCAACGGCACGTTCGTCAATGGAGCGCGAGTGAGCGAAGTTCAGCTTTTTTCTGGCGATGAAATTCGTGGAGGACAAACTCGTTTCAAAGTGGCCCTAAGCAAGAGCACGCCTGAACAGCCAGCTCCACTGCCTGCTGGGGGCGCCGACCTTGCCAATGTGCGGCCCCCTGTGGCGGAGCTTGACGAAATCGTCGCGCGCCCGGTTCGCACACCAGGGGTAGACCAAGCAGCGCGGCGAGCTGACGAGCCAGGCAACGATCAGATATCGCATGCCTCTCTGCGCCGCCTGTCCGATGGCCAGGAGTTTGACCTGGCACCCAACCAACTCGTATCGCTGGGACGTAGCCTGGAGTCGCAAATTTCGGTAGCAACGGATCTTGAAGTCTCGACACAACACGCGACCATTCTGTTTGATGGAAACGCCCTTCAATTGCGCGATCTGGGGAGCTCCAATGGGACGTTCGTGGGAGGCAAACGGGTCACTACGGCCGAGCTCGATCACGGTGATCGATTGCGCGTGGGTAAAACCGAGTTTGTGGTATGCTTGCCGCCGACTGTCGGGAAGGGGCCCAGTCGTGCGATACCAACGTTGCAGGAAGAACCATCGGCTGCGTTAGCTACCGATCTCCCCTACTACAGTAATAACTCTCATGCAGACGATCCCTCGCAGGCCCTAGCCAGTGATGTCGAACTTCTTGGGGCAGCGCAGGTTCCGCCACCCGTCTCGCCACCGCCAACGGACGACCTCTACGCCAGAGCAGGGTCGGGAACAGCAGAGTCGGGAACAGCAGAGAACGACACAGTTGACAGCGAAACAGATGACAGCGAAACAGATGAGAACGGTACGGTTGAAGTTGGTTCCGTAGATGGCGACGCTAACGAAAGCACCGCAACGGCACCTTGTACAGACGAGGACCTGAATGGGTTGGACTCTGAACGCAGCCCCAACGAGCCCGATGCTAGGCCATCGGTTTCGCCTGATGCTAACGCACCTGAATTGCAGGCGCAGGCGAAAGAACAGCGATCGCCACACGCACCGAGCGAGGTCATTTTAGCGAGTCGCCCCATCGACTTGGACGACAAGGCTCTATATGCAAAACAAGCAGCAGAGCTCAAAGCGATCGCCTGTCGTAGCGGGCTATTTGTCTACCTTGGTGAAGCTGCTACGTTGCAACCAGTCGACGTCTGCTTGAGCTTGCTTCGCGCCAAGTCGGGATGGGTGCTCAATGGTAGCGAGATAGAGAACTGGATCGAGGCTGCTAGTCAAGGGCTAGGCGGTTCGCCGCGAGAATGGCTCAATCCCTCGCAGGCTGACGATGCCTCGTGGATGCTTCCCTTTCTCGGCAACTGGGGAAGCGGCAGTGCGTGGCTAGTCCTATCGCACGCCGAACTCGAGGATGGGCTACTCAGCTTGCGAACTTTGCGACAGCCGAGCGACGGGCGTCAACCGCTGCTTGCATTGCTTACTCCAACTGCCCTGGCAGACTTTTTGACAGGCCAAGATAGCAGCCAAGTGGAGCCGTTCTTCGCGCCATTCGATGCGTTCCTACTGGAGGTAGGTGCTGGAGAGCGATGGGCACTGGTGGGCCGACTCGAGCTGCAATCTATATTGCAGTCCAGCGATTTCTGAGGTCATCGTTGGGTATGGCAACTGACCGAGTTGGCCATCCTCGATGGCCCACCAACTACAACTTTCTGACAAATCACGCCTTGGTATTTTCCAACTGCGCTCCTTCGAACATCGTGCTTTGCTTTTGGTGCGGTAGCTGTACACCTGTTAGCGCGTGAACGAGATGGGAGCGACGACAACGGCAGGTGTGCCGAAGATCGCGTGGTCACCGATACGAATTCGTTCGATTCCGTCGGGACCAAGTGGCTGTAGATTTGCACAGCCTGCGGTCGATTCGACGACCTGCCACATACCATTGAAACCACTGGCGATTCTGGGGTCGGGTCGCAGGTGCAGCATCGTGCCGACTGGCACGGTCGCCGTGGCTTCTTCAAAGTGGACGTAAGCGGTTTTGCTACTGTCATCATAGGCCAGGACTACGCCACCCTGCGGGTTTGGCGAGGCCGAGCCGTGCGATGGTTGAGAGGCCAAAATATTTCGCATTCTGGCAATCCCGGTAGGCACTGACTGTCGTTGGCCGGCCATAAGATCCGTGGTCGAGCGGCTCGCGGCCCCCTCTTGGGCTCGATTCCAATTGAAGGGAGTCGATGTAGGCAGGCGTGCTGGCTCACTGCTGCCTTGGAGATTCATGGAAAATTCGGAGCCGATAGCGGATTTCAGGTTCCTGTCATCCAGATGATGTTCCGCTGAGACTCGCTCGTCCAAATCTTTCTCACGCTCGGGAACGACATCATCTTGTGGTTTTTCTCGTTCGGGTACCGGCTCGGGAGTTTTCTCTGGAGCGGTCTCTTTCGGCTCCTTCGGTTCTTCTTGCAATACTTCCAGTGGGACAGAACCTGGGCAGCAGGCAGCGAGCGCCGACGCGGCTGCACAACGAACACGCTTGGATGGCTCAGCGTAGCACCCGAACTCATCTCGTTCGTACGCGATTTGCGCCAGTTTCTTCAGCATCTTGTCATTGCAGCAACAAACTTGACCGCAGTTGGAGCAACACTTTCCGGTTGCGGCTGAGTGAATTTGCCGCATGGTCGCCAGCCGAACGTCCTCGGTGCAATCCTCGGCGGCAGCCACCAGGGCGTCGGTAACGCTTCCGTCTTTGTCATAGCAGCCGCAACCAATCGAAGCCAGGTATTTGATTGCCTTAATCTTTTGTGGCTTGAGGTCCTCAGCCTTTTTGATCTCCGCAGCGCGTTTGATCGCGGCATCGGGCGATTCCAGATTGGCTGGATCATTGAGAGCCTTGAGCGCGTCTTTGGGCTCAGTCCCCGGACGATTCCCGCGCCTGTTGGTTAGCGCGCCCTGGACTTTCTTGACCCCTTGAGGAATCCCCAAGAAGGACCAGAGAGTCGATGGAGCTGGTACGGGAGGTGCTGCTGCCTGCCCAAATACCGAGCCGGAAATTGCTACTGCTAATACTGCAGCGATTAGTTGTGTTTTTAATTGCACCATGATCCGCACTCCATTGCGACCAGTTCTCTAGGCGCAAGGGTCGGGAGCCTTCGCACCAGTTTGGGATTTGGAATAGTTGCCGCACGTTGGTAGACAACATTCCTTCACAAAACTTATCGGTGGTGAAGCTTCCGACTATTTAAGATCAGCCGCCTTTCTGAGCAGACTAATTTGGGGGGAGACAGTAAAGTCGGTGTAGCTTAACAGAATCGCACGCACAGCTTTACGGAGTCACTTGGTCAACGTGATATCGATCATTTTTTGGTAGTCCGCTTTTTTTACGAGTTTCACTTTTGCCTCGCCTTTGTATACGACATTCTGCCATTTAGTTTGGGCCTCGATTGTGTATTCTCCGGCCTCCAAGCCTGCAATAGTGAACTTGCCGTCTTCGCTCACAACCGTTTTATCAGGTTGGTCTTTAACGGAGACGGTTACCGGCTTGGGAGACTTCTTGTTGACCGTACCAAAGAACACTCGTCCGTTGACATCTCCCTTGAGCGGCGGGGCCGCAGCGGCTCCGTTGACCATGGCCTGCTCGTTCGGGAGCGGCTTAGGTTGGATCGTCAGTTCCCAGGCTCCCAGGTTTGCCGGATTCCCAAGGATATCCTCAATTTGCACTCTGAGCTCGTATCGCCCAGGCGGATACTCCTGCACTGGCAAAGTCTGTGACCTTAGGCGCCAGCCGCTTGGGCTGGGATCAAAATCCTTGTCGGATAGGCCTTCAACCAAGGAGACCACCTGGTTTGGTTTTCCGGTTGGGTAGATCTGGATCTTGGCTTGCCCAATGGGGACACGCTCGTCGACTTCAAAGCTCAATTGGCCGCTTTTCCCCTGCAAGATTTCCTGAGCCGGTACCGATTGAACGAGCTTGGGTCCGAGACCGTCCACAACCAACTTAGCTAGCGTTCGCTCCCCGCTAGCACCCGCCCTGCCACGAAACGTGGCGGTGACGTCCCCATACGGTTGCGGGGCCCAGGAAAATCTCCAATCCGTCAATTGACAGGCGACACTCAAGGTCGTGCCGGGCTTTTCTACCAAATTAGCGTGAAGATCGCGCGCGCCATAGAAATGGCCGAACGAGTGCTCCCACGTGGGACCCTTGAGTTGAAATTCGGCTTCGATGGGTGGGGTCCCCACCAATCGTCGTGATTGCGAGTCTATCGCAAGCTCGATCTCTACGGTGCCGTTGATCGGTCGACGGAACATAGCGCCGAATTTATCGAGTAGGCGTTCCTTCTCACCGAGATTGCGTTGGAATCGGTTGAGATAGGTTAGACCATCTTTGACGCCGATCGAGCGTATCGCGATTCGATCGGGTGGTTCGCGTCGCGCGGCTCTTCCTCCGACACCGACGAATGCAAACATCGCGCGTACCGAACCGTCAACATCCACTTGGAATTCGACTTCATTCTGTATTTCGCGCTCGGAGTTTAGGGCAAAAACTGACCGTGGTTTGTCTTTGGTCAGGTTTTGCAGCGGCGCGGAAAGTATTGCTTCGCGCAGATCGATCCCGTCTCCTATGGCGCATTGAACCACGATGGGATGTTCATCGTTGTAATCGGTAGGAGTCCAGTCTGGAATGTTGTTCCCATTTTCATCTTTTAGACCGACCTCCAATTCAATCGTGCGTCCATCGATGTTTTTCGTGGACTTGGACAGAAAGTCGTCCGCCATAACGGGTTTGAGTTGCAGCCACGTTCGCCAGGCCTGGGTGGGCTCGGATTTCAAACGAACCACTGCCAGCATGCCCCATGCAATATCGGGTTGGCTCGGCGCCGCAGTGGTTGTCGCTGGCTGGCCGTCGTTTCCCTGGTCTGAAGTGGCTGCGTTCGGATCGGCTGGGGGTGAGGGCTGAGTGGAAAAGTCGACTTCAACATCACTCTGATTGGGGCCTAGGTCGATCGCAGCCGAGCGGGCGATCGATGTCAAACTGCCTAGCACCTGGTTCTCCAGTTCCATCGGCACCTCGTCACCCGTTACACTGATCCGCCCCTTGGCATTGCTCGCCGACCTGGAATTCAATCGGTATAGTTCCACCGAGGCCGTTCTGGCTTGATCGTCCTGGTTGGAAACGAGCAAGCGGAATTCTGTCCGACGACCTGGGAAGGGCTGCATGGTAAAAAGCGTCCCGTGCTGCACACAGTTTTCCCATTTCGTCTCTCCTTCGCGACAGACTCGTTGTTGAACTGCGAGCGTCACCGGTATAGCCACCGGAAGTTGACAAGCTAAATGTTGCTCTGCTGGGGAATGGCTGCCAGCGTTTACGTGAACCTGCAGTTCCCGCTTAATATTTGGCTCGTTGCTCAGCGCCCTAATTTCAATCGGCAAACGTTGCGCGTTGGCTTTCAGAACGACAACCCGCAGTAGATCCGACTGGGCGAGCTGCAGTGAACCTCGTCCCCATGGTGCGTCGCTGCCTGCGATGCGTCCTTCTACCCCATGGAAGCGAATTTCAATGGAGTCGATGTCGACTGCAGCACCGATACGGGTCAACATCAAATCCAGGCTGGCTGGTTCGCTCGTGCTATCGAGTTGCAGACGATTCGAATCTAGTTGACCGCCTACCGCGTTTTCCCAAGCCACTCGCCAACTTGGTAGTGGCTGCGGCACGCTGGGCAACGGTGGTTGCTGCGAGCCTACCGGCCAACGACTCTCTTCTATTTGACAGAGATCCCGACCATCAACGACCAGCCACTGAGCCTCACTGACCTGATTGGAATCGCGCACCGCGTCGGCAACCCTACCCAGAATAGTAACCAAATCTTGAGCAGTTGCAGCCGCCGGTACAGAGCCATCGAACAACTCTGACGAAAGTGCTTTGACCAACCCCAGGGTTTGAGGTCTCACCACCTCCCTGTCCGGAGGCTGATTGACCTGCAGCGAGGATAAATTCTTGGTAGGCCACTCGCTATTGGCGTCCCGCAGTTTGGCAGACACCATAGACCGCCACAGCTCACTCCGCTGCGCGTGACTCAGCCAGCAATACCGCGATAGCAATTCTGCCAACGGTTTCTGTTTCAGCGGATTGTCTACTACCTGCTTGACCAGGCTAGCGATTTGGACATCAATTTGTTCTTTGCAAACTTTCAGGTCGCTACCCAGCCGAGCGGTGTCGAGCATCGGCAGGTTATCGATTGGTTCTCGCGACGACCCGGACAGGCTGTGCAAAAATGACTCGACCGCTGCGATGCCACGACCGGCGGCTCTACTCAGTTCTCTCGAGACGTCTTGACGCATGGAGATACTATCCGCCAACGCGATCGTATCGCTCAGCGACAGAGCTAACTGCCGATAGGCGGCTACCGTTTCGATACGTCGCCGCCAATCGGCGATCTCATTAGGGGAAACATTGGCGGGCAGAGGTTTGAACACGCTCGAGACGGTGCCTTCATAGCTGGCTCGTTCAATATCATCTTTTTGGGATGACAATTCTCTACGCAAGTCACTGACCGAATCGAGCAGGTTGGCTTCGCTGCGAAAGTCGTCACCAGCCATCCAACGCTGCTCAAGATACAAAATCTTGGTAGCCATTCGTCGAGCCGTTAGCGGTGCCAGCGATGCCAGCGACCAGCCGCCGAGTTCATCCGACGGCGCCCGCCATTGGTCGAGACTTTGCCACAGCGTTCCAGTCGGCCAATTTTCGTCGGTAAGCTCCACCACCGCTGGACTCGGATCTTGAGGCGGCTCCTCGGCCGAAGCTGTCGCCTGGGAGTCCTCTTGCGGAGCAGCCGCTTCGAAATCACTCCATCCCAGTGGGCGACGATTTGCCCCCAGTTGCAATAGTGGGCTCGTCGTTAGAGAGTCCCAATCACGTTTGACATCGAGCCACCCTGTTCCACCTTTCGCAAGCCACGGTTTCTGGGTTCCCGCCGAATCTGTCCATACCCTGCGAATCACATATTCGGCCAGGTCACCTACCAACAATTGGCGATGGTCGCTCACTTGCGATGAGAAATCGGGGGGTGCGCGGCGCGGCCCAACCAAAGCTTCCGCGCAAGCGCGTCCGAACAGCGTTTGTTGACTTGACAATGAATCGAGCGAAAGCTCAGCGTACTGGTGCGACACCAGGCAATGGACTCGTGGAGGCGCGGCAGCGATCTCGGCTATTGCCAAGTCAAGGAACTGATTGTCCCACACACCTGCCCGTGGATCGCTCAATTGATTGCCCCAATCCAGTAGAATCATCGATGGTCCTTGCCATTGGCTGACCGCGTCGACGATGGTCTTAAATGGGATGGCCCCCTGTGGACTAGAGAGCTGTTCTCCAGACTGAGGCAAACGGTATTCGCCACTGAACAAGTAGGCCTGATCTGCTAGCGAAGCTCCCTTAGCTCGGATCCACAAAATAAAAGCATCGTCGCGTTCCAGTCCTCGGATTTGCCCCTCAATCTCCGCTTGCAATTCCTTTGCGTCTACAAAGCGTGTAGTGAGAGATGCTAATTCGAATTGTGGTTTTTTCTCGGCCAGCAAAGGAGCAAGCGACTCCGAGCCGAATCGCAATGGCGGCCATGTGTAGGGTTGTTCGGGTTCACCGGTCTGGGATCGAGAAGCGGTGAACAAGGACGCGACTCGCGTATGTTGGTAGCGTCTGTTGGCGAGGAAAGCGACCAACGCAATTGCCCCAAGCAACAGACACATCAACAGGGCAGAAGCGAGCAACCGTCGCCGCGTCACCGACCCAGCAGCCGCCACGGGTCGGGTTCCTGCTTGCCGCCAGCTCGGTCGGCGATTTCCAATCGGGACACTCATAAACGGATACTCTGCTGAACGTGGTGATCCGGGAAGTACATGTTCAACACTAGCGCATTGTCCAAGTGATAAACGAGAGGCTTACTCGTTCCGGCGGAATCAACGACTATTCGTTACGCCCGCTGGGACAAGTCCGTATGATCATAGATAATATCATATCGACGGGCCGTCGTCGCAAGCTTGGCGCGGAGTTGACGAGCATGTGTTACGATTGAGGCAGAAACTGAAAGCAGCGGTATCCAGGAGCTTCGACATGCCACAGACTGATAGCAGCCAACAACTAGTGGACTTGGAAATCGAGGGTAGCGGCCGCGCGCTGACCGATGCGGCGGTACAATTGCTCCGTGACGGGAGGTCGCGGTTCCCAACGGTTAAAGTCTTTGATTTTGTTCCCTGCAACTATGAGCTGTTTTGGGATGTCCTCGACGGGCAACCTCGAGGCACGTTTTGCGAATACGGCAGCGGTTTTGGTATTGCGACAGGCCTGGCAGAGCTGCTCGGATTCGAAGCAGTGGGGATTGAACAGTCACCGGAATTAGTCGCCGCTTCTCGAGACCTGCTAGATGCGCAGGGCATCCAGGCCCGCATCGAGCTCGGCGACTATCTCCAACGTCGTGACCTGGCTGACATTTACTTTACATATGCTTGGCCGAGTCACATGCGATTGATTGAAAGACATTTCTGCGAGATCGCCAAACCCCACACGAAGTTGTTGTACTGCTACGGGCAAGACGACATCCGCTGCAAAGTACTTCACAATGGCTAATTACTCCAGTTCAATTTCGACCTGTACACTCGGCTGATCGATATCGACGATTACCGCACCGCTGCGATGGTAGTTCTGTACTGGGCCTTCGGCCAGGATAGAATACCTGCCATAGGGGATCTCGGTGAACTCGAAGCGCCCTTTGTCGTCGGATTCTGTCACTCGCGCCGTCCCTCCCACAAGTTTAATTTCGATATAATGCGGAGTGAGATCTCCCTTGCGTATAATGCCCGACAGCGTTGCTTTGCCGTCGACCAACAATTCCCGTTGGCTGGCGAGTGGAGGACCACTTGGGAATACACTTTTCGGTTGTGGGGAGTAGCCGGCGGATGCGGAGCCCTTCAGTAGTCGGGAATAACTCCATGTTCCATGGGGCGAGCGTTGGATGGAAAGTGGATCGATCGCGCGCAAATCAATGACTTCTGGAAGGGGAGGCTGGATCGCGGCGAATGCGGTACCGCGTCCTGCAAGCGGATAATCCCAATAACCTGGTACCACTACGAATCCTCCATCTGCGGGCAGGACGGTGGCCGGTTGCCACTGATAACGCGCCTCCTCGCGAGCCACGTAGCCTGGCTGCCACTTATATTTTCGCTCTTCATCAACAGTCCAACTTCCACGAATCCAGATGTTTCCTGCTCCGACCATGCTCGGGGTCGCCTCGCGATCCTCGGCAATTGAAGGCGCCCTGGGCATGAATTGTGGCTTGCGATTTAGGTCGTACCAGTAGCCAGGGCGGCGCACGACACCGTCGGGCGCGGGTGCCCAACTCCCCGCTTGCCATCGTAGATTGTGCGGCGCACGACGCCAGCATCCAGGAATCCATGTATAATGTCGCAAGCCCGCATCCCAATCCCAGTAACCGTCAACCCACACGCAGTCTGGGCTGCCTTGCGGAGGTCGATCGATGGCAGGCGCTTCCGCAGGAGGTGCCTGGTGAATGATGCCGGCCAGTTGCAATGCCTGACCCGACGACACGAAGGCTTCATGGACCGGCCCCGGGACTAAGTAACGCACTGCGAGCGACTTCTTAGTAACCTGTTCGGCCTGTTCGGCCTGCTGGGCATTCAGCCCGTTTGGCAACAAGACTGTGGCAATTATCAGGATCGAACGGCAGGCATAGATGGTGTGATAGTGCATTATGAAAATCCGCCTTAAGTTAATATTAGGAGTTAGCGGTATAGGGCTTTTAGGCAGCCCAGCAGACGCAAGTTGTCTCAATTTCAATTCGCATGGAAATCCATGCGGATTCTTAAAACTTATTTGCAATACTTGTGCCGGTCGAAGTCGATGGACGCAAATGACGTCTGAGAACTTTTGAGTGATTGCCAAACTGAAGTCAATCAAATCACGTTGCGCGATCACCAAGCACCAAGCACCAAGCACCAAGCACCAAGCACCAAGCACCAAGCACCAAGCACCAAGCACGGTCTCACACCGCTATAATGATCCAATCGTTACGACCTTCACTTTCAACACGACTCATTTCCTTTTAGGTTAGCCCGCATGCGATCGCAACCCGTTCATTGGTATGAGGGCATGTTCTTAAGGCCGCAGCATTTTCAGGCCTCAGATCGCTATTGGCACAACACGCTGGCCACGGCCGTGCAGTGGCAATCGGTCTACCCTTATGGCGTGCGGTCATTTCGCTTGCAACGAGAGGCGTTAGGCGCCAACTTTTTTCAGCTCAATGGATGCCAGGCGGTGCTCCGCGACGGAACGCTGATCGATTTGGATGGGCAAGATTTGCGGATCAATCTTAAAGACGCATTGCAACGGCAGGCTGTGGTTACCGTATTGCTGGCGGTTTCCAAGCTGGTGTTGGGGCGGCCTAACACGGGGACGGCAGGGGCTGCTGCCACTCGATTGACCGTCGGTGCGAAACCTGTAACCGACGAGAATACGGGGGGGAACGAAAGTGAGATAGAGTTTCGGCGGCTCGATGTCCGTCTGCTGCTGTCGAGCGACAACACCGAAGGCTATGAGATCCTGCCCATTGCTCGCATCAAGCGTGCGGGGGGAGACGAGTCGACGCCGGAGATAGATGAAGAATACTTTCCTCCATTGCTCGCCACGGACGCTTGGGAGGATCTGGCGCACGGCGTCGTGCGCGCTATCTTCGATTTGGTTGGGCAAAAGGTCGACGTGCTTGCGCAACGAGCCACCAGCCGCGGGCTGTCATTCCATAGTCAAGAGCCGGGAGAGCTGGATGATTTGTGGATGCTTGCGCAGCTCAACCAAGTTCTAGCCACATTGCACTCGATAACGTTTGCGGCGGGGTTGCATCCCTACTGGGTATACCTTGAGCTGTGCCGTATTGTTGGCGCTCTGAGCATCTTCGATAGCACTCGGCGACTGGATCCGCAGCTACCAGCCTACGATCACGACGACCTGGGCAAAGTCTTCTGGTGGCTCAAACGTAGAATTAGCGAATTGATCGGCACGGCAAAGAAGTTGGAATATGAACAGCGCTTCTTCGTGGGCGTAGAGCGAGGCATGCAGGTCAGCTTGGACCCCAAGTGGTTGCACACCAATTGGTCATGGTTTGTCGGCGTCCACGCCGAAAACGTTCCGACCGATATCTGTCGCGAATTGCTCCGTCCCGGCGTGTTGGATTGGAAGATGGGAAGTAATCAACAAGTCGAACTCCTATTCAAACACCGCATGCCGGACGTCAAGGCTGACGACGAATTGAGGACTCCTCCCCGCGCACTCCCTTCCCAACGCGGCTGGATCTATTTTGAAGTGCGTCGCGAAGGACCAGCCTGGAAAGATGTGCTGGCAACGCAAACATTGGCCATGCGCTTCAACACGAGCGTGATCGCCAATTTGGATAAGCTCTCCGGACAACGCAAGCTGGAGGTCATCCACAATGAAAAAAGAGCCATACTGGAATTTGCACTTTTTGCTGTCCCGACGGTCAATCCCTAGTCCACGAATCCAATGACGGCCAGGATGCACGTACCGCACGTACCACCTGTGCAGTCGCCACCTGCAATTCACAACCCAAGGTTTGTTATGACTCCCGATTTTGCAAGTGCGGTCGACCCGATTTTCCTTCATGTGTTATCGACGATGGAGCAGGTTACGGCCCATCAACGCGTCGAGCCACGCCAAGTGCATGCCGAAGTTCAGTCGAAGCTGCGCCAAGCCGAAGAACGATTGCTCGGTGGGACACAACGCGACGTGTGGGAGTTGGCCCGCTATGCGTTGTGCGCGTGGATTGATGACATGATGATCAATGCCAATTGGGACGGTGGAGGTTGGTGGGAGAATCACAAGCTCGAATTCCAATATTTCAAGAGCAATGAAGCGGGCACCGGTTTTTTCCAACGAGCACGCCAAGCCGAACAATTGATTCAACGAGACGCGATCGAAGTTTTTTACGTAGCTGTCATTCTTGGCTTCCGCGGGTTGTACGCATTGCCCGAATCAAAGTTTCTGGCTCAACAATTCGGACTGCCGAACACGATTGAAGACTGGACTCGCAATACAGCGGGGCTGTTACGCTTTCGTTCTGAACGAGAACCGCTGACCGGCATTGCCGCCCCGGTACGAGGAGCTCCGCCACTTGAAAGTCGATTCACGATTGTAGGGGCGGCCATGGCGATGCTGATGTTGCTTGTATTGACCGCGCTACTGGGCTACCATATACTCAATGGTGCTACATAAAAACCCCCGAAAGTACTACATGTGAAATTCAGATTTTAAATACGATTAGAATTTGAGGTTTAGAGATCGTTTCGCTGGTTTTGAAAGAATCAATGTGAATTGGTTGGCAGTACCCCTTCGATGGCTGTTGGCTGCCCCAGCCCGCTGGATGGGGAGCGTACGGGGTGCGTTCGGCTGGTCGCTGCCGACGCGCGTCGCCGTAATTCTGGCGATGTTCCTCGTGCTGTGTGTCATTGGTTATTATGTCGCCTCGTGGATTGCCCCAGGTGCCGTCTCTGAACCCAAGACAGATCCGCGGTTCATCATCAGTTGGTTGGTGCTGCTGGTCACGATTCCGATTGCTGCCTACTACGCAGTACGATCTTGGTTGGAGACGGAGCCGAGCGAATATCCCGATATAGATGAAGCCTGGAATTCAGGAGCGGCGGCCATAGCGCGAGCTGGCATTAACATCGATCAGTGTCCGCTCTACTTAGCGACGGGCGTCGCCTCGCCGCGCGATGCAGACAATTTAATACAGGCCATGGACTGGAAACTTCTGGTGGACGGAAAACCGGAAGGGAAGTCCCCTTTGCGCTGGTATGCAAGCCAAGATGCGATCGTGGTCTTCTTGCTAGACGCTTCGGCCGCTTCGATGCTTCAGCGGCTGGTCGAAGAGGCCGTAATCCCCAGTGCCCCCGTGCCCGGTGGTGGTGGGTTGCGAGGAACCTTGGTTGGTTCCGCTTTTAACGATCGAGCGGGCATGGCGGCCGAAGGACAGGTGCCTAGCAGGGGCATTCGCGGCACGATCATCGCGGACACGGCCCCGGCAACGGCTCCTCCAGAGGCCCCAGCGAACGTGGGACTGCGTGGGACGATGTTGACTGGACAAGGCTCAGTGGTTGGTGGACCGCAACCCAACGCAGCCGCCTTTGTGAATCTGGACCGAAAGGAAATCGCTGAGCAAGTAGATCGACTAGGGCGCGTATGTCGGCTGGCCGCCGAGTCGCGTCAACCCTTGTGCCCAATCAATGGTTCGATCGCATTGGTAGACTGGCAGACCTTGGGAGGCGCTCCCACGGGACAGTTGTCTGCCGTGCTGCGCGAGGACGCAGCGCGGATGATTGAAGCGACGCAGTTGCACGCTCCCATGGCCGTTCTGATCACTGGTCTGGATGACGAAACGGGGTTCATTGAGCTAACGCGCAGGGTCGGCGAGAGCCGCGCTCGCGACAATCGATTTGGTCATGGCTTCAATCATCAGGCACCGCTGGAGGCCGGACAGTTGGCCACGCTTGGCAAGCAAGCATGCGGTGCCTTCGAAGATTGGATCTATGAATTGTTCCGACATCCCGATGCTTTGGGACGTACCAACAATGACAAATTATATGGGCTGCTGTGTAAGATGCGCTCCGAGGTGCAGCCCAGGGTCGTAGAAATGTTGTCTGGCCTGTCCGGTGCTCGCATTCCCGCCGGTGGTCGAGGGCCATTGCTATGCGGTTGTTACTTCGGCGCTGCCGGTGGTGCTCGGATGCGGCAAGCTTTTGTGCGTAGCGTCTTCGCAAAACTGCTGGAACTCGAAGAGGATCTCGAATGGAGCGAGGATGCGTGGCGGAAAGAGTTTGCGTTTCAACGCATCGTAAGCAGCATGCTGATCGTGAACGCATTGCTGGTTGCCACCATCGTCGGGTTGTTGGTCTATTATTTCTTTTTTTCAAAGTGATCCCACCGATGTCAAGCGGAGGCTCATCAGTACCTGACAATTCACGCAATCAGGCCCAAAGCTCGGCCAACCAGTTCGCGGCAAAAAAATCCTCACCCGATCTATTGCGGCACGTGCTGGAGGAGACTCTCGCCGCTGGCTCCAATGCGATGACCTCGCAGGAATGGGAGACGCTGCAAGCTCTGGCCCGTAGTCATTCGACGAATGATCTGGATATGTTATCCGTCGCAGAAAAGCTGGTCTCCGCTTTGTTGACAACTCGATTTCCCGATCTGGCTGGCGGGGATGGAAACCAGCGCATGTGCCAACGGATTGCTGCAAGTCTATGCGGTGATCCGGAGTCCATGCAGCGTTTGAAAACCTTCTGGAATCAATTGCGAGCATCCATTTCGTGAGTAGACCGCTCAACAACCGCGATGAATTGATCGAAGAGGGCCAAGGCCTAGTCCGTTCGCTGGCACTCAAAGTCTTTCGGAGCATTCCCGTCTCCGTCGATTTAGATGATTTGATTGCCTATGGTGAAGTTGGCTTGGCCGAGGCCGCGCGCGATTACGATCCTACCAAGGGGGCGCAGTTTTGTACGTTTGCTTATTATCGCGTGCGGGGTGCCATTTATGACGGCCTGGCCAAAATGACTTGGACTAGTCGCGCCCGCTATCGTCGCTTGCGCTACGAGCGGATGGCCGACGAAGCTTTGGCCGCCGAACACGAGGAGGGTTCCAACGACCCGGATTCCCTGGAGGATTCGGGCAATTGGTTCGCCCGAGTGACCGAAAAACTGGCGGTGGTCTATTTGGCCAGCGGCGGTGACGAGAGCATGGAGCGGGCAGCGGCCGTCGAGGACGACTCGGACTCGCCCTCACAAGCCATGCTCCACCACGAAGCGGGTGAGCGACTGCGAGAACTGGTCGCCAGCTTGGAGCCGGTCGAACGCCGGGTTATTCAGGCGGTGTATTTTGAGGGCTACAGTTTGCAAGACGCAGCCAACCAAGTCGGTATCAGCAAGTCTTGGGCAAGCAGATTACATGCTAAGATATTAGAACAACTGGCACACAAGCTCCGCCGCCTCGACTTACACGATTAGACTCACACGTTTAGTAGCACGTTGGTCTCCAACGTGAATAAACTGGTAGCGCGTTGGGCTCCAACGTGACTCTCGGTGGAGGACCGCCGAGCTACGTGATTCTCGGTGGGGACCACCACCGAGCTACTTTGATCATTATTTGAGATCCGCCCCAACACTCTTCAGTCTATGGCTGACTAAACATGTCGACCGAAACCATCCTTGATTTTGAATCGCTGTTGGCACCCATTTCCGAGGAAGCGCCCAGCGGCCCTTCGCTGCGTGAGCACCCGGAGTTAAGCCGTACTTACTATGCTGTCCGCGAGGCGCGCAACGCGGCCATGGAGGCCGAACGAGTATTGGCGCGCCTTGCACTCCTGGAGCAACGCGACCATGAGCAAGCCCCTGGGGGCCAGGAAGAGTCCCGACCGGTGCCCCATTGGGGCAAGGTCATCGATTTGGCCATCGATCTGCTCAGCAAGCATTCCAAAGACCTGTGGGCCGTCAGTTGGTTGATCGAGGCGTTGACGCGCCAGGCGGGCTTGGCCGGTTTTCGAGACGGACTAAAGCTATGCCGGCTTCTGAGCGAACAGTATTGGTCGACCATCCATCCACGCCCCGACGAAGAGGAAGGCTACGGGCATACCGTGGCGCAATTAGCGGGTTTGGACAATACCCTGTCGAGTGCTCTCGAGTCGATCGCGATGCTCCCGACCGACTCGCGTCTGACTTGGGCCAACTACCAATTTGCACTAGATATGGAGCAGATGGATCCCGATCTGCGTTCGACTCGAATAGAGGAAGGGGCTGTTTCCCTCAATAGTTTTGAGCAAGCCGTACGCGATGCGAGCCGAGAGGATCTGTTGTGTACCCTCGCGGACTTGGACGACTCGATCGAGGAGTGCAAGACGTTTTCCGACGTAATGGATACGCTGTGCGGCAAGGATGAATCGGGCCACGACTTGAGCCCCCCCACGGGCAACTTGGTGCGCACGCTAGAACGCCTGCGGCTGACATTTTCCGCACTTACAAGCGGCTTGCTGGAAGATGCGGACGACGACTCGGCCAATTCCGTCGTGGGCGAGTTGACTGAGGGGGAACGCGAGCGTGCGGGGGCAGATTCGGCGAACTTAATGCAACGCCCCGTGGCGTCGCGCGACGAGGCGTTGCAGCATTTGCTACGCGTAGCCGATTTTTTCCGCAAGTCCGAACCGCATTCCCCAGTCTCCTACGCACTTGAGCAAGCTGTGCGATGGGGGCGTATGCCGTTACCCGATCTACTAAGAGATCTGGTGAGCGACGATACGGTACTAGCGCAGGTATTCAAACGCATGGGAATTGCTCGTCCTGCCGATAATGAGGACCATGCCGACGAATGACTAGTGAACAAAGTGGTGTATAGCCGGAAAGTTTTTAGGTTTTTAGCAACATTTGGTGGCTAGATTGAGATAACTTAGATAACGTCGGACTATTGACAGCGGTCGCGAGGGGCCTGCCAACTTGCAGTAACTGCCTGGATTTCAACTTGCCAAGTTTAATGTAGATATCGTGTCAACTACACTTCCGTTAGGTTATTGAGAGGTGAATCGATGAGTTCTGTTCATGGAAAACTGAGTCGCGTACGCAAGCCACGTGTGCATATTACCTACGAGGTAGAGATAGGCGACGCGATGGAGAAGCGAGAGCTCCCCTTCGTGATGGGCGTGTTGGGCGACTTCTCCGGTGCTCCAACCTCGAAGCTCAAGCCGCTGC
Source organism: Pirellulaceae bacterium (assembly GCA_020852965.1). Classification (GTDB taxonomy): domain Bacteria; phylum Planctomycetota; class Planctomycetia; order Pirellulales; family Pirellulaceae; genus Aureliella. The sequence goes on along the minus strand of JADYZV010000064.1, from coordinate 16,607 downwards.
GCGATCGCAAGTTCGTTCAGATCGATCGCGACAATATCAACGATGTCCTCAGACAGATGACACCCGGGCTGAATATGCGAGTGGAAAACACGCTCGCCGGTGACGGCAGCGAGTTGGGGGTTCAGTTAAAATTTGAATCGATGGAGGACTTTGAACCGGCGCAGGTGGCCAATCAAGTGGAACCACTTAAAAAGCTGGTCGAGACCAGAAATCAATTGCGAGATCTGTTGACCAAAGTGGATGTCAGCAGTGACCTCGAGGCAACCTTGGAAGAAGTCCTGAAAAATACCGATAGTGCTGCCAAATTGGCTGAAGAGCTCGGTATCGAAAAATCTGACAAGTAAAACGCTGACGCTTATCGGCAACCTTCTCACGACAATTAACTCACCAATCGAATTTGGAGCTAGGCAATGGCTGAAACAGAAAAGCAAGCCGCAGCGGCGGGCGCAACGAACACGGAAGCTACGTTTAGCTTGTTGGAGTCTGCAATTTCCGCGACGAAGCAGACCGAGCGTTCGCGCGCCGAAGAACTATTGCGAACCTTTACCGAGCAGGCACTGCAGGGCGCTGTCACGTTTGATAAAGACCTGACACGCTCAGTCAAAGCCACGATCGACAGCTTTGACAAACAGATTTCGAAGCAGTTGGCCGCCATTATGCACCACCCCGACTTCCAGAAACTGGAAGGAAGTTGGCGCGGCCTGAGCCATTTGGTCATGAACTCGGAAACGGGTACCCAGTTAAAAATTCGGGTGTTGAACTGCAGCAAGAAGGATCTACAAAAGGATCTGGAGAAGGCGGTCGAGTTTGATCAGAGCGAGTTATTCAAGAAAATCTACGAATCGGAATTTGGATCGCCGGGAGGGATCCCCTACGGTTCCTTGGTGGGTGATTACGAATTCCAGAATCATCCCGACGACATCACCATGCTCAAGAACATAGCGGGCGTGGCTGCGGCAGCGTTTTGTCCGTTCATCTCGGCCGCTTCCCCCAATTTGTTTGGCATGGAGGATTGGCAAGGTCTGACCAAGCCGCGCGATTTGGCCAAAATCTTCGATACCGTCGAGCACACCTCGTGGCGTAGCTTCCGCGAAAGTGAAGATGCCCGCTTCGTGACACTTACCATGCCGCGCACCTTGGCACGCTTGCCCTATGGCGCGAACACGAAGCCGATTGACGAGTTTAATTTCGAAGAAGTCGAGCTCGGTGCGGACGGTAGTCCCAAGTCGGTAGGGCATCATGAATACTGCTGGATGAATACCGCCTACGTGCTCGGGGCGAGGATGACCGATACCTTTGCGCAGACCGGATGGTGCACCGCAATCCGTGGGGCGGAAGGAGGGGGCAAGGTCGAAGGTCTACCGGCTCACGTGTTCACCGCCGACGATGGTGACGTGGATCTCAAGTGTCCTACTGAGGTCGCCATCACCGATCGTCGCGAGAAGGAGTTGAGTGACTTGGGCTTCCTACCGCTGTGTCACTACAAAGAAAAAGATTACGCGGTCTTCTTTGGTGCGCAGACATGTCAAAAGCCCAAGGAGTATCAAGGCAAGGATGGCCCCGCAGCGACCGCCAATGCAGCCATCAGTGCCCGCCTGCCCTACATCATGGCCACGTCCCGAATCGCCCACTATTTGAAGTGTATTGCGCGCGACAAAGTCGGTTCGTTCCAAGAGCGCGAAGACATGGAAAAATGGATGAATAGTTGGATCATGAACTACGTTTCGGCAGATCCGAAAGCATCGCAGGAAGTCAAAGCCCGCTACCCGTTGGCTGATGCTAAAATCGAGGTCCGAGAAATCCCTGGCAAGCCTGGCTCGTACAATGCCGTAGCCCACCTGCGTCCCTGGCTGCAATTGGAAGAGCTGACCACCTCGCTGCGACTCGTTGCGGAAATCCCGAAGGGTAAAGGCTAGTGTGTCGTTAGTGCAGCTTGACCCGGATAGGGGAGGGCATGTTGAGCGCTGGAAGTTTTCGCTTGCCTGCCGAAGTACAGCCCTCAGGGGTCTTTGACTGTCGAGTGACGTAAAGGGGGCTAGCGCCTGAAATCCAGCGAAATGTGCCGCTGTCCATCAAGAGATCGCCAACCGTTCAGGAGTGTCTCGCATTGAATTCAGCTTCCTCTCATAACTCATCGCAGGGGGCGGCGATTGTCGAGTATGTGGATGGGGCGGCCAATGCATTGGAGCTGCCTCCATCGCTACTGGATGAGCTCGTCCGCAGTTCTTCGGCTGTTAAAGCTGGGGGCGCTTCGCCGCCGCAAGCAACTGCCAGCGCTGCGCAACTGAATGCGTTTTTGAAAGCTTCGACCATTGAGGAAGCGCTGCGACTGTGGCTCGGCGATTCGGCGATCGAGCGTTTAGCTGGTACCGCATGGTCGACGATCGCGAGACAGCTTCAGGCTAGTATCGCTCGCATTGACCGGATGTTGAGCGACCAGGTCTCCAGCATCATCCACCATCCGGATTTCCAAAAGCTTGAGGCCAGTTGGCGCGGGCTAGAGTATTTGGTGAGGGCCAAGGATGAAGGGGGCGATGCGCCTATCAAGATTCGCGTGCTCAACGCCTCCTACGCCGAACTCTGCCGAGATTTCGATAAGGCCGTTGAGTTCGATCAGAGCCAATTATTCCAAAAGATCTACGAGCAGGAGTTTGGGAGTCCTGGTGGTGAACCGTTTGGTGTTTTGCTGGCCGACTATGAGATACACCCGCGGCCAAGTCGCCACCATCCACACGACGACATGGCCATGCTGCGCTCCTTTTCTCAGGTGGCGGCGGCGGCCTTTTGTCCGATTGTGCTCAATGCATCGCCCAACATGTTTGGGCATGATGATTACGGTCAGATGCAGGCCACTGTCGACTACGAGAAGATCCATCAGGACCTCAGCTTCCTGTCATGGCGCAGCTTTCGCGAAACGGAAGATTCGCGATTTATCGGTTTGGCGATGCCTCGTATGCTGCTGCGGCGGCAATACGCTGACCGCACCGATCGCGAAGGAGACTTCCCCTATGTGGAACGAATCAACGGACATGAGGACTGCTTGTGGGGTGGAGCTGCCTTTGCCATGGGAGAAGTACTCATGCGATCGTTTGCCGAAAGTCGCTGGTTGGCAAACATTCGCGGTGCACAGCGGGCCGATGGTGGCGGTGGCATTGTAACGGGCATTGGCCCAGAGTACTTCGCTACCGATAGTCCACACGTTACCCATAAACCGTTAACCGAGCTGCAGGTGGCCGATAGTCTTGAACGCCAAGTGGTCGATTTGGGTTTCATCCCCCTGTGTTCTTGTAAAGACATGCCCATGGCAGCTTTCTATTCCTGCCCCTCAGCGCAGAAGGCCAAGACGTATCATGAAGCCGATGCCACCGTCAACGCGCGCATGTCCGCCATGTTAAACTACATACTTTGCGTCTCACGCTTTGCGCATTACCTCAAAGTGATTGGCCGCGACAAGGTCGGCTCGTTGCTCGACGCGGCGGTCCTGCAACAGCAATTGCAGAATTGGATCAACGACTATGTCACGGCCGATTCCGAAGCCGATACACGGATCAAGGCGCGCTATCCCCTGCGCGAAGCGGAGCTGCAAGTCGTGCCGGTACCTGGGAAAGCGGGCGCCTTCGATTGCATATTTCGATTGGCCCCGCATTACGAACTGGAAGACATGCAGGCTTCGATCAAATTGCGGACCGAATTGATTCGAAGCTTTTAGGCTGCGATCCTTGGTAACCCACACTCTCTACAGCAACCATCCTTACAGCAACCATCCATACAAGGGCCAGGCTTATGAATGCCAGCGAACTCTTCCAAGCCGGAGACCTGCAAGCTGCGATTTCTGCGGCGACGGTAGAACTCAAGGCAAAGCCAACGGATGTTTCCCTGCGGTTGTTCCTAGCAGAGCTACTGTGGTTCAACGGGCAAATCGATCGCGTGGAGAAGCAGCTTGAAACGATTTCGTTGCAGACGACGCAGGCAGCGATGACCCTGGCCTTGTATCGCCAAATCTTGCGTGGAGAAACGGCGCGCGAGCAAGTCTTGCGCGAAGGGCGGACCCCCGAGGTGGTGGTCGCTTTGCCAGCCGATGCGAAACATATGCTCGAAGCATTGTTGGCATTGCGACTGCAGCAGCACCAGGAGGCCGCTCGTCTGCTAGCCGCTGCGGAATCGCAGCGCCCGAACGTGCGCGGCGTTTGCAATGGCCGCGAGTTCCATGAATTTCGCGATCTGGATGACCGAGTGGCAGGCGTCTTGGAAGTCATCACCAGCACTGGAAAATACTACTGGGTTCCTTGGCAGAATATCGAATCTCTGGAAATGGAGCCGCCCAAGGTTCCACTCGATTTACTCTATCGCCGAACGCAAATTGAAGTCAACGACGGGCCCAATGGGGAGGTCTACATTCCCACGCGATATGTAACCGCAGCCGACGAACCATTGGACGATGCCTTGTTACTCGGGCGGGCTACGGATTGGATCGGGGAAGAGCAGGGGCTAATCCAGGGACGAGGATTGCGAACACTATTGGTCGGCGATGAAGATATGTCGATTATGGAAATCGAGACATTGTCGTTCACGAAAGCGGAAGCATGAGCCGCGTTCGCCCCGATCAATACCTACTGCCTTCGGTTTTCGACCGACTACTCGACGACGAACCGGGCACTCAAGTTGAAGCGCCACACAGCCGTGCACAATTATTGCGTGAGCTGAAATTGTCGGTGCGACGCGATCTGGAGAACCTGCTGAACACGCGAATCAGCCTGTACCCAGTACCAGACGATTTGCCCGAACTAAAAACGTCCGTCTTGAACTACGGCATTCCCGACTTTACCGGCCTATCGATGGGTAGCCGCGAACAGCGCGAAAAACTTAGGCTACTCGTCGAAGATTCGATCCGACGCTTTGAGACACGCTTTATCAGCGTGCGCGTCGAATTGTCCACCGCACAACAATCGAATAATGTGAAAGACCGCACGGTTCGCTTCCGTATCGAAGGCTTGCTGTACGCCGAACCCGCACCGGAACCGGTTATGTTTGATTCGCAATTGCGCCCTCAACTTGGTGATTTTGAAGTGCGAGCCTCAACGGGATGATAGACAAATTACTCGACTACTACCAACGTGAACTCAACTTCCTGCGCGAGCTGGGGAGCGAGTTTGCCAGTCAGCATCCCAAAATTGCAGGGCGGCTGCGCTTAGATGCCGACGCGATCGAAGATCCGCACGTCTCGCGTTTCATCGAAGCCTCAGCCCTGTTGGCAGCCCGTACGCGACTCAAGATTGACGATGAGTTTCCCGATATTTGCCAAGCGGTTCTGCAGACGTTATATCCACATTATCTCAACCCAACGCCACCTGCCACGATCGTTCAATTGGGCGTCACCGACAAAACAGCGGAAAGTATCGATGGAACGCTTGTCCCGCGCGGTGCCAGACTGGAGACCGAGGCGCTCGATGGTGAGCCCTGCCGATTTCGAACCTGCTTTGAGACGCGATTGTGGCCAATTCGGTTGGACGAAGTAGAGTACCTGGTGCCTCCGCTGCCCATCGCACAGTCGCCCTGGAATCGGGACGTACAAGCGGCGATTCGCATTCGCCTTTCGAATATTTCTCCCAAAGTAAACTTGGCAAACCTCAACATCAATGAGCTACGGCTTTTCCTGGGAGGCTCAGCGGCTTGTTCCAATGCGCTGGTCGAAGCTCTTTTCAGCAATGTCCTAGGAGTCGGGCTATCGGACGGCGCTGGCAATATCCAGTGGCTCTCGCCCGCATGCGTTCAGCCCATCGGGTACGACGATAGCCAAAGTCTGCTGCCACCGAATATCCGCAGTCTTTCTGCATATCGAATTCTCTCCGAATTCTTTGCGATGAACGACAAATTCCGTTTTGTACAAGTGGGATTCGAGGGAAAATGGTCGCAGACGGCCCATGCCGAGAGGGCGGAGCTAGTTATCTTTTTGAAGCGTCTACACCCTGTCTTGCAGCGAGAATTGGACCGCGACTCCCTGCGCATCGAGTGCACGCCGGCGGTCAACTTGTTTTTCAAGCGAGCCGAACCGATCCGCATGACAGACAATCAAGTCGAATATCGCGTCATTCCCAACGCCCGCGGCCCAGCAGCGGCCGAAGTTTATTCTGTCGATCGCGTAACGGCCATTTCCGCCAGTGGTCAGGAGCGAGAGTTCTTGCCTTTCTTCCAACCCAATCATCCGCCCAGCAGTGATCAGAAGCAGGGCTACTGGTACGCCAAACGCATGCCTGCCATCGGAAAAACTTCGGACGATGATCGTGGTAGCGAGGTCTACCTGTCGATCGTTGACTTGCAAGGACAATCGGCGGCCCAAGATGGCTGGGCGATCGATGTGGAAACAACCTGTTTGAATCGAGATCGAGTTGCTCGGCTGCCTTTTGGCGGAGGGCAACCTAGACTCACGATGGTGGAGGGTGGGGCTACCGTCACGGCCCAGTGTGTTACACCACCGACGCCCACCTACCGATCCATCGATCGCGACGACCGTCATTGGCGACTGGTATCTCATCTTTCCTTGAACCATTTGGTACTCACCAGCGGTGTTGCCGGGGCGGAGGCTCTCCGCGAGGTTTTGCGGCTGTATGATACCGAAGACAGCGCGGAAACCAGAAAGGTGATCGAGTCCGTCTTGCAGGTTGACTACCGGCGTGGCACGGCCCGAGTCGCCGGTGGACCAGCGCCGGGGTTTTGCCGAGGTATCGAAGTCGAAATTCTGCTCGATCCGCAGCGACTCGGGGGAACCGGACTGCACCTGTTTGCCAGCGTCTTGGAGCGTTTCATGGGATTGTTCGCCACGGTGAACTCCTTCACACGAACGACCGTGCGCGCTCAAGGTGGTGACCTGCCCCTGATCGTCGGCGCACCCCGAGCGGGAAGTCAAACGTTGATCTAAAGCGGACCACACAAGCACACACTATGGAATCCAACGCATCGAGCGACACGACTCCCACTGCTCCACGGGCAGCTCACACGGCGCCCCCCGCGCGGAGCGTTCCTTTCTTTGCAACGATGAGAATGGTGCAGTCCGCAAACGCTGCGCTCGTAGGCCGCGATACGCGCCCAGCCAATGAGCCGGTGCGACTGCGAGCCGAAGCCTCCCAAGCGTACCCATCCACCGAGCTGGCCAAGGCAACGATGGATAAGAACGGTCGGCTTACGCTCGAAGTGTCATTCCTGGGGCTCTTCGGGCCCAGCGGAGCGCTTCCGCAACATTACACTCAAGCCATTATTGATCGACTGCGACACAAGGACCATGCGCTGCGCGATTTCCTTGACCTGTTCAATCATCGCTGGCTGTCGCTGTTCTATCGGGCATGGGAAAAACATGATTACGCCGCAGCCTATCAAACGGCGCACAGCCTGGGACAAGAAGACGCCGTCACTCGAATACTATGGTGTCTCATCGGTATGGGAACGAGTGGCCTGCGCGACCGATTGCGGCTCGAGGACAAGTCGCTGCTTTACTATGCCGGTCTACTTGCCGATACCAGATCCCGCCAAACGACGCTGTCGAATATACTGTCCGATTGGTTCCATGTTCCAGTGCAGGTGTTGCAATTCCAGGGACAATGGCTCCCCATCCCACTCGCAGATCAAACGCGCATGCAATTGCCTAGGCTCGGTGAGCAGAGCAACAACCAATTGGGAGTCGACGCTGTCGTAGGCGAGCGAGTGTGGAATGTCGAGAATCGTTTTCGCATCCGGATCGGTCCCCTCAGCCTTCAAGAATTTACACGATTCTCTCCCCTTGCCGATCGTCTGGCTGCATTGCATACCTTGGCACGCACCTATGTCGGTCCGCAGTTGGAATTTGATGTTCAAGCCGTTGTCGAGCGCGATCAAGTCCCCAGCATTCAATTGGGAAACGAGTCATCGCCCAGTTGTTTGGGATGGAATAGTTGGTTGGGAAACTGGCCGTTTCAGCATGACGCGCAGGATGCTGTATTCGAATTGGACGACTCGGAAACCATCCTCGCCCATGGTTAGCTTGCTTGGAGAACGGTCTTTCAATCGGATTACTCGTGACTCGCAAAACGTAACGCCCCTATCCTCCCGCGTGTGGGAGGGTTCATGACTTAAAAACTCTTCGAAAGTATCGACTATGATCCAGGTGAACCTAAAGAATCTAATCGAACGCTTGAACCCGACTTGCAAAAGAGCCCTGGAAGGTGCGGCTGGTCTTTGCCTGTCACGTAGCAACTACAATGTCGAAGTTGAACACTGGCTGATGAAACTACTGGAAGACGGACAGTGCGACCTATCGCTGTGCCTCAAAGCCTTTGATGTGGATACGTCGCAATTGCAACGCGACGTGACGCGTGCCATCGATCGATTCAAGACAGGCAATGCCAAATCACCAGCGCTCAGTCCCGATGTGGTGGACTGGGTGCGCGAAGCCTATGTGTTGGCTGGTATCGACTATTCTTCCGCTGGGGTGACCTCGGGACACCTTCTGTGCGCCCTGCTGGCCCATGAACCGCTGGCAAGATCGGCGCATAGCACGTCGAAAGAGTTTGAGAAAGTATCGATCGAATCATTGCGAAAAAGCCTTTGGCAACTTACGGCCGACAGCCAAGAGTCGCGTGAAACCCCTGCCACCTCCGGCTTGAGTGGCGCCGGTGGAACGCCTCCGGGAAGCGACCCCAAGTCTGCTGGCGGCCCCAGTCGCACGCCCGCGCTCGATCAGTTCACGATCAACTTGACCGACCGCGCCAAAAAGAATCAGATCGATCCCGTGTTGGGACGCGACGGCGAAATCCGGCAAATCATCGACATCCTTACTCGTCGCCGTCAAAACAACCCCATTCTCACCGGCGAAGCGGGAGTCGGCAAGACAGCCGTCGTTGAAGGATTTGCCTTGCGAATCGCTGCAGGGGACGTCCCCCCCAGCCTGCGCGATGTTTCACTTCACACGCTCGACCTCGGGCTGCTGCAAGCTGGGGCTGGAGTCAAAGGTGAGTTCGAGAACCGCCTCAAGTCAGTCGTGGATGAGGTCAAGGCGTCGGCCAAACCGATCATTCTATTCATTGACGAAGCACATACACTTATCGGTGCCGGCGGCTCTGCTGGTCAAGGGGATGCCGCCAATCTGCTCAAACCTGCCCTGGCTCGCGGCGAGCTAAGAACGGTCGCGGCTACGACCTGGGCCGAATACAAAAAGTACTTTGAAAAGGACGCTGCGTTGGCGCGACGTTTTCAAGTCGTCAAGGTCGAAGAACCTGCCGAGGCGATCGCCATCGAGATGATCCGTGGATTGACAGGCACGCTGGAAAAGCACCATCGTGTTCGCATTTTGGATGAAGCCATCGTCGATGCAGTCAAACTATCGAGTCGCTACATCAGTGGTCGACAGTTACCCGACAAGGCGGTCAGTCTCATCGACACGACCTGCGCGAGAATTGGGATTAGTCAATCCGCTTCGCCTCCCGCTCTCGAAGATGCCCAGCGCAGAATTGAACAACTCAAAGTGGCACATGGCATTCTCCAACGCGAGATGGCAACCGGCGCGCTGCACGACGCGCGACTGGCTGAGATCACTGCCGAACTGGCGACCACCGAAAAGGAACTGAGCGACTTGCAGAATCGCTGGGAGCAAGAGAGAGAATTAGTCTCTCAGATCGATGAGCTGGCCAACCTGTTGGAAGCGAAAGACGATGCGCCAGCCCAGTCAGTCGACTCGGCCACGCAGCACGCATCCGCAGCCCCGCCAGGTTCCAAAACTCTTGCTGACAATCCAAAGGATGCCACGGCTACGGGAGCTCAGGCCACGGAAGCACTACCGACACCGTCATTGTCTGCGACACAGCGGGCCGAGAAGCTGAAAGACTACCAAGTCAAGACGAAAGAACTCCGCGCTTTGCAGGGGGAACAACCGCTGGTCCATCCCTGCGTCGACTGTCAGGCTATTGCGGAAACCGTGGCTGCGTGGACAGGCATCCCCGTCGGACGTATGGTCGCCAACGAGATCAACACCGTCTTGAAGTTGGACCAATTGATGGGACAACGCATCGTCGGACAATCGCATGCGCTAGATCGAATCGCGCAGGCGATACGCACGTCGCGCGCTCAATTGTCCGATCCCCGCGCACCCATTGGAGTCTTCTTGTTGGCGGGCACTAGCGGCGTGGGCAAGACGGAAACCGCCATAGCTTTGGCCGAGTTGCTCTACGGCGGCGAGCAGAATATGACGACGATCAACATGTCGGAATTCAAAGAGGAGCACAAAGTCTCGTTGCTCATGGGCTCACCACCGGGATACGTCGGGTACGGTGAAGGGGGCGTCCTGACGGAAGCGGTACGCCGTAAGCCGTACAGCGTGATATTGTTGGACGAAATGGAGAAAGCCCATCCGGGGGTACAAGATATCTTCTATCAAGTCTTCGATAAGGGGAATATGAAGGATGGTGAGGGACGAGATATCGACTTTAAGAATACCGTAATCCTGATGACCACCAATGCGGGAACCGACTTGATCAAATCGATTTGCTCCGATCCAGAGACGGCACCTAGCCCCGATGCCTTCCTCGAAGCGGTCTTTCCAGAATTGCTCAAGACCTTTAAGCCGGCCTTCTTGGGACGGACCACAGTAATACCTTTCTATCCGCTCAACGATGACGTGCTCAAGAGTATCGTTGGATTGAAGCTTGGAAAAATCGCCAAGCGAATTTCCGACCACTACGGGGCCGAACTGCTCTACGAGCCAAGCTTGATTGAGACGATTGCGCAGCGATGCACGGAAGTTGACACCGGGGCTCGCAATATCGACCATATCCTGACCCGCTCGTTGCTGCCTGAGCTATCGAGCGAATTCTTGGCGCAATTGGCTGTTGGCAAGGAGATTTCTAGGGTCCGCGTCGGAATTGACGGTGAGCAAGGCTTTACTTATGAAATCACCTAACCCCCTGTCAGGCGAAAACTGAAAAAAGATCGGAGGAATTAAGCAACTAATCGATCGGAAGTGCGAGAACGGTTGTGTAAGGCAAAGGGCACCTTAAGTCGCTTCGGCTGTTCGAAGTGAAGCCCGAGCGGGCAATTAGCCCAAGAAAAACTGCTAAAAAGGATCGGGAACATGGCTGCTTACATTAAGTTTGATGGTGTCGATGGCGAATCTCAGCACGCAGATCACAAGAAGTGGAGCGATCTGCTCAGCTTCTCGCAAATGATTCACAAGCCGGGGGCTGGAGGCACGGGGGCAGCGCGCCGCCGCGGAAGCGTCATGCTGGAGGATATCCAATGTTCGAAACTATTGGACAAGGCCAGCCCGAAATTGGCTGAGTCCATGTGCCTTGGAAAAGTCTTTCCCAAGGTTGAAATCGAATGCACTGTCTCCACGACCGACGCTGGACAAGAAACCTACTATCGCTACGAACTCAAGAACGTGCTCGTCAGCTCCTATGCCGTGTCGGGTGCCTCACAAGACAAGCCGATGGAGAACTTTAGTTTGAACTTCGAGGAAATCAAAGTTACTTACACCGAGATGGATTCCGAGGGCAAGAAGAAGGGCAAGGTCGAGTACGGTTGGGACGTGGAGGGAGCCAAGAAGACTTAGGCATCGGTTCCTCCGAGTTGCGCTGCGGCAAACCCATCGCGTTCTCCAAACCCAAGCAGGAGAGAGTCAAACTCTCGCCTGCTTTTTTTGTTGCGCCATCATTTCGGCCGACTTTGCGGCAGCTTCGGCCTACGTGGCGGTCCAGCACGTGAAGATTAGTGTTCCCTAGTCTGCTGCTTAGCCATGTTGAGGGAGGTGCAGATCGTCGATGATACAACGCTTCCACTCCAAATCGCCCTTCCTGCCGAAGTCCTAGCTCAATCTCCAGTGCCGATTGCTAGACATCTTCTGCCATGCCGTCGCCGAGTTCGTTGTAGACATCGAAAGCGGCCCCCATCAGAGCGTAACCTTCTTGTTTGAACATTGCATCGCCTATTTAATTGCTTGAGCATCGAGTTTCTGGGAACACTAATCTTCGCTAATCGAACACGAATCGCCAGAACGTCAGGTCACTCGATGAGAATTTATTGGCGACTCGCTTTCTTTGCGAATGCGGAACCATGTCCCATCATTCTGCCGATGACGCTCCTGCCCAATCACGATGCCGATTCAGGGCAGAATGATCGAGTCAAGAAAATCTGACACTTTGGAATCTCCGGCAGTAGTTCGACTACCGCTGTTCAACACATAAGCACACACGCATAAGTTACCTGGCATATCAATTTACCCTGGCTAATGGATAGCTCAGGTCTCACTTGTGCTTCGTCACAACAATTCAACTTTACGGTTGAGGGTAGTGGACGTACTTACGAGTCCCTAACGGGGGACGATTCAAACCGGCTCGCGAGCCTCATCCACTACCCGAAATATAAATGTGGGCAGAGCACTAGTTGGATTGATTGGGCTATCATATAGATCCATCGATGGAAACGCGTCCAAGTCATTTCCGTTTCCAATCAACTTTCGCCTGTAAACGATTTAGCAATCACTGGAGGAATGTAACCATGTCGCTCGACCGCCGCACATTTATCGAATCAAGCGCTGCACTATCTGCTATCGCAACGCTGGGCGCCCCCCACACGTCAGCCGCCGAGCCCAAATCGACAGTCAATTTCGCTCTGGTGGGATTGGGAAGCTTGAGTACCAATCAAATCGCTCCCGCATTGCAGAAGACCGAACGCGCGAAACTAGTCGGAATTGTGACCGGAACACCTGCCAAGGAAAAGATCTGGCAGGATAAGTATGGCATCGAACAGAAGAACATCTACAACTACGACAACTTTGATAAACTAGTCGACAACGACGATATTGATGTCGTCTATATCGTGCTTCCCAACAGCATGCACAAAGAGTTCACCATACGCGGTGCGGCAGCGGGAAAACACGTGCTGTGCGAAAAACCGATGGCCAATAGTAGCGCCGACTGCCAAGCGATGATTGACGCTTGCCACCAGCATAAAAGAAAACTTGCTGTTGGGTATCGCTGTCAGTTCGAGCCGCATCATCTACATTGCCGCGAATTGGCTCGTAGTCAAGCGTTTGGTGCCTTAAAAGCCATTGAAGCCGGCTTCGGATTCAAGATCGGCGATCCCAACCAATGGCGACTCAAGGCAAACATGGCTGGCGGAGGCGCCCTGATGGATGTCGGCATCTATGCACTGCAAGCCTGCCGCTTCCTGACTGGGGAAGAGCCAGTCGCCATCACCGCTCAAGAAACCAAAACCGATCCGCAGAAATTTGCTCAAGTCGACGAGACCATTACCTGGACGATGACCACGCCAAGCGGTGTCAATTGCTATTGCAGCACATCGTATGCGTTCAGCGGTATCAATCGTTTTAACGCCTATGCTGAAAATGGACAGTTTGGGCTAAACCCGGCTTATAGCTACGAAGGAATCCAAGGCTCCTCATCGAAGGGTCCCATTAAACTGCCGCAAATAGATCAGTTCGCGACCGAGATGGATGACTTTGCTAAATGCATCTTGGAGGATCATCCGAGCCGAGTCTCGGGCGAAGAGGGCCTGCGCGATCTATTGGCCATCGAAGCCATCTACCAAAGTATTCGCAGCGGACAACGCGTCAACGTGAAACGCATTGCCTAAACGATTTCGTCCGCGTGGCTTAGTTCGGCTCTTGCAGTTTTTAGGCGGCGAAGTCGTCTGTGGTAGAACCATTGTCCCGATGGTTCCGCCAGCATAGCTGGCTCAAGGTGTCGAGCCATTGAGATCATGGTTCGACATACGAAGCCTCAAACAATTGGGACCATGGTTCTACAATACGAATCGCAAGCGAGTCAAAAATGCGAAGGTCGATATTTGACTGGCTGGTTTACAATTCGCGGATCGGTTGTCCATTCTCCTGCACGATGAAAAGCGGGCGCCCACTATCGTCAAGGTAGGTTGCGTCCAACGGCACACCCATGTGGCGGTAGATGGTAGCAGCCAAGTCTCCTGGTGTGACGGGGCGGTTCTTGATCTGTCCACCATCTTTGTCTGTCGCCCCGATGATCTGGCCATGACGCAGGCCCCCGCCGGCCAGGCTCATCGACATGACTTGCGGCCAGTGGTCTCGTCCGTCCGTGCTGCCTTGAGTTCCCATCATAGGCGTGCGCCCAAATTCGCCCATTGCGAGAACCAACACGTCGTCGAGCAGGCCGCGCTGCCCAAGGTCCGACACCAGCGTGGTCAGCATGTGATCGAACAAAGGCAACAGTGGCCCCAGTCCCTTCGAGATGCCACCGTAGGGCGGTATGTTATCTCCATGATTATCCCAGGTACCCGACGCGGTGTGATAGCTCAAGTCGATCGTGACAAAGGCGACTCCCGCTTCGACCAACCTACGCGCCAGCAGGGCTTGTTGGCACCACAGGTGCTTGCCATAGAGCTCACGGGTCGACTCCGACTCTTGCGTCAAGTCGAAAGCGCGTTGCACCGCATTGCCAGTCAACATGTCGTACGCCTGCTGCTGATAGGCATCCATCGCTTCGATCATCCCCGAACCATCCAGCTCGCGACGCATGTGATCCAGCTCGCGCAGCAGTCCCATCCGCTGCTCGATGCGCTCGAAGCTCAAATCGCGCGTGAATTGAAACATCTCCGGCTTGGAGACAGTCCCCGAAGGGTTGCCAACTTGGTCCAGCACGGGTAGCGCTGCCGCCTGATTGCCCATGAAGGGATTGTATTGCTTCCCCAAATAGCCGGCGTATCCAATATGTGTAGCCGACTTCTGAAACGCCACGTAGGGAGGTACTCCCGTGCGATTCGATTCACAATACTTGGCTACTACCGAACCCATTGCCGGGTAACGGTCACCATTGCGATTGACTCGTGGTGCTGCATCGCGATGACCAGTTTGCATGACCTGGTTCGGCTCGTGATTGCTGTGGCGACAGTCGACTGAGCGAATGATGGTGAACTTGTCCATCATGGCAGCCTGTTTAGGAAGGTGCTCGCAAATAAACTCGCCCGGTATGCTGGTACGAATTGGCGTGAACGGCCCACGATTATTGAGAGGCCGGTCGGGCTTCATATCCCACATGTCGATATGACTCGGCCCACCCGTCATCCACAACAAGATGACTGATCGCCGAGAGCCCACTCCAGAGCCGGTTGTGGTAGCGAGCGCACGCTGCTGCAACAGACCTGGGAGGGTCAAACCGGCAACACCGGCCATACTTGCCTTCATCATATTGCGGCGACTGCTCAAACACAGACCTTCCCGCTGCGTACCCCCAAACGACTCGAAGGCATGACGCACGTGAGCCGTTGGGCCAAAGCGATGGTCTTGTCTATTTTTCATGGGAGCTCGACCGCCAAAAGGGAAACTCATTGACATCATCTAGCATACTGTATTCGTCTCCATGTTGGATGGGCGTTGTGCTATTATAGAGTATAGCGTGTCGTGTATTAATTATCGAAAAAAGGTCGACGGATGAGTCTGTCAGTTTCTTCCACCGAAATTGAATATCCGAGCAGCGATGGACAACCCATGGCAGAAAACACTCTTCAGTTCGAATGGATTGTGGCGCTCAAGGGGAGTTTGGATCGAGTCTTTCGCAATGATCCCAATGTTTTCGTCGCGGGAGATTTGCTGTGGTATCCGGTACAAGGGAACAACAAGCTGCGAACTCCACCGGACGTTATGGTTGCAATAGGACGTCCCAAGGGCTATCGCGGATCGTATCTGCAATGGCTCGAGGATAACATTGCACCGCAGGTTGTCTTCGAAGTCCTCTCGCCAGGCAATCGAGCGGGTGAAATGACGCGCAAGTACGAGTTCTACAACACGTACGGAGTCCAAGAATACTACCTTATCGATCCCGATGCGTTTACGGTCGACGGCTGGACACAGCGATCTGGCGTACTCAAAGCGGTCGAGCCGATCGACGGCTGGACCAGCCCGCTACTGGGTATTCGCTTCCAAGTCAGCCAGGGTGAGCAAGTAAAGTTGTTTCAACCGGACGGCTTGCCATTCCTGACGTACTCTGAGGTTGTGGCCGAGTTGGATGATTCACGCCAGTTGGCTGAGCGATTGGCAGCCAAACTGCGTGAGTTGGGCGTCGACCCAAGTCAGCTCTAAGATGTATTGAGTCTCAAAATACCAGACGTTGCGCGGACACCTGTGGTACGGTGCTCAATCTCCTCGCGATTGCAGACGACGATGTAGTGCAGACGGCTCTGTAGTTCTGCCAAGGTAGCCTTAAGGTCCGGATGGAGCGACCTAGTGAGTACGCCCAACGATGCATGACAATATGAATCTAAGCTTGTACTTTTTGAAGCACTTGCAGCAGAGCCAGTGAGGCTTCGGCCTCTTCACTGACGACATGATCGGCTCCTGCGCGGCGCAAGTTGGCCGAGTTGCCTTGATAGCGGCAGCGGACCACTAAGGTTGCTAGCGGAGCGACTTGCCGCGCGCTGCGTACGACCTGCAGAGCGGTCTCATCCTGCGGAACACAGACAGCCACCAGCCTCGATAGGTGAACCTCTCCCAATTCCAAAATACTTCGTTGCGTGGCATCGCCAGCCACCGTGCGAAATCCCTCTTGAGCAAATGAGTGTAGATTGATCGGGCTCAAGTCGATCAAGCACACGTCATG
>JADYZV010000063.1 GCA_020852965.1 Pirellulaceae bacterium | reverse complement strand
TTCGCGGCACGCGACTGCCAGGCGCAGGAGCAGGAGAGCTAGTGAAGAGCCAGGTTGATTTTGGCACGATCACGGACGGCACCAGCAACACGTTCCTGATTGGTGAAAAGCATGTGCCGCAAGTTGGACTCTACCATGTGGCCTACGGTGACAGCTCGATCTACAACGGTTACTGGATTCCCTACTATTGTCGATTGGCCGGCTTCGAGGATCCGATTGCCCTCGGTCCTAACGACGTTTCCCTCAGCAGTTCATCGGGCATTTACGCTGACTCCATCCAGGCTCGCAGGTTTGGTAGCTGGCACCCAGGCGTATGCGGATTCGTCTTGTGCGATGGTAGCGTACGCCACATCAGCAATAGCCTCGACGGCACCACGCTCGAACGATTGGCCAAGCGGTCTGATGGCTTGGTCGTTTCTATTCCTGATTGACTCTGAAGCTTCAAACGGGAGGGTATCCTACAGCTTGATTTAGGTGCTTGTGAATAATTGCATTTTCAACGGTCCTACTTTCAGCGGAGGTTTTATTGATGAAACGAGACTACCTTGTGGCTCTGGCTGCGTGCGCGGTTTTTACGAGCTTCTGTGGCTGTGGTAGAGAGCTGCACCCTGTAGGCGGCACGCTGGTGTGGGAGGACGGCCAGCCAGCCACGGAGTTGGTGGGGGCCACGATCTACTTTGAATCGACCGAGCACCGCACGGTTTCACGCAGCGCGGTGCAGGAGGGGGCCCATTTCCAGCTAACGACAGACAGACCAGAAGCCAGTGGTCCCGATGGCGTCCCACCCGGCGTTCACCGCGTCTATATTGTCGATGGTGTACCGTCTTTGATGAAACCAAAATTCCGCCGCCCTGACACCTCTGGCCTTGAAGTAACCGTGCCATTCACTGGTCCTGTCGAACTGAAAATCGAGCGAGCGTCAGCCTCTAGGGGGGCGAAACCCGATGCGCCGCCGGATGTCGAGCATTGACCTAGGACCAACGCTGAGCTACTAAAATCGGGCGGCACTGCGCTGGCGCGTTTGCACAACGTTCCTCCGTCGAGCTCGTCACGGACGAGGAAAACACCGGAAGCGATTTGAGGCAATGAGATTGCTCCTGCGAGGCTCGAGGGAAGCGAAATGCCGCCGCCTTTTCCTCAGTTGATATGCACTCCCAAACAGATATTTCCCAACCCAGCTGCACATACGAGGATTTTGATCAATGCCAACTGCTAACACTCGTGATTCGGCCTACCAGACGTCCGGTTCATTTTCGCGCCGTACCTTTGCTGAAACTGCGGCCACTGGTGCCGCACTATTGGCATTGCAACCCACTGCCGCACTGCATGCCAACAGTCGCCAGGAGAATATTGTCGTCGGTGTGATGGGCCTGCATCGAGGGTTGGATCTAGCCAAGACGTTTGCAGCTACGCCAGGGGTCACCGTTAAGTATCTCTGCGAAACCGACAGCCAGCGACTGCAGGCTGCGATGAAGTCTGTTTCGGGCGACGTTGCCTACGAAATCCAAGCGACCGGTGATTTCCGCGATATTCTAAACGACCCCGACGTCGATGCCTTGGTTTGTGCGGCGCCCAACCACTGGCATGTGCCGGCATCGATCATGGCCTGCAAAGCCGGCAAGCACGTCTACGTGGAAAAACCCTGCAGTCACAATCCGTGGGAGGGCGAGATGCTAGTCAAGGCAGCTCGTAAGTACCATCGCTGCGTCCAAATGGGCAATCAGCGGCGCAGCGCCGACAAGATTACCGAAGCGATCAAGATGCTGCACGATGGCCGCATCGGCCGCGTCCATTACAGTCGCTGCTGGTACGCGGCCGAACAAGGGACGATCGGCAAAGGCATGCCGGCCTCGGTACCCGCGCACATCGACTACGAACTGTGGCAGGGACCCGCTCCGCGCCAGCCTTTCATGTCCAATTGGAAACATCACAGGTGGCATTATTCTTGGCTTTACGGCAATGGCGAGATCGGAAACAACGGAGTGCATGCCATCGACCTGTCGCGGTGGGGCCTGAATGTAGACTATCCCGTGCGCGTCGTCTCGACCGGCGGGCGTTACTTCTTCGACGACGATCAACAGACTCCCGACACCCATGTGGCGTCGTTCGTATTCGAAGATGAACGGCAGATACTGTGGGAAGGCCTCAGCTGCAATCGCATGGGAATTGATGGGGAGGATTTCGGAGCGTCCTTCCACGGAGAGGATGGGACTCTGAAACTTGGCAATCGGAGTTACGCAGTTTTTGACAAAAAGGGAAAACCCCAGGAGACCGGCAATGGAGGATCGCCCGATGCGCCTCACGTCGCCAACTTTATCGAAGCCATTCGAGCCGACGATCCGACACTACTGAATTCGGAGATCGAAGAAGGTCACAAGTCGACCATGCTCAGCCACCTTGGTAACATCGCTCAACGCACCGGTGATGTCCTACACTGCGACCCGTCCAATGGCCATATCCTCGACAATGAGCAAGCGATGAAACTTTGGAAACGCGAATATGCGGAAGGCTGGGAACCAGAGATCTAAAGTATCCACAATCCGAGTTAAGTTAGTTAAACGAAGACCCCATTAAACAGTGCCTGCCTTTCCTGCTGTGGCATATTCTAACCCTAATCACTCTTGCCCAGGAGGTTCCTTTCCGGCACGTGGTAGTTGATGACCATGGGCCCGTAGACCCTTGGGGCAAGAGCGTTGGTGATCTCAACGGAGATGGGTTGGTCGATTTGATTGTCGGCGGCAGTCAATCAGGGGGGCTCATGTGGTATCAGAATCCCACTTGGCAAACACACGTCGTTCGTAAATCCGACCAGTGGAGTACCGACCACGAAACCGCAGATGTCGACGACGACGGAGATTTGGATTGGGTGGCGCTGACCAAGACCGCCTTGGTGGGTTGGCGGATGGCGTGATTCGCCAGTGACCCACGCGCTGGTCAGCGCACCATGCGCACCTGCGGCCTGCTGCGGCTCGGCGTTCAACGATTGCCCGGGTCGCCGTAAATTGTTTAGCTTAGATAACAAAGGGACGAAACAATGAAACGATCAACGATGCTTCCTGTAAGATTACTGCGGGAGGCAACGGGCTTCTGCCTGCGACTACTTTTGGCGCTTGGATTGATGATCGTAGGTGCAGCCAGCAGCATGGCAACGGAATTGGGAATCAAGGATACTCAGTTCACCGTGAACAGCGCGCCGACATTTTTGTATGGCATCAGCTACTATGGCGCGCTGGGCGCTCCTGAGGAGTTTATCCTGCGCGACCTGGACGATATGCAGCGTCAGGGATTCAACTGGATTCGCGTGTGGGCTACCTGGGACTACTTTTTTGGCGACGATGTTTCGGCGGTTGACCCTGAGGGTAACGCTCGCGAACCCTATCTCGGAAAACTCAAATGGCTCCTGGCGGAGTGTGACCGACGAGGAATGGTTGTCGACGTGACGCTTTCGCGCGGCGACGGCAAGACTGGGGTCGGACGCATGCAAACATTGGCAGCGCATCAACGCGCCGTCGATACGCTATTGACCGCGTTGAAACCGCTTCGCAACTGGTATCTGGACCTGGCGAACGAACGAAGCCTGCGCGATGCTCGGTTCGTCAGTTTCGAGGAATTGAAACAACTGCGCGAGACCGCCAGGGGGCTGGACCCACAGCGGCTGGTCACTGCTTCGGATGTCAAGGAGATCAGCCGCGACGACCTGCGCGGGTACCTACTGACTGCCGAAGTCGATTTTATCTGTCCGCATCGGCCGCGTCACCACAAGTCGCCGGCGGAAACCGAGCCAAAGTCGCGTGAGTATTTGGCGTGGATGAAAGACTTCGGGCGTGTTGTGCCAGTGCATTACCAAGAGCCATTTCGAATCGGTTTCACTGTTTGGCAACCGAAAGCAGAGGACTTCGTCACCGACCTGCGTGGCGCTCTGAATGGAGGCGCGGCTGGCTGGTGTTTCCATAACGGCAATCAGGTAGGGCCCCCGGACGGCAAACCCCGCCGCTCGTTCGACATGCGCGAGCAACGACTCTTCGACCAACTCGATGACGAGGAACACCAAGCCCTGCGGGCTTGCTTCGCCGTGATGAAGTCTGCTCAGGAACCGTAGCCAGTGTCTGCCCCCGTTCCACTTCTCTACTTGTTACAATGGCTCAACCGCCCGAGCCAATCACGCGACGATACGGACGCTAAATCATTTCGCATGGAATAAGATCCACTAGTTCTAGGGTAACGAATCATGGGCCACTACCTCAACTCATTGATGAAGATTTGTTTGTTGTGTTCTCTAACCACGCAGGTGCTCGCGCAGGACGTTCCCTTCGTTGCGGCTGTTGATCGGCAACCGCTCGAAGCGGCCACATTGCGACTGGAGCAAGCCCTGCAGTTGGCGGGTAGTCCACTGAGCGCGGAAGAGAGCGCACACCTGCAGGAATTGTTCACCCAGACCAACGACCCGCAAGTCGTCCAAGGTATCCAAGAAGTCCTAGACAAACACTGCTTGCTGGTGGTCAACATCAATCCTGAAAGTCGAGTGAAAGTGGGGCGCGGCCCCGTGCGACCGCAGCTCGACCAGCGTGGGTGGACGAATTTCCTGGTGAAGGTGATCAACGAGGCCGGGGTCACAGCACCGCTCGTATGCAGTAGCCCGCAAGCCGAACCGATGCTTCGTCGAAGTAATTCGTCCCCCAAACCTGAAATGAAAATCACACCCGCCGATGCGGCTGGACGCTGGCTAGACCTCGCCTCGGTTACGTCCCAGCCCTTGGCCAAGACGCTGTCCGGATTGCCATTGGAATACAGAATTATTCAACTCTACAGTCGTGATGCTGGGCAGCGCGAAGCGACGTTGTCGATGCACGTTGGACAGGGGACTCAGGACCTGGGCTTTCGCAGCGATGTGCCGATTCTGTTCGATTGTCGACCGGCGGTCGACATCCCGCTGGTCGTGCATGATCAAGATGGTCAGCCCACGACCTGCAGCTTGCTCATCAAGGATTCGCAGAATCGCGTCTACCCGAATCCATCACGACGCTTGGCTCCTGATTTCTTCTTTCATGAACAGATCTACCGTGCGGACGGCGAGTCGATCAGCTTGGCTCCTGGCCAGTACCACGTCGTGGTTTATCGTGGCCCCGAGTACCATGCAAGTGAAATGGAATTGACCGTGGTAGAAAATGAGAAACCGGCACCACTTGAGATCGAACTCAAACGATGGATTCACATGGCTGAACACGGATGGTTTTCGGGAGATCATCACGTCCATGCAGCCGGTTGTGCGCACTACGAAAATCCAACCGAAGGGGTAACACCTGAGGATATGGTGCGGCATTTGGTAGGCGAGGATTTGAACGTCGGTTGCGTGTTGAGCTGGGGGCCCTGCTGGTATTACCAAAAGCAGTACTTTGACGGCAAAGTTTCCGAGCTTTCGCGCCCCGGTAGTCTAATGCGCTACGATGTCGAAGTGAGCGGTTTTCCGTCGTCCCATGCAGGGCATTTGTGTCTGTTGAATTTGACGGAAGACGATTATCCAGGGACGCAATCTATCGAGGAGTGGCCGACATGGACCTTGCCCGTCTTGCAGTGGGGCAAGGAGCAAGGTGGCGTCGTTGGCTATAGCCACAGCGGTTGGGGCTTGGCCCTACCGGACTATTTGCCCAATGGCTCGCGCGGCGCCTTACCAAAGACTTGGGGTGGAGCCGATTCGGGACAAAAGAGTCGCGCCGCCGACAAGCTCCCCGATTACGCCATGCCACCATTCGATGGCATTGGTGCCAACGAATTCATTGTGGCTGTGACGCATGACGTTTGTGACTTTATCAGCGCCGTCGATACGCCCGTGATATGGGAGATGAACGTTTGGTACCACACCTTGAACTGTGGCTTCCGTTCGCGCATCAGTGGCGAGACCGACTTTCCATGTATTTACGGTGAGCGCGTTGGATTGGGACGCAGCTACGTTCAAGTTCCCGAGCTGACGTCAGCGGCCGACCTGAAGTATGAAGATTGGGTGCAAGGGCTTAAGGCGGGGCGCAGCTACGTCAGCGATGGATTGTCCCACCTGCTCCAGTTCTCGGTCGGCGACCAGCAACTGGGAACCATTGGTAGTTCAGATCAATCCAGTCAGTTGAACCTAGTCCAGGCTGGTAAACAGACGGTGCGTTGCCAAGTGGCGGCGATGTTGCCTGAGACTCGCGACTCCTTAGGAAAGTCCATTGCCGCTCGACGGCTGGATGAAAAACCGTACTGGCATTTGGAGCGCGCACGGCAGGGAGAGTCTCGCAATGTTCCGGTGGAATTGATCGTCAATGGCCAATCCGTTGCCCAACAAATGATCGTTGCCGATGGCAGTCCCCAAGAGCTCGAGTTCGAAGTCGACTTGCCCCACTCGTCGTGGGTAGCAGTTCGCATTCTTCCGTCGATGCACAGCAACCCGATCTTTGTCGAAGTGGCCGGCGAGCCGATTCGCGCCAGTCGTCGCAGTGCCACCTGGTGTCGCGATGCAGTTGACGTGTGCTGGAGTCAGAAACATACCAAGATGCGTCAGGAAGAAATACAAGCCGCCAAGCAAGCGTATGACCAAGCCCGAGAAACCTATGCGAAGATTCTTACCGAGGCGGTCGTAGAGTAGCTTGCTAAATGCGATTTCCCCCCGATCGAAATTTTCTACGGTATTCGGTAGGTGTTAGACCCAAATACTTTCGGAAGTCGACGGACAATTCAATATTGCCTGGGTAGCCCGACTGTTCGGCCACGTTGGCAATGGATAGTTCGGAACTGACCAACAAGGTCTTGGCACGTTCGCGACGCGAACGGCGAATTTCTTCGGCCAAACTATGTCCCACCATCTTTCGAAACTTGCGTTCCAATGTACAACGCGAGACGTTGACGTGCCGAACGACATCCATCACGCTCAAGGGAGTTTGACGATGCATCCGAATAAAGCTAGCCGCTCGAGCGATGGCCTCGTCTTCGATGGCCAATGCGTCGGACGATTGTCTGACCACGACGCCAATGGGCGGGAGAATGATCTTGGTCGTCGACGGCTTGCTCCCCGAGATTAATTGATCGAGCAATTGTGCACCTTCGTAACCCATGCGATGCGCCGGCAGAGCCACGCTAGAAGTGGGTGGATTGGACAGTTGACTTTGCAATTGATCATAGTCCACATCCAGCAGTGCGACTTCCTCAGGGATGTTAAGCCCGATTTCGTGACAGGCGACGGAAATCCAGAATCCGATCGCCGCATTGGCTGCGAAGATGGCAATCGGACGTGGCAGTCTAGTCAGCCATTTTTCCAGCCCTTGTCTCGGTGCTCGACAGGGTCCCGTAGGGATACTCCCCAGTTTGCCTGGAATGAACAAACGTTCTGCGATCCTACCTTCAGCATCGAGTCGATTTTGAAAGCCCGCGTAGCGACCATCGGAAAACTCAAGTCCGCTGTAGCCGACAAAGGCGAACTGCCGGTAGCCACGTTCGATGAAATGCTCCGCCGCCAGTCGTCCGATAGCCGCATGGTCGGTCGCCACGCGCGGGATCGGATACTCCGAGAGCAAACCGGACACCGTCACCACGGGTATGCCCATTTCCACAGCCGCTGTCGCGAGAGCGTCACTGTAGAGATGCCCGATCAAGCCTGCGCATGCGCGGCAACGCGCCGAAGCCAGCGTTCGCGGTTCGGCGGCGAACGGAACCAACACCCAGTCCGGCTTGGTGCGCGCGTAGTCTCCCACCCCCGCTAGGACTTGTCGATTGAAACTGACCGTGTGATTGAAGACCACGGCGATCGATAGCAGCCGCTCCATCGAATCACTCCCAGCTGACGCAAAAAACAAAATACTTTACGCATTTTACCATAACACGTTTGAGAAGTGTTTGCTTCAATAAATGAAACCGTTCGCGAACTAGGAAGATATAGGAGTCGCGTTAACCACGAAACACACGAAGGACACGAAAAGAATCTTTGCTAGTGTTCTTGGTCTGTTTCGTGGGCAACAAACGAAGCAACCGTGAACGGTTATCAATAGACGAGACAACTAGTTTACTGAAGAGGAAATTTATGAATTCGATACACTCCGCCATGGTGCACAGGAATTCCTTCGAACATCGGCCATCCGTTCTGAGTGATGTGATAGCGTCTGCAATCGTGGCCGCGTTGTTATTGCTGGCGGTCGAATCCAGGGCAATGGGCCAACATAGCGACTTGCCGCCGTTCTGGAAAAGCCGCCTTTCGGACGTGGAAGAGGCCGTAAGGCAAGTGCATAAGGGCCAGGCTCAAGTGCTCACTCAATCGGCGGGAGGACGGGATATCTATCTGGTGACCTACGGTGAAAAACCGAACTGGCACTCCACTGCAAATTTCAACTCCGCCGTCGCCGGCCGCGACCCTGCGTCCTATGCACTTAAAGACGGAACCCAGCCGCCGGTGCTCTTTCTGCTTGGCCCAGTCCACGGCCAGGAACTCGAAGGCATTGTAGGGTTGGTGAATTTGCTGAACATCGCGGAGACTGGCCGAGACTTGCGCGGACGCGAGTGGACGGAATTGTCGGATAACATCGACAAGTGTCGCGTGTTGATTGTTCCGGCGGGTAATCCGGATGGACGAGCGCGATGCGGCTTCGATTCTTGGGTTGGAGAGGAACTGCAGACGCACGAACGCGTCGGTATGGGGATTGGGACCGACGGGCGCAATTTAACTTGGCCTTCGGTAAAGCGCTTCCATCCCATGGGTGGTCCAGGCGTTGCGACGCTAGGGGCCTATTGGAACGATGATGCCATCAACCTCATGCACGACGAATGGTTTTCCCCAATGGCCGAGAAGACGCGTGCCTGGTTTAAGCTCGCCCGAGAAGAGGCTCCCGATTATATCGTGTCGCTGCATTCGCACGCGGTTAGTCCGTCTATTGAACCCACGGCGTATGTTCCACACACGGTGAAGCTCACCATTCAACAGATCGGTGATCGAATGGGAAATCGTTATGCCGCTGCTGGACTGCCGCACCGCGCCGGTGGCCCCGAACCGCAAATCGACGGCGAGAAATTTCCGGAGCCCTCGTTCAATCTCACCAGTGCATTGCACCATGCGTGCGGGGCAGCATCGTTTGTTTACGAAACCCCTGCCGGCGTAATCACTCAATCCGTTCCTCGGCTCACGCACGACCAACTGCTCGATCTACAACTGTTGTTTTATGACGAACTCTTTCGCTTCGCGACGGAGCAACCGGTGAATTGGGCGGCAAATCGCGATTGAGGCAAGGTGCCTAAAAAACGCAAATCTTTTACGAAGTTTCCCATAACACCTTGGTAGACAAATCGTAATTAATAGAGTTTACCACTGTCAGTGGGAAGCGAAGGCGGTGTCGCCAACGAACTTTTCCTGGTCCTTGTTCTTGGGAGTCTTAGAGATGAGAACGAAATTTCGAAGCGGGTTTACTTTGGTTGAGCTGTTGGTGGTGATCGCCATCATCGGCGTCCTGGTCGGGCTGCTATTGCCCGCAGTCCAAGCCGCACGCGAAGCGGCTCGCCGCATGAGTTGTTCGAACAACCTCAAACAACTCGGCCTAGCCATGCACAATTTCGCAGATACCTACAAAGCCTTTCCCGCAAGGAAAGCAACCGACAACGCCGCATCGCCCACTTGGGCCGTGATGATCCTGCCGTACCTCGAGCAGAGCAATGGCTACAACCTGTGGGATCTCAAGAAGAACTATAGCGATCAAGATGACACCTCCACGATCTCACCGACGGAGAATACTGACGCGGCGCGTCAGGTGCATGTGCCTGCCTACAACTGTCCATCGCGGCGCGCAGGCACTCAGCTCACGATTATGGAAGCGGGGCAAAGCGGCATATTGGGATCCGGGGGGCTGCATGCCAGATACCACAAGCCGGGACAGGCGGGTGACTACGCCGGTAACGTCGGCACGTTCGGAGCACCGGACAGCAGTGGGAACATAAGAGGAAATTGGTGGTCGACGAGTGCCAGCGGCACACTCGTTCGCGGCACGCGACTGCCAGGCGCAGGAGCAGGAGAACTAGTGAAGAGCCAAGTTGATTTTGGCACGATCACCGATGGCACCAGCAACACATTCCTGATTGGTGAAAAGCATGTGCCGCAGGTTGGACTCTACCATGTGGCTTACGGCGACAGTTCCATCTACAACGGCTACTGGATTCCCTACTATTGTCGATTGGCCGGCTTCGAGGATCCGATTGCCCTGGGCCCCAACGACGTTTCCCTCAGCAGTTCAGCGGGTATTTTTGCTGACTCCATCCAGGCGCGCAGGTTTGGTAGTTGGCACCCAGGCGTTTGCGGATTCGTCTTGTGCGATGGTAGCGTGCGTCACATCAGCAACAGCCTCGACGGCACTACGCTCGAACGCTTGGCCAAGCGTTCCGATGGCTTGGTCGTTCAAATTCCTGAGTGAAGCTAGAGTATAATTAAGGAGCGTATACCGCGCTGGCAGACCAGTGCGGTACGCTCCCCTTTTCCTTGCGTCTACCGACGCAAAATGAACCGGATTATTAATGTACTCCCCTGAGGAGAAGTTGCGACGGGCACCGGCGCCAATCCTCCCGCACGCGTTCGGTGTACCACACCTTTCGATTTGGCATCGGCCCCACGCCAGCTTGTCTGGCGTGAGCCAAGTTTTGTGAATAGAACACGACGAAAACACCCCAGCCCGACCACTTCTCCACCCGCACGCCACCTCTGGTGGCGTGCGGGTGGAAGAGCGAGGGCCTTGGCGAGGACCTCGATCTATTATCAAAACTCGTTCACCTGTGAGACAAGCTCACAGGGGTCTAAATAAAGTTATGAGATAAACGAGCCGCACGCGTGAGCGTATCTTACAGCTTGATTTAGGTGCTTATGAATAATTGCATTTTCAACGGTCCTACTTTCAGCGGAGAATTTTAGAGATGAAACGAGAATACCTTGCGGCTCTGGCTGCTTGCGCGGTTCTGACAAGCTTTTGTGGCTGTGGTAGAGAGCTGCATCCAGTAGGCGGCACGCTCGTATGGGAGGATGGCCAGCCCGCCACGGAGCTGGAGGGGGCCACGATCTATTTCGAATCAACCGAGCACCGCACGGTTTCGCGCAGCGCGGTGCAGGAAGGGGCTCGTTTCCAGCTAACAACAGACAGACCAGAAGCCAGCGGCCCCGACGGTGTACCGCCCGGCGTTCACCGCGTATATATTGTCGACGGTGTACCGTCTTTGATGAAACCAAAATTCCGCCGCCCTGACACCTCTGGCCTCGAAGTAACCGTGCCATTCACTGGTCCTGTCGAGCTGAAAATCGAACGAGCGCCAGCCTCTAAGGGGGCGAAGCCCGAGGCGGCACCAGATGTCGAACATTGACCTGGGGCGAATTTCGAGTTGCTAAAGGTTTTGGATTGAAGGGCAGCCGGTTTTACACAGGTTTTGTTCTTCGAGAATGCCCCTGCTAGCTTGTTTGGCAGGAGTAGAGGTTTTGAAATTAGAAAAGGGCGAAGCAAATTACGTCTTCCCCGGTTGGCTCGCACAAGAGAAATCTCAGCCCATGTACAAGCAAACGATTCCCAATTCTCCACGCATTCTTACAACCACCGTCGGTTCCTATCCAATTCCCGACTGGTTGGCAGCTCTACCAAGCGAGCAAGCTGTCCTGGATGCTACGCGAGTTATATTTGACACGCAGCGCCAGGCTGGAATTGATCTGCCGACCGATGGTGAGCTCTATCGCTTTGACGTCAACCATCCCGACACTAATGGAATGATTGAATACTTCACTGGTAAATTCAGTGGTGCGGCGTCTGCGATTGGCCGCGCCAATGCGCTGAAATATCAGCGACAGACAGAGATGGCTTTTCGTGCTAAACCCGCCGCCGTGGTTCACGGCGAACTGGGAGCCGGTTCACTCAACCTCTACGACGACTGCGCGCGAGCGGCCTCCGTTGCCGGAGGGCCTCTCAAGTTTACTCTTACCAGCCCCTATATGCTGGCGCGCACTCTACTCGACAATCACTATCACGATTTCCCAGCATTGACTCTGGCGATTGCCGACATTCTGGCGGAGCAAGTGCGCGGGCTCCCCTGTGCCTGCGTTCAGGTGGATGAAGCAAATATACCTGGCAATCCTGAGGATGGCCCGCTCGCCGCCACTGCAATCAACAGAATTTTAGACGCTGTCGACGATGGAGTTCAAACGGCCGTTCATTTTTGTTTCGGAAATTATGGTGGTCAAACGATCCAGAACGGTGGCTGGCGCAAGCTCACGAATTTTTTGAATCAGCTTCAATGCGATCACCTAGTGCTAGAACTCGCGCATCGCCCCGACGATGACCTGCAGGCTTTGAAGGAGGTGGATGGCCGCATTGCTATTGGTCTGGGCGTGGTTGATATCAAAGTAAATCATATCGAGACAGCAGATGAAATCGCGGCGAGGATCGACAAAGCTGCCAGGGTGTTGGGGGACGATCGCATCCGCTGGATTCACCCCGACTGTGGATTCTGGATGCTCAAGCGATCGATTGCCGATCGGAAAATCGCGGCCCTCGTGGCGGGTCGAAACAAATACATCGGTTGCTGATCTCGGCTTTTGAGTTCGTCGTAACCATTCACGAGTAAGTTTGTTTGTTGATCACGAAAAACACAAAGAACACGAAAAGCTGGCTCTGTCCTTCTTTATTGCTTGGTGCATCCCGCGCTTTCATCATCAGAATTCTTTGGTGGACGATTCGTTCCTATTGCTTTTGGTAACCTCCAACATCACTCTCTCGATTGTAGAACAATAGACGTCGTAGCGCAAAAAACTGCGAACGTCGGACTAAGGATGCCAGTAGAGGTTCTTTTCGTGTTATTCGTGTGTTTCGTGGTTCATACCCAAAGAATCGAGTGATGCAAAAACGAAAATTATTTACGAAATTTACTATAACACATTCGGTCGGTGCCGGTTTCAATAGAAACATCTACTCTGATCAAAGGATATTCACATGAGCCGTGCCACACGTCGTCGTTTTCTCGAAGATTCCATGCTGACTGCGGCGGCGGTAGCCCTGGCCAACTCAGCGCCGATTAGGGCGGATGAGCCGCAGGAAGCCGGTCAGGGCCAGCGGCTGCGTGTCGCGATTGTGGGCTGTGGCATCCGCGGCAAACAACATGCCCACGATCTGAGCGAAGTACCCAACGTTGAGATCGTCTACGTTTGCGATGCCGACTCGCAACGCGCGGCCGAATTGGCGGCGTCGGTCGAGCAGCAGCAGGGGAGTCGACCTCGAGCCGTGCAAGATATGCGGCGCATCTTTGACGATGATTCCGTCGAGGCAGTATTCATTGCCGCGCCCGATCATTGGCATGGCCTGGCGGCCCTGTGGGCCATGCAAGCTGGAAAGGATGTCTATGTCGAGAAGCCAGTAAGCCATAACATTGCGGAAGGCCAGCGTTTGGTGGAAGCGGCGAGGAAACTCAATCGTATCTGTCAAGCCGGAACGCAGTATCGATCCAACGGGGCTAACGCAAATGCCATCCAGTACATTCGCGATGGAAAACTCGGTGAGGTGAAGTTTGCTAGAAGCCTCGCCTACCGACGCCGCGAACCGATTGGTGGGCCTGGCCATTATGAGATTCCGGTAAGCGTGGATTACAACCTATACGTAGGTCCGGCACCCATGTCGCCACTGGCACGCCCGAACTTTCACTACGACTGGCACTGGTTCTGGGATACGGGGAGCGGCGAGTTGGGCAATCTCAATATTCACACGCTCGACATTTGTCGCTGGGGATTGGGACTCAACGACGAAGCGTTCAGTGTTCGCAGCTATGGTGGTCGGTTTGGCTTCCACGATGCGGGCCAAACGCCCAATACAGAAGTTGTCATGTTCGATTTTGGAGACAAGTCGATCATCGCCGAGACGCGCAATTTGAAGTCACAGCCCTTTGTCGGAGATGTCTCCGAGAGTTGGATTTTCGAAGGAAGTGAAGGCTACATTGCCGGTTCCTCGCTATTTGATTTAGACGGAAAGCTGATCAGCACTTTTAGTGGCCCATTAGAAAACCACTTTGGCAATTTTCTGAAAGCGGTTCGCAGCCGACGACGCGAGGATTTGAACGCGGACATACTCGAAGGGCATCGTTCTACGACGCTCTGCCACGTAGGCAATATTTCATGGCGGCTGGGAAGGCAAACTCCCACCGAATCCATGCGTGAAGAATTGGCGAGACTCGGAGATCAAGAACGTGCCCTGGAGACGCTCCAAAAAACCATTCAGCACTTGCAGGACCATCACGTGGATCTCGATCAAACACCACTGACGCTGGGGCCGCTCTTAGAATTCGATCCGCAGCGCGCGGGCTTCGCAAGCAATGCGCAGGCGGACGTGCTATTGAAACGAACTTATCGCCAGCCGTTCGAATTGCCGGAGTTGGTTTAACCACGAAACACGCGAAGGACACGAATAAAGAGAGACGACGTATTTACAGCAAAGAAATCCAATTGATTAGATCAACTCAAGTTTTCCTGTGCATCCTCATCTACCAGGCTTCGGCATATCAAGTGACGGCACAGCCAAACCTCGTAGGCACTACCATAACGCGGGTAGCGCCGCCGGGCGCCGGTGATAACGCGGACCGCATTCAGCCGTGGTCCGAAAACCCTCGCTATTGGCAGTTCCGTGGAGAGCCCGTGATGCTGCTAGGGGGAAGCAATACGGACCATCTGTTTCTACTGGATGATCTCAAAGCCCATCTCGACGAGATGAAGGCCGTGGGAGCCAACTACGTCCGCAATACGATGAGCCAGCGCGAAGCGGCGGAGCTCAAGCCACATAAACTGCTGCCGGATGGGAAGTTCGATCTCGAGCAGTGGAACGAGGACTATTGGCAACGTTTTGCGAACATGCTCAAGTGGACTGCGGAGCGAAATATCTTCGTACAAATTGAAGTTTGGGATCGCTTCGACTATGCGGCACAGAATTGGGAAGGGAGTCCGTGGAATCCAAAGAACAATATAAATTACACACCCGAACAATCAGGGCTGGCGCAGGCCTATCCCGAAGCGGCCTTTTACAAAGGCCAACCCTTCTTTCACAGCGTTCTAAAGATTGAGGATTACAACGGAGCCCAGTCCGACTTGATTCGAAAATACCAGGAGGCATTCGTGGACAAGATGCTTTCCTTGAGTTTGCCTTATGGACACGTTCTATATTGCATGGACAACGAAACGTCGACGCCGGCCGCCTGGGGACAGTACTGGATTGAGTTCATCCAGGCGAAGGCGGCCGCGCAGGGAGTAACGGTCTGCACCACCGACATGTTCGACGATGCCTTCGAGGGAGCCAAAGCCAAAAACACGTCACTGGTTTTTGATGACTCCCAGCACTACATTTTCGCCGACATCTCGCAAGTGAACAGCCGCAACTATGATGACCAACACTGGAAGCAGTTGCTGACGTTGCTACAACTGGTCAACCAACATCCGCGCCCCAGCAATCACACCAAGATCTACGGTAGTGGCTATCGCACATTCGGCACGGGTGGCCCCGAGGATGGCGTCGAACGATTGTGGCGCGACGTCTTGGGTGGCTCGGCCGGTGCCCGCTTCCATCGCCCCGACTCCGGCAATGGTCTGAACGAGCGCGCCCAAGCCTGCATCCAAGCGGCGCGGTTGTTAGAGAGTCGTATCCAATTCTGGGACATCACACCGCACATGGAATTGCTTTCGGATCGCGAGCCGAATGAGGCTTATGTAGCAGCCAAGCCTGGTGAAAGCTATGCGGTTTACTTCACCAACGGCGGTTCCGTAGGCTTGGACCTAACCACGGCTCTCGACACGTACGATATCACTTGGATCAGCGTTTCCATGGGACGTGTGGTCGAGTCATCCGAAAAGGGGGGCTACCGCCTGATGGACAAGACGATCGAAGGAGGAAGTGTCGTCCCACTTGTCGCGCCCTACAAAGGTGGCTGGGTAGCCGCGATTGTAGCTCAATGAACCAGTCTGCCTCAACCACGGCCACGGGCCGCGTCCTGTCCATTGATGCGCTGCGTGGATTTGACATGTTTTGGATCATGGGTGGCAAGTCCCTAGTGCTTGCGCTGGCAGCGGTCATGATCCATTCGCAGGAGCCTCCGCAGATGCTCAAGACGCAATTGGAGCATACGCATTGGGTCGGATTTACCTGTTACGATCTGATCATGCCGCTGTTTATGTTCATCGTCGGCGCGGCGATGCCGTTCTCATTCAATAAACATCTCGCGACAGGCGATCCGCACCGCGCCATCTATCGGCGGATGGCCTACCGCTTCGTTATGCTATGGCTGCTTGGCATGGTCTATCAGGGGAACCTGCTGAAGCTTGAATGGGCGACACTTAGGCCGTTTACCAATGTGCTCCAGGCAATTGCTTGTGGATATGTTGCTACGGGCTTCGTGCTGCTGCATGTTCCGCGCCGGTTTCAGATGTGGATCACGGTCTCGCTGCTGGTGGGATACTGGTTGCTGATGGTGCTGGTTCCAGTGCCTGGGCTCGGCGCAGCCGTGCTGGAGGAAGACCGCAACTTGGCCACCTGGATCGATGTGTCGATCCTCGGCAGCCACGCCTACCATCATACCGTCGAGGAGGGTTACACGACGCACTACGCGTTCATTCTGACGAGCATGAATTTCACGGCGATCGTCATGCTCGGTATGCACGCCGGACAATGGCTCAGCTCCGCTCACTCGTCGCGCCGCAAATTGCTGGGTTTGATTGGTGCTGGTCTTGTCAGCTTGTCGTTGGGCTGGCTGTGGAGCTTCTGGTTTCCCATTATTAAGCCGATCTTTACCAGCTCGATGGTGCTGTGGGCTAGTGGCTGGTGCCTCCTCTTACTGGCATTGTTCTATTTGCTGGTCGACATGTTGCGCTGGCGGGCGTGGGCGTTTCCGTTCATCGTCATCGGTTCCAACGCGCTGTTTGCCTACATGGTGTCACACGTGTTTGGCACTCAGATCAGCGGCATGTCCGGTGTGCTGTTCAGCGGAGTGGCACGGCACCTCCAACCCTTTGGCCTAGCTTCCCTCGTCTGGAGCTTTGGCTATGTACTGATCCTATGGCTCATGCTTTGGTTCCTTTACCGCAATAAACTATTCTGGCGAGTGTAAGCAAGGACTCAACGCCCGCCAAGAATACTACCCAATACTTCACTGTGAAGGTGACTGCCATGCAATTCTCCCCCGTAATGATTCTCTGCTTAACAATGCTGGTGACCGGTGCCGGCATATCCGTTGGCAAGGAGCCTGCCCAGGAAACTGACCTCGCTTCGCCTGTGAGGATTGGCATGATCGGGCTGGACACGTCGCACGCGATTGCCTTCCCGAAGATCTTCAATAACCCGCAAGCGGTTGGCGACCTAGCCGATTTCAAAATCGTGGCCGGTTATCCCGGAGGCACCGACTTGCCAGCCAGCCGCGATCGGGTAAAGGGTTTTACCGAGCAGCTCCGCGAGATGGGCATCGAGATTGTCGATTCCATTCCCGCGTTGATTGCCAAGGTCGATGTCATCCTACTTGAAAGCGTGGATGGTCGAATTCATTTGCAGGAAGCGATGCCAGTCATCGAGGCTGGCAAACCGTTGTTCATCGACAAACCTCTAGCGGGTTCTTTGGTGGACGCCATCGCGATATTCGATTTGGCCCGACAGCACAACGTGCCTTGCTTTTCAAGTTCCTCTCTGCGTTACAGTAGCGGTATCCAGGAGCTAAAGGAGAACGAGCAAGTTGGCGAAATCCAAGGCGCAGCGACTTGGTTTCCGTGTTCTTATCAGGCAGGAACCCCAGACATGTTTTTCTACGGCATTCACGGAATAGAAGCCTTGTATGCGTTGATGGGCACGGGCTGTGAAAGGGTTGCCCGCGTTCAGGCTGAGGATGCCGACATCATCACCGGCGTGTGGCAGGGTGGACGCGTGGGAACCTTTCGCGGCATTCGTCGGAACAAGGCGAAATTCGGTGCCGTTGCTTTTGGGTCGACGGGCATTGCTCAGACCGACACCGAGGGAGGTTACGAGGAATTGTGCCACGAGATTGGAAAGTTCTTCAAGACAGGTCAGGCTCCCGTCAGCGCTGAAGAAACGATCGAACTGTTTGCGTTCATGGAGGCGGCAGACGAAAGCAAACGACAGGGAGGAGTATCCGTTGCACTGAAAGGTGTCTTAGCCAAAGCACACGCTGCGGCGAGTTCGAAGAATTGAGATCAATTTGGTTTTAGTCCCGGCAGGGACGGCATGTGATAGCCTGGGAAGCCAATTTCAGGTGAGGTTATTCGGATCGATCACATCCCCAATCATTATGAGCAACCCCGACTATTGCCAAAACGGCTAATGATGCGCAAAGCATTTTGCATGAGTGCATCGCGCACAGTAAACTATCCCCATTCATTGATCGAGGAGAAGAAGAAATGCATCATTCCACACGTCGTCGGTTTCTGGAAGACTCCATGCTCGCCACGGCGTCGGCCGCCTTGGCCGCACAACAGTTGGCTCGACCGCAGTTGGCAACGGCGCAGGAATCGGCCAGCCAGGGAGCGAGCGACATGCTTCGCGTCGCTATTCTGGGATGTGGCATACGCGGCAAACAACATGCGCATGATCTGGGCGAGGTACCGGGCTGTGAAATTGTCTACGTGTGCGA
The DNA here is from genome assembly GCA_020852965.1 of Pirellulaceae bacterium. GTDB lineage: Bacteria > Planctomycetota > Planctomycetia > Pirellulales > Pirellulaceae > Aureliella. The sequence goes on along the minus strand of JADYZV010000063.1, from coordinate 69,372 downwards.
TCCCGACATCGATCGCGTTCATGAACTGGCCTCAGAGGTCGAGAAGCAGCAAGGGACCGCGCCCCAAGCCGTGCGGGATATGCGTCGCGTCTTCGATGACAAATCTGTGGATGCCGTATTCATCGCGACACCCGATCATTGGCACGCGTTGGCTGCCATTTGGGCTATGGAATCCGGTAAAGATGCCTACGTCGAGAAACCTGTCAGCCACGATATCGCCGAAGGTCGTCGCATTGTCGAGACAGCACGCAAGCTGGACCGTATCTGCCAGACGGGAACACAGAATCGATCTAACGGCGCTTATGCCGCTGCCGTCAAATACATTCAAGATGGAAAGCTTGGCGAAGTAACCAACGCACGCAGCATCGCCTATGACCAGCGCAATTCCATTGGCGGACCAGGCAAGTATGACGTACCGGCCAGCGTGGATTACAACCTATTCTCGGGCCCTGCTCCGATGAGCCCGTTGACGCGACCCCACTTTCACTACGATTGGCATTGGTTTTGGGAAACGGGAACTGGGAACCTGGGTAACATCAACATCCACTCGCTGGATGTCTGTCGATGGGGCTTGGGGATCTCGGACATAAGCTGCGACGTGATTTGCTTTGGCGGCAGGTTTGGCTACAGCGACGCGGGCCAAACGCCGAACACTCAGGTCGTGGCATTCGACTTTGGCGACAAGAAGATCATTTCGGAAACGCGCGGCCTCAAGACTCCGAAGTACCTTTCGGACTATAAGTGCGATTGGATATTCGAAGGCACCAATGGCTTCATCGCCAATGCTTCTTTGTTTGATTTGGATGGAAAGCTCGTTAGCACCTTCAGTGGCGATACCGAAAACCATTTCGGAAACTTCCTGAAAGCGGTTCGCAGTCGCCGACGAGAAGATCTCAATGCCGACATTCTCGAAGGGCACCGCTCGACCAGCCTGTGCCATCTGGGCAATATTTCTTATCGACTTGGTCAGCGTGTCTCCCCTGACGAGCTACGCGAGGAACTCGGCAAACTCCGAGATGTCGAACGCGTATCGAAGACGTTTGACTCCACGCTGGAACACTTGCGTGAGAACAAGGTGGATCTGGACAAAACGCGGTTGTCGCTGGGGCCGCTCCTCCAATTCGACTCGGACCGCGAAGCCTTCATAAACCATGTCGAGGCAGATACACTGCTGAAACGTGAATACCGCCAGCCGTTCGTCGTTCCCGATACGCTGTAGCCTATTCCGCCTTCCGCTATTTCCATCTCACGTATTACGGTGCACTATACGGCAATGCTCCCAACTCTTTCAGAAATTGAACAGGCAGCCAGCATTGTATATCGCAGTATGCTTGCGACTCCTCAATACTTTTGGCGACCACTTGCTGAACGGCTAGGTGTCGATTTGTGGGTTAAGCACGAGAACCATACGCCGTTGGGAGCATTCAAAGTGCGTGGGGGGCTCGTCTATTTCGATGCTATGGCCAGCCAGCTACGTCAGACGAACGGCGTGATCTGTGCAACACGTGGCAATCATGGCCAGTCGATCGCTTATGTGGCAGCGCAGCGAAACCTATCGGCATCGATTGTTGTTCCTCATGGCAACAGCCGTGAAAAGAACGCAGCGATGGTTTCGCTAGGGGCGAAGTTGATTGAATACGGTACAGACTTCCAAGAGGCGCTGGAGCACGCGGCAGTTTTAGCTCGGCAAGACAACCTTCGCATGGTTCCGTCATTTCACACATTGCTAGTGGCTGGTGTCGCTACCTATAGCCTTGAGTTGTTTCGGGCAGTTGTAGACCTGGATGTGCTGTATGTTCCCATTGGGTTGGGCTCTGGAATTTGCGGCGCGATTGCAGCGCGCAACGCGCTTGGATTAGGAATCGAAATCGTAGGAGTTGTTTCCTCGCAGGCTCAAGCCTACGGAGAATCCTTTCGCGCAAGGCGTCCGGTTGAGATGGCCGCGACGACAGATATTGCAGATGGGATCGCATGCCGAAAACCGGACGATCAGGCGCTGGCATATATTCTGGCCGGAGTCAGTCGTATCGCTGAAGTAGATGACGAACAAGTGAAGGATGCCATGCGCGATATTTTTGAGTGCACTCACAATGTGGCCGAAGGAGCAGGGGCCGCAGCCGTGGCCGCCGTCAGAAAAGACGCCGAGAAATTGAAGGGCAGAAAAGTAGCCGCCATACTTAGTGGTAGCAATGTCGATCGAGATGTATTCGCAAGCGTTCTGTCCACCGAGTAGGAAAAAAGTTGCAACCGTTCACGAGTTTGTTTGTTGATCACGAAAAAAACGAAGAACACGAAAAGCAGACTCGGTTCTTCTTTAATGGTTTAGTACGCCTGCGATTTCATCCTCAAAATCTTTTAGTGGACGATTCGTTCGCATTGCCTTTTATAAACCTCGAACATCGCTCCCATGATTATGCAACATTCGCCTTTGAACAGTATTTCAGCATTACTCAATACCTCATTGCTGGACCACCCAAAACGCCAGCAAAGATTTTTTCGTATCCTTCGTGTGTTTCGTGGTCAACCTCCAATCAGGAGTTTCAACAAAATGATTGTGACGAAATCGGGTCTTCCAACAAATCCACGCTGGCGAACTACACGACCGGCTGGCAGCTTTGCCGAACCGGACTCGACGAGACGCGTTACGTTTTCGCTTGCTGTTATCGTGTTGCTTGGTTCCGCCGTGTGGGCTCAACCACCAGAACCAACGCTCGATCCGATTATGCGCGTGGTGGACCTGAACGTGGGTGAAGAGCAGCAGGTTACGCTGGCCAACGGTCAAACAATCACGGTCAAATTGTTAGCTCTCGACGAGCATCGCGATACGGTGCGCGACGCCGTCCGCCAGTCAACTGTCTCGGTGCAAATCGGTCAGGAGACGGCCAGTCTTGTGTCGGCCTTATATCGTCTTCCGCAGGTGGTAGGCGGCGTACAGATCGATTGCCCTATCACCAAGGGCTATTGCGTCGGAGACAGCCAAGTGAATCCCTGGGGCTTGGCAGCAGATGCTCGATTTAGGTTGTGGCCGGCAGACTCACCGCTGACACGTCCCGGAACGTTTCGTTATCCGCTGAATCAAAAGTGGTTCGCCAGCGCCACGCAGAGTTGCAACGAGCCGTGCTACGTGGATGGGAGTGAGTTGCCGCGCAATAAGAGAATCTACTATCATTACGGTTACGATTTCGGCGGTGCTGAGGGTCTGGTCGAGATTGTGTCGGCCACATCGGGGTTGGTCGTCTCCAGCGGTGAGGCGCGTCTGCCCGGCTTCGACGATACGCCCATCGCGCCGCGGTACGATGTGATCTACGTGCTCGACCAGCGCGGCTGGTACTACCGATACAGTCACTTGCAATCGATCGACTCGGCGATCCGCCCTGGCCAGTTGGTCCGGATCGGCCAAAGGCTGGGGGTGCTTGGGAAAGAGGGTGGCAGCGGCGGTTGGTCGCACCTGCACTTCGATATCACTTTTCGGCAGCCTTCCGGTGAGTGGGGTGCCAGCGATGCATTTGCACTCTGTCGTGAGGCATACATGCGCGAGTATCAGCCAGATTTGATCGCCTGTGCTCGACCGCACCACTTCGCCCTACTCGGCGAGAAGGTCACGCTCGATGGTTCTCGGTCTTGGGCCCGCGCGCGGATCACCGGCTACGATTGGACTTTTACGGACGGCACGACAGCCAGCGGACCAATCCATGAGCGTAGCTACGACGAACCAGGCGTTTACAGCGAGGTGCTCAAAATTAGCGATGATGCGGGAAACACCGACTATGACTTTGCCATTGTCAACGTGCTTGACCCAAGGCAGCTCGACGAATTGCCTCCGACCATCCACGCCACTTATGCACCGACGTTCGACATCCAGCCAGGGGACGAAGTGACCTTCAAGGTCCGCACCTTCCGTACAACCGATGGTCACGAAACCTGGGATTTCGGCGACGGTACGCCCAAGGTGGAGGTTAAAAGTGACGGCAATATGGTGTCCTTGGCCAAGGATGGCTACGCGGAAACACACCACAAATTTAAAAAGTCTGGGATCTATGTGGTTCGCGTCGAGCGGACAGATGCCCGGGGCTCGACGGCAGTGGGACATGTGGCAGTGTCGGTCGAGTAGTTTTCCTGTAACCGCTCGTCGTTCCCGATATGGCAAAGCACAAATCGCGCTCCCTCGATTTTGCTCTTACTACCATTTACCTTTTTGGAGGACTTGTCCCATGAAAACTCAATTCGATCGTCGCCAATTCATGCAGCGGGCCGCCGCCCTGGGCGCTGGCGCTTACACTCTGGACTCAAAACTTCTGGCCGCCGAGCAGTCTCCCAATGAGCGGCTCAACGTCGCCTGTATTGGCGTCGGCGGCAAGGGGGACAGCGACACAGAATACGCAAGCCACTACGGTAACGTCGTCGCTTTGTGCGATATCGACGACAACATGCTAAACAAGAAGGCGGCCAAGTTTTCTCAGGCGCGCAAGTTCCATGACTTTCGCCAGATGCTCGACGAGATGCAGGACCAGATCGATGTGGTAACGGTTAGCACGCCCGACCACACGCATGCGGTCGCTTCGATGATGGCGATCAAGCTCAAGAAACACGTCTACACCCAAAAGCCGCTTACCTGGTCGGTCTCCGAGGCTCGCGCCCTGCGCGAGGCGGCGAATCAATACGGGGTCTGCACGCAGATGGGCAACCAGGGACAGGCCAGCGATGGTTCACGCACGTCGATCGAAATCATACGTTCGGGTGTTTTGGGTGACGTGCAGTCGGTCCATGCCTGGACGGATCGTTGCGGCAAGTGGTGGAAGCAAGCTCCCGACCTCATCGCGCGGCCTGCCGACACGCCCGCCGTGCCGTCGTATGTTCATTGGGACCTGTTTCTAGGCCCAGCGCCCCAGCGTCCTTACCATCCAGCCTATCATCCTTTCATGTGGCGCGGTTGGCGAGACTTTGGTACCGGCGCCTTAGGCGACATGGCCTGTCACATTATGAATGTGCCCTATATGGGCCTCAACTTGCAGTCTCCCGCTTGGGTGGCAGCCGAGAGTTCCGAGATCAATCTCGAAACGTACCAACAGTGGGCAACGATCACCTACCAGTTTGCGGCCGGGGAAGGACATGGGCCAATCCAGTTCCATTGGTGGGAGGGGCGTCGCAATGGCAAGCGGAATTTGCCACCTGCGGAGCTGTTGCAGGGCGCGCCTGTCGAAGACAACGGAATGCTCGTCGTCGGTACCGAAGGAACTCTGTATTGCACCGGTGAGGGAGGTGATACCTCTGTACTGCTGCCTCGTGAAAAATTCGCAGACTTCAAGCTACCTGAGCAGACGTTGCCGCGACTCATTAGCCAAGGCAATAGCGACGTCAATCAGAAAATGGAATGGTTCGCTGCCATTCGGAGCGGCCAACCAAAGTTGGCGATGTCGAATTTTGATTATGCGGGCAGGCTCACCGAGATGGTATTGCTGGGAAACATCGCCGTTAGGGTCGGTAAAAAAATTGAGTGGGATGGACCCAACTTGAAAATCCCCAATGTCCCCGAGGCAGAATCATTCCTGCACCGCGACTATAGACAGGGGTGGACCCTGTAGCCTCGTACTCAATTGGTCTCCACTCATGAGTTTTAGCAAAACGAAGCATCGTGTCTTGACGAAAGTGGAGTATTCGAATCGACTTTGATCTCCCAGCGCACCAGAGGGTGGACACATTTCCATATCGCACCGATAACCGGTCGCGATCACAGTATTTGAAGAGGATCAACCATGAGATCTATCGAGGCGCGCGGCTGCGTGTTGGCTTGTATATTAACCGCATGCTGGCTACTTCCCTACTCGGAGACATACGGTTCGGAGGGGAGCATCTCGGAGCCTAGTGCTAAAGCAACGGACAGCGAATCCTTCCAGCCCACGGAGCTGCGGGTCCCGGAAGGTTTCCATGTCGAACTAGCTGCCGGACCACCGCTGGTAACACATCCCACCATGGCCTGCTTTGATGACCAAGGTAGACTTTATGTGTGCAATAACGCCGGCGTAAACATGGGCAACGAAGAGCTTGAAGAGCACCTGCCCAACGCAATTCATCGACTGGTCGATACGGATGGCGATGGCAAATTTGATTCCTTTACCGTATTCGCCGATAAGCTCACCTTTCCCATGGGAGGCGCGTGGCACGATGGCGCTGTCTACGTCGCGTCGCCGCCAAACATATGGCGATTGCGTGATACTGATGGCGACGGCGTCGCCGACGAGCGCATCATCCTCGTGTCTCGCTTCGGGTACAATGGCAATGCGGCCAGCATTCATGGCTGCTTCTTCGGTCCCGATGGACGACTGTACTGGACCGATGGTTATCACGGTCATGAGTTCAAGGACCCTCAGGGCAATGTTTCCAGTAGTCGAGAAGGGTCCTATCTATTCTCTTGTCGATCCGATGGATCGGATACGCGAATTCACTGCGGTGGAGGGATGGACAATCCTGTCGAAGTCGATTTCACCGACTCGGGCGATATGCTGGGTACTGTCAACATCCTCTATTCGCGTCCCCGCGAAGATTGTTTTGTGCACTGGTTGCACGGTGGTGCCTATCCCCATCGCGTGCAAGTCCTCAACGAGCACAAGTCGACGGGAGAATTCCTGACTCCGGTTCACAGTTTTGGGCACGTAGCCGTGTCGGGAATCACGCGTTATCGCAGCCACGCGCTGGATGGCAATTGGGACGACCACTGGTTTACTACGTTCTTCAATTCTGGCAAAGTGGTACGGCTGAGTCTGGAGCGACAAGGTGCGACGTATACTGCGACTCAGCACGAGTTCCTGACATCGCCGAGTCGCGAGTTTCATCCAACCGATGTGCTCGAGGATGCCGATGGCAGTCTGTTGGTAATCGACACCGGCGGCTGGTTTTACAAAGGCTGTCCGACGAGTCAGTATGCCAAGCCCGATGTGCTGGGAGGCATCTATCGCATCCGTCGCGACACGGCAGCGACGACAAGCGATCCGCGTGGTTTGCAAATCGATTGGGACGAGCTACAGCCATACGCTTTGGTAAAGCTCTTTAGCGATTCGCGCTTTGCAGTTCGCGAGCGGGCGATTGCCGAGTGCGTACAGCGCGGCGCTAGTGTGCTCGAGCCTTTGGCTGACGCACTATCTAGCGGCGACGTTTTGGTTCGCACGAATTGCGTGTGGGCACTTACTCGCCTGATGCAACAATCCGAATTGGCGGAGGCAGCCAGTCGCGCGCTGCGTCCTGCTCTGAGCGACGCAGTGACCGACGTTCGCCAAGCGGCCTGTCATGGCTACGCGCGATGCATTAGCCACTTGGAAACGGCCTGGATTGCTCCACTGCTGAACGATACCGAGCCTGCCGTGCGCCGACAGGCCGCAGCAACGCTTGGAATGCAAGACTGTGTCGAGGCGATTCCACAATTGGTCGGCGCACTCGATCGCGAGGGGCTCGAACGGGCCGAAGAGCATGCGATTATTTATGCCCTGATCGAAATGGGAGATGCCGCTGCCATTCGCAGCGCCTGGCAAGCACTCGCGAGCGGAACGATGAGCATGCAGCAATGGCGCGGCATGGCCATCGCCTTGGACCAAATCGATGGCGGCGATATCCAGTGGAATGAAGTGGAATTCGGACTCGATTCCAACGACGCCACTAGTCGCCAAGTTGCCGCGAGAATCGCCAAACGACATCCGGAGTGGCTGGCTTCCATTGCGAATAAGTTGGCCAGTTGGTTGGCCAGCGGGCACTGGAAAGATCGCAGCGAGACGATTGAAGGGCTGCTGTCCGGCTCGCTTCACGATTCGCAGGTCGCAGCCATGGCGGGAGGCTTCCTCGATGCCCAACAACCGGCCGAAGTCCGCGCATTGATTCTACGAGCCATGGCGCGCGGTAGCTCTGTCGACCCGCACCCAAGTTGGCTGGAACCGCTCGAGCGGCAACTGGCCAGTAGCGATGAAGTGCTAGTGCGACAAGCGATCGCTGCCGTCGTAGCTCTACGCGGTAGTGCGCTGGCAAATTCTCTCAGTGAAATCGCCCGGGACGACAGTCGCTCCTATGCGCTCCGTGTCGATGCACTGGCAGCACTCGCGCGGCAAGCTGGAAAGCTGGAAGACTCGGCTCTCGATGAACTGATTGAAATCTATAGTGACTCGGGCTCGCCCGCTGCCTCGCGACGCGCGGCCCAAGTTCTGGGTGAAGCGAATTCGTCGAATCCTCAAAAGCTCCTCATCGCTCCCCTGCTGAGCAAAGCGCCACCAGCAGAACTGCGCGATTTTGTAGGTGCCTTCCGACGTGTGACCGACCACGATGTGGCTCAAGCCTTCTTGTCAAGCATTTCCAGCAACCCCGCCTTGTTATCGTTGGCCGAACATGAACTCTTTGACGTATTCAACCACTTTCCGCCCGAGCTGCTCGGCGAGGCAAACAAACTGCTCGAACAATTGAAACAGCATGAGCAGCATAAACTGGTGCGTTTGCAGGGATTGCGAGACAAGCTCGCGCAGGGTAACGCGGCTCGAGGGAAAACCGTCTTTGCCAGTGAAAAATCCAAGTGTAGTACCTGCCATCGCGTGGCCGATCAAGGCCTGCGAGTTGGCCCCGACCTGACAACCATTGGCCTCAATCGGTCAGCCGACGACTTGCTCGAGTCGATCCTTTTTCCGTCGGCTAGCATCGTCCGCGATTACGATCCGTACAAAATCATGACTGTCGACGGTCGCGTGCTCAGCGTCATCATCGTGGGCGAGACGCAGGCGGCCATCGAAGTTCAACAAGCCAGCGGTGAAAAGCTAAAGCTACCTCGCGACGACATTGAGCAGATCGCACCTAGTGAGGTCTCCATCATGCCTGCTGGCTTGGAAGAAGTACTTTCAGAGGCAGATTTACTCGATGTCGTAACTTACTTGCAAAGCTTGAAATAAGCACTCAAGATTAATTTTGTTTTACTTGCTCCGCTCGCCGGCGTGGTTGGAGTGTATGTGTCCCGCTTGGACCGATCCGAAACCGTCGGCCATGAATTGGACGACCATCGAGAAAGCTAGTTTGCCGTAGCCGTTCCGGAGAACCGCGCGTATCCTAAACCGGACACGAAGCAACTCACGACGGCGGAGCGTCGGGCCACATTCGGCCAGTCTTGGGCCGTTGAAAGACGTCGAGCACGGCAAAGTCGAGTCCTGGTAGAATCTCAGCCCCAGTCATGCGCTGTTCATTGTTGAACATCAATGGAGCATGACCGCGACGATGGACTTGGATGGTTTGAAAGTACGGATCGATGATCCACACCAAATCGACTCCCACGCTGAGGTATTCATTAACCTTCTCAGTCGTCTCTTCTACCTTGTCCGATGGGGAGAGTACTTCGACAGCCAATCTTGGCACTCCATCGATCATCGTCGTTTGAGCGTTCTGACGAGCCATTGTTTCAGCGGAAAAGTAGGCGATATCGATTCCGACCGTCGAATCGGGCTCGTGTCGCAAGATCGCCCCTGCTTCACCCGTATGCACTTCGCCACAAGGGACGGGTTGGCTGTCAAGCCATTGGTCCAAAATTCGTGCAACACGAGTCACGACAAAAGTGTGAAAGCGGTTGCGTCTGGTCATTGGTTTTTCCCTCACCACACCACGGATCAAATTTCGCTCCATGCCGTCATCGGGTAGTGCCAGAAATTGTTCCGTAGTCATCAGCGTCGCAGTGCTCATCGACGATTCCAGTGGGTAGCGTTCGTTGGGATCTATTTCATTGAATCGTAGCATAGGAGGCTTGAAAACGCGAGCAAATGACGATTTATAACAAAAACTGACTATTTCCCGCTTCTCGCTCTTCGCCCCCATCGCCCGCTTGCGGGCTGGTGCGCAGGTTTTCTTGCTAGGCAGTCCCGGCGGTCAGAATTCCAACTCTTGAGTTCTCCCCGCCTCAATCACGACCGCTTTTTCGGCAAGCGCTTTGACTAGGAAGCCTCCGTCTCCGGTCGACTCAGGCTTGGCTTGCAGCAACAACTTATAACTGCCTGCTGGTAAGCGCTCAAAGACATTGACCGCTTCGACCTTCTGTTCTTCGCTCGCAAACGGGAGCTCTATAGCGTTCTGCCCGTTGATATGGCCCTCGGCCTGCAAGCTCAAACGCTCCGCGCCAGCATGACGTTCGCAGTCGATCCGAACCGTCAGTTGTGCGGGCAGCGCAGCAATCAACTCCAATCGTTCCAGCTCCCGATCGTCGCGATCGCGCAGATTAGAGTCGCGTTGCGCAAAAATTCCGTCGCCAAAGTAAAACAGCTCGAGCCACGGTGCGTCGCGTTTCACCCCCGTAATCCGAAACCGGCCATTCGCGTCGCTGACTGTCTTTAGAAGTTGTTCGCACTGGTCACGGCCTTCGATATCGTCTCGAGATATCTTCGGCAACGACTTGCCCCACCAGTTATTCGTTGGTTTCAATTGGCGGAAGGCTATCGTCATCATCGGGGGTTTGCGAAAAAGCAACTCCGTTTTGCCATGTTGCCAATAGGAAGAAGACGTAAGCACTTCTAACGACGTAAGAGCGAACCATGCCTACCCCCCTTAAACTGTGACGTTGGTCGAATTCTGCAAATAAATAGTGTCCAATCTTTCTGCACGCTCTGCATTCATTCTTCTGGTTAATCTGCCAAATTTTCTGACAATTCTCAGTGAACAAACCAGCAATGTCATTCGCGCTGATTCGTGTGATTCGTGGGCAACACTCTAAGAATTCTGCATCATGCGCCAGCGCAGGTAGGCATCTAAGAACTGCTGAATGTCTCCCGCCATGACGGCTTGAAAGCTATTCTGCAAGTGCTCGGTGCGCGAGTCTTTGACGCGTTGATCGGGATGCAAAAAGTAGTTGCGGATCTGTGAGCCAAAGCCCTTTTGACGGACTTTGTTTTTGTACTTGGCCAATTGCTCCTCTTCGCGTTTTTCCTCTTCGATACGCGCCAATCGAGCGCGCAGCATCTTCCAGGCGTTGGCTCGATTTTTGTGCTGACTGCGTTCGCCCTGACACTGGGTGACCACACCGCTTGGAATGTGCGTCAAGCGTACGGCGCTGTCCGTCTTGTTAATGTGCTGGCCGCCCGCACCGCTGGCGCGATAGGTGTCTTCGCGGACATCCTTTTCGTCAATATCGACTTCTACGGAATCGTTGATCTCCGGTGCCACGTCGACGGCCGCAAAGCTGGTCTGCCGTTTGCCATCGGCATTGAAGGGGCTGATGCGGACCAAGCGGTGAATACCCTCTTCTCCCTTGAGGTAGCCATAGGCCATCGGTCCACGTACGGCGATCGAGGCTTGCGTGATACCCGCCTCTTCGTTGTCCTGTCGATCGATCAGCTCGACGGTGTAATCATGCTGTTCGGCCCAGGCGATGTACATCTGCAGCAGCATAGCAGCCCAGTCGTTGGCGTCGACACCACCATCGCGCGCATGGACACTGAGCAGCGCACCGGACGCATCGTGCGGCCCGTCCAGCAGTGCCTTGAGCTCCAACTCTTCGGCCTGCTGTTCCAGTCGCTCGATTTCGGCCAACACTTCTGCGCGGGCCGATTCGTCCTCGGCCAAGATCTCCAGCAATCCATCGAGATCGTCGGCCGCTGCGAGCGATTCTTTCAGCGGCAGCACCACCGAGCGCAGGCTTTTGAGGTCCCCCACCACGGCTTGGGCTTTCTCTTGATTGCTCCAAAAGTCACTGGCAGCCATTTGATTATCGATGGCCGCGATTCGCGCCAATTTTTGGTCGAAGTCAAAGACTGTCCCGAAGTTGCGTTAGCCGGCTGCGAATCGTCGCGGCGCGATTTTCTAATTCGCTATCGCTCATCTGGGACACCTCCTATGTTCTCTTAAAGGTTAAATGGTCTTGTGGCCGAACTCATCAGCCTATGATAATACGGTACTTGGTACGTTTGCCAAAGTACTGGCAGAAAACTACCGTCTATCGACGGTAGCTACGGATTCTTGCGCAGTCTTCCAGCGGTTCGACTGGTAAAACGCTTCGGCGGCGTCGACGAGTCGGTCGGGTCCGTCGCGGATAACATCGACAACCGGCAGCCCCATTTCGGCCTCGACCGACCGCGCAACTTCGTCAGCTTGTGGCTTACTCAAGCGGCGGCCATTCATGGCAAAACCGATCGTTTCACAAGGCTGATAAATGCTGGCCATCGTTTCGAACAGCTCGCGCTGCTTCTGCAGGCTTGGCAGCGGTACGTGCTCGAGGCCACCTACCGTATCGCGTCCCGCTTCGAAGACAAATACCAAACCGTGTGGAGCACAGCCGTGTAAAAGGCCCAGGGTGACGGCCGAGTAGGATGGGTGGACCAGGCTTCCTTGACCTTCGACAATGATCAGTTCGTGATGCTGAGTGTCCAACACCAGTTTCTCAGAAGCTCCATTGACGAAGTCGGCTACCATGCAATCGATGGGCAATCCCGCACCGGACACCATGATGCCGGTCTGGCCGGTAGCTACGAAACAGGCATCGCGTCCGCGCGCCTTCAACCCGCGCTCGAGTTCGAGGCTTACCACCATCTTGCCGACGCTGCAGTCGTGTCCCACCGTATGCAAGCGACAGCAAGTAGAGTTGAACGCGTCACGGCGAGCGATCTGCTTGAAAGTATTCTTGCGCACGTCGCTGATCACGACCCCCTTGGCGCTTGCCGCTGCGGCTAGTTCCGCATCGTCGGAGATGAAATCGTGCAAGCCACTGAGGATATTCATACCGCGATCGATAGCTTGGAAGATCACACTGCGCCAGGCTGACGGGATCTTGCCACCAGGAGGAGCGATTCCCAATACCAAGGTGTCGGCACCGGGGGCCTCATCGAGCGAGGCGATGATCGGCGTATCTCCGCCGACATCTAAGAATTCCTTTGCTTTGCTGCCTGCGCGATCTGGATCGAGCACCGCAACGCACTCGTCGGGACAATAACGAAGCAAGCCCGTCGCCGTCTTCGCAGTACGGGGATTGGAATGCCCCCAAGTCAACAGGACCATTTTACGCCGCATGTTTCTACACTCCTGCGATGGCGGTAGCGTAGGCTACCGCATAACTTCGACAATGGGAAATACTAATCATAATTTCTTGAATCCCGAGCTGCTCACTAATTTGTTTGGCTTTGCCCGACAACACGATATTCGGCTTGCCGCCCTGTTGATTGACGACTTCGACCTCGGTCCACTGAATGCCGTGTGCCCAACCGGTGCCGAGCGACTTAAGCACAGCCTCCTTGGCTGCCCAGCGCCCTGCGTAGTGCTGCGTCCCCGACTTGCGGCCCGAACAATAATCTATCTCACCTGCCGTGTAGACTCGCGTCAAGAAGGTGTCGCCATGCCTTTGGAGCATCCGCTCGATGCGTTCGCACTCGATTATGTCCGTACCGATGCCGACAACGCCACCGGCAGCCGACTGCTGACGTCGAAGTGGATGGACCGCTGGGCTCGGGCTCGCTTCGTCGCTGCCAATCTGGCTCATGTCGTATACTCGGAATTGAAGCGTACGTAGTCGACCCCTAAATCACTCGTCCAGTGTGTACAGGTACCTGCCCCAGAGCCGACGGTCAATTCAATGATGGTCGAGTGGTTTTGACGGATCGAGGCGCTGGCAAGTTTCGCGTCGAAGGCGACCGGTTCGCCAGCGGCAAACAGCTCGATGCCATTGACCTTTAATGACAACATGGTCGTCTCGATGGGTGGCCCCGCATAGCCGGCTGCCGATACGATACGGCCCCAATTGGGATCTCCGCCATGCACGGCCGTCTTGACCAAGTTGCTGCTGGCCACAGCATGAGAAATCTGGCGTGCATCGGAGTCGTTTTGAGCACCTCGCACGCTGACTTCAATCAAGTGTGCAGAGCCTTCACCGTCGGCGGGGATCTGCTTGGCGAGCTCGATGCACATGGCTTCCAAGTGGTCGGCAAACTGAGCTTCCTCATTACCGGTTAACTCGGTGCCACCCGAACAACCATTGGCCAACAGCAGCATTGTGTCGTTGGTACTAGTATGCCCTTCGACACTGATATTGTTGAACGACTTGTTGGCCGCAGACGTTAATAGTCGCTGCGCTTGCTCCGCTGTCAACTTGGCGTCGGTGGTGACGCAGCACAACATGGTAGCCATATTGGGCCCAATCATGCCTGCCCCCTTGGCCATGCCTGCGATGTGAATCACCTTACCTCCCAGTTCGGCGCGACGGGTGGTGACTTTGCGCGCAGCATCGGTCGTCATGATCGCATCGGCCGCATCCAGAAAGGCCCGCTCGCCAGCCGCCAAGCACCCAACCGCTTGGCCAATACCCGCCTCAATCTTCTCCATCGGCAGGAAGTGACCGATGACACCAGTGCTCATCACCAACGCTTGTTCGGCGTTGACGCCATCGCCTGCGCTGCCCGCAGCGTGGTCATCGAGCGCCGCTGCCAGGACTTCGCACATCCGCCGCGCATCGGCATCGCCGCGCGCACCCGTACACGCATTGGCATTACCGCTATTGACCACTACCGCGCGAGCCGTGCTCAGGGGCGTGCGGGAGCGACACAGGACTACCGGCGCAGCGACCACTTGATTCTGAGTATAAACACCAGCCGCCACTGCGGGCACGTCGGACACGATAACGGCAATGTCTTTCGTGCCAGGCTTCTTCTTGATCGCCGCACTGACACCGGCAAATCGAAAGCCTTGAGGTAAATAATAGGTCACGGTTGTCTAGGCCCCTAATCCTTCTGCTTGGTCGCGTTCGAACAATACGTTCATACACTGCACGGCCGCACCGGAAGCGCCTTTGACCAGGTTGTCCAGGACCGATATCAAGATAATCCAGTCGTCGTTTTCTCGGACAGTGATGTCGCAGTAATTGGTCATCGCCACATGTTTGGTCGCTGGCAAGTGCGAAACGATCCGTACAAATCCGTGAGTTCCATGATAAAACTCACACAAGCACTCGCGCACTTGATTGGCCGTCACATGCGACTTGGGACGGACATAGATCGTCGACAAGATTCCGCGATCCATGGGAACCAAGTGTGGCGTGAACACCAACCCCGGCGCGATACCAGTGAAACGCCCAACGATATCGATAATCTCCGGTTGGTGGCGATGCGTGCCAACGGCATAGGCCGAGAACGACTCGTTGACCTCTGCGTACAGACTACCCAGCTTGGGCGTGCGCCCCGCGCCGCTGAGCCCACTCTTGGCATCGACCACGATCCCCTTCGGCTCGATCAAGCCCTCTTTCATCAGTGGCGATAGTGGCACGATCGCACTGGTCGGGTAGCAGCCGGGATTAGCGACCAAATTTGCTCCACGAATTTCATCGAGAAACAACTCGGGAATACCATACGGGGTCTGCCCCAGGCGCCCGGGGTCAGAGTGTTTTTCCCCATACCACTTTTCGTACAGCGCCGGTGTGCTCAAGCGGTAGTCTGCGCTGAGATCGATGACTTTGCAGCCTTTATCGAGAATGCGCGATACGATCGGTGCCGAAGCCGCGTGGGGCAAGCAACACAACGCTACGTCGCACCGCTCAGCAATCTGCTCGGGGGAGAGATCTTCGACGATCAACTCCAGTCGCCCCGTCAGACATGGATGCATGTCGCTGATCGTCGAGCCATCCGCCTGGCGACTTGTCGCCGCGACGATTTGCGCATGGGGATGGCGCAGCAACAGACGAATTGCCTCGATCGCCGTATAACCCGAACAGCCAACAATACCAACCTTAATCATGACCCTTCCCCTGCCCTAAAACGTCCAATTTCCACCTATTGTAACGCTTCAGACCCGATTCTCTCAGGGGTGGTTCGCTTAGGATAAATGTAGCTCGACGCACCGCGTCGTGAGCCGGTTATGGTCGACTCCACCTCGGTCCCGTAAGAGTTTAGGGCGATTTGGCATGCGCGTATGGACGTAGAAGATGGCTGTCGCAGGTGCCGTCGCCTGCGCAGGCCGCGACGGCGGGTTGGAATGTGCTGTGGTGCATTGGAGACTCGCGTATCAGTCAGCTCGACTTGTGCTTAACGGCCTGCACCGGCTCGGCGTTAAACGATTTTGCACCGGCGCGGGCAAGAGGGCTCGCCTTGGCACCTGCGGCCTGCTCCGGCTTGGCGCTAAACGATTCCACGGAGCAGCGGAATGAGTTCTGCCAAGATGATGGCGGTGGCACCCCAGATAATAGCGTCACCGCTGTCGATGACTGGAGCCGACCACACAGCTAGCCCGCGAGTGAACTCACTCGAAGCAACTGGACTCGACGAGCAGAGTACGGCAAGCGGCAAGTGAAGCACTCGGGAGACTTCGCGCGGGCATGGTTGATAAACATGCGCTGTGGGACTGATGGCAACAAAGGGACGCACGATATAATCGCTGTGATAGACGTACAGCGGAGATAGCTCGCCCAGAATCTGAGCCGGCTCGACCGCGCAGCCGAGCTCTTCGCAAAACTCGCGCTCAGCCGCCTGCTGATACGACTCGCCAGCTTCCAAGCGACCACCGGGCAAGGAAATCTGGCCAGGATGATCGGGCAAGTGATCGGGTCGCACGGTGACTGGTATAACCCACTGGCCCGATCGGCGTTCGAGCATGACCAGCACGGCCGCTTGCCGCGCCGACGGAGCAGGGGGGCCAAAGTGACGCCCGTAGGCAAGCCCAGGACTGTAGGCCGCACGTGCCCTCTGCCGCGCTGCTAGCAACTCAGCAGATGCCAACGCGAGCTGAAGTGCGCTGCGCAATTGTTGATAGTCGATTCGCACTGTGGTGACCCTAGCCGAAACTGTAGTCTAAATCTCTGACATACTCGATAGCCGATTCGAGTTCAACGGTTTGTACCCCAGGGACACGACCACCACGATCACAACCGCAGAGCAGCAGTAGTTCCTCGTAGCTTTCATTCTCGCGTAAACGCCGATGGGCGCGTGAGCCTATGGAGCCATCGAGGATCCTGTGCGCCTCCATATGATGCTCGATCAACCACGCCGTCCGCTGACTAATGAAACCCTCCAATGCCTCGAGGCCCGCCGACACGTGATCGCGAGGATCGATCCCCTTGCCGATATCATGCAGCAGCGCAGCCAGTAAAAATTCTTCGTCGTAAGGGAGCTCATCACAAGCCAAATCAAAGACTTGCAGACTGTGATACAACACATCCCCTTCGGGGTGGTATTTTGGATGCTGCTTGACATCCTCTAGCGGCAACAACAAAGAATAAAACAGTTGAAACCGGTCAGGACTCTCATCCATGTCGTGCAAACTATCGTCGACCGACAGTTCAGGATACTCGTCCGCCAGCAATTGCTCCAATTGAGCGATCGACGCGCGCTCGATCGGCTTGCCGGTAATCGAGCTTTTGAAGACAAAGCTGGCGAGGTTGCTGGCGTAGACCGTCAGCTCTACGGGAAAGGTATCCTTCAAGTGGATATGCGTAAATACGCGCGACTCTCCGTTCTTGCGGACCAACTTCCGCTCGATGTCATAGAACAACATCTGTTCGTCGAATACGGATGTAACCGCTTCAAGGCTATCGGAGAAGACATGCACATCGATGTCGGAACCTTGCCTGACGTGACCGGTGAAAGTGCTACCGATCAGTTTGGGTTTGAACCGCTGGAGCAGCCGCATAACACGCAGAGCGGTCAGGCGCATGTACTGCAAATTATCGGTCCGCGTCTGTCCTTCGTGCAAACGCGCGAAGGATTGTATCTCTTCGCGAATTTCAGCGTTGCTGGGCAAGTCGGCCGGTTTGACCCAGCCCTTGCAAATCCTGGCAGCCGCTTTCTGCTTGGCCCGATAGTATTCCGACTCATGGCGAAAGTACATCGCGCGGGCGGCTTCGAAACAAATCTGCCGCCTAAGTTTACTATTCTTCATCCACCGCGCCTTAGCCCAAGTTGGCGCACATTGCGGGCACGAGAAACTATAATGTCAACGTCGCTCGGTGGTCCGCACCGAGATGCTAACTAAACACGATCAATCCAATGACTGATCATCACCCCTATCATTGTAAGCGAACGTGGTGATGAAACAAAATCTCTGTGAACTCTGTGACTCTGTGTTTCAAAAAACAAGCGGAACTAATATCGCAGCGAATTGAAACACTGCGGCACGGAGACCACAGAGGACGGTTTTCAAATCACACGGCGGGGGACCGCCGTGCTACGTTGTTTTCAATCCATACGGGGGGGACCGCCGCGCTACTTTTCTTCAGCTTGCGCGACTTCTTGAATCGCATACAGTCGATTCCGATTGGCGATGAACAGCGTGCTGTTGGCGGCCACGGGAGTGGTGTAAACGGCACTCTCCATGCTGACCTCGGCGATTTGCTCCTGCTCCTTAGAGACTCTGAAAATGGCGATGTCGCCATCTTCGTCGCTGATATAGACGCGATCCTCGACGATCAGGGGCGAAGCCCACGAGGCGGCGAACATATCGTAGGTCCAATACGCTTCACCCGTCTTGGCGTCCAAGCAGTGAAACAATCCGCTAAAATCGGCCAAAAACAGCAAGTTATCCTTGACGGCTACCGTGCCGCAGCTGCGGTGCATCGTGGTTTCAAAGTCCTCAGGATTCTTGCCGATATAGTGCCAAACCGCCGCCGAGTTTGGATTGTCACGCTCGAGATCTCCATCCTTGGCCACTAGTGCTTGTAGGCGTTTGTGTGCGATGGGCTTGGAGGGGTCTTTGGCGTTGTAGACTTGAGTAGGACTAACGTCACCGCGCTTGGTTGGATCGATGCACCACAAGTGTCCGTCACCTTCGCCATGCTCGGGGTCTTCGCCAACGGCCACATAGACCAAGCCATCGTAAATAGCTGGAGTAGCGATGATGTGATTTCGAGTGGCCGAACCACCGAGCACATACAGCGACGCCTTAGGGTTGCAGTCAAATTTCCACAGTAGTTTCGACTTGCCGTTTTCTCCCGCAGCGTCAAAACTGTAGAGCCAACCATCGCCGCCACCAAATAGAACTTGAGCCACTCCTCCCAGTTCTGCGTAACTAGGCGATGACCACTGGCCGTGCAAAATATTGGCTCCTGGTGAATTGTCGGACCAGATCACTTCGCCCGTCTCGCGATTCATGCATAGGAAGCTCGGCGCAGCTTCGCTGGGTATATTCTGGTGACCTTCATCGACACCGTTGGACGTATTGACGAACAGCAGATTCCCCGCGCAGGTGACGGAGCAACTGCACATGTTATGTTGTGACACGGCCAAATTCTTCATCATGTCGAAGCTCCAGATCACATCCGCTTCGTCTTTGTTTTCGTTCGGCTCACTCTGAATGCCATCGTTTTTTCCATCGGCAAAGCCTTCGGTATCCAGACAAACCACTTCACCGCGACTGGTGACGTAATAGAGACGATCGCCATCGATGAGTGGTGCGCAGCAGATCCCCTGGTTGGGCCAATCATTCACTCGCCCCGAAGGGAGCTTTTCGCTCGAATGCTGCCACAAGAACTCCCCGGTTTCTTCGTCAAAACAGAGCAAAACGCCCAGGTCAACTTCGCTGGGGTAGCGCTTCAAATAGCCCGCACCGTTGTTCGTCCCCACGTAGACTTTGCCATTGGCCACAACAGGGTTGCCGTAGGTCTCCGACCCGAGCGGCATCGACCAGCGGACATTTTCGCCGGTCCCCACGTCCCACATGGTGGGGATATCGGCTTCATCAGTGACATTGTTACGCAGGTGCGATCCAGCCCATTGCGGCCAGTCGTGCGGGCCTACTTTCAATTCGCCTATTGCCTTGCGGACCTCGGATACGGCGTCGTAGTCGTCGGCCAGCGCCGCCTGCGGAACCGCCAGAGCGGCTCCGATCCAAGTCGCCACAAGGGGCACAGTCAGAAATATGTTGCGTTGCATTAGTTGATTGCCTTTGTTTATTTAGGTGTGCTATTTTGGGTTGGAGGTAACTTCGACGTTATCAATATAGTACTCCGCCATCGTCGAATTGCCGAACAGTCCAGGGCTGCCATGCGTGTTGGGGACAGCGTCCGTCGCTTCAATTGTCCAATCCTTGGGCTCCTCTTCACCGCGTTTCCAAGCTTTACCGCGCAAGGTGACTTGGCCATCATGATTTTCACTTTGGAATTTCAGTGTATACCACTGACCAGCCTCCCACTCAAAGGGAACCGTTTTGGCAAACCGTAGTTCCAAACGCGGGACCCAAGAGCGAATCTGCAATTGTCCTTTGTCCATCAAGTCAAGCGTATAGCGTTGATTGATCAAACCCATGTCGGCTCGGCGTCCATTGTCGGCATTGGCGGTAGAATTCACGTCCGCAGCAATGGTGTAGTCGTGTAGCGAAGTCCAGCCCATCCACGATTGGCTACGAGTCCCCTTGGGGATCGTGCTCACTTTGACCAACACCGACTCGCCGTCGAGCTCCTTGGGCTGGTGACGGTAATTGGCACCGATCCAAGTCACAGGAACCTTCTTATCCGAAAAGTCAAACTTCCAGGGAAGTGGTGGAATCACGCGCACTCGGGCTACGCTGGTGAGCTCTCCCGACTTCGCGGTGATCTTAGCGGTGATCTTAACTGCCACGGGCTCGTTGTCTGCCGGTGCGGTGTACTTTCCGTCGGCGCTGATCTCGCCCCCTCCTTCAATACTGAACTCGGCTTCGACTAACTTCAAGTACTGGCCGTGTTTGTTGTAAGCGCGCACCTGATAGGGAGTCGACTGACCGGGAGCCAACATGGCTTCAACCGGAGCTAGCTGCAGATGAGCCACGGTTTGGTCGTCGGCGACGGGTACCTCTTTCGGCCCAGCCGGAATGGGATCGAATTCGGGTGCGACACCCTTTTTGCCGATGCAATAAAAATTCTTGGTGGTCGCCAGGTAGATCTTGCCTCGACTGATAATCGGCGCAGCCAGAATCTCTTCGCCACTGGCCATGCGCACGCGAGCCACTTCTTTCACTCCTTCTTCAGTTGGCTCCAAGACCCAAAAATTGCCGGTCTGTTCGCAACAGTAGAGTTTACCGTCGCCATAGATCAACGAACCGGGGCGGCGTCCTATTTTCTTCTCCTGAATGATCTCGCCGTTTTCGGGGTTGATCACGACGAGCGTGCCACCATCTTCGATCACGTACAGGCGACCGCCAATGAGTAGTGGTTGACTCCCTTCGACGCTGCGTCCCGGAAGCTTCCACTTGAGTTCATCCTCTTTGATCTGACCCGTAGCCTTGTCGCCGTCGATGGCGAAGATGGCTCCCAGCACGCGAGGATCGGCCGAGTTCTGCTCGCGGTGCCCGCAGTAGACAACGCCATCAACGACCAGCGGCGGAGTGTTGATGCCCCGATTCGAGCAATCGTATTGCCAAATGATCTGACCCGTTCGCGGCTGCATGGCATACACGGAACCATCGCCACCGCCGAAAACCATGGCGGCTTGTCCGTTGAAAACGGTCATGAAGGGAGTGCTATAAGTCGTATCTTCGGGCTTGGGTCGCGTGATCTCAAACCACACGGCGGCACCGGTGCGTTTGTCGAAGCCGATGAAGCGGTGAGCGGGAATAGCGTGCTCACCCCACTGCGTCATCACACCGCTAATGATTACTAAGTCGTCGATGATCTTGGGAAAATTGGTTCGGCCCCCGTAGGTGCTGAGCATACCGTACTCTTCGCTGAGCGAATGCTGCCAAATCACTTCACCCGTCTCACCGTTGAGACACACGAATTGACAACCGAGTCCAAGCCAATAGATATTTCCCGTCTTCGGATCGGCCACTGGGCTCGACCAACCGACGCGCTCCGCCGGTGCATCGGAAAGATAGACGTTGTGGTGTTGGCTCCAAATCAATTCGCCCGTCTCCGCGTTGAGACAGACCAGTTGCTCTCCCTCTTCAGTGGTTTCCGGTTTGTAGCGCGTCACCAGGTAGAGTTTGCCATGGTTGGTAATCGGAGTTGACCGCGTCGCGTATTCTTCCTTCGCCCACAGCACGTTCTCACCTTTGGGTGACCAGGTGTCGGGCAAGTTCTTCTCGCGCGATATCCCATCACCTTCCGGCCCGCGCCATTGATACCAGTCGACCGGTTCGACGGCCGTGAGTTGTTGACTGCCAAAGAGAATGGCTGAGAACGCGCACGCTAATAGCAAGCGGCGCAATGCAGACCACGGCCTAACGAACCGCGCTGCAGCATTGCCTGATGTCATGCCTGAAAACCTCATGGTTGGGAGGGTAGGGGGGGGGGAGTAGCTTCCGAGATTGTACGTCGACTCCAGGTCGATTGCATGGGGGCAGGCCGTCGCAGGCTGGGAGCAATCCGTTGCAGCCTCAAGGCCCCACTGCCGTCAAGCCAATAATTATCACTCGAACCGACAAGGATTGCCAGCCGAGATTGCCAGCGAAAGGAGTCAAAATGGGGGGCCACTGAGTCGACTCGCCCCACCGGTCCTGGAGTAGGCTCGTAACGAGTAGTGCGAGTTACGGCACGGGCAGCGAGCGCAGTTCACCTCGCGCACAAGTTCGATTCAGCGTTGTCTGGCACCACTACTCTCGTTTGACAATAACCCCCGTGCATCGATCGGCGCTATCGCATTGGGACGCCGAAACGAGGTGCTATAATCAACCGCTTCGGTCTGCCGTAACTCGCATTGCTCGTTACGAGCCTACAAGTGCGTGACTACATTCCCTCCAACCCCTGTGGTGTCTGATGAATAAGTATATTTTCATTCTGATTGTCCTACTGTCAGCCAGCACCCTGCCGGCCCGCGAGCCGGCTTGGATTTTTAACAACGGACCCGATGCGAAGTTCATTGCGATTGGGCAGGGCCAGCTCCACCTCGAAGGCGGACTGACGAAGCTAACTCCGACCGGCAGCGACCTCAGCCTGACCATTCCGATGCAAGCCGATGATGCGTTCTCCGCTGACCAGCGGCCGTTTTTCGCCGTGCGTTACAAATACGATACAAGTCTCACACAGGCAGGACTGTTCTTTACTACCGATACGCTGACTGCGCTTTCAGACAAGAGCTACTCTGCGTTTTCCGTCGTCGGCGATAAGACATGGCGCAATGCGATCGTCGACATGCGACAATTCGACCACAAGAATTGGAGAGGAACGATCACTTCCTTCCGCTTCGACCCAACCAATCCGAGCGATACCCTTTCCAGCTATCAGCTATCGCGCCTCGGATTCTTCCCCTCGGCGGCGGAGGCCACGGGTTTTCTCGAAGCGGCCGTCGACTCCCACGATTACTCGGAGCCGACCACCTTCATCGCGCCGCTTGAGCGGGTTCTGGTTCCCGGTGGGAGTCTATCCGAAGGATTCGACCGAGCCGACTTCATGCTCCAATCGACGGCGATCGACCATCCATCCGAAACGACCGTCGTGTACTTCAAGTCCAAAACCGGAAAAAACGACAACCGCCTCATTCCTGTCAGCCAGACGAACAGTCGCGGATTTACCCACTTGATCGCAAAGCTGCCGGGCGAGTATCGCTTGGTCAATACCGACGTTCGTCTGGACGACATCTCCAACTTGCCAGCAAAGCTCCAGGCAGCGATTCGATTCGTCACTGCGCGGCAATTGCTCGACGCAGGACAAGTGCGCACGTTTCGCCCCAACGCTCCGCTGGCAGATGCCGACTGGAAGCGAGCGTCCGCCGCATTGGCCGAATACGGTATCGATTTGACGAGCCAAGCCAAGCCGTCGACACGCGCCGAAGCCGCCGTGGTGCTCACAGCGGCCATTCAAAACGCATTGGGTACTGCAATCGACTCGCCCTATACCAATGAGTACTTGACCCGCGACCGGATTCGTATTGGAGCGTGGGTCAGTCCAGAGCCGCAGGCTGTGGGAGAGGACTTTATCAAAACGTATCGCTCTGGCGGATTTGACTGGATCATCGCGCATGGTGCACTTGGCAGTCCCGAGAACAGAGAGATGCTGCTGAGGGAATGTGACAAGTACGGTGTCGAACTGATTCTGGGCGACGGTGCTTACACGAATCCCGCCATAGCCACTGCCCAGTACTTCGAGCATCCCTGTTTCGCCGGAACATACGTCACCGACGAACCGGGGAGCGACCAGTACGACAGCCTGGCCGAAATCTGCAACCAATACTATCGAGAGACCGATGGTAAGATTCCGTACATCAACTTGCTACCGATGTACGCCAACGCAGCCCAATTGAAGTACGGGGCCTCCGCTGCGGCGATCGAATACTACGACGCCGATCCCGCCCTATTCAAAAAGTACTGCGATTCGTTTTGCGAAAAGTTCGATGCGCCGTATATCTGCACCGATATCTATCCACTCAATTGGACTAACGGCAGACGGACTACCTACGCCGACTATTGCGAATCGATCAACGTCATCGCCACATCCGCTCGAGAGCACAGCAAGGATTTTTGGTGCTGTATTCAAACCTTCGCCTGGGTTCCCAGCAAACGCACTCCAACCGAGTCGGAGTTCCGCTGGCAGTCGTACTGCATGTTATCGTTTGGTTGCAAAGGCCTGTTGTGCTGGACCTATGCCGGCTACACCCCCGAGTTTCCGTCGTTGATCACGATCGACGGGAAGCGTACCAATGCTTGGTACGACGCCGCTATCGTCTTCAAAGAGATGCACAACATCTCCGACGCATTTGTGCAGTATAAAAATACCGGTGCCCTGGCTCACAATTGCACCGACTCGACACCTTACCTAAAATTCAGCAACCCGCTGGCCAGCTTTCCAACGATCGAAAATATCGACTGTGACGACCCGCTGCTGATCGGCTGCTTTGAGAAGAAAGATGGTAGCGGCACCGCGTTTACGATCGTCAATATGAGCGAGTTGGAAGAGGTTAAGACAACGCACGTCAAGCTCAAGCTCGCAGGCTCGAAAGTCGTCGCCTGGCCGCGTGGGGAGCGCACACCACTGACGCGCGACTCCGATGGATACTATCAACTCACCCTTGAGCCGGGTGAAGGAATATTCGTCGAGGTCGAGTAAGCGGGTGATGAGGGCGGTCACAACCGGCAATTTCCAAAGGGTTTGTGTTATAATTGAATGCGTTGGTGTTCCATTGGGAACATGAACGAAACGAATTCGAATGTCGCGTGAAAAGTGATCGCTGATGGATGCAAATGCCGCAGTTGCTGCAAATTTCTCTGCAATGCTAGACGATCTTGGTGGGATTCCGCCTGCACGAATTTGTGTGGACCCGACGCCAGGACATGCGACCATCGAGGATCTCATTCGTCTCAATGGCCAAGGCGGCATGTTTGAATTGATCGATGCGACGCTAGTGGAGAAAGCCATGGGCTGGCGCGAATCGTTGATTGCAAGTCTGTTGTGCGAACTGCTGCGTCAATATCTGCGGCACAACAATCTTGGTCTGGTTACTGGCCCCGATGGGTTCATGCGAATCTTGAAGACACAAGTTCGTGGTCCCGATGTGGCTTTCGTATCGTGGCAGCGGCTACCCGAAGGCAAGGTCCCAGACGCAGCGGTACCGGAGATCGTGCCTGACATCGCTATCGAAGTTCTCAGCGAGGGGAACACCTACGCCGAAATGTCTCGCAAGCGCCGCGAGTATTTCCATGCTGGCGTTCGACAGGTTTGGATGGTCGATCCGAACGAGCGCACCGTCGCCGTCTATACCGACGTCATGCGGTATGAAATACTCGACGAGCAAGCGGAACTTAGCGGCGGTGACATACTGCCAGGGCTCGTGATTCGGCTGAGCGAAGTATTTGGCGAACTCGATCGACAACGACCCGTGCAGCCCTAGCGCGGCTAAACAGAAACGTTCTTCGGCAGCACTTTCGCGCGGCCGGAGAGCTAATCTGTTTAACCGCGTAGCGCTTCGTGCGCGTGCGTATCGATTGCGTGTTGTTGTTGAGCCAAGTTTAAGGCGCTTCGGCTTTTGGTGTGTTGGGATACAATTTTTCGCCGTCGATCACATTGTTGTCTCCGCGAAGAATCGCGTTTTTCAACGTTTCTTTGTCGGCTTGATCTGGGATGAAGTGCCCTGAGCCATCGGCAAAGACGCAGGCAAATCCACTTTTGTGGCTTCTCGCGAGCCGACCGGGTGCGATTGTACCGATTGTGGCCGGGTGGTTGCTCTACCGAAAATAACTGGCATTCCAGCTTGGCAAGCGAGCGATGGGGACGGAGCAAGTTGGCGAAACTCTCGATAGCGAGAGCCGACGAAACACCAGCGAGCTGATCTTCGTTGACTTTCAGGGTAAATTGAAAGATAATTGAACAACCAACTTTTCCTAAAGGGCTTCTGGTGACCACGGTAACTATCGTATCGATTCCTAGCGCTGACGGCAGCCGGCATTATCAAGCTGTTGTCGGTGATCGTTGTAGCGATGGCAAGACGCCTGGAGAAGCGCTGGATACCGTCAGAGCGGGTTTCGTCGATACGGATTCAAGTACTCTCATCGTTCTTCAGAACAATCTTCCCGACCAATTCTTCAGCGCACTACAGCGGGACCGTCTTGAGGCTTTAATGCGGCAGTGGCGAGCGGCCAGAGACCAAGGCGTTCAACTCCCCCATGCAGAACAATGCGAACTTGACCAACTGGTTCAAGCCGAATTGCAAGCCGCTGGCGAACGCGCGCGAGCCATGGCTGAGTCGCTGGGTAAATGAATCCCTTCTACTACTCAGTTGCGGCGCGTGCGAAACATCGTTGTGAGTACTGTCGAGCACCGGAAGCGATATTCAACTTCCCATTCGAAATTGAACACGTATTGCCCCTGGCGAGCGGAGGTACAACCGTAGAAATGAATTTGGCACTCGCCTGCCGCTCCTGCAATTTATTTAAGAGCGATCATTTATCATTTGTAGATCCCTCAACAGACCAGATTTCACGACTCTACGATCCGCGCATCGATAACCAGAACGAACATTTCGAATTCAATGGCATGTCAGGTATGGTCAAAGGAGTGACACCAATGGGTCGAGCGACTGTGAATTGCCTGAAAATGAACTCGGAAAACCAGATACTTGCCAGGAGACAATGGTACAGACCAGGACTATTCCCGTAGTGAGCTGATCTTGAGGGAATTCCACCGCCAGGAATTTGTGTAGACCCATCGCCCCTAGAATTCCAGCGGCAAGACCACTTCACTTCATCTTCGCTGCGAAGGCGATTTGTTCGAGTTCCTGGCAGGCTTTTGCTTCGAAACTTCAAACGGGATCGCGGGTATGAGGCCGTAGTTGGTGCGTATTGGTTTCTGTGTCGATGCGTCTTGCGTTGAGTCGGATGATGTCAGTTCGGGCACCACTTCCCGAGCTACCGTCATCAGCAGGTTGCCGCGCAGGCCACGTTCCACCTGCTCCTCATCGACCGTCAACTCGATCGCGTACGCGCCCATCGGATTGGTTGTGATTTCGGCGCTGATCCCCTGGCTAGGCTCGATGAGTTGAAGACTCAATTGATCGCCGCGAACCTCCTTGGAGATGGGCGTGACGGGCAATACGAAGCTGCCTGCCGATGGCAATGTAATTCTCGGCGCGGGCATCAAGACTTTGAATGGTAGCTTGGCAGTTTGCTTTTTGCTAACGACGACATTCCAGTTTTCGACCGGCACCAACGTATTCCAGATAAACGCCTGCATCATGTTCTCGGCCGGAATGGCTGGGCGTACTATCGCGCGGCCGCTTGAGCGCTGCTTCGCGTTCCCCTCCATCTCCAATGCAATTGGTTCCGCTGGAGCCTGCCGGGGCACGGTCAAGGTCATGCTTGCCCGATCCGCAGAGCCTGGAATCACCCCTCCAGCCAACTCGAATCCCACAGGCGGATCGACCAGAGCGACCTCGATATCTTCCCGAAACCCATCGTGACGCATGGCAAACACTGTTATGGGGACCGTTTGCCCGGCCCGCGCCATGATACTCGAAGGGGTCACTCGCAAGTCATAGTCGGGCTGGGGCGCGTGCAGACTCAACCGATACGCAAACTCGGGGCCTCCGCCCTGTTGAGCGTCGGTGATATGCAAATAGGTCTTCTGGGCCGGCACGCGGGCGATCAACTGCGAGTCCGCGTGGTGGGTCTGCATCGCTTGCGTCGCATCGACGAAGTCGTCGTTGAAGGCGATTTCATTCCCCTGTTCGTCCGTTAGATAGATCATGGAATCGAGCGGTGAGCCCAAACGACGCGCATTGACTTCGGCGATCACTCGCCCTCCCCCCTCGATAAGAAAGACGTCATGGTCGCCGGGCGGATCAATCCGACCGTTGATGATCAGCGGCATCTTGATCGGTTGAGCCTGCTCGATTCGGTCGTTTGATTCCTGCTCGCTTATTTCAGGGAACTTGTCGATCCGCAGTGGAATGTGCAGAACCGCATCACCTTGAGGGATGGCGAATTGCAGTAGCGGGCGGTACTGGCGACGCGACATGGTTTGCACACTGCTCGTTGTTTGCGTGAGATTCCAGCCGGTAAGTTGTAGCTCCACTTCCGAATCGACAGGGGCACCCAATGGAAAGAAGCTGGTTACGAATGGCATCTCACCAATGGTAATGCGATACACAAAATCCTCGCGTCCTCGATGCAAAGAGTCGCGGACTTCGATCGCGTACGTCCCGTCCTGGGGAACCTCAAAGAATGCCACTGGGTCTTGGCGATACTGAAATGAGTCGGCGTAGCGAATTTCCTTTCCGAATGGATCGGTCACTCGTAGCACCGCCTGGAACCAACCGGGGACCGCGTCGGCCAGATAGGGCATGACCTCCCGGGCGGCAACTTGGATGACCAATCGCATTCCCTGTCGCGCCTCGAATGAAAAGCAGTCGACGTCGCCGGGCATGATTTGTCCGTTGATGACCACTGGAAAATTGGCAATTTGGTTGTCAGGCTCCCAAGATCGAGGAGGGATGTTGTTCGGTTCCGACTCGCGCAGTTCGGGCCAAGTGCCGATATGCAACCACAACGGATTCGATATCGCGTCGTCGGTCAACAAGCGCAGCTCTCGTTTGCCCAGTGCGGCCTCCTTGTCCACCGTGATTCGCAGCGCCTTCTCTTCGATCAGTTGGTCGTTGGGTTGTCGTCGTGGGTCCCGCTCGCGTTGGCGATAGATCTTCATTTCGCGCAGCTCGCTTTCGGTGACTCCGGCGAGCTCGGCAAGTTCTTCATCGGAGAGAGGCTGGCGACCTTCGGCGGCGCGCCGCTCTTCGGCATCGCGCAGCTTTGTCCTCAAGTCGTTGTATTGGCCTTGCGTCAACGGTCGATACCAACTGATGACTTCGGCTTGGACGCCGTCGCCCGCCACAAACACTTCGTCTGCGGTGTTTAGGTATTGTCCACCGATAATGATTTCACAGGTCGTTCCCCGCTGACAACCAGCGGGAAAGGCGTAGGCGAGATGTGGTTCTTGGCCAGCGCGTTGAGCGTGTGTGAGCTGGCTCGCGAACAGGCATGCGAGTACCGAAAGAAAGAAAAAGCCGTTGATGTGCATTTTCATCATTCCAAATAGATCAACCGAAAATCGTTGGCATCGAGCGGAAAAAAGTAATCGTTCACCAACTTGGAGGATTGGGATTTGTATTAACCACGAAATACACGAAGGACACGAAATAAATCTCTGCTGGTGTTCCTGGTTGTTCGGTAACGAGGTAACGAGGTAACGAGGTAACGAGCAATGTTGAAATACTGATCGAAGGCAAAAGTTGCACAATCATGGGAGCCATATTTGAAGTTTACAAAAGCAATATGATCGAATCGTCCATGAAAAGATTTTGAGGATGAAATCGTGGGCGTACTAAACCATTGAGGAAAAACAGGATCAGCTTTTCGTGTCCTTCGTGTTTTTCGTGGTCAGCAAACGAACTAATTCGTGAACCGTTACTTACATTATTTCCTTCAATCTTCCGCCACTTTCCATACCTTCATCTTCGCCGGGGGTGGCCCGTACGAATTCGCCCATCGGATGGGGCAGGCTCGCGTCGGGGTCAATCCCCAACAGTTCGTAGAGCGTACCGATCAAGTCGCCTGGGTAGACGGGCCGATCTTTTACCGACTCGCCACGCGCGTCCGATTGGCCGACAACCTGCCCACCCTGAAAACCACCGCCGGCCACCAGTGATGAAAACACCGCACCGAAGTGATGCCGTCCGCCGTTCCAAGGGGATTCCATCGCGACCTTCGGCGTGCGTCCAAATTCACCGACGCACCATACAATGGTGCTATCGAGTAGACCCCGCTCATCCAAGTCGGCAATCAGCGTCCCCAGTCCACGGTCCAGCTCCGGCAATTGGCGTCGCATCAACGGGAAGTGGTTCTTGTGCGTATCCCAGCCACCGTGGTTGATCGTTACAAACTTCGAGCCACTTTCGATCAAGCGTCGCGCCGCTAAGCACGATTGGCCGAAGGTGGTGCGACCGTAGCGCTCACGTAGTTGGTCGCTTTCCAGATTTAGGTCAAACACTTTTCCCGAGTCGCCGACGATCAAATCGTAAGCCGATTGTCGCGCTTCAGCCGCAGCTTTGATCTCGGGATGGTCACCTATCGCCTTGCTCAGCGCGTTCAACTCATTCAGCCAGCCTCGGCGCTGGCGTTGATCGCTGTCCGAAAGGTCGGGCGAGACGATCCCCTCGACGGCGAAACGCGGTGCATTGGGGTTGCCCCCTGTGGCGAACGGTTTGTACTTGATGCCCATGAAACCGGCCTCGGAGAATCTCCCCTGCGGGCTGGTTAAGACGATGTATGGCGGAATCAGATTGGCTGATGGCGGCTGCTGCTCGGTTTCGGGAAAGCCCTTGAAGGCTGCAACTACGGCACCGGCGGCCGGATAGACCAAGCGACCGGGCATGCGTCCGGTCTGCGTCAAGTACGAAGCCGTTTCGTGTCCGTTGACACCATGCGTGACGCTACGAATCAATGCATACTTGTCGGCGATTTTGGCGAGCTCGGGTAGCAGTTCACCGATGTGAATGCCCGGAACATTCGTAGCACAGGTTCCTCGCAGCGGGCCGGTGTAGTCGCTTCCCGCCTCAGGCTTGGGATCGAACGTGTCGATATGAGCTGGCCCGCCAGCCAGCCAAATTTGAATGACCGCTTTGGCTTTGGGAGCGGGTTTATTCTTCGCCGGCAAGGTGTTGTCGGCATCCGCCGCATGCAGTCGCGAGGCCAGTAGCAAGCCCGCCGCGTTGAGCGCTCCACTGTGCAGTGCCTGGCGTCGCGATAGCGTCGGTCCGTAATTAAGTGGTCTCTTCACGATTAGCCTCAGTGCCGAAATAGAAATTCATCGCTATTGATCAGTGCCCACGCCAAGTCCTCCGCGCCGCGCTCCGACGCGCACAGTTGTCCGCCGAGCGTCAGCTCCCCTTCGGTCGCGTGTCGCGACAGGATGGTTAAGTACAGCAGATCGACGGTTTCAAAGCGTCCGCCCGAACGGCGCAGCAGCTTCCGAAACCCCGCCCCTCGTTTGAACTTGTCGCGAATATGATTCGAGTTGAGTAAATGCAACGCTTGGCTGGGTGTCAGACGATTATTGCGCTCGGACGCCAACCCCGTGTCCCGCGCTGGCCTGCCGAACGTCTCCAGAAAGCTACTGGTAATGCTACCATCGGGCAGCGCTATCGCGCGTTGCGTCTCGGGTAGGAAGGTGAATGGCTCGGGGATGATGCTCATATACGTTTCCGTCGTGTCCGTGATCTGGCAAATCGCATCGATCAACACCTCCGCATCCAAACGCCGTGGATGATAAAAGGCGAAATGCTCTGCGGCTCGCCCCGCTTTGTCTTGGGGTACGCAGCTTTGCTGGTAACAACTCGATTGCAGAATCATGCGGATCACGTGCTTCAGATCGTAGTCGGCGGCAACCAACTCCTCGGCAAGATGATCGAGCAGTTGTGGGTTGGTTGGTCGATTGTCGATTCGGATATCATCGACGGGTTCAATCATTCCGCGTCCAACCAGCCAACACCATATACGATTGACCACGACTCGCGAGAACCAAGGGTTGCGATCGTCGGTCAGCCAATCCGCGAACTCATGGCGCGGGTCCTGGTCCGCTCGAATTTCAACGGGCATACTATTGGGAAAGACCGCCAGCACGATATCGTTGCTCAGCTTTCCATCGCGGCGACGATCGAAGTAGACGATCTCCTCCTTCCATTCCCCAGTGGGCTTGTACCCCACACGACTGAAGAACTGGCTCATGCCTGCCAGTCGCTCCGCTGGCCAGTTTTCGGTTCGCTCGCCCATGAAGGTCAGCGCGACAACCTGGGCGATCGACTCCGGTTGGTGGCTTTGCAACGCGCGGTAGAAATTGACTTGAGGCACACGGAAATTGCTCCCCGAGGCGGTTAGCAGCTCTCGAGCGAACTGGTCGTAGGGAAGGTTGTCCTCGATCGCCGTATGAATCCAACGATGGTATGCCTGAGCCGCTTGCGGCCAAAGGTTAATTGGAAATTCGGCTTTGACTCGCAAAATATCGCACCACTTCATGGCCCAGTAGTCGGCGAACTCGGGTTGCTCAAGCACGTACTCGATCAGATCGTGGCGTTTGGTTGAAGAGTTCTTGGAGATGAACTCGCGCGCTTGATTCGCCGTGGGGAGCGTACCGAGCACATCGAGATAGACACGTCTCAAGAAGGTTTCGTCGCTGCACAGACTCGCCGCTTGGATACCTTGCGAACGAAGATCGACCAAGACTAAATCGTCGATCGCGTTTTGCGGTCGCACCGCGAGCGTCGATTCGTAGAGCCCCTTGTGCCAGACGGGATCGAAGGCTGTCCAGTGATCGGTGTCCGGAGGCGCGGGCGCCCGAGTTTGTGGCCCAGTTCGCGCCCCAGTTCGTGCACCAGTTCGCGGCTTGGACTCGGACGAGTCGCGGATAGACACGGGCGTGCCACTCGGCTGAAGTATATCGGCGGCCTCATCAACATCGAAAGGTGACACGTCACCGTCCGCAAATAGGACGATTGGCTCAGCTCTGGATGTCGAAGGCGGAGCATCGGTCAGTGAGGATATTTCCGAATCGTTGGGGACCACTGCGGCGGGGGTAGCAACGGACGGTGTGGTGACCGCGTGCGCACCGCTAGCTAGCGGGCTGGAAGACGGAGTAGCTGGCCTGTGACTTAGCAGGTAATAGGCCCCACCCGCGACCAATGTCAAAAGCGTTGTGACAAAGATCGATATCAACGTGTCTCTCCAGAGTCGCTGGCGGCGAGCACGCGACAGATTGCCCGCAATGCGGGGGTTGATTCGGCTGGCGGGAGTGGATCGTCCAGAGTTCATAGCGGCTCTTCAGCTTGGCAGTCAAACGGCGACTCGCGAAAATGCGACTCCTTCAATTTCAACCAATAGATCGCTGCGACACACATCGGCCCGAGCGTAGATCGTGGGCAGGTCGCCCAGGCGCTGGTGGCATATCGCGCGACACTTCTCAAAATCCTCCAAGTGCTTGACATACACGCGGACTTTCGCCAAGTCCGATAACTCAGCACCGGCACCGTTGGCGCCATGCCGTGCGAAATTCTCGGCAGCGATCAAGCGCTGGATGTTGTCGATCGTCTGATGTGTCTGCCTTTCGATATCTCCCGCATGAACCGTCTCGGAATTCAAGATGCTGGCGGTACCTGAAATCCAAGTTGTGAGATAGTCGCCGATGGCAATCGCCATAGCACGTGAGAATTTCGGGCTCTTGGCCGAGAAGCGGTGAGCGTAGTCGAACGCCGATGTCTGCTGAGGATTCTCCAAGGCGATAAGGCGCACATCGCTCCGCTGGGTTTGCAAGCCCAAGCAGCTCAGCGTCAAACCACGTCCAGCCATCCCTATTCCCGTACTTGCCGGATAAATGACGCGCCCCTTGTCGTCGGTATTCATCAGACCCCAGCCTTGCATTTCCTCAAAATAGTCTGTTCGGGCCCGATTCATCTCCTGATAGCGCTGCACCAAGGCGGGGGAAGCGAGCGACGACTCGTTGCGTGTGATTCCACCTTGATACAACCAAATGCGTGGTATGTCTCGGAAGCTCGCACCGCACAACGCCAGTCGCTTGGTTAGTTCCGCGAACAAAGCCGCCGCTTGACCGTAGGCATCGATCGTTGGCTCTGGTGCGACGACCCCCGCAATGTGAATCCATCGCAGATCGTCGTGGGAAACGGTCATCACATCCACCGCAGGGTGCTGGATCTCGACTCGCTCCCCTCCCACGGCCCAAGCTTCGATGGCCAGAGCTTGACCGCCACACGGGGGCTGTACGATGAAGCTAGTCGGCGGCATACGCTTCCCATAGTAGGCCTCAAACAAATTCCGAAAGGGTTCGATATCTTCGGCCCTGCGCACAAATACCGTTTGCATCGATAGCGTCATGGGAAACGGCTGCTGGTTCAGGATCACGCGGACCGTCGAGACCGCTTCCCAAGCCTGGTCGATCGCGCGACCTATGGCTTGTGGTGTAACCATCAATACCGCCCGATGAGCATCGCCGAACTCCACCACCGTATGCTGTTGATCGCTCAGCAGGCAGGGTGGCATGCGGTTGGCCAAGCCGCCCGCAGCGATACCGCACGCGTGCGAACAGTACCCGCCAGTAAACATCTGGCGCGCTGGCTGCATACGGTAACAGATCGCCGAGGAAGTGTCGGGCCTACGGTCGACGACTGGCATCGAGCTATCGTTCATCTGAAAGGGTTCCATCGGTGCGTGAAGCGATCCTTGCAAGTGTTCAGGGCAACAGTCCGCGCGGTGGGCGACGCCAATATTGGAATCACACCACCAGTCGCCCTAGCATCTACACCAGCGCAGCCATGAACCCCATTGTACTCACTAATTCACGATAAACACATCCGCATTTCGCTAATATCGGCCGCAGATCCTCTGGATGCATATCGCGGATCGATGCCCACAGGCGGCTTTGGGTGCCCACAGGGAGGGGGGACGCACAGGGACAGGGGACGCACGGGGGCAGGGGACGCACGGGGGCAGACTGCATCTATAGAGCGATGGCAATCTGCAGGTAGCCATGCACCCGCGCAGATACTCCACGGGATCATTTGAAAGCAGTCAAACGCTCAATCGAAATCTGCGTCAACTCATATCCCGCTGCCATCAACAAAGGAGCGAACACACACGCTGTCAATCTCTGCAAACCCGTTGCGGTTCAAAGCTGTCAAACGCTCTATCGACATCTGGGTCAACTCAGATCCCGCAGCCAGCAACAATGAGCGGTTTCCCAACAATATGGGCTCTTCCAAAATCATGCCGGGCTTGAGTTGCAGAATGGATAGACGGCTTATGCGAGAGTCAGCCAATGGTGCGCTCGTCGGCTCTTCTGGTACCGGTGTCTTCACCAGTTGACGCTCTGACAACTTGAGTAGCATCGCCAAGTTGCTGGCGATCGCTTTCATCAACGTGACATGCGATTTGCTGTAGGTGTCGCGTTGTCGGCTACTGAAAAACAGGAGGCCAGTGGGCGCATCGTCGACGAAAAGAGGACACGTCATCGATGATTTGATTCCCTCTGCTACCATCACCTTGGTTGAATGAGAATTCGGACGGTTCTCAAGATAGGCTGGTAAGTCGTCCAAGACGCGCGGGCGACGGTTCTCAATAACCAGCGACAGGGATGAGCCGATTAAAGAGGCCGAATAACCGTTGCGGAGCAGAATTCGGCCGTTTGCCTTCGACCATCTAGCACGAGCGGTTTGATTCTCGATGTCCACGTCCGCATAGCCGATGCGGTCGTACGGGATCAAATCGTGAAAACTTAGATAGATATGCTCTAATGACTCTTCGAGTGACGCCCCAGCTACGATTTTGCTCGAAAGCTGATACAAGCGTTCCACACCGCTATTTTCGATCACAGCACCCCCCCATAAATCGCAATGGGTCAAATCACCCTACCAATAAGTAAGATTCTCCAGTGAATAATGAAAGAAAAGAAAATGGAAGCCGCAATTGCCGCTACCAGAACTAGCCACTTGAGGCACGTTGGGAGTTTCCCGCGTTCTCAGATGCTTATCTCTTCGAACAACCGGTGCGAGTTGGCTTCGAGGCCGACCAACCGTTTGCGAAAGAGACGGATGCACACCGCATATATTGTACCCAAAAAACAAACTGAATGTAGCTTTGTTCAGCATCTACCCATATTTTGCCCTCACCCGGTGCATCGGCTCAGCCCGGTGCAACAGCTTGTCCTATCGATGAAGAAGCTCATGAGTGAGAGCTATTGTCGAGGGCTTCTTGTGGGAAGCGAAAAGGAACTGGTAGGCCGACTTCCTGAATCGACAAATAGAAATCGAGGATGGAAGGTTGCTCTTTAGAAAAACATAGCCGTTCACGAGTTCTGATTTCGCTTGTGCCATTCGACAGCAATAAGAATTCGTGGAAACGAGCAATGTCGCCTTCTGTCCCTGTCATCCGTGCTCCGGCTATTTATCGTTGAGGAGTCGCTCTACCAGTAGATCCTCGAAGCCGTCCAAGTCTTTCCATTTTGTCGCAACGCGCATTTTCTTTCCGGCTGGTTCAACGATCGTCTTGCCGTCATCAGATATCGTAATCGGCAGCACTTCCATTTCACAAAGAGCTTCGTTGAAGGCGAGGTAGACAGCAACTGTGTCAAAGAGAATGCTGCTGCGACTCTCAGAGAGATCCTCTCTCCCATCGGTACCCTTGAAGTGCGCGCTCCAGAGTCGATAGTTGGCGATAACCGCTTGAGCAAGCGGATCGTCACTGTCGCGAACCCGTGCATACTTCTTGCCTTTGAGCTGAACCACTCCGCAGGTGTCTAGTGGTGTGATGACGATGTCCCAGGCTGCGCTCAGTGCCTTCCGACAAGCATCGATGTTGTCGACGACGTTGTATTCTTGAACGATCTCTTGATGACCTTGAAAGCCGGGTCGAACATTGCCATACATGCCCACGAAGCGGGCGTTGTCCGCGATTCGAGGTTCACGCTTCAACGCTGCTGCAATATTCGGTGCCGGGCCGACGCAAATGAGCGTGACCGGTTCTGGAGAGCTCATAATCGTGTCGATGATCGCCTGCACTCCATCCCGGTGGACGGTACCCGGATATCTTGCAAGATCGTAGTCAACAATCCAATCTTCGAGCCGATTGGGATATGAGGTTATTTCCGAACCAAATCCTATTCCCACGGGGATGTCACTTCGCCCGGCGACTTCCAGCATTTTTGCAATCAACTTGGCTCGGTACTGTGGCTTGTTGTGATCGCCTAGCACGAGTTTGACGTCCAGCTCAGGACATCTGAGCAACATGGCCAGCGCCCAAGTATCGTCGATGTCGTCTCCGATATCGGTGTCAAAGATCACAGGAATCTTGTGTCCCGCACTAGGATCGTCGGCGTAGCTCAAACTCATGGCAGTAAATAAGCAAAGCAAGATAGCCGGTAGAGCAGCGCATAGCCTAGTCGCCAAATGGGTACGCCCCCACAGCAGAAGTAGCGACCTGTGAAGAACACTTAATCCGCTTCTATTGCGTCGAATAGTCCGCACACTCATGTTCTTTTCTCCTTCGTCCCACAGTGGTAAGTTCGATACACTATGCACCCTTGAATCGATCTGGCGTCGCCGCTCGACCGCATCAAGCGCATCGCAATATCCCTGGTAGTCACCCCAACGTATGTTATCAATTAATTCCAGCGCTGCTAGTAAGCCCTTGACACGGCTAGCGCACACCTTTTCATAGGCCAGCAAATACGAACAATCGATGCAGAGACAATAGTCCATACAAGCGAAAATCATTACTCCCAAATGCGTGACGAAAGATCGAAAAAGTTTGATGGATAATCGATAGCAGATAGCACACCGAAACGGTAAGGTAATGTCCGTTAGAGTGTGGGGTAACGGCACTTCATGAAAAAGAGCTTGCTGGCGGACCTTCCCACGCAAGGCAACCCGCGCTGGGATGAATCGATCGGCTTCCGCAGTATGCACACCGGTAGTATTGAACTCGATTTCGACATCGCCCCCTAGCCGACGGTGAAGGGCCCTAGCCGAAGGCTATCGAGGATTGAGGTGATTGCGCTCTGCCGAATGATGAACCAAGGCAATCCATTCAAAGACAATGAAATCAATGAAAACAAAAGTTATTCTCAATGCTCTGGCCTTCTGCTTGTGCTTCACCCTAGTGACCAAAGGCCTTCATGCTCAGACGCTGGCCTTTCCCGGTGCCGCAGGGTTCGGCAAGCACTCCGTCGGTGGTCGCGGGGGAAAGATTTTCGAGGTCACCGACTTGGCCGACTCGAACGACTTCGTCGATCACGGAACCCACTGGACTGGAACATTTCGTGCCGGCTGCGAGTCGATCAACGAACCTCGGATTCTTGTCTTTAAGGTGAGTGGGACCATCTATATTGAGCAGAATCATGGTGTTGCTATTAAACATCCGTTTATCACGATCGCCTGCAATACGGCACCGGGAGAAGGTGTGGTTTTCAGGGGTGGGCCAATTTATGTCTTCGATCACGACGTCATCATTCGACATCTCCGCCACTTCGTCGATGTAGAAAAACCGCTTGACGGGGTGGATGCCATGAACCTGATCGTATGGGGCAAAGATGCAACTAATCCGATATACAACATCATCATCGACCATTGTACGACGGCGTGGACCGCCGGTGACTCGGTGGGCGGTATGCAAAATATCTACGACATTAGCTGGACAAACAACATGGTTGCCGAGGGTCTTCAACTCACGGGACGTGACACACTTTCCGGGGCCAGTTGATCGAGAGAATAGCCATCGATGGTACGTCCGACGATCCCAAGGTTTCAGTGACGCGATTAGCGTGGGGTGACAATTATCCAGGCGAGCTCGATGCCGTATCCGCTGCGGCGAGCGTGACTGATTTTGATACAGGAGCGGGAGCACACAAGACTTGCGGTAGCGACGGCGTGTTCGTCAACGGTCGCAACTCCTTTGAGACCCGGATTCTAAACAACTTCAAAAACAACACTGGGGACTATGTATTGCGCAATCCGCTCACAGAAACCGCCCAGAAATCGGTGCCTGCACCGACGCCAGGCGCTACGCCCTATCCCGATGCGAATCATGACGGTATCCCCGGCGCGTATGCCCTCCCTGCGGGCAAAGTCGCGACAGACCTTCGGACGGATGGATATACTTTTGTCGAGGGCTTCTTATGGGAGGCGGAAAAGACCTGGTAGGTGCGGTTGTTAAGCACTCACGCATAAGCTTCTTGTCGTATCAAGTAACTGTTGATTGAAAAACAAACGACGAGGCCGTTCTGTATTTGCAAAGAAAGGTTTTGTTCGAGCCGCCTTCCAAGAGTTTCACCCCCAATGGAAGATGGGAGGATGGGGGCCGCTCTAGCGAAAAAACTTGCGCTCCAGCCCGGCAAGCGGGCGACGGGGGCGACGGGGGTGGTGAGAAAGTCGTTACACGACGGCGGTGGCTTCTTCGGTTTTGTGGATGCGCCAATCGACCAACTGCAATTCGACTTTGCGAAAGCCGCGAAACTCGTTGATCACCGGGCGAAAGGCGAGGTCGATCTTGCCGCTGACTTCAGACATCTCAGGCAGCCACTCTTCGGCTTGTCCAAAGGCGACGCCGCGCATGCGATGCCCGTGCTGGGTGAGTTGCAGACTCATGTGACGACCACTCTCGCCCATCAATTTCGGAGCCTCCGCCAAATCGACGCCGATCGCGCAAAACAGCGGACGGGGATTACCCATCCCAAACGGTGCGAGCAACTCGACTTGGCTCATCACCGACAGGTCGAGCTGCCCCAGCGGCGCTTCGGCGTCGAATTCAATTTCGGCTTCGGCGACCTCATCACTCATCTGCTCGGCCACCGCCTCCATGAAGGCGGAGCGGAAGGCGTTCAAATTCGATTCCTCGATTCTTAGCCCTGCAGCCGCAGCGTGACCGCCACCGGAAATCAATAGCGATCCACACTCTTGAAAGGCGGCATGCAGATTGACACCATTGGGGCTGCGCCCCGAACCGGTGCCGGGCTTGGAACCGAGCTTATCGAGCGCGATCATCACCACGGGTCGACGGTACTTCTCTGCTAACTTGCCAGCCACGATGCCAATCACTCCCGGATGCCACGTCGGCGAAGCGAGTACAAAGGCGGGATCGTCTGCGGGCGAGTGAATCTCCTTGAGCTGCTTAGAGGCCGAGAGCTGGATACTCCGTTCGAGCTTGGTGCGATTCTCATTGAGGACTTGAATATAAGCAGCCAGCGCGTCGGCGCGGGTCTCGTCTTCGGTTACGAGCAGCTCGACTCCCAACTGCGCTTGGCCCAATCGCCCTGCTGCATTTAAGCGAGGGGCGAGCGTGAAGCCGATATCCTCTGCGCCTAATTCTCGCTTCTCGCTGACCTTGGTGAGCTCCATCAATTTGCGCAGTCCGAGCGGCGGATGCTTGTGCAGTGTCTTCAGTCCATTGCGGACCAAGATGCGATTCTCGTCGATGAGCGGAACCATGTCGGCCACGGTGCCAATAGCGGCCAGCCCGACGGCTTGTAGCAGGAAATCTCGCAGCGGCTCGAGTACTTTTTGTGCACCGCTGTGACGTTGACAAAGGGCCCATGCCAACTTGAATGCCACCCCTGCACCGCACAAGCCGGTGAACGGGTAGTTTGAACCGGGCAGAGCAGGGTGGACAATGGCATCGGCTAGCGGCAGTTCGTCGCCGAAGCGATGGTGGTCCGTAATCACCAACGACAGCCCGAGTTCTTTCGCGCGACGCGCGGGCTCGATACTGGCAATACCGCAATCGACCGTGATCACCAACTTCTTGCCACGCGCGGCTAAGGTCTCGATGGTCGTCGCGTGCAGTCCATAGCCCTCCTCCATGCGATTGGGGAGATGATAGGACACCTTGGCTTTCAACAAACACAAACAGCGATAGAGAATCGCTGTGGAGGTCATGCCGTCAGCGTCATAATCACCGTAGACAACGATCTCATCCCCAGCCTCGATGGCCGCGTAAATGCGCTCGACTGCGGCGGGCAGGCCAGGCAATTCTTCAGGGGGTCGCAAGTCGGACAGTTTGGCTTGCAGAAAGCTCTTGATGTCATCCGGTTGCCGAATCCCGCGTTTGAGCAGCAATTGAGCCACGACGGGGGAGACATCGCAACGGTCGGCCAGAGCTTGGATTTCGCTGCGGTCGTGGGGGACAAAATTCCATTTCTTGGTCGGCATCCAGACCGTCTCCTAATTAAGCTGATATGTTCTTTGTCGTTCATCATACCAACGCTTAGTATCCATAGTCAGACCCCAATGTGGCCCGACGCTCCGCCGTCGGATTCTTGCAACCCACGTGCTTCATTCCTTGAAATGTTACAATTGGTAGGACAGTACCACTTTGCGAGGATCGGTTGGTATCGCAGAAGCGTGAGGCGCAATAGAGTAGCGTTGCTAACCACGCTTCGGCCTTGCCATCCGTGCTAGCGAATGACACGAATTCTCGCACGGTTGGCAAGGCCGGAGCACAGATGACAGGGACAGAAGACAAACTGGTATCGAGCTGGAAAGTGCAATGACCCACTACTTACAGCGCCACCACTGATCTATCGAAAGCTTCAAACGCTCGGCGACCGGTTCGATAGCCGCGCGAAATCGCTGCGCGTCGACCGGATAGCCAGCCGTCGGTTTGAGCTGAGGTAGCTGGCCTTGCCAGAATGCGTTGAGCGGATGCATCAGCCGCTCGCGAAGGTACTTGGCCAGCATCGAAGCTAGCGCAGTGGGCGGAAAGCTGTCCCCACCCACTGAAAAGTGAATCGTCAGCGGACGCGCACCGCAGCTCTGATAGCTCGAACGTGCGGGGCTTACTTGCACCTCATTAAACCATTCGTCCGGCATGGCGGCCAGAAGGTTCGGCAAATAGTTCTTGCGTCCACCTTGTCGATCGCAAAAAACTTCGGTCGCCGATGGACACTGCTCGAGCAATTGCACGACCAGTTCGAGCGTCGTCCGCGACAGCAATTCCCCTTTGGAACCCGACTTGGCGACCGCTTGATTGAAATGCGGTTCGCAGACTATGGTCGCTTTGAGGTCGACCAATTCGATCCCAACTGGGGCCAGGTTGGACTGGGCAAGCTGTGACAGTCGCAATACTTCGGTCAATTCTAAAACGCTGGGAATCGGTTCCGCCGCATAGCCTGCATACCAGTCGAGCGAGTTCAGCTCGTCGATCGACTCTGGACGAACCACACGCTGGATGAATTGTCCCAGCGACGTGCAGTCGGGTGCGAGCGAGAACTGCAATGCGAGCAGGCCGGCTTCGAGCGTAGCTAGTCCGCTGCGAGTCGCATACAGCTTTTTTGAATCGCCCAGCGGCACATGATGGCAGCTCGGCGACCAGTTAGCTGTGGAGAAGTGTTTGGCCATGGCATGTGAGAACTGCTGTTCGCTGCAATCTTCGGGCGTCTTCCATAGAGAGGCGGCCACGACCAGCGGCCCCAGATTGGGACCATAGCCCGCTTCGTCGACTCCCATGAAGTACTTCGTGTTCACTTTGCTTAACTTTTTTTGGAGTGCGGGATTTACCTCCGCTATTTTATGGAGTGCGGGGATTTATCACCGCTATTTTATGGAGTGCGGGGATTTATCACCGCTTTGGCCCTCCCCAAAGCTAGCATCAGGCGGCCCTTCGGGGCCAGCGCACCAATCGCGCCTTCAGGGATTTCGCTGTTCTGCCGCTCACCTTCACCTGGGATTGGCATCCCAGGCTATCACATGCCGTCCCTATCGGGACTAAGAACCTGCCCCAGAACTAAGAACCAAGAACCAAGAACTAAGAACTAAGAACCAAGACAAGAACTGCCTGATCTAGTCTACTGGGGCGGGTTAGCTACAATGGACGGGTCGAACACTGAATACTTGGGAATCAATCATGGCGAAAGCAGGAGCCCCAGCGGCTGCTTCTGATAATATCGTATTGGCCGATGGCGAACCACTCAACCTACGCAATCGGCATTTGGCAGCAGTGCTAGCATGGTTGCTACCCGGTGCGGGACATTTCTATCAGCGGCGCTACTTCAAATCTGCCGTGTTTTCCATCTGTATTTTCAGTTGCTTTATTCTGGGCATGTTGATGGCCGGTGGTCGCTGCGTCTACGCCTCGTGGGACCAAACGGAAAAGCGCTGGCAGTACGTATTGCAAGCTGGCATTGGACTGCCTGCCATGCCAGCCGCCATCCAAGCTTGGCGGTTGCGCGGTGGCGAACGACCGTTGTGGAGCGAGAATTTCATGACGGCTCCCCGTTCGACACGCGATTTGGATGACTTCAATCGCAAGACCGCTTCGGGTTTTGACATGGGAACGCTGTATACGATGGTCGCT
Source organism: Pirellulaceae bacterium (assembly GCA_020852965.1). Classification (GTDB taxonomy): domain Bacteria; phylum Planctomycetota; class Planctomycetia; order Pirellulales; family Pirellulaceae; genus Aureliella. Next base: position 26,172 of record JADYZV010000063.1, on the reverse strand, counting down.
GGCCTACTCAATATCCTGGTGATCTTCGACGCCTTCGCCGGCCCATTGCCCCCGCCTGTGGCCAAGAAACGGGAGCGCGAAGCAGATGAGGAAGCGGATCCAGGCACCAAGCCGAAGCCAGCCACATCCGCTCCCAACGTTCACGCCAAGACCTAGGAGACCTAGCATGACCATCCACATGTCCATCGGCTACTTGCTGCTCTACCTGCCGCTGCTGGTCGCCGTCTCGCTGGTGATCGGTGCATCGCGGCACGAGCAGAAGCATTTGATTTTGGATCAAGCGGTGCGGACTGCGGTGTGGATTAGCTCGTTCATGCTCGGTATTTATCTCGTACTCCAAATTGTATCGTGGCTGGTGTAGCCAAGCACTTATGAGAATTCTGACGCTGGGTGCTGGGACCGTAGGTACCTGGATTGCCGACTTGCTGTGCCGTTATCGCCATGATGTGACTGTGGTCGACACCGACCCGGAAAACGTGCGGCGAATCAACAACGACTTGGACGTGCGTGCAATCCAAGGCTCAGCTTCCCAATCGAGCGTGCTCTTCCAAGCGGGCGTGATGGGTTGCGATATTTGTTTGGCGGTGACCGGGAGCGACGAAGTGAACCTGGTCTCGGCCAGTATGGCCAAGGCGATGGGGGTGAAGCGCTCGGTTGCGCGGGTCTATGCTCCGGTCTTTCGCGACTTGAGCACTTTTGACTATCAGCGACATTTCGGTATCGACCGCTTGTTAAGCCTCGAGCACTTGACGGCGATGGAATTGGCGCGGGCCATTCGCAACCCAGAGAGTATCACCCTCGAGCACTTTGCGCGGGGCCAGTTGGAAGTAGCGGAGTTCGAAGTGACGCGCAGCAGCGAGTCGCTCGATAAACCACTCAAGCAACTCGCGCTTCCTCCGCACGTACGTTTGGGGACACTCAAACGCGACGGTAAGACTTGGATTGCCAGCGCTAGCGATGAAATCCGCCGGGGCGATTTTGTCAGCCTGCTGGGACGGCCTGGCGATGTCGAGGAGATTAAGAAGACGTTCACGAAGGGTGATGCCAAGCATCAATTCATTGTCATCGCCGGCGGAGGAGAGACTGGCTATCACTTGGCGCGCGCCCTGGATGCTGAGCGCCATCGCGTGCTGTTGTTGGAACACGATCCGGAGCGCTGCGACTACTTGGCTTCACACCTAACGCGTGCGACGGTGGTCTGCGCCGATGCGCTTCGCAAGGTGACGCTGGAAGAGGAGCGTGTAGGTGGCTGCGACTTTTTCGTCGCCTGCACCGGTCAGGACGAGAACAATATTATTGCGGGACTGGAAGCGAAGGAGCTTGGTGCCAAGCAGATCATGGCCATCGTGGGCCGCCCTGACTATGCCGAAATCGTTGGCCGTCTGGGGATCGACCACGCTGTTAGCGAACGCGATGCGATGGCGCGACAGATCTTGGGGCTGCTGACCGAGGGGCCTGTGCTGAGCCAATTGCAGCTTCCCGCCAGCGATGTGTTTGTGCTTGAGTTGGAAGTCATGGCGAATTCGGCTGTCACGCAATCATCGTTGCTGGATACCAAACTACCCGAAGGCGTTTTGGTGGCCGCCGTGCTGCAGGAGGATTACGTGCGCGTGCCAGCGGCCGGCGATTGTCTGCAAGCGGGCAACACGGCCTTGGTATTGGCGCGCGAAGCGCATATCGCTGCGGTGAAAGCCGCCTTCAGTATCGCCAGTAGGCCAACCGCATGAACTACCGCTTGCTCAGCCGCATGTTGGGAATCATCTGCTCGCTGTTTGCGATCGCGATGCTCTTCTCGCTCCCTTGGGCTCACCCTAGCCTGGGCTATCGGAACGATCCCAACATCCCCTTTCCTCAAGCCATCGAATGGCGTGGGATGTTAGGTCTGCTGGGAGGCTGCTTGATCTCAGCCGCCGTGGGAGGACTGCTGGTGTGGTTGGGACGGGGAGGCACCAGTCAAAAACTGTTTCGCAAAGAGGCCATGGCCACCGTCGGATTGTCTTGGGTTCTGGCTACGATCCTAGGAGGGCTACCCTTCTTGCTTAGCGGTACAAAAAGTGCGCCGGGAGTTCCCGTCTCGATTGCCGATGCCTTGTTCGAATCGCAATCGGGCTTTAGCACTACCGGTGCAACGATCTTGACCAATTTGGAAGACCCGAGCCTAGTGCCACATTGCATTCTGTTTTGGCGCAGCAGTACGCACTTTCTTGGTGGCTTGGGGATCGTCGTGCTGTTGGTCGCGATCCTGGGTCAGGGGGCGAGCGGCAAAGCGATGATGCGAGCCGAGATCACTGGGCCCACCAAGGACTCTGCCTTCAGTCGTATGCAACAGACAGCGATCGTGTTTGCCACTATTTATATCGCGCTGAATATCGTATTAGCGATAGTATACTGGCTGTGCGGAATGTCGGTGTTCGACGCCTTGTGCCATGCCTTCAGCACGATGGCCACCGGCGGCTTCAGCACCTACAACTCGAGCCTGGGGCATTTCGATAGCGCCTGGATCGACTACATCACCGTGCTGTTCATGATCCTGGCAGGGACAAATTTTGGACTGCTGCTGTTGGTTGCTACGGGGCGCTGGCGACGCATGGTCAACGACATCGAATGGCGTTTCTATATCGGTATCATCGCTGCCGTTACCATCGCGGTAATGGTTTTCGGCTTGTGGAGCGAGAACTTTAGCGGTATTTCTTCGGCGCTGCGCTATTCGCTGTTTCAAGTCGTATCGGTCATGACCACCACAGGCTACGGCACGCACGACTACGATCTGTGGAACAACTTCGGGCGCGGCGTGCTGCTGTTGCTAATGTTCGTTGGTGGATGCGCTGGGAGCACCGGAGGTGGCATGAAGGTTATTCGCCACGTGTTGCTCGCCAAAATTTTGCGACTCGAATTGGAATTGGCCTATCGACCGCGTGTCGTCCGCCCATTGATGCTCGGCGACCAGACCCTGAATGACATCAATCTACGTAAACAAATCTTAGTCTATTTCGGTTTGGTGGCAGCCGTATTTGCCTGCAGTTGGCTGGTGCTGATCACCACCGAGCCCGATCGGCAATGGGAGCAGACCATTGCCGACTTAGGGCAAGGCAATCTGCTCGACCACAAACTGTTGGATTGCGCCAGCGCCATCGCCGCCACGCTGCACAACGTCGGACCTGGGCTGGGCGTGGTCGGCCCCACCGCCAACTACGCTGGCTTCGCTCCCTGGAGCAAGCTGCTATTTGTGTTCTTGATGATGCTCGGCCGACTGGAGATGTTTTCTATTTTAGTTCTATTCGTCCCCGCATTCTGGCGCCGCATCTAAACGATACCACCGCACTACTTACTCTTCACCAAAACAGTAGAGAACTTCTTGTCGCGCTCCATTGGCATCGCGATGGGCGACGCGATGGTAGATGCGCCCAGCGACGATGGCTGGAGTCGCTAAGACTTCCTCTCCTATTTGATTCTTAGCCAGACGTTCGAACTTTTTAGCATTCGCACCGAAGACGAAGAAGTCCCCAGCTTCGTTGGTCACATAGATCTTGTCTCCCACCAGCACCGGAGATGAGGAAAAGGTTCCCCCTAAACGGGACTTCCACATTTGCTTACCGGTTTTGGCTTGCCAGCACATAGCGATCCCTTCGTCGAGCACTCCGTAGAGATACCCATCCTTGATAACCAGCGAAGGGACGTAGAGTCGCTCGTCGTTTTCCCACACAACCTGCCGGCTGCCATCCGCCTTGATGGCTGACATATGATTCTTGGGATAACCGCCGCTGGTGTAAATCAATTCCCCGTCGGTGACTGTCGAGGTCACACATTCAGTCGTCGCCCCTTCGGTCTCCCACAACGTCTCGCCTGTCAACGGATCGTAACTGATAACCATATCGCAGCCGATCATGAACAATTGATCTTTGCCAGCTACATGCAATAATGTGGGTGTTGGGTAGTTAGGTTTAGGAAATCGTTCACGCCGCCAGACGACGTCACCTGTAAGTCGATCGAATCCAGCCAGAACGCCACCTTTCTTATTATCGGCCGAGACGATCACTAAGTTTTGATAGATCGCTGGCGAGGCGCCGTAGCCTTGGTGCATTACATAGTCTGACACACGCTGTTGCCAGACCTGCTGCCCGTCGAGGTCGAGTGCCGTGGTGACCAGGGCATCGTGGTTGGGAAAGTTGATAAAGACGTGTTGGCCATCACAGGCCACGCTGCTCGATGCGCCTGTCGACTTGTTGTTTTTGCGCATGGCACCGCTCGCATGGACCTCCGTGTCCCATAGCAGCTCGCCCGTGTTGCGGGCAAAGCACAGAACCGATTGCGCCCCACTCTCTTCATCGCATGTAGCCAGAAAGACTCGCGAGCCCACCACGGTGGGTGATCCGTAGCCTCGCCCTGGCACATCCACTTTCCACAACACATTCTCAGAACCGCTAAACTGCAATGGCGGATTTTGCGCGGGGTCGGCCGTTCCGTCGCGCGATGGCCCACGCCACCAAGGCCAATCGCTCTTGGCGATTTCCATTCCATCCGCCACGCGCGTCGGCGCGGTTGCCTGGGCAGTACCATGCCACAGAGCACCATGCAAAAAACCAACCACTCCGCAGATGGCGGTCGGCAACAGGCACGACCATTTCAATCCACACAATTCGCTTCGATTCGCTTTAACCATGTTTGCTACCATACCTTCTTCTTTGCTGACGCTGCGGGTTACGCTGGTTACGGCACTCATTTTCCGCACGATGCAGGATGAACGGAATGACCGCTAATTTGAATAGAGAAACTATAGTAATCATACACGGATTCGCCGCCCATCGCTGGCTGATGCTTCCGCTGGCCCGCAGATTACGCCAGGCCGGATACGCTACGCTCAATTGGGGCTATCGCAGTCTTTTTAGCGATATCGAAACCCATGCCGCTCGGCTGCGCGGCGACTTGGAGCAGTTGGTGGAACGCACAGAAGTCTCTGGCCTACATATCGTCGCTCACAGCATGGGCTCGCTCGTTGTCCGCCAAGCGCTATTGGAAGGACGGCTAGAAAAGCTACAGCGAATTGTCTTGCTCTGCCCACCCAATCGCGGCTCCCATGCCGCCACTCGTTGGCAACTGTTGGCAGGCCGCTTCAGTAGCACTCTGAGACAGCTCAACGATCGCCCGGAAGGTTTCGCCGCCCGCCTTGCGCCGACGCTTGCAGAGCGCTATGAAGTAGCCATTCTCGCGGCCCAAACCGATTTCGTCGTGCGGCTCGACAGCACGCATCTACCGCACGCAAGACAGCACACCATCGTCCCTGGATTTCACTCCAGTATGTTGTTCCGCAGCCGCACGGCAGATTTAACCCTACGGTTTATCTGCGATGGCAAGCTCTAGCGTCTATCGAAACTCCGGCCCAAGAAAAGTCTGGGTTTGAGTTCTAGCGAATGCATTCGATTCGCGGCTATTCGCGTGATTCGTGGGCAAAATCCGGTCACTCGAGATAGGTACTACGCCCCGCAACCTGTTCATACTCCTGCAGCAGCGAGTCGGCTTCTACTTGACTCAGCCCACCGCCGCTCACCTGTGCGCTCAATTGGCGTTTGTACGATTCGGCTAACTGCGCGACATCGTAACGCGCGAACTGCATCATGTCGTCGATGCGACTGCCGGGGATAATCTTGGTCACGTGATAGCGTCCGTCGTTGTCGATGGAGATGTGCGCTTCGTTGGGATGTCCAAACAGGTTGTGGTGACTCCCCATCACTTCCTGGTAAGCGCCTACCAAAAAGATGCCCAAATAGTAGTCATCACCTGGGTCCCAATTGTGCAATTCCAAAGTTTGCTTGACATCTTTCAAATCGACGAAACGATCGATCTTGCCATCGCTGTCACAGGTCACATCGACCAAGGTGGCATAGTCGGTCGGCTTCTCATTGAGCTTGTGTATCGGCACGATGGGAAACAATTGACGAATGGCCCAACTGTCGGGAGCCGAACGGAAGAGCGAGAAATTGCACAAGTACTTCTGCGCTAGGTTGCGTTTGAGCTGTTCGAACTCCTCGTCCGAGAAGCCGTCCACTTCCGCTTCGCGCAACGAGCGCGCACAGATCTCCCAAAACAGTACGTCTCCCTTGGCTCGATCCTCCAAGCTGATCAATCCCAAATTGAACTGAATCTGCAACTCGTCTTTCATCTGCAATGCGTCGTGATAGTATTCGGCGTAGTTCTTTGCGTTGATCGAATCGCACAGATCTTTTAATTCAATGATGACTTGCGGATCATCCTCGTCGATCAACACCACGGGCTGATCATCGGCAAAGGTTTCAATTTCATCGCGAATGCAAGTGATAAACACGGAGTGATAGGCGGTCATAAAGCGCCCACTCTCGGTTACCAGATTCGGTGTGGGGACGTTCTCTTCGTCGCAGATCCATTTGAAAGCGTAGACCACGTCATTGGCAAACTCCTGAACCGTGTAATTGACGCTCGAATCGAAGCGAGTCTTCGAGCCATCGTAGTCGACTCCCAGTCCGCCGCCGATATCGACGAATTCGACTCCGCAGTCGATTTGACGCAGTTTGCAATAGACGCGAGCCGCTTCCTTCATCGCATTCTTGACGCGTTTGATATCGGTGATCTGCGAGCCGATATGGAAGTGGAGCAATTTCAGTTGGTGGTCGAGCTTCGCCTCGCGCAAAAGCCGCACGCACTCTAAGATTTCGGAGGTGGTCAATCCGAACTTGGCCGAGTCGCCACCGGAGGATGCCCACTTACCCGAACCGCGCGAGTAGAGCTTGGCACGCAGACCGATCCAGGGTGCTACGCCGACTTCTTGAGCGAGCTTCAAGACCATCCGTAGCTCGTTGAGTTTTTCGATGACGATCGCAACGCGTTTGCCCGCTTTGACTCCTAGCAGGGCGGTGCGCACGAACATCTCATCTTTGAAGCCATTGCACAGCAATAGTGAATCGGGACTCTGCTCCTGGGCGATGGCTGCGAACAACTCCGCTTTGCTACCACACTCCAGCCCGATCCTACAACGTTTCCCTTCGCGCAAGAACTCCTCGACGACCTCGCGACGTGGATTGACCTTCATGGGAAATAGTGGGTAGTGCTGACCCGCATAGTCAAATTCCGCAATCGCAGACTGGTAGGCCGCCGTCAAGACTCGAAGCTGGCTGGTTAGAATCTGCGGGAATCTCAGCAGCAGCGGCAGCTTGACGCGCCCTTTAGCTAATAGATGATCGACGATTTCCTTCAAGTCTGCGTACCGCACGTCGTCTTTGGCAGGGTGGACGATAATCGTCCCACGCGAGCTAATATCAAAGTAACCGGCCGACCAATTCTCGACGCCATACGCCAATTGCACTTGCTGAAGTATCTCTTCGTTCATTTACGATTGGGTCCATCATGCTGTCTGGGCGGATTGCGAATGCCAGATTTTAACCTATGAACCGAATCCGACGAGCCAAAACGTCGTTGTGAGCCCGACTTTTCTTTGGACTGCGGAGATTCATCACCGCTTTGGCCTTCCCCTTTCTTTGGACTGCGGGGATTCATCACCGCTTTGGTTTCCCCCATCGCCGGCAGTACGGTGAAACTCGACGATCGCGACAAGGTGGGTTCCGACGCTTCTTGCTCGTTTGCGTTCCGCATGCTTTCGGCCCGTCCAAAGACCAAAGCGGGGATAAATCCCCGCACTCCAAAATTAGGCGGATCGAAAGGCCAGACGGGCTTCTTTCAACCAGTCGATTTTTCCGTTCTCAGGCTGTGTGACCCAGTAGGCTTTCTGATTGTCTACAATTCGCAAGCGGCGATCATGCAGCTTGGCCAAGTGCTCGATGCGCTGCCGATTGCTGTAGGTCATCACCAGGAAATTCTCTTGCACTTGCAGCGCGCGCACAAACCATATCGAAGCGTCAATCTTCAACTCGGCTACTCGCATCAACATCGTCACCGGAGCTGGAATGCGGCCAAATCGATCTTCCAGCTCGTCGCGCACGTCGTCCAGCTCGCGCACATCGGCGATGCGACTGAGACGCCGATAGATATCGATCCGATGTCGCAATTCGGGTACGTATTCGGTGGGGAGGAAGGCCTTCACCGGAATGTCTATCTCGACATCCACCGTCAGCTTGGGAGGCTGATGAGTCAGCTCGCGCACTGCGTTACCCAACAACTGGCAATACAGCTCGTAGCCGATCGCTGCGATATGCCCGCTCTGCTGTGTACCGAGCAGATTTCCAGCACCGCGAATTTCCAAGTCGCGCATGGCGATGCCAAAACCGGCTCCAATCTGACTATACTCCTCGATCGCATGCAGACGCCGCGATGCGTCGGGCGAAAGGTGCCTGTGTCGATCGACCAACAGATAACAATAGGCCTGGTGCTTGTAACGCCCTACGCGACCGCGCAATTGATGCAGCTCCGCTAAGCCGTAGCGGTTGGCATCGTCGATAAAGATCGTATTGGCGTTGGGGATGTCGAGTCCACTTTCGATGATTGTGGTGGCCAGCAGGATGTCGTACTTGTGATCGATGAAGTCGATCATGACTTGTTCGAGCTTCCCTTCGTGCATTTGTCCGTGGCCGATCACCAAGCTCGCTTCGGGAACAATTCGCTGGAGTTTGGCGGCTACCTCTTCGATGTCGTTAACTCGATTGTGAACAAAGTAGATCTGTCCGCCGCGATTCAGCTCGCGCAAGATCGCGTTGCGTATTAAATTCTCATCGAAGCGAATCGTTCGCGTTTCAACACTCAGCCGATCTTCGGGAGGCGTTTCCAAATTGGAGATATCGCGCACGCCGACGAGTGACATGTGCAGCGTCCGTGGGATGGGAGTAGCCGACAGGGTCATCACGTCGACGTTGGTGCGGATATGTTTTAGACGTTCTTTCATCTCAACGCCAAACCGCTGCTCTTCGTCGATGATCAACAGCCCCAAGTTATAAAACTTGAGATCCTTCGAAGCGATGCGATGCGTACCGATCACGATGTCGACGCGACCGCTGCCGATACCTTTCACCGTCTCGCGTTGCTGAGCTGGAGTAGCAAACCGACTGAGCTTTTCGATGTCGAACGGGAATTCAGCCATCCGCTCCCGAAAGGTCTTGTAGTGCTGTTCGGCCAGAACCGTGGTGGGAACCAGTACAGCTACTTGATAGCCGCTATCGATGGCTTTGAACGCGGCCCGCATGGCAACTTCCGTTTTGCCAAAACCCACATCGCCGCAAATCAGCCGATCCATAGGTCGCGTAATCGTCATGTCCTGTTTGACGGCTTCGATCGCCGTCAATTGATCTGGAGTTTCGACGTACGAGAACGACGCATCAAATTGACTTTGCCATATACTGTCGGCAGCAAAGGCAATCCCAGGTTGGCTGCGCCGCCGAGCCTGCAGTTCGAGTAGCTCGACCGCCATGTCTTGCACGGCGCTTTCGGCAGCCTTCTTCTGCTTGGCCCACGACAGCCCCCCGATCTTGGCCAGCTTCGGTCGGCTCTTGGTGCCACCCACATAGCGCTGGATCAATTCAATCTTCGAACTGGGAACATAAAGTTTTGTCCCGCCATCGAATTCGATCACCAAATGCTCAAACTTTTGCCCATGCTTCTCGAGTAGTTCGGTTCCGCGATAGACGCCAATTCCATGCGACAGGTGGACTACCAAATCTCCCGGTTTGAGATCGAGGAAGCTGTCGATCGGCTTGCTCTTGGAACGCTTCGTCACGCGCCGCACGTGCGAACGGCGCAACAACTGTCCAGCGGTCAAGACAAACATGCCAGCGGGGAGTATTTCAAAACCATTGAGCAATTGACTAACGACTACGGTCAGGCGTTGCTCTTGGGTAGCGGTTGCCGAGGCCAGCAGCTCTTGCAATCGATCGCGCTCCCCGTCATTCATGGCCACTACGATCGCCTGCCGCACGCCGACTTGCTGATCGATGTCTTGAGCCAGTTTCTCCAAATCGCCACCAATGCGTTCAACATTCCCCAATGGCAGTCGCTGCAGCTCGCCCAGATATCCCTCGTCGGCCAGTTGCGAGACGAGCGCGGTGTGGTGCTTCAACAGGCGTTGCCACAGCGTCTCGGGGGAGGCGAAACGTTCCGGAAAGGGAACTCGCTGTAGAAACATCTGCCCCGCCGCCATGATCGACGCCCGCTCGAAAACCACGACCAGGGTGTCGTCAGGGATGTAGTCCAGCAGTGAGCCATCCTGAGCTACGGAACCTTGTACCGCCAATAATTGCAGTCGATCACGCTGTTCAATACTGCGCTGCGAAACCACGTCAAATGATCGTAGCGATTCAATCTCATCATCAAACAACTCGACGCGAATCGGCAGCGGCTCATCGGGTGGATAGATGTCGAGTATCCCACCGCGCACCGCGAACTCGCCAGGCAACTGCACCGAACTTGTCGTGTGATAACCGGACTGCAATAGCCACTTCCGCAGCGCGATCAGGTCGACGCGCTTACCAGAGACCAAGACCTGCTTGTCGCCTTCGAGCGAATCGGGGCTAGGGACGCTGTGTAGCAGAGCAGGCAACGTTGTGGTCAGAATCGGGATCCCCTGGCGGTCGCGATCCCCATGCTTCCCCTCAGTATTGAACTTGTACAGTCGACTGAGTACGTGCAGGCGCTGGGCAGTCTCTTGATGAGCCAGCGATTCGAGCTCGGTCTCTTCGCTCCCCGGTGGAAAGACATCTACGGGCTGTGCGATCAATTCGCTCAACTCGGCAGCCACTGCTTCGGCTTCGGCCACCTGGGGAAGAATGATCAACAGTGGCCGCTGATCGTATTTGAGCCAGGCGGCCAAAGTCGGCGGAAGTGCCCCGAGCCACAGACCTTCGAGAGTGACTCGGCCATCGCGACGCACTCCGGCTGCGGCCGCTTGCAGCGCAGCGGTCTCGGCCACTTGGCTAACGGCGTCAGCCAGTGTCAGGGGCGCAGGCGCCGCTTCGCGTTTAACACTCAGAACAGCGCGACGCTTCGTCATGCCGTACCATTCCATCCGATGAAAATCGATCGCATCCCAGCATATTTTATCGAGTCGTCCAGCCCTCACAAGCTCCTGTCCAAACCCATCCGGGTCCTGGAGTAGGCTCGTAACGAGTAATGCGAGTTACGGCATGGGCAGCAAGTGTGGTCTCACCTCGCGAAAACGCCCGATTCAACGTGGTCTGGCCACGACGGTGTTCGTTGGACAACAACCGCTAGGCATCGCTCTGCACCACGCTCATTGGAACGCTGAAACGAGGCGTACAATCACCTGCGCCGGTCTGCCGTAACTCGCATTACTCGTTACGAGCCTACAAGAGCGTGAGAATTGAAGCTGCGAACCTCAACCGTTCTTTAACTTCAAAATCAACAATTCACTTAGCCGTTCCATCCGCCTGCGATTGGCCCCCATATCGGAATAACCCAGCCGCGAGGCGGAGCGAAAATGTAGCAGCCCACTCTGTTCGTCCGCATAGAACTCCACGTCGTCCTTGAAGCGAAAGACGAGACTGCTGACCACAGCGTGCAGATAGTTCTCGCGCCGCTCGATGATGCCTACCCGCGGAAGCTTTTCCATTTGCCGAACAACCTGCTCGATGGCTTCGGCAGCCGAGCCGCTGAAGCAGAGGGGTGCCATCGCTTGCTCTGGCCGTGTTGCCTGAGTACAGACACAATTGGGTTTGTCTGGACAGTCCGGCAGAGGCGATGAGCTTTGAGCGTTCATGAATGCTTTTTTGGCACTATTTGGTGTACAATTGAATTGGTTGAATTCTATCATCTAAGGTAGCTTCACGTGATTGTCGATCCAAATATGCATCCCAGAATTCCGTCCCAGCTTGGCGAACCCGCATGGGAAGTCACCCAGTTCTTTCCTCCACAAGGACAATGGCGCGAGTCAGATTTTCTGCGCATTCATACCAATAAAATGGCAGAACTGGTAAATGGAAGATTGGAGATCTTACCTATGCCGACATGGAGACATCAATGTATCGTCAAACAAATTTCGCTTGCCCTACAAGCTTATATCACTGAACGGCAACTCGGTGGCGAAGTTCTCTTTGCACCACTGCCCAGCCCTTTGTTCCCGGGCACAATTCGCGAGCCTGACATCCTATACGTTCGCCCTGAAAATATTCCCTCCGATATTGTCGATTACCCCGATCAATTGGATTTGGTCATGGAGATCGTCAGCGAAGGGTCCGAAGCACGCAAACGCGACTACGTCGATAAACGACTCGACTACGCTCGGGCCGGTATTACGGAGTATTGGATTGTCGATCCTGAGTTCACCCGCATCACGGTACTAAGTCTCGAAGGTAACGACTATCGCGTTCATTGCGAATGCAACGCGGGTGACACGGCTCATAGCGCCATGTTCGCTGATTTCACTATTGCAGTTGACGATGTTTTCAAGCTGTCATAGTAGTAGGTACACTCCTTGTGTCGTAGCCTGTATGCAGTAGCCAATTGTATCCAGAGATATCAGTCTTCGGCGGGCGATCACGCGGCCTTTTCGAAGTTATCTTGCCGACTCCAACTCGTCGACCAACACCGCCACTCGCTTCGGTGACACACTCACCTTCGTACCGAGCTGCTGAGCGAAGATCGACACGCGCAACTCCTCAATCATCCATCGCAATTCATCGAGCTTCGCTTGCAGTACAGGCTGATGGGACAATTCACCAGCCGCCATCTGTTGATAGCTGCCCCAAGCGGCCGCGATTGGTTCGGAGAGTTTTCTGTCCTTCGGCACACCGCCACTCTTCAATTTGTCGATGCGACTGCGCATGGCTTGAAAGTACCGCGGATATTCGGACAGCCAGGGCCAAGGAGTTTCGCTCAGGAAGCTCGGAGCGAGCAGCGTTTGAGTCTGACGGCGGATATCATCAAACACCTCGCGCCAGGGCTCGGGCGTCTTCTCCAACAGCAGCCGCACTTGGTGCACTTGCTCGGCGAACTTGGGAAGCCAGGCGGCAACCTCTTGGGTAGCGATCGAGATCTGTCCAGCGGCACGCGAGTTTCTCGCCTCGAATTCCTGCGCGTTGCGAATCGGTGGCTGTCCTTCGACCAGCGCGATGCGGACCAGCAGCTCTTGGAGTTGATTGGTCAATTCATTGCTGGCGAGCACATGCCCGAGCTTGACGCAGCTCTGCGTAAACTCGGGCAGGTGGCTAACTTGGCTGCGCAACGAGCGATGATGCTTGGTGGCAAACAATCGAGTGAGTCCTAGTCGAGTCAAGCGTTCCGCCTCGGGCCCGGTGTCGGCCAAGCGCATTTCCACTTTGTCGCCGACTGGCACGAGGGCAGGGAAGGCTGCCACCAACAATCCTCCGCGACGCACGGCAACTTGCTCCGGGAGTTCGTCAAAATCGGCAGCGGTTACCGGACGATTGGTCCAGTCATTGGCATCGTTGCCAGTTGGTGAGCTTGTATTCGCACGCCCGAGGGCTGCGGCTGGAGGGGCGAGTTCGGCTTGCAATTTGGCCAAGTCGCGACCGCTATCAAGCACGTTGCCCCAATCGTCGACCACGTTCACTTGAAATCGCAAATGCTCGGGGAGTTTGTCCAAGGCGAAATGAGACGGCCCAATGCGTTCACCCGCATGAGCGCTCATCGCCTCACACAAGGCAGCCGTGAAGGGCCGGTCACGAGCGACTTGCGCGAGTTCGCCTGCCAAGCGTTTAGCCACGTCGGGTGCAGGAACGAAACTGGTGCGCAGCGACTTCGGCAAAGAGCGAATCAAGTGCAAGATCTTCTCTTCCAACAAACCTGGCACCAGCCAACCCAGCGCCTCTTCGCTCACCTGTCGCAGTGCGGCTTGTGGGACGGTGATGGTAACGCCATCGCTGGCATGTCCCGGCTCGAAATGATAGGCCAGCGGCAATTCCGTCGGCCCTACGTGAAACGTATTGGGGAACGCCTCTTCAACAACCACTGTTTGCTCTTGGGGTTCGAGCAAATCTTCTGGTTGCATCCACAAGGCGCGCTCGGCCGGCTGCCCCTGATGCTTGCGAAGCCAAGCCCGCAACGTGCCCAGATCATAAACGTCGGTTGGTATGCGACTATTGTAAAAAGCGGCCAAGTGATAGCGGTCGAGGATATAATCGCGCGAACGCGTGCGCTGTACCAATTCGTGCATATCCGCCAACATCTCCTGGTTGTGTTTGTAAAATGCTTCGCGACAGCTCCATTCTCCTTCCACCAAACCGTGCTCGATCAACATGTCGCGGGCGGTGTCGGGATCGATGGGAGCCAATTGTACTCGCTGACCGCTTACAATGATTAGTCCATACAGCGTGCTGCGTTTGTAGACCAAAGCCGCCCCGGTCTTGCTGCTCCAATGAGGATCACTGTAAGTGTGTTTCAGCAGATCTCCGGCGGCTTGCTCAATCCATTCCACGTCGACTTCGGCTACGGTACGACCGTATCTCCGAGTTGTTTCGACGATTTCGGCTGCGACGATCCACTTCGGCTTGCGACGAAACAAACCGGAACCGGGCCAGAGTGCGATCGACAAACCGCCGCTAGCCTTGTATTCGTAGGTGTCACCGCGCTGAGCCACACCGCTTAGTAAACCGGTTAGCAACGATTGATGGATGGCCGCATAGCCCTCAGGCCGCGCCAGCTTTTCCATGGCTTGCTCGTTGAGTAAGTTTTCGGCCTTGGACCCCTTTTGATGTCGACGCTGGTTGGGCGCGTCGAGTTGCTCGCGATCGATGGCGGGCAGATGGTATTGACGAGCACCACACTTAAATCCGGCAGCAGCTAGCAGATCTTTGAGTTGTCGTACCACTTCGGACCATTCGCGAAAGCCTTGGGGGGACAAGAACTTTTGAGTGAGCGCCTTCTGCATCCGCGATCGCCCCAAGTCGCCCTTCAAGTGTTCGTAGAAATCCCACAGTCTCAAATAGCTGAGGAAATCGCTGTGCGGATCGGCGAACTGAGCATGCGCTTCGTCTGCCTGGGGACGCAGACCGGCGGGGCGTTGGCGAACATCTTGCGTTTCTAAGCCGGCAGCGATCACCACCACTTCTGCCAAGCAATTCCGCTCATGCGCCTCCAACAACATCCGTCCCACGCGCGGTTCACAGGGGAGTCGGCCCAGTTGTCGACCGATGTGCGTTAGGTTACCCTGCCCGTCGATCGCTCCCAACTCGCGCAAGGTCCGTTCGGCATCGCGCAGCGATTCGGCACTGGGTGGATCGAGCAACGGGAACTCTTCCAATGCGCCAAGCCGCAATGTTTTGCTCTGTAGTAGCACGCTGGCTAAATCACTGCGACGAATCTCGGGTGTGGTATATAGGCTGCGCGTGGCAAAGTCGTCTTGAGAAAATAGCCGAATGCAAATGCCGGGCCCCAAGCGACCGCAGCGACCGGCTCGCTGATTGGCCGACGCTTGCGAAACACCTTCGATCGGCAACCGCTGAACTTTGCTGCGCGGTGCATACCGTGAAATTCGCACCAGCCCCGTATCGATGACGTAACGAATACCTGGTACGGTCAAAGAGGACTCCGCCACATTGGTCGCCAGCACAATTCTCCGCTGAGCGTGCGAGGCGAAGATTCTGTTCTGCTCGGCTTGACCGAGTCGTGCGTAGAGCGGCAAAATCTCGATGTGCTGCATTCCTGTCCGTGTGAAGTGGCCGCGCAGGTGCTTGTGAGCTTCGCGAATATCGCGCTCGGTTGGTAGAAATACGAGAATATCGCCTGGCCCTTCGAGCGTCAGTTCATCGCTGGCTTCCGCTATGGACGCTAATAGTTCGTCGGTGACATTCGATTCTTCGACACTGGCCGACTCGCGATAACGCATTTCAACCGGATAGGTACGTCCTGAGACTTCGACGATCGGTGCTGGTCCATGCTCATCAGCGAAATGCTCTGCGAATCGCTGCGGGTCAATGGTAGCCGATGTAATGATCAGTTTTAGATCGGGACGTCGGCCCGATAGCTGCCGTAGGTAGCCGAGCAGGAAATCGATATTCAACGAGCGCTCGTGCGCTTCGTCGATGATCAGCGCGTCGTATTGATCGAGAAAGCGATCGCTCTGGGTTTCAGCCAACAGCACACCATCGGTCATGAGCTTCACCAGTGTTTCTGGTTTCGTTGCGTCGGTGAAGCGGATTTTGAATCCAACTCGCTGACCCACCGAGGTCGATAGTTCTTCGGCCAGGCGACTCGATACCGCGCGAGCCGCCAAGCGGCGCGGCTGCGTGTGTCCAATCATCGCTCCCACGCCCAAACCGGCTTCCAAACAGAGTTTGGGCAGTTGCGTGCTCTTGCCCGAACCGGTTTCGCCACACACGACAATGGTTTGCCGCGTTTGAATCAGTTGCACTATCTCCGCACGATGGGCCGTGATCGGCAATTCGGGGTCAAATTTGAGCTCGGGGATGCTGGCCGCGCGGGTAGTCCGCTGAGCCGCTGACGCTTCAGCCCGGGCTTGCCACTGAGCCAGCGCTTCGGCACTATTTGATTTTCCCGATTGCAGCCGGTGCCACGACTTTTGTAGCACGAAGCGATCGCGCCGCATCACCTGTTCGATAATGGCCGGTAGAGTTGCACCAAGTTTACGATTCATCCGAAGGGACCCACCAAAATGAACCCCGGTTCCCCTCGCTCCAGTACTCTGGTTCGTAAACGCTCACGAACTTGGAGGAATAGGAGGTGTATTAACCACGAAACACACGAAGGACACGAAAAGAATCGCTGCTGATGTTCCTGGTGGTCCAGCAACGGAGCGATGAGAAATGCTGAAATACGGTTCAAAGATGAAAGTTGCAAAATGATGGGAGCGATGTTCGAGGTGTACAAAGAGCAATAGGAACGAATCGTCCAATAATAGATGTCGAGAAAGAAATCGTGACAGGCACTAAACCATCAATAGAGTACAGAGTCAGCTTTCGTGTTCTTCGTGTTTTTCGTGGTCAACAAACGAACTAACTCGTGAACGGTTACACTATTTCTATCATTCAATCATTGTTTCGTATCAATTGTGGTTGATGGTTTTCGACGTTCTTCGACGCCACGGAATCGATGTGGTAAGTCTTGGGAATGCCAGGATCGATCCACTCGTCTGCCTTGAAGAATTTTCCATAGGTTCCAAAATCATTGAAGGCGATCCACTTGGCCAATCGCACGGCCCAGCTCCGCTCGGGAATCTCCGTGCCGGGCGCGTATTGCGAACGTCGTGGAATGGTGGCTTCCAATTCGGCGATAGCCGTCTTACGCTGTGTGGTGTCGCGGGCGTTGTGCTTCTTGGCCAATTCGAGCAGCAGGTCGGGGCGTTCGAGCACCACACAACCGCGCGTGTGCTGCGCGGTCAACTCGCGGAAGTCACGTAAGAACTGGCTGTCATTGAAAGTCTCTTTCAACGGTCGCTCGTCGTGGATGCTCTCGGTCGCGAGCTGAATAATGGGACACGGTTCGATATCCCCTGCCGGGCCGATGTGGTGCGTGAAGCCCGTTACGGCTGGGCATAGTGCCCGACCCGCTCCATCGTGATAGGCATCGATGACGATGATCGGTTTGGTCGCGCGCGTGTCCACTACGAACTGTCGCACACGGCGCAGTTGATCGGGTTCGAGTGCCAACTCGGGCATCGGCTCTGGGCCCATCGGGCGATAGACGTGGAACCAGCAATACATAACTCCCATATCGATCAAGCTATCGACCCAACAATCGGTCACTAGATCATCTATGTTGGTC
The DNA here is from genome assembly GCA_020852965.1 of Pirellulaceae bacterium. Taxonomy (GTDB): domain Bacteria; phylum Planctomycetota; class Planctomycetia; order Pirellulales; family Pirellulaceae; genus Aureliella. Next base: position 8,505 of record JADYZV010000063.1, on the reverse strand, counting down.
CGACAAACGCTGGTACAGACACCGGTGAGAACTTTGTGGTTCAAACAATTCTGAATGCCCTGCATGGTCTGGCTGAGCACTTCGGGCCGCCCACGCCGCTCGTCGCTCACGATCTCTGAGCCCTCGACGCTAATCAGCGGCGTAACGTTCCCCATCTTACGCAAGCGCTGAGCCACTTCGTCGGTAATGAAGTGTCCATTGGTGAAGACCTGAAAGTAGACGTCGGACTGTCCTTCGAGGAAATCGAGTAGCTCCTTATGCATGAACGGTTCACCGCCGAGGATACCAAAGAAGGCATTCCCCATCGCTTTGGCTTGGTTGACAGTGCGATTGAGCGATTCGATATCTATTTTAGTCTGCTTGGCAGCCACATCGACCCAACAGCCCTGGCAGCGCAAATTGCAGCTATTGATAATGGAGATATAGAGAAACGGAGGAAAGAACTCCCCTCGTTTGAGCCGTCGCTTGTGTTTTTGAACGCTGCGCAGCCCCTTCCAACCCGCTTGGTAGGCGAGCTTCCACAGCAATCGTTTGTCGGTCTCCCAGAGCAGCCGTTTGGCCATGCGAAGGTACATCGAAAGTGCTTTCTGAAACCAGAGTCAAAGCCTGGGGAGTTGGTAAATCGTTCTAACCGAGTGAACTCAATTATAGCCGCTCGGGCATCTCACGCACGGGGCGTGTTTCCTGCGCAGACCCCAGCGAGTTTATCTCGCTGGTGAATCAGTTTTGTAGCTAGCCGGCCGCTAGGAATGCCGACGGCGGAGCGTCGGGCCACATTGAATGCCGTGGCTGGCGCCAAAACGGCTAAATATGTGCTGGGGCTAGTGTACAATGGGGCGCGTCGCCTTCTGCTGTACAGCACTACTTCCCCCGTGCGATGTCAAGTTAGAAGACTAAGAGTTTCATGGTCAATCGCACTCGCCATCAACAACTACTCGAGCGTGCCCAGGCAGCCGATGTCGAAGCGTTGGGTGAGCTGCTGGAGGATTACCGCGCGTATTTGACGGTCCTGGCACAGCGCTATCTCGATACTCGATTACGCGGGCGGCTCGACGCTGCCGATATCGTGCAAGTGACATTTCTTGAAGCGCAGCGCGATCTGCCTAATTTTCGTGGTCATCAAATCGAAGAATTGCTCGGATGGCTGCGACACATTCTACGCAACAACGTCTCTTCGGCTCACCAAAAACACCTCTACACGCAAAAGCGTTCGGCCGGTCGCGAAGTGTCCAACAGCCCCAGCGACAGTCGGCCCGCGCTGACCGACCTGGCTCCCTCGGAGACGACTTCACCCAGCCAGCGCATGATGCGAGACGAAGCGGCCGTGTTTCTGGCTAACTGTTTGGAAGACCTACCTGATACGCAACGTGAGGCATTGCGTCTGCGCTACGTCGAAGGCCAATCACTCAAACAAATTTCCGAAGCGATGAACAAAACGGAAATGGCCGTTGCCGGACTACTCAAACGCGGCCTACAAGCTCTACGCAACAAGATGCTCAGCGACAGCTCGAGCGGCTAAATAATCCAACAGCCCACTAGTGCCGACAACCTAGAGCTCCGTCCCGTTGTAAGCCCAACCAATCCGATAGGCAATAAGCTCTTCGGCAGTGCAGTACGCTTGTCGAAGCGAGTGGCTGTTTAACCCGGATTATTCATAACCCGCAGCGTCAGCAAGGACGTTTGAGTCAGAGTCAAAAACTAAAAGCATGAATTACGAGTACTGAATTCGCGTGATTCGTGGGCAACTGAATTCGCCACTTACTGTCCTAGCACGTAGGCGAAAATCAGTGGGGCGACGATGGTAGCATCGCTTTGAATCATAAACTTGGGGCATTCGCGGCTGAGCTTGGTCCAAGTGATCTTCTCGTTGGGAACGGCTCCCGAATAGCCACCGTAACTGGTAACGGCATCACTTATCTGCGAAAAATAGGCCCACAATCGCGCGTCCTCTCGCAGATCTTGAATCAACATCGGGACCGCACAAATGGCAAAGTCCCCAGCGATGCCGCCACCAATTTGAAAAAAACCTATCGGATGTTTTTGGCTCTCGCGACGGTACCAATCGGTCAGCATGTGCAATTGTTCGGTACCACTTTTCAAAGCGGCGTGCGATTTCACCGTACCATCCATGACGCGCGCGGTAAACATGTTGCCTAGCGTGCTGTCTTCAGCTCCCGGCGAGACGATCGGTATACCCTTTTGTTTGGCCGCGTTTACCCAACTATGCTCGATCGGAATCTGGTAGTGCTGCTTCAATTCGGGTTCATCGAGCACTTGGAAGAAGTACTCGTAGGGAAACTTCCCTTCACCCTTTTCGGCTTGCTCGACCCAATACTTGGTCAGCCAGTCTTGCATGTGGAACATGACGGTCTCGGGAATGCAAGTGTCGGTGACTCGATTAAAACCAGCCGCCTGCAAGTCGACTTCGTCTTGGGCGCTCAAGGCTCGCCAGTCGGCGATGACTTTGTAATCCTTGTGCGCGAAGAGGTTGAACAGATCCTCTTCCAAATTGGCCGCTGTGCAACTGATCGCATGCACTTTGTCTTGGCGAATCATTTCGGCAAGGGATATGCCCAGCTCGGCGGTGCTCATCGCCCCTGCCAGCGAGACCAACATTTTTCCACCATCGTCGATAAACTGCTTGTAGGCTTGTGCTGAGGCAAGCGTCTCCCGCGCATTAAAGTGCCGGAAGTGTTTTTCCATAAAAGCTGTGACGCTCATGCTGATGGCTCGCGTTAGTGTTATTCCGTTGCCGAAACGAAGCTATGCTAGTTAGTCGTGGATCGCTCCGCCGCCGATCCATGCTCTTTGTGAGTCGCTACTGGCGACTGATAATTTCTCTGAGACAAATTTTCTTGGGACTATAAAGCGACTGGCCGCCACAGCGGCCAGCGAATATAGAGCGGCGGAGCGCCTGTCAGTACATTTTTTTTACGCGTCCATGGCCATGGGCATGACGACATAGGCGTAGCCATCGGCGGTGGTCAGCAATGCGGGCTGCGTCGACGAGGCGATATCGAGCTTGAACGTCGTGCTGGCGTCGAGCACCTTCAAAAAGTCGCTGACAAAACGATAGTCGAGCTTGAGCTTGATCACTTCACCGTCGTAGGGGATCGGCAACTCGACGCGGCTTTGCCCCAAGTCGGCGGTTTTGGCTGTCAGTACCAGTGTTCCATTGCCGAACTCAAAATCCAGACCACGCGTCTCTTGGTCGGCCACAATGGCTGCTTGACGAATCACGTTGTAGAACGGGCCTACGGTCATATCGATGGCGACCGAGTTATCGCGCTGCGGGATGACTTGTCGCCAATTCGGGTAGCGCCCCTCTACCAAGCGCGAGTAAATTGTGCAGCGGCCTGTACGCAACAGCACATCGTTTCCACGCGAAGCGATGTGTACGACTTCTTCCTTGTCGCCGATCGAACGCTCCATCAACGTCAAGGAACGTGTGGGGATGATGGTCGAATTGCCGCTAGTTTGATGTCCACCTATGCTTTTTCCGGTTCCTTGGACGCGTGCCAGTCGCCGCCCGTCGGTCCCTACGGCCAACACCTCTTCGCCATTGAGCTCGAGTAGCACGCCGCCGAGCGCGAATCGCGAGCTATCGGGGTCTGTCGCAAATGCCGTCCGCTTGACCATTTCTTTGAACAGCCGAGCTGGCAATTCGTGATACTTGTCCTCTTCGAAGCCGACGACTGTCGGAAATTCGTCGGGATTCATGCTGGGGAGATTGAACTCCGAGTGGAGCCCTTTGATTTTAGTCGACGAACCGTCCGACTCGAAGATCAGTTGATCGTCGCTACTCTCTCGCAGGATCATGCCCACTCGGCCCACGTGCAACAGGGCCTTGCCAGGCGTTTGCACGTCAACCCCGTCTACGTCGATGCGAATACCGGTTTCCATATCGGTCGCCATTAAGATGACCCGATCTTCGCCCGCCTCTATTTTAATGTTTTGCAACACCTCTTTGGGGCTACGGGTCAACGCCACACTCCCAGCTAGTTGGAAGGCTGTTGCCAGCTTTTCACGATCGCAAGCTATTTTCATGACCTACTCGACTCCATGACGATGAACGACGCCGTTTTGACGGAACCGTTGTTTTACAGTCACTTCTCTGGAAGCAAAACCCGGTCACCCCATGGTTTGTGGCGGTTGCTGAGAATTGACCGCTGGTCATAGGAGTCGATTTCACGACGGTCGAAGTGTTCGCTCTGTCGTTTTGGTATTCTGACTTTCTCTCTATATCTTTAAAATATCATTAGTATTAAAGGGTTGGCGAATCGAGTTATGCACATGGCGGGTGCTGGCTCTAAGTGCTAACTCGTCAAGGCTTTAAGCTTGATAACTGACCCGCAATTGACAGCGGAAAAGTTGACAAAAAACTGTCAACCAACGTCGAGGTAAGGTTCAATAAAAGAGGGTTACTGACAGAGCGGTTATCGAGCACCGGCAACCAGCAATTCGACCAACAACCGTAAACAGACAAGCGACACGTTTTCCACAGAGGTATTTAGTACCGGCTCGACGCCACTAAGAATTCGTTTAACGCCGAGCCGCAGTTGGCCGCAGGTGCACAAGGCGAGCGGATCAACAAGTGGGTCACAGACGAACCACAGCGTATACCAACCGATTTTCGCGGCCAGCGCAGGCGATGGCACCTACGGCAGCCACCTTCTTAGTCCACCAGCGGCTGCCGTCAGGCTCAGCCCTTCCCCCGAGCGGGTTTCGCACCATTGGCGTGACCAGTGCAATCAACTCCGCTTCCTTCCTGCGCCTACGTAGTCGGTATTCACGCGCTGGTTCAACTTCCAGTGCTTCGTAGCGCTACTCCATCGTAGATATCACTCATGCTCCACCGACTACTGCGGCTAGGAGTTAAACAATTTCCGTCGTGACCCACTGACTACTGCGGCTAGGAGTTAAACAATTGCAGTCGGCTGTGCGAATCGATTCAAGCCTGCAGCACTTCGGCTTGGACCTCTTGCATTAGATTGGCTAGCTCCGAGTCGCTATCGAGCAGTTTCTCGGTCTTGCGGCAAGCGTGAATTACGGTCGAATGATCGCGGCCCCCAAAGAACTCGCCGATCTTTTGCAAGCTCGACGAGGTGAGTTTGCGAGACAACAAGATAGCGAGACCGCGAGCGCGAACGATATTGGCCTGCCGAGTCGCACCACGCATCTCGACCAAGCGGACTTGCATCTTGCGAGCGACCACCTTGGCGATGCTAGGAAGCGTGGGGCCGGTGCCGGAGAACAGTTGTTGAGCCAACAAGCCGACTACGTGCATATCGACTTCTCCGGCGGCGTTTTTGTTCTGAGCGGCCAGCAAGATCACTTTGTGAACATCGGGCACGGATAAATTCTTAGCCGACAATCGCACACATAGTTCGACTAGGGGACCAGTTGGCAGCTTGCTATCGATGGTTTGGACTAAAGCTGGGACGAGCTTCTCCAGCGTGATAGGACGCGGTTTCAACAGCGGTACCGAAAAGCCGCCTGACAAACGGCTACTGAGCGCGGAACTAAAACCCGTAATGGTTGAGGGGAGACGATTGAGCGTCACAATGACTGGTCGGCTCTGTTCGGCCATGACATCCAGGGTAGCCACCAATTCGATTTGCGAAGCGGGAGCTTGGGCCAAGTCTTCCAAATCGTCAATCAACAAGAGCTTGCAAGCGCGATGGCGCGAACGAAACGAATCGAGGTCATCGATCTCGACCGCCGCGGAGAAATCGGCCACAAACGACTTGCCATTCGTAAAGCAGAGTGGTCTCAAAGAAGTCGACCTCGCCCACGAGACAGCCAGGGTGATCGACAAGGCCGTTTTGCCGACTTCTTTATCGCCATAAAACACGATCGGCGAGAGTTGCTCCAAGTGGCCGAGCGAGCTGTCACCAAACAGATATCGCAGCGTCTCGTTCTCCGGCCCGACAATATACTCAGGCAGCATCCAGCCCAAATTGGAAGCCAGAGGCAAATGTCGCCTGACCGAAGCCGGCCGTTCAAGCGGTATCGTAGAAGTTACTATGGGCTGATCGACGATCACAAGGCTAATATTCATTAAGAGAGAATCGTCGCAGACAACACAACAGTCACATATTCTAATAGCACTCAGCTACTTTTTGGAGAGCAATAAAAACTAGTCCTTTTGGGGTATTGTAGGTTTGTGACAACCACCGCGCAGTCACGGCAGAGCGAAGGGTAGGTAGGCGGAGCGCACCATGACAACGTCACAAAGCGCGAGTCCGGATATCAATTTTGCATAACAGTTTTTGAGTAAGTTCGCCTGTTTACCACGAAAAACACGAAGGACACGAAAGGCTGACTCTGTTCTTCTTTGTTAGTTTAGTACACCGGCGATTTCATCCTAAAAAGTCTTTTAGTGGGCGATTCGTTCGTAGTTGTTCTTTGTAAACCTCGTGGGTTTAGTGGGTGCTTACAACTCCTAATCCTCCTAGTTCGTGAACGGTTACAATGAACGAAATGTGAAAGTAGGCCACTCGAATCATGAGGTGCGGATGATCGTGAAGATTAACGAGTTGATAATCAGTAGCGTCTTGTTGTTTGCCACTTTCTCGCAACCCGCCGCGCAAACATTGAGTGCTCAAACTGCTGCACAACCGGCAACTCCGACGGAGGATGGAAACCCGAGAGCCGAACCGACGAGCACGCTGGGGGGCCTCAGCGTTGGCGAGACTCAGCAAACGATATCGATCCAGCGTGGCGAGTCGACATTGTTAACGTACACCAAGCAGTCTCCTCCAGTCCCGACTGGCATCGATCCCATCTACGCTCGTAGCGGTTTTCTGCATCCTGTCAATTCACCAACGGGCAAGACGATCACGGCGACCTTTCCGATCGATCATGCGCACCAGCACGGCATCTTTGCCGCTTGGGTCAAAACAACCTATTCAGATCGCCAAATCGACTTTTGGAATCTCGCAGAGCGAACCGGCCGTGTTGGTCATAAGCGAGTCAATGCGACCTTCAACCATGTGGCTGGTACGGGCTTCGACGTGGATTTAATCTATGAGTCGACCACCGAACCGATTGTCGAAGTTCTTAACGAAAATTGGAAAGTTGTCGCCTATCCGACCGACGGCAGTTTTTATTGTTTTGACATCGAATCGCAGCAGCGGGCTTTGACGGACCAACCGCTGGTCGTCGAAAAGTACCACTACGGCGGTATGGCTCTGCGTGGCCGAATGGAATGGTTGCACGCTGAAAAATTGGTAGGCGCGGCTGGTGGGCCAAAAGAAGTTGAACCGAGCGACTTTCTCAACGATCAGGGTTCGGGGCGCGAGCAGGGGAATCACCAACACACGAAGTGGGTGTCCCTTCATGGCGAGATCGATGGCAAGCCAGCGAGTATCACCGTGCTCAGCCAAGCTGATAACTTCCGAGCGCCTCAAGCCGCGCGATTGCATCCGACCAAACCGTATTTCTGTTTTTCCCCGTGCGTCGATGGTTCGTTTGTAATCGATCGCGCGCATCCGCTCATTTCACGCTATCGCTATTTGGTGACCGATGCCGAGCCCGATCCGCAGTGGATCGAAAAGCAGTGGCAGAATTGGTGTGGAGAACAATCGATCGCACCAACCAAGGGGACGATAACGTTCAATGGAAAACCACTGGTAGCGGCCAATATAGCCTTTTATCCAGAACTTGGTGGCCGACCATCGTATGCCAGCACCGATGAGCAGGGGCAATTTAGTTTGAAGTTGGACGAGCAGACCGAGGCCGCCAAAGTCGGCTCAGGAACCTTCTTGATATCGACCAGCATCTATGACGAAACTACCCAAGAGTGGTCGGAGGAACTTTTGCCTAAAGGGGCCACCGAAGAAGGATTCTCCTATGAAATTAGCCCCGGGCAAAATGTGGTCGATTTCAATCTGTCAGCGCAATAGAGTCGTCTTCTGTTCCTGTCATCCGTGCTCCGGCCTTGCCATCGGTGCGAGTATTCGTGTCATTCGCTAGCACGGATGGCAAAGCCGGAGCACGGATAATAGGACGCAATTCTCGTCGACTGCGTGGCATGAGTACAAGTCCATTGAGCTTGTCGACGGGGAAGGCGGAGCCTCCAAGACAGTGCGTACCCAGGCAGGAGCTGGGGGACGAGCGTATCTGGGGAACGGTTTCACACTCAGTAAATAATTTTTTTCAAAACGCGAGCAATCAATTCGATAGCGGAATCTATTTCCACCGCAGTAGTGTTCCGCGACAGACTAAAACGGATCGAGCCATTGATGACGGTCGGGCTGAGTCCCATGGCGGTCAACACGTGCGAGGGACGACTGCTGCCGCTGGCGCAAGCTGACCCGGTACTACAAGCGATCCCCGATAGATCGAGCGCCATTTGGACGGCTTGTCGGTCCAATCCAAGAAAAGCCACGTTGGAAACATGCGGCAATCGCTGGGACTGCTTGGCGATGACTTCGACGTTTCCAAGTGCCAGCAAGGATGATTCTAAACGATCGCGGAGCTCGGCCACGGTAGCGTACTCGC
>JADYZV010000062.1 GCA_020852965.1 Pirellulaceae bacterium | reverse complement strand
TGTCAATACACAATTTTCGGGTTGTGGACGCGTTTACGCGTCCGTTTGAGCCGTAATACGTTGAGGGACTCGTAACCTCGTCCACTACTTCCAACCCTAATTCTTAACTTGGACAAAGCACTAGGTACGTGACCCCACCCAGGCTAAACCACCCAAACGAAGTAATTTTAATTCCTTTCTACTGTCGGGCAGCCCAAATAGCCATTGTCGAAAAGTAGCCGCGTCGGTACACTTCGAGGTTCTAAAAACCAGCCGACTGCATCCCAGCTCCCCCTGGGATATTTATAAATCATAAGTTTTGGAGAGATCCCATGACGCTCGATAAGAGCCTTAAAGTAAGTGGCGGTGCGATCAAGAGCCGCAACGTCCTGACCCGAGTCGAGCGCCTCAAGCGACTCAAGGAACTCGATCGTTGGAGCGAGGGAGATCCCGTTTTGGGCATTCCCAAGACACGCGTGGTTAAGGTTTCATTGAAGAAGAAAAAGAAGGTCAAGGAAGAGGAAGATACCAAGAAGAAAAAGAAGTAGCCTCACCATTGTCTGCTGCTTCAGGTATCAACTCGCCTGTTGAATCGATCCAACCGCGGGTGCTGCGTAGCACTCGCGGTTTTTTGTTACATTTATCGCCGCACGCCACTCCGATCGCAACCTATTCTGCCTCTCGGTAGACTTGCTCCATCGGAAGCTAAGTTCTGCCAGTAGATACAGCAAAGCATGAACCACCTCCCCGAAGGTGGCGAATCTCTATACGAACAAAACTCTGGCTCCGGTTGCACAAGGCCACTGGGGCCAGCCGGTAAGCTAATACCGGTCCTGTTCGGCTTCGCTCCAGACTCTAGCTTCGCCGTCTTCGTCGATCTCGACATGGATCAGGCTGGCGTGGCAGCAAACCGGACAGTCCTCGATATACACTTGGCTAGCACCGCCCGAAAGATCGACAGGGACGACAATCTCTTCGCCGCAGGCGTCACAAATATAGCTAGCCTCTTGATCCATCGTTTAAGTTTGCTTCGCAGCGGGTGGATTTTTGCTGACCGCCACAAAGGCCATGCGCAATTGATGCAAGGCATCTGTTAGGTATACCTTTTCGTCGTCGCTGAGATTTCCCGTGGTCTTTTCTTCGAGCACCGAAAGCATATCGATGAAGTGCCGAGCGAATTCAAGATTGACCGGTAATTTTTCTCCCTGCTCGTCGGGCATCAAGCCCATCGCCCCCATGGCTTGGGTAGCCAGCGTAGTCACCAGCAACATCAAGGATGCCGGCGGAGGCGCGCCGAGTTTTTCCGAGCTGCTGCTGGCCGCCTTTGTCGTCGTTGCCGCTACTGGCTCGTTGGTAGTGTCTGCAGCCCCAGTCGGCTTGTCAGCGCTGCTTTCGAACTCGTCGCCATCGGGTTGTGCCGTTGCAGCGTCTGGATCACTCTCTGCCAACTTTTGTTTGAGCTCCTCTTTTTCGCGTTGAACTTGCGTCTTCCAGTCCTCGTCGATGATCAGCTTGGGCTCTTCAGCAGGCTTGTCAGGCATCGTTGGCGTACCTCCGTAAGTATGAAAATGAAAACAATCGGCTTTCCATTGGTTTCAGTCTTCGGCGGCACTCACGCGCGACCGAAGCGTAGTTCTGTTTATCCCAAATTATTCATGAGTGACTAAGTCGGGGTGTGTCGTACTCTTCCGTACGCGATCGTTGTACCACACATCTTTTTGGACCCCTGTGAGCTTGTCTCACAGGTGAACGAGTTTTGAAACTAGATCGAGGTCCTCACCAATTCCCCCACTTTTCCACCCGCTCGCCACCTCAGGTGGCGAGCGGGTGGAAAAGTGGTAGTGCAAAGTGTTTTCGTCGTGTTCTATTCTTAAAGCTTGGCTCATACCAGACAAGCTGGCATGGGGCCGATGCAAGATCGAGGTATGTGGTACAACGAGCCGCGTGCGGGCGGGTCGCGACGGGCACCGACGCAGTTGGTCGGCGAGCGCCATCTTCGTCATACTGGCTGGCTAGGTTCCGCGGCCATCGTTTTCTTTTGACGACGGGCGCGACGTTCGATGGCAGCTTGGATAAAACCGGCAAATAGTGGATGGGCCTTGGTTGGCTTCGATTTGAACTCGGGGTGAAATTGGACGGCAACAAACCAGGGATGGTGGGGAACCTCGACGATTTCGACCAATTGGCCATCGGGGCTGGTTCCAGCAAAAGTCATTCCGTGCGTTTCAAACTGCTGGCGGTAAACGTTATTGAATTCGTAGCGGTGGCGATGTCGCTCTACAATATCGGTTTGGCCGTAGGCGGACTGAGCATGGGTGCCGGCAGCCAGCTTGGCGGGTTGAGCTCCCAGTCGCATGGTGCCGCCCATCTGCGTAATTTCGCGCTGCTCGTTCAGTAGACAGATCACCGGATGGGGCGTGTTCTTGTCGAACTCGGTCGAATGAGCACCTTCCAACCCCATCAAGCTGCGCCCGAACTCAATAACCGCACACTGCATCCCCAAGCAGATACCAAAGAACGGAATCTCTTTCTCTCGTGCATACTGTACCGCCTGCACTTTGCCTTCGATGCCCCGCTCGCCAAATCCACCGGGAACGAGAATGCCGTCGAAGCCCGAAAGCAGACGCTCGGGGCCTTCGTTCTCAATGTCGGCACTTTGAATGCGACCGATACGAACCTGAGCGTGATGATGGATACCCGCGTGATCGAGCGATTCGTAAATCGACTTGTAGGCGTCCTTGTGCTCAGCGTACTTGCCAACCACCGCGATACTGATTTCATGTTGCGGATTGCGCAGGCGATGCAGAATGTCATTGTATGGTTCCAAGTCGGGTGGGCTCGACGCAAGTCCCAGCCGCTTGACGATCAATTCGTCGAGCCCGTTGTTGACCAGGCTCAAAGGCACCTCATAAATGGAAAAATCCTTGTCGCGCTCCTCGATGACCGCTTGTGGGCTGAGGTTACAAAAGAGCGCAATTTTCTCGCGATCTTCACGCGAGATGGGCTGTTCGCAGCGACAAATTAGAATGTCTGGCTGGATGCCGATCTGTCGCAAATGGCCGACCGAGTGTTGAGTCGGCTTGGTCTTCAACTCTCCGGCCGCCTTCAAGTAGGGTACCAACGTCAAGTGGATATAGAGGCAATTCTCCTTGCCGACGTCCAAGGGATACTGCCGGATGGCTTCCAGAAAGGGGAGACTTTCAATATCGCCGACGGTGCCACCGATTTCCGTGATGACCACGTCCACGTCATGCTCGCCCACTTTGCGAATGACGCTCTTGATTTCGTCGGTAATGTGCGGGATGACTTGCACCGTCTTGCCGAGGAACTGACCTTTGCGTTCCTTTTCGATGACCGCCAAGTAGATTTGGCCCGTGGTGTAGTTCGAATCGCGAGTCAGCGGGCCGTTGGTAAACCGCTCGTAGTGCCCCAGATCCAAATCCGTTTCGCTACCGTCGTCGAGCACGTACACTTCGCCGTGCTGGTAGGGGCTCATCGTCCCAGGGTCAACGTTGATGTAGGGATCGAGCTTTTGCATCCGTACACGCAGCCCGCGTGCTTCGAGCAACATGCCAATCGACGCACTGGTCAGCCCTTTGCCGATCGAGCTAACGACCCCACCGGTCACGAAAATATGTTTGGTCATCAGCCCGTTTGCCCAAGAGTTTTCGACTCGATCTCGCCCATTGGCTCGCACTGCAAGATCATACCAGTACGCAGCCAATTGTTGGAGTGCGGGTCTTCCTTGGAGTGCGGGGATTTATCCCCGCTTTGGCCTTCCCCACCGCCGGCAGCACCAGGAATTTCGACAGTTGGAATTCTGTTGGCGCGAGCTTGATCTCATCTGCCACTTCCTACTTGATGCCAGCCGGCTCCATACCAAAGCTGCGACAAGTCGCAGCACTTGCGAAGGGTCTATCTCTTAAACTTGTCGGCAGCCAAGGTAATGGTCCCCAGGTCGTTCACGCCGGGCTTGAGTTCAATCTCCATGCGGCCACGCCCCCACTTTTGCTTCTTGCCACCGACGGTTCCCTCGTCGATCGAGCCGTCAGCGTTTTCATGTCGAACCAAGAAAGTCACTTCGCCAACAGGCAGGTTGGCGATTTCAATCTGGCCTGCTTCGTCGGTAATGCCCACGTACGGATGCTCTTGTACTATGACATAGCCTTTCATCCATGGGTGAATGTTGCATTCGACCGGCATCAGCGTCGCTTCATCCGCTACGAGCTTGATATCCTTCTTACCTCCGATAGGGATCAGGAAATTCTGCGCTGGATTGTTGAAGAAGCCGAAGTTGGCGTTGTGTCCAGTTTGGTCGCTATTGTGCACTTCGATCGTCTGTCCGACCTGCGCGAAGACGATGTGCGGCACAAAGATACAGCCATTATTATCGAGCTTCACAATCCCGTCGGCAGGTTTGGCGAATTCAGCCGGTACTTTCGCTTTGGAACGCTTGGCGTCGAACATCAACACCAAGTTCTGAAGCCCGCCATCTTTGCCGACCAACATCACTTCGGAGAGCACTTCGAGTTGGGCGCAAAACGGATCTTTGCTCGAGTCGACCTTCTTGGGGGCTGGTGCGTCGCCGTCGTAAACGAACTTGGCACGCAGCGTGGCCAACTTGGCATCAGCCAACACCAATTTGCCTGCCGGGGGGCTCGATTGTGCGGCTGTTGTCGAAGCCTGAGGGGCCTGAGCTAGGCTGCTTAATGAAAATGTGACCGTCAAAGCGGCCACACTCAAGAGGGCTAGTACTTTCTTCATACTGAATGTTCTCCAAATCGAATTCGGTAGGGTAACCATCTAAGGTAGAAGGTGGGAAAAGCGGCTCTTTAGCAAACAATGCCGTTCCGCCAATTGGGGCTGAGCCGCTCTGCTGATTATACGCCACCGGCAGAAGTTTATCTACATGTGCAGTATTCAACGGCACTGCAGACGTGACAATCTGCCTCACATAAAAATTCATCGCCACGACCGCAGTGTAGGCGAACGGCGACTCGATTCGCCATCGAGCCACTCGGCATCAACAGCGCGGCCTCCTTCCCCAGCAAGTCCGCCACCAGTTCTTGCAGACGTTCGACGGTGTGGGGTCGCTGCCAATGACGTCGTCCCCCACCTCGACTGCTGCCATGGCCGCGCGCGTGGCTGGACAAGGCTGTGTGACCGTGTCACTACGCAAATCTATCGGAATTGGCATGTTTTACAATGAACTTCAGGGTTGGCGGATTGTCTTGAGTGCAGATTATCTTGAGAAACAGGGCAAGTGGTCAAGGTTTTGATGGGATACTATACTGCATCGTTCAAAGTGCATTTAGCAAAGTCACGGTAGGAGTGAGGGCGAATCTATCCGACGGCGGAGCATCGGGCTGTTCTGAAAAACACATCCGACGACGGAGCGTCGGGCCACATTGAAAACACATCCGACGGCGGAGCGTCGGGCCACATTGAAAACACATCCGACGGCGGAGCGTCGGGCTGCATTGAAAGCACATCCGACGGCGGAGCGTCGGGCCACATTAAATACCACCCATGAATTCTAGCCAAACAATGCAGATTCGCCGACTCGATGGCTCGACCGCCAGCTCGCAAGCTGCCTTCGCTGCCGATTTGCACGCCCTGCGAACGAGCTTGAGCCCAGTGGGCAACGTGGTCAGCCCCCGCGGTCGGGAATTGACCCAGCGCGTATTCGGCGAACCGCTGCTGCCCTCGCAAGTGGTCGAGCGAATCTGCAATGATGTGAGAGCTCGCGGTCTGGAGGCGCTACTGCACTACTCGCAGCAACTCGACGGCAACGCCAGCTCGGCTGAGATGTCCGCAGGCAGTCTCCGCTTGCCCGAATCGCAATTGGCCGAAGCACACGCGCAGGCTGCCCCTGAGTTTTTGCGGGCTATCGCGCGCATACGCGATAATATCCAGGCGTTCCAACGATCGATCCTACATCGTTCGGTGACGTATCAACCGTCGCCAGGCGTGCAACTCGACCAGCGCTACATTCCGCTGCGGCGCATCGGCGTGTGTGTTCCCGGCGGAGCGGCGGCTTACCCTTCCACCGTGCTCATGACCGTCGTTCCGGCTCAAGTTGCTGGTGTCGAGGAGATCGCCATTGTCGCCCCTCCCACCGAGTTCGGTGCCTATAATCGCGATGTCCTGGCTACATGCTACGAACTCGGCATACGCGAAATCTATCCAGTCGGCGGTGCCCAGGCGGTCGCAGCCATGGCCTATGGCGTCGACGGTCTACCAGCGGTCGATAAGATCGTCGGACCAGGAAATCTGTTTGTAGCGCTCGCCAAAAAATTTGTCTACGGTGACGTCGATATCGACTCAATCGCAGGCCCGAGCGAAGTTGTTGTCATTGCTGACGACTCGACCGACCCAGCCTTCACTGCGTCCGATATGTTGGCCCAAGCCGAACACTCGCCCGGATCGAGCGTGTTGGTTACCTGGGACGCGAGCTTGGCCGACCGCGTCGAAACCGAATTGAATCGGCAACTGGCTAGCCTGAGCCGCCGTGAGTTGACCATTGACAGCCTCAATGCGTTTGGCGCATTTGTACTCGTGCGCGATCGGCAACAAGCCTGCTCGGTGACCGACTTGCTCGCTCCCGAACATTTGCATATCGCCTGCCGAGAGCCTCGCGAGCTAGCCCAGCAGATTCGCAATGCGGGGGCAACTTTTCTCGGCCCCTACAGCCCCGTCGCTTTGGGAGACTACGCTGCGGGCCCTTCGCACGTTTTGCCAACCGGCGGGACAGCGCGCTGGGCGGCTGGATTGTCCGCCAACTCCTTCTTGCGCAGTGGCAGCGTCATCGAATACTCCCAAGCCGCGTTGGCCGATATCACCGCCGAAATCAGCTTGCTCGCCAACAAAGAAGGACTCACCGCCCACCGCCAAAGCGTCGAAATTCGCGGCGCCAGCCAATCATCGGCCAACAAACCAAGAACCAAGAACTAAGAACCAAGAACCAAGAACTAAGAACCAAGAACCAAGAACCAAGAACCAAGAACCAAGAACCAAGAACCAAGAACCAAGAACCAAGAACCAAGCCGCATAAGCGCAACCCATGCCTGAACTCGATCGACTGTTTCGTCCTGAGATCCAACAAATGCAGCCTTACGTCCCCGGCGAACAGCCGCAGGGAGGTAAATTCATCAAGCTCAATACCAACGAAAATCCCTACCCGCCTTCTCAACGCGTCGTCGCAGCGCTGGCTTCGGCGGCTGCCTCCCGCTTGGAACGTTACCCAGACCCGTTAGGGACCGCCTTTCGCGTACGTGCGGCGGAAGTGCTGGGAGTCGAGCCCGATTGGATACTGTGTGGCAATGGTAGTGACGACATCCTCACCATTCTCACGCGCGCCTTCGTAGGATCATCCGACAAACTGCGGTTGCCCTATCCCAGCTACATTCTGTACCGCACGCTGGCCCAATTGCAGGGAGCCCAATACGAAGAGATTCGCTTTCGAGAGGACTTTTCGCTGGCCGAGGATTTTTCGAAGCCCGATGCTCAATTGCGATTGGCCTTTCTCCCCAATCCGAACAGTCCCAGTGGGACCGTCATCGAGCCGCAGCGGATCGCGGACATGGCCGCGCAATTGACCTGTCCACTTTTGGTTGACGAAGCCTATGCCGATTTTGCGGAGAGCCATTGTATTGAACTGGTTAAGCAGAATCCACGGCTGATGGTTTCACGAACGTTGAGCAAGTCGTACGCGCTGGCCGGACTGCGCTTTGGCTTCTTGGTGGCTCAACCTGCCATCATCGAAATGCTCCGTAAAGTGAAAGACAGCTACAACTGTGACTCGCTCAGCCTAGCGGCGGCCACCGCCGCGATAGACGATCAGGCATGGTTGCGGGACAACCGCCAAAAAGTGAACGCCACTCGCCAGCGCATGACCGTCAGACTGCGTGAACTGGGCTTCACCGTGGCGGACTCGCAAGCTAACTTCGTGTGGTGTACTCGCAGCGATCGCCCCGTTCAACCACTTTACGAAGCACTAAAACGCGACCAAGTTTTAGTGCGTTATATGAACTATCCCCAGTGGGGTGACGGCTTGCGCATCAGCGTCGGGACCGACGATCAAATCGACGCATGTTTAGATCTGTTGGCTGGCCATCTTCGTTAAACTCAGTTTGTCCATTGGCTTCGATCCTCGACCAACTTACTACTTCCATTAAAGCACGACCCATGACCACATCGCGATCGGCGACCATCGAACGGCAGACGGCCGAGACACAGATCTCGCTCAAACTCAACATCGATGGCAGTGGACAGAGTCACATTGAATCGGGAGTTGGCTTTCTCGATCACATGCTGACACTGTTCTCCAAACATGGCCTGTTCGATTTGGAGGTAAGCTGTCAGGGAGATACGCAAGTCGATGCGCATCACACGACCGAAGACATTGGCATCTGTCTAGGACAAGCCTTCAGTAAAGCTTTGGGAGATAAGCGTGGTATCCAACGCTATGGGCATATTGTGCTCCCCATGGAAGAGACGCTGGTTACCGCCGCCGTCGATTTGAGCGGTCGCAACTACGTCGTCTTCAATGCACCCATGCCTGCGGCCAAGATCGGCGATTTTGACAGCGAGCTGGTAGAAGACTTTTGGTATTCTTTTGCCAGCAACGCACTGTGCAACTACCACATTTTGTTGCACTACGGTCGCAATACGCACCACATCGCCGAAGCCATCTTCAAAGCCTCAGCGCGCGCCTTGCGAATCGCCACCACGCTCGATTCACGTCAGACCGGCATCCCCAGCACCAAAGGGGTACTGTAACTTCCTGGACGTGCGGGGATTCTTATAGAGTTCGGGGATTTTTTGGAGTGCGGGGATTTATCCTCGCTTTGGCCCTCCCCAGAGTTCGCGCCAAGCGGACACGTTGAGCCACCAGAGTCGTTTGACGCGGCTTCAGTCAGCATCGCAGTCCAATTCTATCCAATGACAGCCACTTCGAGTGCTGCCAACTTGGCCTTCACCGTTTTGTTCCCTTGCTGTTGTGGGCCGCTATGTAGACCAAAGCTCCGAGAACTCGGAGCACTCCATAGGGGCCGCCATGTAGAACAAAGCTGCACGAGTCGCAGCAATCCAAGGCTTACCAAATCCTTACACGGTTCTCAGGTGCGATGTACATCGGGTCGCCAGGCTGAATGCTAAAGGCTTCATAAAATGCATCCATGTTGGAGACGATACCGTTGGCGCGGTATTGGCTCGGCGAATGTGGATCTTGCACGAGCCGTTTGCGCAGCTCAGGTTCGCGATACAGTCGTCGCCAGACCTGTCCCCAGCCCATGAAGAAGCGTTGTTCACCCGTGAGTCCATCGATCTCACTAGCTGGCTGACCATCGAGCGACATGCGATAAGCCTCGTGGGCGACCGCCATGCCACCTAGGTCGCCAATGTTTTCTCCTAGCGTAAATGCACCGTTGACGTGCATGTCCTCGAAGGGTTTGTAGGCATCGTATTGCGCGACCAACTGAGCAGCCCGACGTTCAAACTCGGTGCGATCCGCTTCACTCCACCACTTGCGCAAGTTGCCGTCGCCGTCGTATTGACTTCCCTTGTCGTCAAAACCGTGGCTGATCTCGTGGCCGATCACAGCGCCAATACCACCATAGTTGACCGCATCATCGGCCTTGAGATTGAAGAAGGGAGGCTGCAGGATCGCGGCAGGAAAAACGATCTCGTTCATCACGGGATTGTAGTAGGCGTTGATCGTCTGCGGCGTCATATGCCATTCATTGCGATCGATCGGGGCACCGAGTTTATCGACTTCGCGCTGGTGTTCGACTTCGGCGGCTCGCAGATAATTGCCCACCAAATCGTCGGGCTTGATGACAAGCTTCGAGTAGTCCTTCCACTCGTCGGGATAGCCGATTTTGGTGGTGAACTTCGAGAGCTTTTCATGCGCCTGCTTCTTGGTTACGGGACTCATCCAATCGAGCGAATCGATGCGTTTCGCAAAAGCCTTCTTCAAGTTCTCGACCATTTCGCCCATGCGCTGCTTGGCTTGTGGGGGAAAGTGTTTATCGACGTAGAGCTTACCCACGACTTCCCCGAGAACCTGATTGGTCGCTTCGACACCTCTGCGCCAAATTGGCTTTTGCTCTTCGACTCCGCTGAGCGCCGTTTGGTGAAATTGAAAGTGACGCAGCTCGCTGGCCTCGGTCAAATCCATGGCAAAGGAGTCGATGATATGAAACGTGTAGTAGTCCTTCCACATTTGTAGTGGAGCGACACCGATCATGGCATTGACGGCGGACAAGTAGTCGGGCTGTCGCACCACGAATTCCTGCTGGTCCGCCAAGCCCGAGATCTCCAGAAAAGTGGGCATGTCAAAAGCCGACAAAGCTTCGATCAGCTCGTCGCGCGTGACCTTGTTGTAAGTCTCTTCCGGATCGCGATTGCGTACGCGATCCCACTGAGCGCGCGCAATCGCGGTTTCGAGTCGCAAGATATTCTTGGCGGCCTGCTTGGGATTCGCATGATCGATCATCCCCAAGATATCGACAATGTAGGTTTCTAAGTCAGCGCGAGCTTGGACAAACAGCGGGTTATCATTGACCAAATAGTAGTCGCGGTCAGGAAGGGTCAAACCCGATTGCGTGAAGTAAACAGTGTACTGGTCGCTTTTCTTGGCGTCGGGCGAAATGTAGCCAGCGAATGGGCCTGCAATACCGATACGCAATAGCTCGGCCGCCGCTTTAGCCAACTGTTTTTTGTTCTTGACGGTGCTGATCTTTGCCAGCAGCGGTTCGATGGGTCGCATGCCCAGCGAATTGCGATGTTCGATGTCGGTCAGACTCTTGAAAAAGTCACCGACCTTCTGGCTCTCGCTCCCCTCGGCGGCATTTTTGGCCGCCGCTTCTTCGATCAACTCACGAATCGCTTGTTTGGCTTCATCATCCAATTCGGAGAAGGCCCCGTAGTTGGATTGATCAGCGGGAATCTCGGTCTCATTCAACCAGCCATCGTTGACAAAGTGGTAAAAATCTTCACCGGGCTTTACCGTTTTGCTTTGATATTGCAGCTCGATGCCAGACGTCGTGCTAGCCGATCGGTCCTTGTCGGCAGCTAGGCATACAGAGGGTAGTGGCAAAATGGCTGCTAGGAGCCAGGGAAGCAGAGGTCGAGGCGAACAAGGCATCAGGTTTTCCATAGGGTGAGTTATTATGCGGTAAGGGTTGTCAAGAACATCCGTTAGTGGACGGGGCGACGAGTCCGTATGAACGAGATGCACCAGGGACTCGTAGCCTCGTCCACTACTAGCATACCGACTACAACTGCGAATAGGGTTTGGGAAGCCAATCGCTTTTATGAATTTTGCTGACGGTTCCTTGGTATTTTTCAACCCCCTTGAGGACTTGCCAATCGGCGTGCTCAAAGAACCGCTTCCAGGCGGCCTGGCGCTGTTCGTCATTGTCGTAGACCGTCATGTAGGTCAAGTTCGGCATCATGTTGCCGATCAGCGATTGCCCCATGAAGACCGGGGCGATTTTGCAATCGAGGAAAATGGGGACTTCTCCAGCGTTGAACATTTCCACTTTCAGATCGCCGAGATTTTCAGTGGGACTCTCATAGATGCGCACCTCGAACAAGCGTGGCTTTTCTTCTCGC
Organism: Pirellulaceae bacterium; assembly: GCA_020852965.1. Lineage (GTDB taxonomy): Bacteria > Planctomycetota > Planctomycetia > Pirellulales > Pirellulaceae > Aureliella. The sequence continues at coordinate 16,914 of JADYZV010000062.1, read as the reverse complement.
TTCTGCGCCGAGACCGTTACGGTAGGCCAGCAGTTGAACGACATCAGCAACTCGCTACGGATGCGTTTGACCAGCGGCTGCGCAGCGGGTGTGCTCAAGTAGTCGGCTGCGGCCTTCTGATAAGTGTCGTCGCTCGCTAGTTTGCCTGACGCGCTGGTGACCGCTTCGACGCTCGGACCTGGAATCACGAGCAGGACTTGGACTGATTTCGCCTTACTGTCATCGTCCTTGTTAGCATCGTCGTCTTGGGTCGGTGCTTGATCGAAAACACCGATCGGACCGAGTCCCTGACGCTCCAAGGCCGGAAGTAGGGCACTTTCTAAATAAGCGTCGAGCTTGGCTTCCGCAGCCTCGTCGACGAGCGTGTAGGTTCGCACCTCGATAGCTTGATTGATTCTCGGCTCTTGTGCCGAACTCGATGGTGGTGAAAACATGGTGGCAATCGCTAAAACAATCAGTAGGGGTCGTAACATGATCGGCTCACTTGAGATGAGAGTGATACTGGGGACATTCAAATTTCTTAGATTGTAGAGGGTAATCGAACCGCACAGTACCTCCCCCCTTTTAGCCTGTTATCATACACTTTTCGCGTCAACGGAACTGTTTTTCTTCAACACTTCTAGCAGACAGATTTGATGCCTAATTCCCCACCGCCTACGAAGCCCAAGCCGTATTCTACCCAGTCGGTTGCTCCTCGCGCAGCCTGGCGCGATCGCTTGTACGTGGTCATTTTCGAAGCCGATACTGCCGCTGGAAAGTGGTTCGACCTGGCTCTGCTGGGAGCTATCCTACTATCGATCGTGGTCATCAGTCTGGAGACCGTCGAGTATTTTGAAAATAGCCAGGCCTGGCTGGACCTATTCCTCGTGGTGGAGTGGGCGTTAACTGTCCTATTTACGGTGGAGTACATCTCTCGCATCGTGAGTGCCCGCCGTCCATGGCGGTATGTGTTCAGTTTCTTTGGCATCATCGATCTGCTCGCCTGCCTGCCGTTATGGCTTACACTGCTCAGCTTTGACTCGCACGCGCTAACGATCGTGCGCAGCGTTCGGCTACTGCGAGTGTTTCGCGTGATGAAGATGATGCGCATGCTGCGCGAGGCCGAATCGCTCAAAATGGCTGTCTGGAATGCACGTGATAAGATCTTCGTGTTTCTAGCGACCGTGTTGGTCGCGGTAACCATCAGCGGCACGCTGATGTACCAAGTCGAACACGGGACGGAGGGAAATTTGAGCCAATTTACTTCAATCCCTCAATCGATGTATTGGGCGATTGTCACCATGACCACCGTCGGCTACGGGGACGTAGTGCCACACACACCGACAGGCAAGTTCATTTCGGCTGCGCTAATCCTACTCGGCTACAGTTTGATTATTGTGCCGACCGGTTTCATTTCGGCTGAGTTCCACGCACAGAAGGTTGCCGCCAATCACAGCACGCGAACTTGCCCGCACTGTTTTCGCGAAGGTCACGCGACTGAGGCGAACTTCTGCAACCACTGTGGAGCAGCACTCATCGAGGCCTAGCCAGGCGGCGCTGCATCATCACGGATGGCGCTGAGCCAACGCAGCGGATAGAGCACGGCGACTAAGAACATCGCCAGCCGCAAGACGTTTCCCCAATGGATTTGCCGATAGGGTTCCCCGAGTTCGACCGTCGCTGCCCGCGTGCGTGCACATAGTGCGACGCGTTGTCCCAACGGCAGTAACGCGGGCGAACTGCTGTCGCTACGCGGATGGATTTGAATCGTTTGTTGATTCGACACCACCAGCCGTCCTCGATAGCTTGAGCTGAAAAAACCGTGACGCCAGAACCCATGGTCGTCACTCGGAAGTTCCTCGAGTTCCATCCACGAGATATCTTCCGTAGGCTCGAGCCATGGACGGCTAGCCTGTTCGTGCTCGATCACAAACCAGTTTTGCTCGGCGTCGAGCAACAATTGTAGTGAACTGAGCTCGCGCTGCTCCTCATGGTCGGGATAGTAGGTACGATAGTGCCACGGTCGATACTGCATTAGTTCAACGTTGGCTGGGCTGTTCCATGCTTGATCCCAGCGGTACGCAGCCGACAGTTTATCTTCTCGGAGGTAGGGTAATATCAACGCACGCCAACTGTGCTGCGGTTGTCCCAGCTCATCAGTCACGGTGAACGAGGGTAGCCTGCCATGCTGTTGTTCATAGGCGGCGACCGCCTTGGCGACCATCTTCATCGATGTTTCCGCTTGCCGCATCGGATCGTACTCGCTGACGGCAGGCACGAACAACCCGATCAGCAAGGTGGCGATTAGCAACACGACCAGCGTTTCGATTTTCGTTACACCATAGCGGGTTCCGTAGCTGCGCGCGATCGGCTGTGAGGTGGACGGCGACGCGACATCCACCGCCACCGTCGAAACGAATTCTCCTTTGCCGGAAGTCGCGCCAGCCTCGCGTCGCGCACCGGCCAATATTTGCACCCAGATCAGCAAGATGAAGCAAGCCACAGGAATACCGAGCCAACCCAATAGCGCGGTCGCTGTAGCGCACAGCCAGAGAAAGTAGAACAGATGCCCTGAGGTAAATTGAAACGGAGAAGAAGAGCGAAGTTTCGAGGCTTGCATCATGGGCCTCCAAATCATAGGGGTGTGCGGCAGCCAGTTTCAATTTTACTCTAGCTCCCCAGCGAAGCTCTCGGAAATTAAGCCGCTGTGCCTTGCATTTCCCCATTTAAGTTTGTGAAAACTATCACAAGCGTGTCGCACTTCCACCGCTGGAGCAGGCTTGCAGCGAGCACCACGAGTTACCGCTGAGCGAAGACAAAGGCTGTGCTGCGTTTGCCGCGCACCAACTCAGGTGCGTTGACGGCACATCCGCTCCCATGCCGTAACTCGCGGCACTCGTTACGAGCCTACAAAGAGCCTACCAAAGACTGAAAGCGGCCACCAATTTGTTTTCGAGCCCGCTTGGCTTAAACTGCATGAACATTTCTTGCACATCTCGAAAGCGACCCAACATGAATTCGACAAGCTGCCGCGCCGCAATGATCCATCGACCATTTTGGGGTCGTTTGTCTACTGTCGCACTGACAATAGCACTCAGCATCCAAGCCGTCAGTGATGAACCCAGCAGCGATGCCTGGGATTTGCGCAGTGACACTTGGGTCGCTACCGACGCACTGGAGCGAGCGCTGCCGACAAGCGACGAAGTTGGCTTGCCTCGCGCCAACAAAACGGTTGGTATATTTTACTTCCTATGGTTAGGACGCCATGGCGAGCAGGGGCCCTTTGATATTTCCAAAATACTGAAAGCTGATCCAACCGCCATGGACGATCCGTTGGACCCCAATTGGGGACCGATGTACGCGCCCCATCATTGGAGCGAACCGCTCTTCGGATACTACGTCTCCGACGACGATTCTGTGCTGCGCAAACATGCTCAGATGCTCACCGATGCGGGGGTCGATATGGTCATATTCGATGTCACCAACCAATTGAGCTACCCAGAAAGCTGGCAGGCGTTGTGCCGAGTGTGGGACCAATCGCGGCGCGAGGGCAATCGCGTTCCAAAGATAGCATTCTTATGCCCCTTTGGTGATCCCAACCAAGTTGTCCATGAGCTTTGGGAGCAACTCTATCAGCCAGGCAATTATGAGGAGTTGTGGTTCCGCTGGGAGGGCAAGCCGTTGATTCTGGCCGACCCGGCGCGGATGTCAGAGGGACGCGATATCCAGAAGTTCTTTACTTTCCGTAAGCCACAACCGAGTTATTTCGTCGGTCCAACCGGACCGGAACAGTGGGGCTGGCTAGAGGTGACACCGCAACATTCATTCTACAAAACTCCAGATATCCCAGAGCAGATCACCGTGGGGGTAGCGCAGAACGCCTTGGACGGAAAACTGAGCGTGCTTAGCAATCCGCAATCGCACGGACGTAGTTTTCACGATGGGCAAGAACCTGCACCTCAAGCCTGTGACACGACCGGCCGCAATTTCGCGGAACAGTGGGAGCGAGCTCACCAGGTTGACCCACCGTTCGTATTTGTGACTGGGTGGAATGAATGGATCGCCGGCCGCTTTGATGAGAAGGCTCCATTTTATGGCGCAGGGAAAGTGACATTCGTGGATCAGTTCAGCCAAGAGTTCAGCCGTGACTGCGAGCCGATGAGGGGTGGCCACGGCGATAACTACTACTATCAATTGGCTTCACAGATTCGCCGCTTTAAAGGGGTTCGCGCGCTGGAACCGGTCGCGCCAAGCCAGATCACCATCGATGGCCATTTTGAGGATTGGGCGCAGGTCTCGCCTGAATATCGCGATACGATTGGCGATCCCGTGCATCGCGACTATCGTGGCTGGGGCAAGGACTCTCGCTATGTCAACCAAACGGGACGCAACGACATCGTGGCTGCCAAGGTTAGTTTTGATGACAAGCGGGTCTACTTCTATGTGCGAACGCAGCAGCCGTTGACTAGTGCCAGCGAACCCAATTGGATGCAGTTGTTGATCGATAGCGACAGCTCGACCGGCACAGGCTGGCTGGGCTACGACTGGATCGTCAATCGTCAATCGACAGGTCGGGAGAAAGCTGTCATCGAACGCAACGTCGAAGGATTTATGTGGGACTCGCCCAAGGAGGTAGTCATGCTCGTCGGCCAGAACGAGATCGAACTGGCCGTGCCCCGCGAAATGCTCCCGTCCGAGAGCTTCCATTTCAAATGGGCCGACAATAGCATTCACGATGAGCAGTGGACCGACTTCACTCTCAATGGCGATGTCGCGCCCAACGATCGTTTCAACTACCGCGCTGTTTTGAAGTAGCATTCTATACTCAACAACTTTTCAGACCCCTGCGAGCTTGCCTCGCCGGTGAAGAAGTTTTGAAGCTAGCTGCCAGCTTGAGGTGTCTGGACCGCAAGTTGGAAGCATACGCCACTTTTTTCGAGCGATGCTAAGGCATACGACACAGCGTCCGATCGACGGCTGCGGCAACTTTTGCGCAACGAGCCATCGTCGACTCGAAGGTTGGGAAATCGAGCGATTGGTAACCGTCCGATGCGGCGGTTTCTGGCGTAGGGTGGACTTCGATGATCAGACCATCGGCACCACCCGCGACGGCGGCGAGCGACATGTCGGGGACCATGTACGCATGCCCCGTTCCATGGCTGGGATCAATAATCACGGGCAGGTGCGTTTTGCGATGCAGGTAAGGTATGGTGGCCAAAGGCAGCGTGAAGCGAGTGTGGGCTTCGAAGGTGCGAATGCCGCGCTCGCACAGCATCACATTCGAGTTACCTTCGTTGAGGATGTATTCAGCGGCCAGTAGGAACTCGTCGATCGTCGCGCTGGCGCCGCGCTTGAGCAGTACGGCTCGCTCGCTTTTGCCCACCGCTTCGAGCAAGCGATAGTTTTGCATATTGCGTGCCCCGATTTGCAGCACGTCTGCGTACTTGGCGACCAGCTCGACCTCTTCGGTACTCATGACTTCCGTTACCACAGCCAGCCCCGTCTCTTCGCGCGCCAAAGCGAGCAGCTTGAGTCCCTCTTCCTTCATGCCTTGGAAGCTGTAGGGGCTGGTGCGTGGTTTGAACGCACCACCGCGCAGCGCAGTCGCCCCCGCCTTCTTGACTGCGTGGGCCGACGATACGATCTGCTCCTCGCTCTCGACGGAACATGGTCCAGCCATCACACCCACCACGCCCGCTCCCGCCTTGAAGCCCAGAACGGAAATCTGTGTCGACTCGGGTTTGAGCTCGCGACTGGCAACTTTATAAGGGGCTAGAATCGGCAGTACCTCGGCAACGCCCGGCCCGCTTTCCAGCGATTCCGCCTTGGTGATTCGTTCGTCCCCCACCGCAGCGATCACGGTCCGTTCGACACCACGAATGACGTGTGCCTTGAGGCCTAAATGCTGAACGCGATCGATCATATGCTGGACCTGCTCTTCGCTGGCGTTCTTTTCCATCACAACAATCATGGCAGTAGCTTTCTCAAAAAATAGGGTTGCGGCAATTCAATAAAAAAGCCTCGATGATCGAGGATCGTCGAGGCTGAGAGTTTCCGGTAGTGGGACAGGTCGCTACGGTCGCTGCTCGGCCCCGCAGAAAAACTGCGGTCCGAAGTTAAAAAAATAGCGGTTGGTGGCGATTGAGCTGTTCATCAATGACATTATGACTTGCCTGCCTGTACTAGGCAAGTGGCAGCGTTTGACAAGTGCGTAAGCGTAGTGCTACTTTGGATGCAAGCGAGCGTCGAGCCAGAGCACGTGGTCGCCGTACTGGCCATAGTCGGCTTTGTCGGTCACCAGCACGATCAACTGGGCGTGTTGCAGTTCGAGATCGATCATCTCTACCGGCTGTGCTGTACCCTCAGCCGCTCGCTGCAATGAAAACGAATGCGCCGTCTGTAGTTTACCTTCGCGTGCTATCAGTATTTGGCAGGACACGCTCCCCAATCGCTCGGCGGCACCCGGTAACGCGGCGGCCAGAGTCACTTCGGCCAGCATTCGCACCGGCGAACCATCCCAGCGATAGGCGACTTGCGATGAGCTATGTGTGGCTAGACCACGAAGAAAAATGGTTTGCTCAGTATGCAACGCACCGCCCATTACATCACGGTCTGCCCCTAGCTCCCAACTCAGCGTGGAGTCCGGCAGGTGTCGATAGCGGGCGGGAGTCAAGTCACTCAGAAATGTGGTTGCCGCCGAAGGCCGAGCAATGCCTAAGATCGCGCCGGTGAATACACTGGATTCATCGATGCTCTGCAGTTCCAGGCCGCACTCGAGCGCCAGCTCCATGCCTGTGGAACTGGGGTCAAACTGCGTCGTCCACAATCGAGAACCATCGACGAGGCTGAGCTGTGTCGCAGCGTGATGCTCGGGCACAGAGCCCAACAACGTCGGGCTGAATACGATCGCTTGAATATCTGTCAGCCGCAGCGAGATGCTTTGCCCTGACGAATCGACATGAAGAGTTGGCTCCCCTCGAACGTCTCGCGCTTCACCCACGCGAACAATTCCGCTCAGACGTTTGCCGTCAACCAGCCATACCCGATCCTCCTCTCCGCTGGCTGATTGCATTTGAGCGTGTAGAGTCAACCAGTTGTCGAGCGTTCTCGGAGGTGCCAGCACCAATCCGCGAACTAATTTCCAGGCTAGCGAGGGTGCCTGCAACCAGTCGTTGGTCAGCGTGACGCCGGTAGTATTGATGCTTACCTGGCCGCACACGAAGCTATCGTCGCTGAGCCACACCGCCTGGTCATCGAGCACACCGGACCACGCTCCCCATCGCACGATTTGCTCCGCCGGGATCGTGGCCTCTCGACCCGCGACCAAGAAACTCAACACACCATTCGAACCGATCGATTTCAGCTTGGCCTCCCGCTGAATATCACCCAGTGTATGTAGCGTCTGAGCTGACAACTCGGAAGCCAAAAACACAACCCCCAAGCCAATCGACAGCAGAGTCGTCGTGGATTGCGCTCCCCCCCGAGCGTTTGAGGCGGCTCTCTTCCTGACCGACGCAGCCGCAGCAATTGCCAGCACGGCGCAGGCAGGCGCACGCATGCGCATGTTGCTCCAATAAACGAAGTGTATGAGCGTCAGTGAAACTACCAACATGAGTGGCAACCACCAAACTTGTATCCAAGCTCCAAATCCAATGCGGCGAACCATCTGGCGGACCCCTAAAATCGCAGCGACGAACAGACTAATATACCACAGTCCAATTGCCAGTCTCGCAATTCGCGGCCCCGTGTTGGGCCAGGCTGCCCATAACCATCCGACACGATAGAGGCCACTCAAAGCAAACATCAGCGGCTCCCTAGAAATGGGCCCAAGCGCTGCCATGTAGGCCATTTGATCATCCGCTAGTTCATGCAGCGGCACTGGCGATTGTCCCGACGCTCCCAATGGCCCAAACCAAAATGCTTCATCGAATGGCCTCAGAGGCTGCCCAGGGTCAAATCGCTCTGCCCAGCGCGCATGAAACGGTTCTGCATCCCAATTGCGCGACGGGCCATGCTCTTTGAAGTGCTGGTAAATCAACGGATTGTTGGCTAACAGCAGCGTGTAGCCACCATGCGTGGTCGCCCAGATCGGTTTGCCAAACACACTCAAGTTGCGCAGCACCCAGGGGGCTAGACAAGCGACAACCAACAGGCCGACGATCAAACTGTCGTTGATTCGGCGCTTCCAACATTGACTGCTAAGAAAGCAGATTCCCAACAGGCACAGTACTGCCCAAGGCGCGGCCGTGGGTCGAGCTAAAATCGAGACTCCGAATACGAATCCCAATCCGAGCAGTGCGAACCATTGCGGCAGCGAACGGAGTGCGTTGTTGTCGAGAGGATTCCGACGGCGGAGCGTCGGGCCACATTGCAGCGAACGTGGAACCGTGTTGCTAGGGGGATTCCGACGACGGAGCGTGGGGCCACATTGCAGCGAACGCGGAGTCGTGTTGCTAGGGGGATTCCGACGGCGGAGCGTCGGGCCACATTGCCCACTGGACAACTCGCTGAGTATGGGTGGGTAGACGACGAGCCACAGCTTCCAGGCTACCAACGCTAGAAAAGCGGCTAGTGTTTCGGTCATCACCAACTGGCTAGCGCGCACGAGTATCGGATCGCAAGCAACCAACAACGCGGCAAGCGCGGGCCAACCAATGCGCAAGTCGCGAGCGATCGACCATGTTAAACCAACAGTCGCCAACCCCAGCAACAAATGCAACGCAGCCACGAAGCCTACCGGCAAAATGGTAATGGGTGGACTCGGGGACACCGTCGGAGATTCTACGTTCATCCAACTAAACAACCAAGGATACGCTCCCGATTCGGCAGGGGACTGCCGATCTACATTCGATTCAACGGCCAACCAACTGAGCAACCAAGGATACAGCGGCGGTCGGTAGGCGGTGGGCTGCATCGAGCCATCGGGCGCGTCGAAGCCAAACATGCCTGTGCGCGACCAATTGGTGGCCAGCCGAGTGTAGGCATCGGGGTCGTCGTGCAAGTCAGCTTGGCCAAACCACAGGGCACCACCGCGCACGACCAGAGCGATTGCCAATACCCACCACAGGCTGTCTTTAAGGTGACTCAAGATTCAGCGACACACCAATCGGCGTCATACGCACTGGTACTCGGCGCAGCCCCAGCACGAGTTATTTCGTGCTTCACAGCGGCGATCCGTTCGGCTGAGGCAATCCCTTCGATAGTCAATACGAACTCGCGCGACTCGCCTGCTTGCAGTTGAACTAGTCGTCCATGCGACTCTTCAAACGAGCGAGGATTGGGAAAGCCAGTGGCCGGCTCAAGCCCGGTTACATAACCATCCGCCTCAGCAACCGTGTTCTTCCATTGGGAAAAGAACGGGAGCGTCTCGGGGCGATAGTGGACCGCCACACCGCGTTTCCCCTCACGCGAGGCGAGCAAGCACTTGGTCCAGCCACTCGCATCGGCGCGACTGGCTGAAAAGTAAACCTGCTCAGCATAACCGGCGGTTGGCCCTAGATAGGTCGACCAGTCCGCCAGGTCTTTGGCGGCGTGTGCATTGCGTGCGACGATCTTGTCGGCGTTCAAGTGCAGCGTCGAGCCTTGCTGCAGATGGGGCGCCCCGATGTTGATGTGATAGAGCAATTGCATATCGACCGGGACCGCTGCGGCATTCGTCACCGTATCGTGGATAGCGATCTTCGGTTCATCCAAGGCAAATGTATAGCGAACGCCCAGTCGCAAATTGGTTTGCAGGAACCGCGCTTCGTGAACTTCGCCCGTGACATGCAGCAGTGAGTGAGCTTGATCGACTTCGATCTGCACGTTCCGCGCGGGCAGATTGGCAATGCGACCGTGCAATGGGAACGTGAGCGAACCCGACGGTCCGAAGTCGGGTGCACCGAAGCTGCGCAAACCGCAGCGGACCAGCAGCTCGTCAAAACCATCGAGCCATCCAATGCCGCTCGGCTCGCTGATCGGTACCCAGTTCGGATGTACGGGACCTTCGACGGGCGACTTCCAGCCCAGGTTGTCCCCATCGATGTTCGCCTTCCACAGGCTCATGCCCCGCGTCGGGCAGATGGCCGCACGGACTCGACCGGTATCGACCAGCAGCAGTTCGACGTCCTGGCTGGGGCCATCGGTCAATTGCAAACGTGCGATTTGAAACTGGCCTCCGGCCGTGTCGACGGAACTAGGTTGACTCAACGGCGTGGCCAGGTCGGGTGGAGCTGAAATTCGCTGTGATTCGGGAAGGTCTATTCTCATATTGCACCCTGAAAGCTGCGGAAAGTTCGTTCCCTTACTTGTAACCGCTGACGGCTCGGAATAAAACAGGCTGTCCATTGAATTAGCCGGTTATGCCCCCTGCCAGCTTGTCTGGCACAAGCAGAAGTTTTAAAGATAGAAAAGGCTGGCCATTCCTAGATTCAACACTCTCGCTCCTGCTGGGCGAGTGGGCGAAAGAAAATACGACTAGAACAAAGAAAATACGATGACAATGAAACTTGACGATGGCCTCATTCGCTCCGACAACGTAGCCGCGATTCTTTCCCGCGCCATGGAGGCGGGGGACGGGCTGCTGCGACTGACTCCCACGTGGGTGCCACGCAGCTTCCTGCACCCGGGACGACGGATCAAACTCAACCCGGCTGATCTGTATGCGTTTGGTGCCGATCGTGGAGGCATCGACGAGCGCTGGTTCGGCAGCACGACCGAAGCAGCCAACGAAGGTCGCGTATGGCACGAAGGGCTCAGCATGTGCCTGTTCGAAGGCCAGAAGTTCTTGCTCCGCGATGCAGTCGCCGAGTCGGGCAAGGCACTGGTGGGCGAAAAGATCTTCAATAAGTACAGTCGCTGGCCCGTCTACTCGAAGTTCTTCGACAACATGGGACCGATCCCACACCACATGCACCAGTCGTTCGAAGATGCCAAACTGGTGGGGCAAGAAGGGAAGCCCGAGAGCTATTACTTCCCGCCACAATACAACAATGTCGACAACAATTTCTGCTACACCTTCATGGGCCTCGAACCAGGAACGTCCAAAGAGCAATTGCGGCGCTGCCTGGAAAACTGGAATAAGGGAGATAACGGCATCCTCGACTTGTCCAAGGCGTATCGCCTTCAGCGCGGCACGGGTTGGCTGATTCCGCCCGGCGTTCTGCACGCGCCAGGTTCGCTGTGTACCTATGAACCGCAATGGGGTTCCGACGTTTTTGGCATGTACCAATCGATCGTGGAGGGACGCTATGTCCCCTGGTCGTTACTCGTGAAGGACATGCCCGAGGAGAAACATCAAGACCTGGACTTTATCGTCGGCCAGCTCGATTGGGATAAGAACGTCGATACGCACTTCAAAGACGCCAACTACATCGAACCGATCGTTGACCAACAGCGCAGCGGCGATGGCTTTACCGACAAATGGGTCGTATATGGCACGATCGATGGGCAACAACTGTTCAGCGCTAAAGAGCTAACCGTCGAGCCGGGAGCCAAGTGCAAACTCCAAGATCCCGGCACCAGTAGTTGGATCACGGTGCAAGGCAAGGGACGCATCGGCAAACTGGCCTTGCAAACTCCCGCTATGATCGATTTTGGACAAACCACCGAAGATGAAGTCTTCATCAGCCATGCGGCAGCCACCGCCGGAGTAGAGATCGAGAACACCGGCAGTGAGCCATTGGTTGGCCTGCGTTACTTTGGTCCCGATTGTCACTCGAACCTACCCGCTAACGGCGCTTGGCAAACAGAACGATAAGCTATCAACTTTGCAACTAGTGCTTTGACCACATTAAAAGTTGGGGTAGTGGGCGAGGTTACGAGTCCTTTCGACTTAGTAGGTGCCAGGGACTCGTCACCTCGTCCACTACACCAAACCCTAAGATTGATAATGGTCGAAGCACTAGTCCAACGAGCCTACCCCACACACCTTTCCTAAATCCCTACGGAGCTACTCATGAGCCATGCATCCCCGAAACTCCACAACGCCATGTGGCCTGGCCTGGTTGGCAAAGGAACTGAGGCCGGGCAGGAGCCACCGATTAGCCTGGAAAAAATGCTCGACTTGACGGCTGCAGCCGAAGTCGACGGTCAGAAATTTGAAGGCATCGATTACTTTTTGTTTCTTCCTCATACGAACCCCGAAGCGTCCGATGATGAACTGAAGCAGATCGCCGACATGATCGCAGGCAAAGGTTTCAAGGTCGGCTCGCTGGTCGCGCCGGTGTGGCCAGGGACGGTGGGCGACTCCGCCATGGGAGATGCAGAAGCCAAGGAAAAATTTTTGTCGGCCGTACGCATGGCCTGCCGTATTGCCAAAATCTTCAACGACCACGGCGTGCGGCAATACGGCTGCATCCGCATCGACTCGGCCGAGTTTGGTGTCGAGAAGTGGCGTTCCGACGCCAAGGCCAACACCGCGAAGATCGCAGCTACCTTTCGCGAAGCGGCCAAGATCGCAGCCGATAGCGGTGAACGCTTGGCCGCTGAAGGTGAGATCTGTTGGGCGGGCATGCACAGTTGGAAGGACATGCTCGATTTGTTAGAAGAAGTCAACATGCCGCAGACGCTCGGCTTCCAAGCCGACTTGGCGCATACCTATCTCTACCTCATGGGCTACAACGCTCCCGAACATGCCCTGCTGCATGAGGGCTATAGCGAAGCGGAGTTCTACGCGGCCTATGAAAAGATGACCGACAAGCTGCGTCCCTGGACGATCGACTTCCACGTCGCCCAGAACGATGGCCAAGTCCACGGGGCGGGCGCGCACGACAAGACCGGCAAGCATTGCCCCGCCGACGATCCCAACGGCAAACTCGATGTAGTCAAGTGCTCGGGCTACTGGCTCAAAGATGCTCCCGCGCGCGGCATCCAGCATATCTGCTGGGACGGCTGCATGTTCCCCAACTCCATGCTGGAAGATCCCAAGACATGGAACACCATTCTCGACACGATGATCAAAGTCCGCCAAACACACGGCTGGTAATAACGTGGCCCGACGCACCGCCGTCGGTTTGCATTTCCGAGCACTCCACTCTCCCACTCACAGACCGTCACACGAGGAACCACTCCGATGAAACAACTTCGCATTGGCATGATCGGCTATGGCTTCATGGGCAAGACCCACTCGAATGCCTACGTCCAGGCGGCACACTTTTTTAAGAGCGACCACAAGCCGGTATTGAAAGCACTCTGCGCGCGCAATGCCGACAAGGCCAAGCCGTTTGCGGAGAATTGGGGCTACGAATCGGTCGAAACCGATTGGCGTGAATTGCTCAAGCGAGACGACATCGACGCCGTCGACATCTGCACGCCCAATCATCTCCACAAAGAGATCGCCATCGCGGCTGCCAAGGCGGGGAAAATGATCCTGTGCGAAAAGCCTTTGGCGATGAATGCAGCCGAAGGTGAAGAAATGTGCGCAGCGGTCGAAGCCGCCGGCGTTCCGAACATGGTGTGGTACAACTATCGCCGCGTGCCTGCGGTCAGCCTGGCCAAGCAGATCGTCGACTCAGGAAAACTTGGACGCATCTTCCACTATCGCGCCAACTTCCTGCAAGACTGGACGATCAACGCCGACGTGCCACAAGGGGGCGCGGCTACTTGGCGTCTCGACGCTGAGGCGGCGGGCAGCGGTGTCACCGGCGACTTGCTGGCACACTGCATCGACACGGCCCTGTGGCTCAACGGCTCGATCCAAGATGTCACCGCCATGACCGAGACCTTTGTGAAAGAACGCATGCACGCCGAAACGGGCAAGATGGAACCGGTCACGATCGACGATGCATGCGCGTTCCTGTGCCACTTCAAAAATGGTTCATTGGGACTTTTTGAATCGACGCGCTACGCGCGCGGACACAAGGCGCTGTATACGCTCGAAATCAATGGCGAACACGCCAGCCTGCGCTGGGACCTACACGATCTGCATCGGCTCGAGTACTTCGACCATAGCGATGAATCGATCGTTCGCGGCTGGCGCAGCGTACACGTCTCCGATGGCGATCAACCCTACATGGGGCATTGGTGGGTTCCAGGTTTGCAGATCGGCTACGAACATTCGTTCACGCATCAAGTAGCCGACTTCTTGACCAGTCTGGACACCGGCGAACCCGCTCATCCCACTTTCCGCGATGCGCTCGAGACGCAAAAAGTGTGCGATGCCGTACTCGACAGCGCCAAGCAAGGCGTCTGGAAAAAGGTGTGACAGTGTAGCCACCGAGCTATAATAGCGTTTGGGTAGTGTCCTGCGGTCTGGCGACCGCAGCTATGCTTTGAATGCAATGAGAGAGGCGTCTATGCCCGCCATGATTTTGGATCCACAGCTCCAACGTGAGTTAATCGCTCAGCGCGCGCTCACGGGAGCGGATCGATACGATGAGGTGTGGGAAGGTGTGACCATGTTGTCTCCGATGGCCAACAACCAACATCTAAAATCGACCAAAGGCGATCAAGTGTGGCAACTCTGAGTATTAAGGGAGTCACGCATTGAACTATCTGGCACACGCTTATCTTCACTTGGACGACCCCTACTTTGCCGCTGGGACTGGGTTGCCCGATTGGATGAGCGTCGTGGATCGCAAGAATCGCCCACGGCGTCAGTACGCCGAACCGGTAGCCGAGCATCGCGACCCGAGTATCGCTGCCTTTGCTCGAGGCTGTTTGCGACACCACGCAGATGATTTCTGGTTCCATCAGAACGAACGCTTTGTGACGCTCAGCACGCACTTCGCTGTGGAATTGCGCGAACTGCTCGAGCCCGGACTGGGACACCAAGCCGGCTTCGTTGGGCACATTGTGGTGGAGATGCTGCTGGATGCGATCTTAATCGAACGCGATCCAGCATTGCTCGATAACTACTATGCAGCCCTCGAGTCGTTAGATGCCGAGCTCGTTCAGGCTGGTGCCAATGCTATTTGTCGTCAGCCGGTAACGCGACTGGCCGAGCTCTTGCCAAAGTTCATCGAAGTGCGTTTTTTGGCCGACTATAGCGATGACGTGTTGTTGCTAAGAAATCTCAATCGCGTAATGAAGCGCGTTGGTCTACCGCGTTTACCTGATTCAATAGCCGTATGGGCCAGCGACGCTCGGCAGCGCGTGCGTGCGGGCGCCGATGAATTGCTCACACCAAGCACCCCCGTGAGCTTGTCTCACGGGTGAATGAGTTTTGCAAGTAGCACCCCCGTGAGCTTGTCTCACGGGTGAATGAGTTTTGGCGCTAAAGACGCTTCCCCCAACCCACGTTTTCCCACCGCCTCGCCGCCGGAAGCAGCGAGGCGGTGGGAAAACAACGCGCGGAGCGCCAAACGATCTAGCTGCAAAACTTTGCTTCCCGCCAGGCAAGCTGGCGGGGGAGCCGTAATGTGGCCCGACGCTCCGCCGTCGGAAGAACCTGGCAGGGGAGCCGTAATGTGGCCCGACGCTCCGCCGTCGGAAGGACCTACTACGGATCGATCTGCGCCACCTTCGCTTCCGCAGCACGCAGAGCCTCGGCACGCACTTCGGCCAAGTCGACGGGAACACCACCACGCTGCTTCGACACATCGGCAGCTTGCATGAAAACAAACATCTCTAACGTCTCATCCGTCGACACAGGTGCCTCGCCTCCCGAAAAGAACGCTGCGATCTGATACAGGAGTGGTGCATAGCCTTCGTACTTGCCTCCCACCTCGATTTGCTTCTCGCCGAATACCACCAGGCCGTAGCCGCCAGCACCATCGCGAATGCCGCGAAAGTCGCCGACGCGTCCATCTTGCCAGACGCCGACGGCCATGTCGGTACCATCGGTATGAATGCGAGTAACGTTTTGGCAGCCTGGCCCCATAGCCGTGTAGAGTATCTCCACACCGTGGACGCCATACCAATATAGATCGGTGTGAGTTGGCTCGAGCGAACAGGGGCTCCAAGCCGACGCACCACGCACTTGTTTCCTCAACGCGGGATCATCGCGATAACGGTAAATCGTGGGACTGAAGCGGAGCGACGAACTACTGAACCAACGCGCATTGTATTTTTTTGCTAGCAGGTCGATAGCCAGCGCGTCGCTCAACTCACCTGCCAGCGGCTTGTCGATGAAGACTGGCTTGCCCGACTTGAACACAGGCAGCGCCTGCTCCAAGTGTTTGCGTCCATCGACACTTTCCAATAGCACCGCATCGACCTTGGGGAGTAGCGCTTCGACCGAGTCGACGATTTCTACATCAAGCTCCTGCAGGTCTGCAGTGAAGCCTGCCACGCGATCGCGGCTCGATGCAATATCTTGGCTGCCTCCGGGATAGGCGGCAACGACACGCATGCCCTCCAGTTGGCTATCGGCCGGCTCCTGGTTGAACATCTTGGTGAAGGCCGGCACGTGCGACGTATCGAGTCCTATTACTCCCACTCGGAGCGGTTCTCGCGCGTCGGACTGTGCTGTACAACGACTGGCTAGCGGCAGGGCTGCCAGGAGAGCCCCAAGCAGTAATGAAATCCGGATAATCATGGAGAGATCCTGTTGAATTGAAAGGGGGTGGGTTGGGTGGCGGGGTAGTGCAATTTCCAATCGTTAGATATTAACAGAGTTGAGGCGAAACTGGAGTGAATCAGGTCAAAAAAACGATGGATTGACAGAGCGAACCAAGACAGCCTCAGCAAGCACATTCACCACGAAACACACGAAGGACACGAATCGCAGGATGCACGACACATTTACAGAAGTACTGAGCCTGCATTTCGTGTTCTTCGTGCTTTTCGTGGTCAACAATCGAACTAAGCCGTGAAGGGTTACATGAAAGGAGATGTTCTTTATTTTGTACCGCCACCGTACAATAATCCAACAAACATTTTGAAGGGAGTTTAGCGGGCATGAGAGATTTCCCGAACGATGATTTGGTCCGATTGTTGGCCGACGACGAGTCGAGCTTTCGCATGTTGGCCTTGCACTTTCTCAGCGAGGGCTACGCGCAAGACGCAAGGATCCTC
>JADYZV010000061.1 GCA_020852965.1 Pirellulaceae bacterium | reverse complement strand
TGCCGTATCTAAGTACAACACGTCTCGCAAGGCTAAAGAACCTTAAAAGAAAATCTCGACAACTCACTCGATCATAGAGCGATCACGCAATGCGATCCAGCAGATCGGAATAAGAAGTTGAAAAAACTTGTAGCCGCTTCCAAACCTCCTCCGCCCTTTTGACCTTCTCAAAATCAAAGGTGAGATCAAAACGAATCGTTCGCCCAGTAATATCCGCCAACTGCGTTCCCACGGCTCGCGTGCCGTATATCCCAAAATCAAAAACTAAGTCAGTTTCACCAGCTAGCTGAGATTCTCGAACTAACCTGAGCCAGATGCCGTGCCGATACTGTTGGTCTAGCCAAGCATGTACGGGCTCAACTGGAAATGTTTCACCGTCGCGCCACAGATGATCGGCAATGATCGCGATCCGCTCGATGTTGATAACGCCCGCATCGTGCAACTCCAAGTTGAGCAATGTGCTTTGCTGCCCAGGTCCCTCTTGCCAGTAATGCGCTGACTCGATGTGCGCCACACTGCGGTAATGATGCAACCCAGGACTCCGCAACAACTCTTCGTAAACGACTCGCCAACTCTCGGTGGATGGGAATCCAATTGAATCTTCGGCGAGTCGTCGGCATTGCTCGGTAAGGGAACTTAGCTGCTGTAGTGCGAGCTTGCGGTAGATCGGATCTGATTTCGAAGTGATGTGCTGCAACGATTCGGCAATCGAACTGTGAACCTCTGCAATTTGCCGGTCCGAGGACAACTTAAGCAGTGTTTCCAGCGATTCGCCTAAGTTGACAGTTTCCGGTCCCTTCTCTCTCATTTTGCGTAGGATGCGCAGTGCCACAGCTAGCAATAGAATTTGCAGGCCGACCATTGCTAAAATCTGAGCGTTGAACGATGCCAACCACCAGCCGATGCCCGCGTGAGCAAGTAGGCCGACGAAAGCGGCAACAATAGTTCTCGAATTCTTCAGCCAAGCGTCCAGCGTCATAGGTCTGTCACCAAGGAGTCGTGGAAACGTCTGCGTCTAATATGAGCTGCGGGACGAAGCGGCGCAAGTACAATCTGACGCTAGACTCATGACACTTGGTTGGTGCGCGACAAGACGCGGTCGCCGGTATCCTGCTTGTCTTTCGGCTAACCCGGCAGGGTACCGCCGTGGCGGGCATGGTTCGCCACGATGGCCAACGCCGCTTGGCGATCTCCATTGCGAATCGCCCGCTCGATTTGCGGCAACACATCGGGCTCAAGGATTGCCCAAAAAGGAACAAATCCAGCCGATGGGAATCTTGGGATCGGCCCCAGTCCCTCGTCGTTGCGAAGAGATTGGAGCCCCTTTTCGTTATATGTTCCAACAAATGACTTTAGCATTGTTTAGATGTACCACAGCCGAACGTACAAAGTAAAGCAACTTCGCGGTGCGTCGCGGACAAAAGTTGGATCTGTCTCGGTGCCCAGGCCCGACGCTAGCGCGAACGGCTTATAGGTTTTTATGCTCAGGCCAGGCGCGAGCGCTTACGGCAGACGGGTTCCCAAAAAGAGCCTAGGTCAAATGGACGTTGTTGTCGATTCGCAACCGGACCTCCTCGACGACGGCCTCAAGTGCCTCAAGCAAGTCATGGTAGTTCTGTTGCTTGCGGTAGGTCACGACCACGCGAATGCCATTCTCCCCCGCGAACGTTTGACTTGAGGTCGCACTGGGTGCCTTACGCTTGCCCCGCCGCTGATTGACCAGACTAGTCGCCTGTCGGGTAGTGACTGCAGACTCGGCGGAATCGGCTGCAACTCGCTCGAGCATGTCCTCATCTTTTAGTTTGCTGAGTTCGTAAGCGGCAGTCTTCCCCAGTTGTCCGGTTTCAATTTGCTTTTGCATGGCAACAGGCAAATCGAGCAGTGCCAAGCCGCGACTGACACGCGATGGCGACAGTCTTAACGCAGTTGCCACTTGCTTACCATTCCAATCGTTCAGCTCCATGAGTGCGGCGTAGGCACGGGCCTCCTCGATCGGTTTGAGATCCTCACGCAACAAGTTTTCGATTAACTGCTGCTCCAGAATCTCCGATTCGGAAATCTGCCCTTCGTGGAAATAGCATTGAATGGAACTCAAGCCCGCGACCTGCGATGCTCGAAAGCGACGTTCGCCAGCGATGATCGCCCACTTCTCATGTTGAGCATCCCAGCGAACGCGGATAGGCTGCAATTGCCCCTTCTCACGGATACTGTGCGCCAACCGTTCGATCTCGTCGGCGTTGAACTCAACGCGGGGTTGCCCTGGGTCCACGATGACTTGCTCGAGCTGCACTTCACCGAAGCCGCGAACCGGGACGCGACCAATGTCCTTGGGCGATGGAACGGGACTAAACTGAGGGACCACACTGATGTTCGAATTGGACGCTCTGCGCCCCATCGACTCATCTAAGTTGTTTTCTAATTCTGAGATTCTGCGCTTGGTGCTGGCCATGGTTATGCGACCTTTAATGATGGCGTTTTATCATTGATGCGGTCGAGAATCTCACGTGTGAGTTGCCGAGTCAACTTGGCGGCCTGGGAACGCGGCATATCGAACTCCACCGGCGAACGCGCGGCCAGTGAGACTTTGAAGGCCGAGGCTTCGGGGACCACGGTGTCGAGTACGTTTCCCTGGTAGATCTCCCGGACACGCTGCTCATAGGCCCGGTGAATCAGCAATCGCTTGTCACTTCGGGAGATGACATGCCCGAGCCGCCTCAAATTCGGGTTCAGCTTCCGAGCCTGTTCAATGGTCTGATGAACGGCCCTCAATCCTTGCGTCCCGAAATCCTCTGGTGGCACTGGGATCAAAACGTAGTCGGCAGCAACTAGAGCGGTCCAGCTACAGCGATAAAGATTCGGCGGACAGTCGATCAATACGATGTCGAATTCAACTGCCTCACGTAAAAACTCCCGCACCGAATACTGCAGCATGCCAGTTGACTCAGGTTCGGGCGTATTGAATTTGGCCAAGTGCTGGTTGGCGAGCACGATCGAAATGTGATCGAATCGGGTTGGAACGGCTAATTGCTCCAGCGTGGCAAAGAACGCACTTTCGGTGAAAAGCCTGGCGACGGTGTCTTTGGCTTCGATGTTCTCAACAACCACAGAGCCGAAGAATCCCTGACTGAGCGAGCCCTGAGGATCCAGGTCCATCAGCAGCACACGCTTGCCGGCTTCGACCATGCCCCCAGCCAGATGATAGACGCTGGAGCTTTTCCCTACTCCTCCTTTCTGATTGATCATGCAGATGGTGACTGGCATCGATCCGTTCCTCGCTGGGTGGCTCAGCGCGATTGCATGCTGCAATTCCGTCCAAGTCGCTGAATTCTCTTGCGATAGAGTGTCATGCGAGCTTGGAGGTCGTCAATGCAAAAAGCAACCGATGATGCCCATGCGAAAATAGGTTTCCGGTCTCGTTTAGTTCTGCTAGAGCTTTAGATCATCTGAAGTAGCGATGAGTTGAATCCAAAGCGTGACGACGTCAAATGAGACCGGCAGCGTCGCAACATGAGGCCGATTCCATACGCGAAATGAAACCGGTTCCAACGCCAATTGACGCCGGATTGAACGCCAGATGAGGCCGGTTGGGCGCGACAACGACGCGGGATCATTGAACAATCGGCAAGACTACTACTGTACTGTACGTACAAAAACAACAGTGGGTGAGGTAATGAAGCAGGCAGGCAGTCGTCGTAAGAACCCCAGCACTCTTCCTGAGCGATTGCAGAATCTAGCGCACGGAAGGGACGAGATGAATCTGTGCGAATTGCCGTTTGCATTGCTATCAGAGCGCAACGGTAGTCGCAAGTTTTTGCGGTTTGAAATCGAAGACTTCGACCGGGAAACTCGTCAGACTATCTCGCGCACGCTGACGGTCAAAGGCGACCCTGAACTGGGATTGCCCACAGCCAAGGATGAAGAAATTTATCTTGGGCTAATGAAATACACCAGCGACTACAACGGCTTCGCGGAGGCCAAAGTAGTTTTACAGCGATCGGCGCTGTTCGACCTTATGGACTGGCCGAAATCCGATTGGGCGTACGGAAGACTCACGCTGGGCATGCAGCGGCTGGTTGGCGTTCGACTGAGTTACCAAAACATGTGGCGCGACAACCGCGACAAGCAGTATCGAGACCAGGGAGCATTTGGCATCTTGGACTCATTTCATTTCCGCGATCAAAAGCACCCTAATGGTAACTTCTCGGAACACGCTTCGATTTTCCGTTGGAGCCAAGTTCTCTTCCAGAGTTTCGACAGTGGTTATCTCAAACGCATTGATTTTGGTTTGCAAAGGGGTTTGTCCACCACTGCCCGTCGGCTTTATCGCTATCTGGACAAACATTTCCATCCACCGCACCACCGCTCCGTCACGATCGATCTGGCTCGTTTGGCATACCAACACATTGGCATCAGCCCAGGGATCGAGCTAGACAAAGTCCGCAAACGGTACATTGCGCCGGCCGCCGAAGAATTGGAGCAAGCGGGCTATCTGAGTCGCCGCGACCATAATGAGCGTTTTGCGAACATCCGACGCGGCGTCTGGACCGCTACCTTTGATTATGAAACCGCTCACGGAAGTTCCACAATCCCCGAAGTCACCGATGACAAAGCCAAAGCCCGCATCTCCAATCGACTGCAGGCGCTATCAAGGCGAGGTATCTCTACGGCGCTGGCGGTTCAGCTCGTCGATCGTATCCAAGACGAGGACTTAGTGCGTGCCATTCGAGCCATGGACGAACAGCGTCAACGCGGCGTAGCGATTCGTTCTGCTGACAGATGGCTAACGAAGGCACTGCAAGCTGGATTCCAGCCCTCACCTGAGTCTTCTACATCTCAGCTGCGTCCGGAGCGCAAGCTCTTTCGGCGGGAGTAGAGCAGACCTGCGCCTCAGCCAGATGACGCGGCTTTTTCCAGGCTTGGTTCATTTCACGATAGAGCTGGACGGTAGCCCGCACATCGAACAATGCCTGGTGTGATTCCTTAGCAGCCAATGAAACACCGAAATACTCACAAAGCGTCCCCAGCTTGAAATCGAGTGGAGGTGTAAGGCTCTTGTTTTCATGAAACAGCCACATAGCCCGCTGTAGCGTGCACAGCATTCGTGGAGATGCCGGCAGGAATTGCTCGCGATGCGCAAACCAATGCTCTAAAAAGCGTCGATCAAAGTCGGCATTGTGCGCGACCAACTGGGCCACCTGAAAGACACGACCACTGGCAGATGTCTGATCGACGGTTGCGTGCCTTCGAAGAAAGTCAGCGAACTCGTCACCGGCATCGGTGGCACAGATGGCCCGTCGCTTCCATTGGGGCGTTGCATATCGGGATCCGACCAGTACTTTCGGATCCGCCATGTGTGTCGCGAACTTGAGTCGTACGTCGAACGTCTCCAATTCTCGCAAATTAGAATCTACGGCAATGGCAGCGATCTCAAAAATGGGGCGCCATGATTCCTCGCCCCCCACCTCCAAGTCGAGAAACACCAACCGTTCATCGGTAATGCTTTCATTCATTCCCGGCAAGTTAGCACGGTTTCAGCCCGGCAGTCAAAACGCGTAATCAGTTAGCGGCAGGTGACATTCCGCTTGGTACTGGTAAATAAACCAGGGTAGGCGAGCTACTCCGCTCGCCGGTCGTTAAGCTTTTGCAGAAACGCATGCGCTCGAACGCGTGGCATTAAATCCGTCGCGAATAAGAGTGCAATAAAGCTGATGTCTCTTGGCGGGGACAGCAGGTTCGCCAATCTCAGTCTCATCAACTGAGGATAAGAACCGGAAGTCTTGCTAACTTCCCGCAGTCGAAAAACTGTTGTGCTGGCCCTTCGAGCTGGATTGCCGCGAGAGTGGCTCGTCCAGTTCAATGGAGGCTCGTCGGAGTAAACTCGAACACTCGCTGTTTCATTTGTATTGAGACAGCCAGATCGAAGTAATACCGGCGTTCTATCCAATAGGCAGAGTGGTACAACTGAGTTTGGGAAGTGCGGGCGACGCGGACATGCCTTGTTCTCCAAGCTGACTGCTTGGGAGCGAGGTCGCGTCGGGGAAGTCGAACCTATGTACGGCTCGACTTCTGTTTCGTGCGCTGCGGCGTATGAAACACAAAGCAGGTGCGGCAAATAGCCAAATCCTGCACGCGGGGTCCGGGCTTGCTTCGGCGAGTTCGTTCAACGCGTCTGGCGTGGGGAGCTGTCATCTGGCGACAGGTGACACCGGGGCAGACCGCCTCGGCGATCGAGCTAAACACTCGACGGTGAAAAGCTCAACTATGAAAGGCCCAACCGAATAGGTAAGGGAGGGCTTGCCAGTAAGATTCTGAGGAGACGGTGCCCAACAGTGAACATTCACTTGGGAGCGATACCCCGAGCTTCTGTTTTCGTAGGGGGAAATCGAACGCTGCAATGCATCGTTCGGAGAGTATGGCTGGCCGGAAGGCAGCACATACCCAAGTGAACCGGGCAGTAACTTGTCCTAGCGACGTGACCTTAGAATCGAAGCCCGACGATAACGCGGGAGCCACTGCGGCCTCCGGGTGTAGCAACTCGGTGCTCTGCTTGGTCGGCAGAGTGGAAGTAGTGCGATTCAGTTCGCATGAAAAGCCGTAGTGGGGGAGTGTGGCCTGATTAGGACTGGCGCGGAAGCGCCAACGGTGTTTTGAGCGAAGGCTCAAACATGTGTGTGCCAAAGTTTTTGGTACACGATGCGCGGCATGGCAGTCGCGACCCGTCTGCAAATGGCCGGAGTGATTACCCGGTCAGCATCCAACGTGTTGCATGCAGGAACGAAAGGGCTGAGGGGCAACGGGAATCCACTTCGCACCGTTTGGGTGCGGAGTTTGGAATCCAAGACCCCGTCAAGAGACTTGCTATCGAGTGGTGCGAGCGACTGGATTCAGTCGTGTTGCGTTCGTACGCAGTGTGCGAGCGCAGCCAGCACTACTCAATGCCCTCGGCAGGCAGCGATGCGGTCAGAGGTGGCTACTCGGGAGAGCGGCCACTTCTGGCGGCGAACTGACGACGAACACCCGAGTTGCGTCTTGCGACTTTCGGTGTGTTCGGCTGAGGTTTTTTTTGTGGGCACTATGCATTGGTCGTATGCACTGAGGAAAACAGTGCATACACGACATTCCGCCGGTGCCCACAATCTAAGGTGCGCGATTGATTTGTAATTGCAGTCGACCTTTGTTCGGTCGACGCAGTCAGAGTTCTCGATTGCGTACGCCGGTGGTTCTTTACAGGACAAAACGGCTTGGGGTTGTCCGCAACAACCCCATCTTTTCCGACTAAACTCGCAAGGCATGGGAGTGTTTGCTGTATGGAGCCAAGATTCATCTTCCTCATTGGTGTTGTCGCATGTTTGATCATCCAACATCCACATCAAGCTAGTTGGCTAGCCTGGGGCTATGTGGTCCTGCTGCTACTTAGGAATCGATAAATGGTCGTTACAGCAGTAGTTTCTGGAAGACGAATAGCACTGAGCCGCTTTAACGCTAGCCGCGGTTTCTTCAGGTTCTCGATTAGTCATGTTCAATTCGAGTGCGGACAGCGAGGGAAAACGCAGCGACAAGGAAAACAGCCGATGAGCGTCACCAACATCTACCAAAGATCATCCATCACGATTCAAGCATCGAGCCACGCATTCCAGTTGGCCACACGCACGGAGGCCATCGATGGAAAGCCGACGTCCTAGTCCAGCCACTCCAACATCGAATCCTACAAACACTGCGGCCAGCCCCAAACGAACTCGCCGCGGAGCGTACCGCTGTCAAGCCACATCGCCCGCTGGTCTCGTTCAGCAAGTCGCCGTCTGCTATTTACGACATGGTTACTGGTATTATGTCACCGGACAGATTCCCAACCACAAAGACCCCGAATCGATCGATCGAAAGTTAATCGCCAAATACGAAATCGACATCACCGAGCGTCAGCGGGCGCATCGCAAACAACGCGGCTTAGCCAACATGCAGTACATCCGCTTCGACCGCTGGTTTTTATTGCTCATCAC
>JADYZV010000060.1 GCA_020852965.1 Pirellulaceae bacterium | reverse complement strand
TCGATGCACTGCTCGCCGCGCATGACCAGTCAGGCAGCTTTCTCGACTCGCCGCCTAAGAACTTGGCGGGTAGCAGTCCGACCGTCGCGCAGTTTGCGCCGGAGCAGGCCGGCAGCTTGATCGGCCCCTACAAACTTTTGCAGCCGATCGGCGAGGGGGGGATGGGCTCGGTCTACATGGCTGAGCAGATCGATCCGGTCGAACGTCGCGTCGCTTTGAAAATCATCAAGCCGGGGATGGACACGAAAACGGTGGTCGCTCGTTTTGAGGCCGAGCGGCAAGCGCTGGCGATGATGGATCATCCCAACATTGCTAAAGTGCTGGATGTCGGAACGACCAACTCCGGCAGACCCTACTTTGTGATGGAACTAGTACGTGGCGTTCCGATCACTCAGTACTGCGACGATCATCATCTGACGCCTCGCGAACGATTGGGGTTGTTCTTACCGGTCTGCCAGGCTGTTCAACATGCGCATCAAAAGGGAATCATCCACCGCGACATCAAGCCGTCCAACGTGTTGGTCGCCGAGTACGACGACCGCGCCGTGCCCAAGATCATCGACTTTGGGTTGGCCAAAGCGATGGAGAAGCGACTAACGGCCAAGACGATGTTCACCGAGTTCGGACAGATTGTCGGCACGCCCGACTACATGAGCCCCGAGCAGGCCAAGCTGAACCAGATGGATATCGACACTCGCAGCGATATCTACTCACTGGGCGTTCTGCTCTACGAGCTACTCTCGGGCAACACGCCCTTTGACCGTCAGCGACTGCGCAGTGCGGCGTTTGACGAACTGCTGCGGATCATTCGCGATGAAGAGCCGCCCAAACCGAGTCAGCGTCTGAGCACGGTCGACACGCTACCGTCGATCGCCGCCAACCGTCGCATCACTCCCGCCGAATTGACGCGGCAGCTCAGTGGCGAGCTGGACTGGATCGTAATGAAGGCGATCGAGAAGGAGCGTTCGCGACGTTACGAAACGGCCAATGGCTTGGCCGACGACCTTCGGCGATACTTGAACGACGAGCCGGTCGAGGCCTGTCCACCGTCGACTGCGTACAAGTTCCGCAAATTCGCGCGTCGAAATCGACCAGCAATCGTAACATCGGTAGTGGTCGCCGCAGCATTGGTTCTTGGAACG
Organism: Pirellulaceae bacterium; assembly: GCA_020852965.1. Taxonomy (GTDB): domain Bacteria; phylum Planctomycetota; class Planctomycetia; order Pirellulales; family Pirellulaceae; genus Aureliella. Next base: position 30,587 of record JADYZV010000060.1, on the reverse strand, counting down.
CTTGGAGCAACTTGGCAATCCATTCTCGCAACTCGTGCGCACCGGCTTGCCGACTCGGCTTTCCAAGCCGAATCGACGCATCGAAGGAATGCTGAGCAGCAGCGGGATCGTGCTCGCAAAGCCGAAGAACGCGCGCAAAACGAGTCGTCCCGCGCAACGGTTGCCGCCGATCGCGAGCGTTTACAACGCGCGCGGGCTGAGGAACAAGAATTTCTCGCTCGACGCAATCTGTATGCGGCACATATGAATCTGGCATACAAAGCCTACGAGGAATTGGATCTCCCTCGTGTCCTCGACCTTCTGGGACGGCATGTTCCTTCGGGCGATGAACCAGACTGGCGTTCCTTCGATTGGCAACACCTCTTCGGCCTCTGCAATCGAAATACAATTGATTTGGCATGTTCGACAAGTTCCTTGCGACCGGCCTTTTCACCTGACGGAGAAGTCTTAGCGGTCGCACGACGAGTGAAAGATCTCGGATCGATGATCGAATTCTTGGATCTGAAGGACGGCACCATCGTCAAGAGAATCGAAGATGCCAATGGCTCGGGCGTACTCGCCTTCTCGCCAGACGGCAAATACCTGGCTGGCGGACACAAAGGAGAAGTGAAATTGTGGGACGTTGTTACCGGCACGGTTGTTCAACGCTACGGCGATCATCAGCATGACATTCTTAACATTTGCTTTTCCCCCGATGGTCGTCGTCTGCTTTCATCCGACGGAGGTGACGTCGACCACAAACACGTATCGGGCGTCGTCTACGTTTGGGACGTCGCAACCGGCGAGCGAGTGCTTGAGCTTAAGGGGCCGTCAACGTACGTGCATGCGATGGCAGTGTCACCAGATGGCCGCAAACTCATCACTTCCGGCGAACAGGAAATCCGTTTGTAGGATTTGGAGAATGGCAAGGAAATCGAGAATCCAGGGATTCAGAGCAGCTTTCTTGCGGTGGCTTGGTCGCCCGACGGTTCGCTAGTGGCCACCGAGTACGAGGGTATCTCGTTGTGGAAAGTGGCCACGGGGGAAAGGGTCGCCCAACTCGACCCGAAGAGCCATTGTTGGTGGCTCGAATTCTCTCCCGATGGAACCAAACTGGCCTCCGCTCAATTTGACAGCGCTGTTCGAGTCTGGGACCTGGATACCCATCAAGAGTGGGAAACCTTTCGAGGCCATTCGCAATGGGGCTTTTACGCTCACTTTTCGCCAGATGGCAAACGTCTTGTTTCGGTCGGCCGCGACCTGCGACTGAAAGTTTGGTCGCTGGATGAATCGAGTGATGTTAGCACGTTGACCGGTTCCCGTATCGAAGGATCGCTTGAGAGTTCAGGCAGGCATCGCATGGCCGTTTCAAGCAATGGGCAGGTGATTGCTGGAGTGCACGGGCACAGACGTGTTGGCATCATTGATCGCACTTCGAAACGACTAGGGAGTACGCTGAATGTCGATGGAGTCATACGCGCGCTCGTGTTCTCACCAGACGGCAGCCGATTGGCCGTGGCGCACACCGGCGGTGTCGAACTTTGGGACTGGGCGGCCCAAGAACGCCTGCGCAAACGCCACTCCGCATCCCCTGTGCTGACCGTTGACTTTTCTCCCGACGGAAAATCGCTGGCGATTGGGATCGAGACACGGAGTGTTGAGATCCTGAATGCCCTGACGCTCGTTACCGAGAAGGCACTTCCATTGCGTTTCAACGCGGAACCACAAAAAGTCGCCTTCTCACCGGATGGACGGACGCTTGGCGTGATCACGAGGAAGTACTGCGAAGGTGTCCACCTGTGGGATACCAGCAACTGGCAGCGACGATCTGTGCACGCGATCGAAGATGGATGGGCGGCCGATCTTGCGTTTTCGCCTGATAGCCGACTGGTAGCCTATTGCGGTGGGACGCTGTTCCGTCCGAGTGATGGTGCATTCACCACACTGATCGATGTTCGGACCTCACAGGAGGTCGCCACCCTGCATGGGCATGACGCCTATCACAGTGCCGTTACCTTTGCACCCGACGGAAGATCGCTCGCAACCGGCACCGAAACTGGGGAGATCACTTACTGGGATGTGGAGACGAAGGAAGAGCGAATGTCTATCCCGTGGTCGGGCAAAGGAAATTGGAAAGCATTGAGCTCTCACCGAAACGTGCGGTTCCCAAAGATCGCGGCGATGCAGTTCGCCCCCGATGGACAATTTTTGGCAACCATTGATTGTTTCGCCAAGCTTTCACTCTGGAGTGCCGCCGCCGAAGAACGCGTGCCGATTTTCGAAAGGCAGAGCATTGCGTCGCGAGCGAAAGACTATGCGGCAAACGGACAATACGAGAAGGCGGAGTCATTGTATTCCCAACTGATCGCTCAGGACGACACTCCCTCGCTGCGATTCGATCGTGCAAATGTGCTGGCTGAAATCGGACGATGGGACGAGGCCATTGACGACTTTCAACGCGTCATCGATTCGGGCGAAGCCAGCTACCGCACCTGGCACTTAAAAGCTCTCGCGCACCTGGGTGCCGATGACCAGAGAGGATATCAGCACACGGCATCGGAGATGGCCCGAAAGTTTGCGAATACTTCCAACCAACTCGAAGCGTACTTCACAACATGGACGTTAGCACTCGGCCCGGAGGCAAGTGTGCAGCCGCGCGCCGGTTTCGCGATTGCGTCCAAGCTGTTTGACGACGACAAACTGACTTCGTCCGATCAGCAAGCTCTGGTAGCTCTGCTTCTGCGGTATGGAGGATACGAAGATGCCGTGAAATTACTCGTGGAAGAATCTTCAGGTTTCGATCAAGAAACACAAATATCCAGTCCGAGCTACGGGCTGTATCTACTCGCAATCGCAAACGCCGCGATCGGAAATGTTGCCGAATCACAAAAGCTTTTCGACGAGGTGGTCAAATCTGACGTGACCGACGACAGTGAAAACCCTGCGGTCGCTCAGGCTCCATGGAATCGTCGCTTAACCCTTCGGCTCCTCCGCGACGAAGCCCGCAACCGCAACGACCGATCGTTTACCGGCAGCAGTGATCCGAAACTCGAGCTGGATCAAGGCGTCGCCGACTTGCTGGTACAGTTTCGCCAACAGCTGGCAGACTTCGACAAGCATCGGCGTGCTATTGCCAATGAGCAGTTCCTTGACGAAATCCATCAGCAACTTCTGCGGCTTGAGTCCAAGGATCAGATCAAAGCTCAGCAGATTGCAGCCCGACTGGAAGCTCTTCACCCGTCGATGCATGAAGGTTCAAAAGGCGTTCCGGACAGACTTCAGCGGATTGCCGCTGAATTTTGGAGAATAGACTGCAAGGACGAATCACGGATGGCCGCTCGAGGTGCCGTGGATTGTGCACGGCACCTTTCGACAACCCAGCCGGGCAACCTGTTGTTGCGACTTCGGCTCGCTCAACAACTAAAGTTGTTTGCTGACAGAGTGACGGACGGACATGAGCAGATGCCGCTACTGTCGGAGTCACGGGATCTGCTAGATGCGTTGAAGGACGACATTGAGAATAGAGCGTTCAGCGATTTCTATACCTCGGAGGCTTACCGACTGGATGGCTATTTGAGAAGGGCAGAGGGTGACCCAGTCGGGGCGCGCGATGTGTACCGCAAGAGCATCGCGTTGCATGAACAGCCCTGGACATACCACGGCCTCTTGACATCGTATCTTCATCCAGCCAACAGTGTCTTTGATAACGCCGCAAATGACGCAATTCAGGCGTTGCGAAAGCATCCGTCGCATGCCGGCGTTCGAAATGCCTGCATCGACTTGGTGGACTGGTTCCTGGAACAGAATTTTGCCGAGAGCGCACACGCAATCCTGCAAGTGTTGTTAGCAAAACACCACAACTACGATCCCGCCGTTCGTCGAATGAGGCGAATTCGAGATGACCCAGAAATGCGGCAAGCAGCGATTGCAGAATTGCGGCGAATAATCGGTTCAAATCCCGAGACACAAGCGACTTGGTGGCCGCAGTATTGCTGGTTCCTGGTCTTGGATGGCCAGGAGGACGCCCTGCGGGAATTTTGCTCCGAGAAACTCGCGGCATTGGCTGAAAGCAACGACACACGGGCGATCAAACAGTTCGCGACGGCTTGCATTTGCAGCCCCCGATCTCTTGACGACTGGCAACCACTCATTAACGTGACACAACGCGTCGCCGTTGGCAGGACCTTGCAAGCGAAAGTCTGGGCACGTGGGGGGGAGCACGATCGGGCCATCGAGAGTCTGAAGGACCACATTAAAGATGGTCCCCAGATCGAAGGATGGGCTCTAGTGTGGCTGGGAATCATGGAGCATGGACGCGGTAACGTCGGCGCGGCCAAGGAATATCTTGATCGTACAGAGGAGTTTTTCGCATCAGACGCGGTGATCAATTGGCTCGGAGTAGAATTGGCGGTACATGAACTCAAGTCACTGCTATCGGCCCGAGAGAAGGCTCCGTAGAACAGAAGGCCCGCCAGGCAGTCTCCCCGGACAAGATCGTTGCGCAGGCACGCGTCTTTCGAGGGCAAAGCGAATTCATCAGGGCAATAGAACTGCTCAACGGATTGCTCGGCGATGCGGTTCATGCCGAAGCTCTGCGGGAAAGAGCCCTCTGCCATGCAATGCGGGGCTATTATGTGTTTGCAATCAACGACGCCACGAGTGCGCGACACCTGGAGCCGACTCCCCAACCATTCGTAGACGACCTCGCAGAGACCGCCAATGAGTTAGCAGCAACCCGCGCGTGGACATCCGCTTCGATTCTCTTTCGCTGGCGCTACGATGAGACACACCGGATCAATATTTCAAGGACATGGCATTTTGCGATCTGCTCTACCCACCTTAGTGGTGCATCGATTGTTACATCCATAGGCTTTCTCGATTCTCAAAGACAGAATGAGATCCCTAACGCAGAAACGCATCTCTCTCCGAATTTTGCTGAGATTCGGATGAGCTGGGTAGCTCGAATGCCCCGCCGGGGCTTTTCCGGTAGGTGTGGGGCGGTCAACTCATCCGTGGGGATTGGAATCATCGCTCTCGCGCCCGGCGGCAAGTACTGGCCAGAACGCGCGACAGCGAGCAAGCAAGGGGAACATCGTTGGCAATGGATCCGGCGGTGCTTGGCTTCTGCGACATTGAGAAGTCCCTAGTTTGAGGACCAGCGGCCGAGTGAGTCCTATGACTTCGAATACAGGTCGTGTTGAGCAAGGCCTTTCTGGAACGCATGGCCTTTCTTGAACGCATCGAAACGAAGTAAGACGTGAGCGCATGTGATCGAGCGTAAGTTCACAGTCATTTCCCACTGTTAACCAAGGCTTCGCCCGGTTTCCCAGAGAATTGCAAGCTCTACCTTCCGCTCTTCAACGTTAAACCAAGCGAACTAGGGCTGATGCTTTGCCCCAAACGCAAGCTCCGCGTTGGTTCCCCAGCCGAGCCCAAAGAGACGGAGATCAACTCGATTGTCAATGACGCAGTGAAGCTCAAGCAGATTCGTTCGCGACTGAGCGCCTAAGCTCTGGCGCTCAATCGTCGCCGCTAGGCATTCCGCTATTTGCCCCTCGATTCTACCCCTGCCCCTCGACTCGCTCTCCCCATACCCTCCACCAATGCACTATGTCCCCGTTACTCCTCGTTACTCTCCCTATGTCTCCGTTACTCTCCTAGGCATCTTGAAACGCAGACGGCATGGATACAAACTTATGACGAAACCTAGCAACCAACTGCGAAGCGAATTGCGTAAACGTGGCACTTGATTTACTTTACATCACGACAGTGCCGTTCGGCACTGGAATGTTTTCTCTGGCCTTCGATGTCTCCGACTATCGCCGCCGTCCGTTCTGCAAGGTAGATCCACATGGACTTACGACCACACCGCCGCCAATTTATCGCCGCCTCCCTGGCTTCCGGAACCGCAATGTCGCTTGACTGGCCCACCGATCGACTGTGGGGCCAGAGCGGAGGGCAGAAGTCGGGCGCTGTTCCCGAGGTAGACAGGCTGCACATTAAACCGCAGTACCATCGTTGGCATGTGGACCCCGGCGTCGAATGGCTCGAGAGCAATACTGCGGCCGCTTCGCTGGATTGGAGCATTCCTCTGCCTCAGGTTGCCTTAGTTCTGGTCGACGTGTGGGATCACCACTACCTCAAGGACACCGAGGCGAGAACGGAGCGGGTGATCGATGAGAACTTGCTGCCGCTGCTGACTGCCTGTCGCTCGGCTGGCCTCTCCGTCATCCACGCCCCCTCGCCCGCCCAGGCCATGCAGCACCCCAACTGGGTCGCGCTGCGCGACGAGGATCAGTCCGCAGCCCCGCACGATTCCTGGCCGCCACCGGAATTTCGCAGTAAGAGCGGTCCCTACCAGGCGTACAGACGGCCGGGCGAGGCCCGACAGCCTGAATTGCAACAGCTTAGCGCAACCCGTCAGCTGCATCCCAAAATTCAACCCATGGCCGGCGAAGTGGTCGTCGCGACAGGAAGCGAATTGCATCACCATTGCAAGCAGCAGGGAATTCTGTTTCTCCTGTTTGCTGGTTTCAACACCAATGCTTGTATCCTGGTGCGCGACTACGGCACGTTAGAGATGAGCCGCCGAGGATACGAAGTCATTCTGGTGCGCGACTGCACGACGGGCATGGAATCGCCAGAATCGCAGCCGACCTTAGCCCAAACGAAGGGCGCCATCCTCTTCTTAGAGATGTTCGGTCAGTACTCCGTTGCTTCCAAAGAGATCATAGCCGGCCTACCGCAGCAGTAGGCTCGTCCCCAGTCATTTGCGAGATCAGATAATCGTCACCACGTGCGCTCCGACTACGGCACCATCGCTGAAACCATAGGTCGAAAACGATAAACGCCCGTTGGCGTCCAAGGCGCTTACACCGGGGTTACCGCTACCAAGCGGATGGAACGTGCGTCATTGGTTCGACTGTAGCTGTCCCATGAGGAATTCCTGCATATTGGCGTTGCCGGATTTTCCATCGTTCTTGTAACGCAGCTCTACGGGGACCTCCAGTACTTCCAACTTTCTTTGCAACATCAGTCCGGACACGGCGGAGTGAGTTGGGTCGGATTGTCGTTCGCCGGCAACGGGGACTTTGTCCTGAGTCGGAAACTCCATGAACAGTGGAGGGGCGTTGTCGCCGGCATGTTCAATGGGTGAATAACGCTGAATCTGCGGAAGGATCGAATCGCGGGCTGCCAGGAAGGGCGCGAACGAGTCCGGGCGCGACTCACCGGGGAACCCGAATGCTCGACCGCCGTACTCGGAGTTCGGAATCCATTCGACCAGTTGCCGTGGGTCGAGTGATGTTTGTGGTGCCTTGCCAGCGGCACAGAATAGCCGAGTGGATTCTCGGGCAACTGGGTCGCTACTTTCCGGTTCGGCCATGTCGTCGCGCAGAGCCAGCCACAGCGACGAACACCCGCCAGCGCTGACTCCACAGGCCGCAATACGCAATTTATCAATGTTCCAACGATCGGCATTGAAACGCACGAACTGCAGTGCCCGAGCAGCATCTTCCAACGGCCATTGCACAGGCGGCGTGACGCCCGCCGCATTCGCATCCTGTAGCAGGCGGTAGTTCACCGAGGCAACGGAGATCCCCGAGTTCAAGAATCTGCGCACGTCAAGGTGTTGATGGATGTCAGTCTTGTCCTGAGCGGCCCAACCACCTCCATGAATATAAAACACTAGCGGCGTGGGAGCGTTCGATTCGGCCAGCCAAACATCCATCGATTGCCGAAAGTGTATGCCATACGAAAGGTCGGTGAAGTCGGCCGGGGTGGCATCGGCGGTCACCGTGGCAAATCGTTCTTGAACCGTTGCTGGCGGCATCCAGCCTGTGCGACGAATTTCATCGGGCGTGTAGGAACAGGTGATGAAATAGAGTTCCGTCTGACGGGCCTTCGCCGGAGGCACATTCACGTGAACCTGGGTGAACCCATCAGCGAACCAACTTTCAAAACCATCCGTGGGGCTTTCCTTCAGGACTTGCCCGTTGAGCTGCACCTCAAGCTGAGTTGTTTTGCGATAGGGAAGTCGCAGGCGAAAACTGACGCCGTTCTCGAACAAGACGTCCTCCGCCTCCGTCGCTTCCAGCAGCCGGGCACTGGGAGTTTCCACCGCAAGTTGGAGTTCCGGCCCGGCATCAATGAACTCCTTGATGTTCTGAGCGTTTTCGCCGAACAGGTCGTGCAGGCTAATCTGTAGTTCTCGAAGACCGTCAGCCGCAACGGCACGCTTTGCGGCAGCGGTTGTTGCGCAAACCAAGCTTTCGCGACCATCCGTCTGAGGATAGATGAACCCGAGAGCCAGATTGCTTTGCTTTGACCACAGCTCCACGCGACTCTTGCGGCGTTCGGTGGCGGTGTTCCCATAGGCTGTGACAAAGTGCCCCACAAAATGTTTCATGCGATTCACAGGATAGCTTGGCTGTCGTTCGTCATTCCAGACTTTATTGCCGATACGAAACAGTCCTTTGGTGCGTTCGACGATACTTTGTTCCCATGCCACTTCCTGAGTCGCGATCATGGTGTGGTATTTGGCGTACGAATAGTGTTGTGTATAGAACATTGGCATGCCGTGCCACAGTTTCTTTCCCAGTGGTGCTAGTTCTGTTCCCCAGAAGGTACGTTGTGCATCTGCTTCAAAACGATCCGACGGGAATCCGGCTTCCTTGCCTGCATCGATCATCGCTTCGGTCACGCGCCAATCCCAGGGACGCAGCGCGTAATTGGAATACGCGCTGCCCGTGATCTCGGTCATGATTTGGCCCTGATACATGCGGCGAGTGCCCAGTTGATCGGAGCCGTATTCCTGAAGTCCGACTCCATGAAAGTCGACATGAACCTCCGGCTGATATTCGTCGACAACGGACAGCACTGCCATGAGTTCGGGAGCTTCCTCCGGCCTGCGAACAGTGAGTTTTGCAATATCCCATGCCTTGCCGTCGCGAGCCAGTCCCGCATATGGCTCGACTCCGTTTTCATTGCTCCAGCGATCCGTGTAAAACAGGGCTAGAGGATTCACCACGGGCATGATGAGAACAATCTGCCGCCGCCGAGTCTCCGCTGCCAACGGGTCGTCGCTCAGCATCCAGTCGACCAGCGACAGTGCTCCGGACGTTCCCGATCGTTCGGGACCGCAATGCAACGTGGTGACCAGACAGATCTGCTTGTCTGTATCCGGCACAGAGGAATCCGTGATCTTCAGCAGATACACGGGCATGTTTTGACCGCTGATGCCGCGCGACTGCAGAGTCACCCAACTCGGGTGAGAGGTTTTCCAAAACTGCAAAGTGGCTTCGTATTCCGCCCAGGTCAGGCGATGCATGGGCTCATACGCTTGCGGTTTCGGTTGCGCCTGAACTGTCGCCATTGAGCTGAATAAAATGACTAGACAAAGGCTTTCCATCAACGGCCAACGGGTAAAGACAGTTGTTCCTGCGGAGTCGCAGATGATCATATTCGGGCCGCCTCTAATTTACGAAATTCGATGTTGAAAAAAATCGCCATACTCCAGGGGCCATGACTGCTATTCAGAAATATAAACCGCATAGACGTGAGCCGAACTGCCAACGGGATAGCGTACTCGCAAAGCGCGTTTCTGTTTGATGACAAGGATCATTCGAAACATCCTGAGAGTTGTCTTCCGGTCGCGAGTTTGGAGCAGGCCCGATCTGTTTCAGACTGCCCGATCTGTTTCAGACTTTTGGTGCACTGCATGCGCCGAGCGGCCTGCACTGCCGGCAGTAACAAGCCGACCAAAACGCCAATGATGGCGATGACAACCAGCAGTTCGACCAAGGTGAACCGGCTGTAGGCTTTATTCTAGAACTCGTTGGGCTCCTCCCCTGCGCTGTTGGTTAGTGCAGAAGATTGCCGCGTCAAGTGAGCTTAGCGGTTGCTGGGGGCAGGGTCAACAAGTACGTACCAAATTGAGTCGACTTTTTGTTGGCTGTCATCAATGCTGGAGTGTATATAGAGAGATGATGTCCACCGCCGACTCGACGGCGTCGCGCATACTGTGGCCGCTGTGAGTTTGGCGATCGTCCGATGGCGCGGTTCGCTTTGTTGCTCGATTTACAGCAGCAGGCATCGACAAAAATCTATTTGATGTAGACTATCTCGCAGTCACCTCTTGAAGAATTTCCAAGGAGTTGGTCCCATGCAGCGACGTGATTTCCTGAAGACGGGCATCCAAACTACCGCAGTCGGCGCGGCTGGTTCGATACCGGCGTACGCAAGCCTGGTGGCTGCCGAGGCTTGCGAGGACGCCAGCCCGGCGAGGGCGTCGGCGGTGATGGGCAGCTACACGGCGGAGGACCATCGGCGGCGACTTCAGAACATCGGCCTCGCGACCCGCGAGATTCGCACCTGCATGCGCAAGCACTTGGTGACGAATTATCTGCCGGGCCAGTGCTGCTACAATCTGGGCGAGTACCCCTGCCGCCGCCCCTGGGACCCAGGGGAATACGACGAGCAGGAGCTAGACCGTTTGAAAGACCACGGAATTGAGTTACTCCAGGTATTTGATGACTGGAACGACTCGTTGCGTCTGTTCGGGCAAACGAAACACACGGCGCTCAACCCGGATGGTTTTCGCCGCTTCATCGACATGGCGCATCGTCGTGACATCAAGGTGCTCGCCTATGTCTCGACCGGCTTCCTGCAATGGACCGATCCGGATTTCCTTCAGGAGTGGTCGACCGTGGGATCGAGGTGTTCGCTGGGGTTTTGGGACATGGCGCGCTGTTCGCCGGCAAGTCCGGGATGGAGGGCGTATTTGTTGCCGCGACTGGCGCGAATCATGGACGACTACGGAGTGGACGGGCTTTACAACGACGCGGGGTACTTCACCAACCTGGCGAAATCCAACTTCCCCGAGTCGTCGCCGCTGAAAGCACCTGCCCAAGACGAGGTGCCGGCGTTCGAGGAGACGCCGCACTACGATGGTGCGCTCACCGACTTACTCGCGCTGATTTATTCCGAGGTCAAACGCCGTGGAGGTATTTTGAAGCTTCACGTCGATGGCGCATTGGAGCCACAAACGGGTGGCGAGAAGGTGTACGATTACCTGTGGGTCGGTGAGGGCGTTAACAATGCCGATGGTCTTCGGAAAGAGGTTAAGAATCACGCTCCGTACGTGGTGCCCTGCATTGACATGAGCTTTGCCAAGGTGGGAAACGAGGACGAACAGTATTTGCACGCCATTCCCTACATGCAATTCCCCATGCTTCACGCCGGCCGGCCCTTTACCGGTGAGCGCGGAATGATCCCAGGCGTGCAGTATGTTTCCGACAACGATTTCTGGATGCAGCGATGCCGTGAAGTCTGGAAGCACCATCAGGCGAATCCCAATGGCCCTCACGTGTACAGCGGTTGGGATGCAGTTCCCCCGCGTGCCGAGACTCGACCGACACATGCTCGCTGGCTGAATCGGTACCTGCCACTGGTGGAAGAGGGGAGTTGGGCCTGGCTCGAAATCGGCGAATCGAGCCTGTTTGCCAGCCCGCTTCCTGAACAGGTGATAGCGTCTGCCTTCGTCAATCGCGAGTCGTATTTGGTTTTGGCCAACTACGGCCAGGTTCCCGCCGAACTTGAGACATCGGCCGATTACGTTTCGACCGATCATTCCTCGGCGGCACCGAGCAAGCAATGGTCCCTACCGCCGCGGTCGCTCCACATCCTGCAGCGTTCCGTTTGAAGGGTCTGATGCTCTCCGCGAGAAACAACTGCATAGAAAAGTCTTCCTTTTTAGCCCGCAAATCCATCTCGCCATGGCGACAGTCCGTCAGGGACTGATGGACTGATGGGGACACAGATTCTCGACGGATAGTTTCTAGCCACCCGGCAATGTGCTGTGTCCCTAAAGGTCCCTTTTGAAAAACGGGGAAAGTGACAGCGGCGCGTAGAACGAGAAGAGAACTCAGTCCAGCGACAACACACAACCGATACACACTTCCGCGCCGCGCTGGCGCGGCTAAGCAGATTGGTCCTTCGGTCGTGCGAAAGCGCTGCCGAAGAAAGTTACTGTTTAACCGCGCCAGCGCTGACTTCGTGCTCGACCTTCAATGCTCTCGACCGTCTACGCCAAACATCTCAGATCTCAAGTCTCGGTCCTCAAGCCTTCTGCGTGGCCCGACGCTTGTGCGAATGAGGTCAGTCGCGAGAAAAATGCGCCTGGATGCGTAGGGTGCCGCTCAGGTCGTTGAGGGAAATGGTGCCGCGGGTGGCATCGAACTGCACGTGCTCGCGGCCATTTACCTCGACGCGCTGTAAGCTGTGTGAGACTGGAACGCGGAGTCTCAGGGCCAGTCGCCGTGGCGGCTGGCGGGAGGGTACCTGCACTTCGGCCTCGACCAAGTTCTCGGCGAGCCGCGAATGAATGGTGAACGATACCGGGCCAAAAAGCGTTGGCGCTCGCTCGACGCGGATCGTCTGCTCGTCCGCCAACCAGCCGCGCGGTGTGAAGTGAGCCAATAGCAATTCCTCCGGATGTCCGGCCGCATCGACGTGGGTGAACACCAGCATGTCGCGGACTGTCTTTAGGAATAAGGCATTGTTGGTGTTGCTCGGGGGCAGGTAGAGAGCGCGGTAGTACTGCTCGGGTACCACCCCAAAGGAATCGCCTTCGCCGGAGATAAACGTCTCGCGGGTCATGCCATGCGCGAGTTTACCATAGAGACTGAGCACCATCTGCTCGGCTTCGTCGAGCTCGGCTAAGGCATCCAGGATGCCCGCGCCGTAAACATTGTCCGCCCCACTGGTACTGTAGCCCGGCAAGCCGCCATCACGGTAGCTGCCGACCGCGATGGGATAGTAATTGAAACGGGTCAGCCCGAGCAGCCGCGCCCCGTGCCCGAGCATGTAATCCATCGTGCGGCGCATGGTATCGCCGCGGGGATCAAAAATCCCCGACTTGAGCGCGGTACCGATACTGAGATTCCAGTAGCTGCCCAGCCGCGTGGCGGTGATGGGATCGTAGGGAGTTGCCGGCGAGTCTTGCAGTACTTTGGGAAAAAACAAACTTCCATCGGGCATATCGACTTTGGTCGCCTCAAACGTCTTGAGGAATGCGGCCCGCAGCGACTCGGCGGCATGGCGAGCGTCCCGCGCATCGTCCATCCAACCTTGCTGGTCACACAACAGGGCCATGTCGCGTAGGCCGCGCCAGCCGATGGCTTGGTGATCGGAATAATAACGTTCGGTGTGAATGTCGCCGGCACGTGTTTTTCCCAGCAGCCCACGAGGATCACTGGCCATGACGTCGCGCATGCCTTGGATCCAGCGGGTCACCAATGGACGGTTGGCGGTCAACCAAGCCGAGTCCCCGGTCAACTGTGCGCAATGGGCAGTGTAGAAGAGTTTGTGCGCGTACTCCATCATCCGCTCGTTGGGGCCGCGAAACGGCTGCGGTAGGAGGACTTGCAAGTTGTCGCGGTATTCATCCAGAAAGCCGAATTCGCCCAGCGTTTTCAGTGCGTCGCTCGATTCCTGGGGATACCAGCTTTCGTAGGCGTTGCCGATGCTGTAGCGCCAGGTCATGAATAGATTTTGGATTAACAAGTTTCGCATGGCGTCCATGACCCGTCGTTCGGGCACTTCGAACACTGCGCCGCGGGCTAGCTGTTGGTCCCAAAAGCGGCACACTGCCTCGCGCTCGGCGGCGAATCGCTCGGCGTCCAGGCTGATCGCCCGGCAGGCGGCCGGCTCGTTGAGCCGCAGGAGATAAACCGTTTGCGGGCTGCCGCTGTCCGCGAATGGGAAGCTGAGGTACGGCGTTTCAAAGACCGCTCCGGAAGGGAAGACGAGTACCGGCAAGTCTCCACTGAGAAGGCGATTGTTGGCCACGACAGCATCGCTGAGGGAAGTGCGTACGCGCAATTCGCTAGGCTGCCCCTTGTCCCCTGCAGACAGACGCGTGATCCGTATCAAGCTAACCAGGCTTTTCGTCTCCGGGATGTGCGTGGCAAAGGATTCCTGTTCCCAGCGAGCGCCGTCGCGATCCCGATATTCGGTCCGCAGCACTGGCTGATAGCCGTGGTGGAGTCGGGGGCCGTCGAGGTGCTGCAGGTCGCTGCCATAGCGTTCATTCCCCTCGCGACCGACGAAGAAGGTGGTTCGTCGACCGGTCTTATGGTGCCGCGAGATGACCTCGCTACCATCGGCGACGTGCAGCGCGCTGTCTCCGCCACCGGTGACTTCCGTGTGCTGGCCAAACACCAGATAGTAGATGCCCGAGGTGGTTACGTAATCGCCTATCCACATCATGGGCCGCAGGTAGTCGACGATGTTGTCATAGGTTGGACCCTCGGGACGGGCGATAAGCTCCTCTCCCCAGATGTCGCGTTTGGCATTGAGTGCTGCGTTGACTGCTGCTTCGTAGCGAGTGCCGGCAGCAATCTGCCCCAAGCAACCGGGGGCCGGTATTGCGACCTGGAGCAGCAGACTGCACAAGCCAACTACCATTGTGAAGCCAAGACCTAGTTTCATGTGGAGAGCCTCTAAATAATCTAAGACTGCTGGGAACATCCCGAGGGGCATCTTAGTGCGCGGGAGACAAACATGCCACCGCTCCAAGTGTCGCGGAGTCTACCAGTCCGTCGCGGGAGCAAGTATAACTTCCCCCAACCCCAAAGGAGATACAGTGATGATTCGAATGAGACGAGCGTTTCTCGCCGGCGCTCTGCTGCTGGCTGCCTCTGCCGCCTCTGCTGCCGAACCAGCCAATAAGCAAACCGAACAAGAGGCAGTGTACCGCTGGGTCAACGTGACGCAGACCGCTGCCTACGCCCCACGCGATGGCGCCGGCGCGTTGGTCTTCCAGGACAAGATGTGGTTGCTGGGTGGCTGGAACCCACCTGACCGCGAGCATTTTCCACTGGGCTGCAACAACGAGGTGTGGATCTCTATCGACGGAGCTAACTGGTCGTTGGTCAAGCCGAATACCTTCCTCGATAAGAGCTTCGACCCTACCAGCGACTGGGAGGGGCGGCACACGGCCGGCTATGTGGTCTACCAAGACAAAATGTGGATAGTCGGCGGCGATGCCAACCAGGGACACATTCATCGCGATGTGTGGAGTTCGGCCGACGGCAAGACATGGAACTACGTCAACAAAGGGCAGGACGTTCCCTGGGGGCCGCGGGTACTGCACTACACGTTTGTTTTTCAAGACAAAATCTGGGTCCTCGGCGGACAAACCATGCCCGGATTTGCAGAACCGCGCCAAGAGATCTTCTACCGCGATGCCTGGACCACGACCGATGGCATCGACTGGCAGCAGGTGACGCCCGCTGAGCCCTATTGGTCGCCGCGAGGGATGATTGGCGGCAGTGTTGTTTTCAACGGACGGATGTGGGTGCTCGGTGGCGGTACATACGATACGCCTACCACACCCACGCGGAATTTCTACAACGATGTGTGGAGTTCGGCCGACGGGGTGCACTGGAAAATGCATACCGCAGCCGCGCCCTGGAAGCCGCGGCAGTACCACGATGTGGCCGTCTTTGACGGCAATATGTGGGTCATGGAAGGTTACTACGACAAGGCTGGTGGAAACATGAACGACGTTTGGTATTCCGCCGATGGGGTGGACTGGAAGGAAGTGCCCGACACGCCTTGGAGGCCGCGCCATGCGTCCAGCGTGTTTGTCTACGACGACGCCCTGTGGATGGTTGCTGGCAACAACATGCAGCGCGATGTATGGAAGTTGGTTCGGGCTGCAGAGTAACTGTTCACCAGATTAGCAACCGAGTCGTGAATCGCTCCGCCGATCCACAACTCAGTTGGCGAGTGTTGCCGTCTCCAGCCTTCATGCTCCTACTTCTGCAACACTTTCATTCCTTCAACGATGGGAGGATCATGCGTCAGGTCATCTTTTGTCACAGACCAAGTTGTAAATAGGTGCCCCGACACCAAGGGACTGTTCTGCGTCTTGCTGTACTTGGTCAATTCCAGCGTAGCATCCATTCCAACATGAAAGGCGTCCGGCTGGAATGCATCAATGAGTTCATCCATGAGCGCAAACACGATCTCGTTGACCTTTGGATTCAGCAGGTCCCACTCTCGACAATAGATACCTTCATTTTCTGGAAATGCACCTGGCGTAAGGTCAAGCTCCGGGTATTTGGTTAGGAGTGGTCCGGTGTTCTCCTGCCATGACTGATGGCCGAGACACGAGAACTCCAAAGTTTATCAGGTCTGGCAGCACTCCGTGTGTTTATCCAACAGTCACGAAAATTACGTATAGAACAGCATGCCTGGGCGCTCGGGCTCTCCAGCATAATAGTCTGTCTCGTTTCTCACGCCATCGCTCACCTTTAGTAAGATAGGTTGCCGACGATATCGTAGAATTCAGTTCGCTTTGCCGCATCCGGAAAAAGTCCATGTTCAATTATCGGTTGGGACGTGGTGCGCCGCAAGCGACCGCGATGATTGCGCTTCGCCTACCGACTCCAGCGCCGAAACACCTGCGAGTGGTTTCCATCAACGACAGAATCGAATCGAAATGATGATACGACTACCCACTACTCTTGTTGGTTTGATATTGGTGGTAAACGCGACGCTCGTCGCGCAGGAACCGACGGTCGAAGTGACGCCGCGACCGAAGGCTACCAATCGTTCGAATGCCACGTCTGCGGATGTGATCGTCTATGGCGCGACGCCCGGAGGATTCTGCGCTGCGATTGCCGCCGCGCGTGAAGGGGCTTCCGTCATCCTACTGGAACCAACGGATCACATTGGTGGGATGAGCACCGGCGGGCTGAGCCATTGTGACTCGAACCAGATGGTCCGCAGCACGGTGATGGGGCTGTTCGATGAGTGGCACACTCGCGTGGTAAAGGATTACACCGATCGGGGCTTCGAGGCACCCTACAACCCGGCGAAGAAGGACCAGACGCGATGGACCTTCGAGCCGCATGTTGCGATGCGGGTAACATTGCAGATGCTCGAGCAAGCTGGGGTTATAGTGCTAACCCAACGCTATCTAAAATCGGTGACAATGGTCGGCCCACGGATTACGTCTTTAGTAACGAACAGCGGCACGTTCACTGCCAGAGTTTTTGTGGACGGAACATATGAAGGGGACCTCATGGCGGCTGCCGGAGTCGACTGGACGATCGGTCGCGAAGGCCGCGAGGAATATCACGAGTCGCTGGCCGGCAAGCAGTACCCGAAGCGGAAGATGATCATCAACGGCTTCGACGCCGAAGGCAAGCTTCTGCCGCTGGTTACAACCGACGACGCGGGCAACGAAGAAGTGGGTGACGGGAACGTGATGACGTACAGCTTCCGACTGTGCCTTACCGAGGACCCTAACAACCGCCTGCCGATGCCCGAGCCGGCCAACTACGATCCAGCCCGGTTCGAAATAGTCCGCCGTGCGCTGCAGGCTGGCACCCGCGTCGGCTTCGACCTCTATCCATTGCCCGGCGGTAAGCTCGACGGCAACAACTCCATTGGCGGCCAGTTCTCGCTGGGCTTGGTCGGCGGTGGTATTGACTGGCACTCGGCGGACGAAGCAGGGCGGAAGATGATCTGGGAGGTACACAAACAGTACACGCTAGAGTTCTTTCACTTCCTGACTACCGATCCGGCTATGCCCGCGGAGATCCGCAATACGTACGCTCGGCTCGGCCTGTGCAAAGACGAATTCGCAACCTACAACCACTTTTCACCTGCGCTCTACGTCCGCGAGTCGCGGCGCATGAAGGGCGTGTATGTCATCAGTCAAAAGGACATTCTCGAACAGCCCGAAAAGGACGACCCCATCGCGATCTCGTCATTCCCAATCGACTCGCACGACTGCCAGCGAGTTGCGCTCGAAGGTGAGGGTGTGATTAACGAGGGGACCATCTTCCCTGTGAGGAGGGTTCCCGGACAGGGCTACGCCTACCACGTACCCTACCGCTCGATCCTACCCCGGCCGGCAGAGTGCGACAACTTGCTCGTGCCCGTCGCGCTGTCGTGTACGCACGTGGGTATCTCGTCGCTGCGAATCGAGGGGACGTGGATGATTATCGGACAAAGCGCGGGCATTGCCGCAGCTCTGGCCGCCGATAACGACCTGGCCGTGCAGGAGCTGTCGTATCCGAAACTACGCAAGCGACTGCTGGTGCAGGGGCAGGCACTCGATTTGCCGGACGTCCCCGCATCCCCAGTGGCGGCGATTCCATCGCTCTAGAGACACTGCTGGGAATCGTACTCGACGACACCAGCGCGACGCGGATAGGTGACTGGTCTCGCTCAACGATTTTCAAACCACACATTGGCAGCGGCTATGTCTTCAGTGGCGCGAATGATTCCAAATCGAGGGGCGACGAGAAAGCGACCGCGACCTTTCGATTCGGCGCATTACTTGTTAACGCCGAACACACGAGCGTGGGATGTGTTGAGAGGAGCCTGAATCCAAACTGACGATGAACCGCAATAGAAGTTTTACTCCGGTGTCGCGAGGCCAGCCTCGGCAACCTCGGCCAGCCAATTCCGCGAAAGGGAAACCATCTTTAGCCTATCATCCTTCAATTCCACGACGCCGGGCTCCTGGATCGTCACGCGAGATTCCTCTGCCGAACGACCTTCGAGACCTACCCCGCTCGTCGACCAACTACGTCGGTGCCCGTTGCGACCCTCCCAGCGGGAGGGTTACATGAATAATCCGGGTTATACGTTCGTTGTAATACCGGGCGACGCACAGACGGGGTAGACGCCCCGATCGTCGGGCGCAGTGGGGGGGTGCATGTCCCAGGTGCAGTCTTCCGGTTGCGGTGCAAGGCAGAAATCGGATGCTGTCACTTCATCCCAGCGAATGTCGCGTCCGCTGTAGCAGGACAACTGTCCCATGATAGCGACCA
Organism: Pirellulaceae bacterium; assembly: GCA_020852965.1. Taxonomy (GTDB): domain Bacteria; phylum Planctomycetota; class Planctomycetia; order Pirellulales; family Pirellulaceae; genus Aureliella. Next base: position 11,754 of record JADYZV010000060.1, on the reverse strand, counting down.
GGGTACTTTGGACCATATAGTCACCACAGTTCAGCGGTACCCCCTCGCGAATTGACTTAAAAAATGCCACGTGCTCGGCCAAATAGGGGCTGCCGCCTGGACCGCTGTATTTCCACTCGGTTTGGCCTGTGATCCGGCCGCGCAAGGGATACGCAATCCCTTTGGAGCCCATGATGATGCTCGAGTTTTCGTTGTAGCAACCGGGCGTGGTACGGCAGAAAGCGTAAAGTCGCACACCGTTGGCGTAGCGATAAACGACCGCATGGTGATCGAAAACATCCCCCAATAGATGCTGCACGCCGGAGCGGCCGCCGAATCCGTGACAGTCGACCGGCGGCACACCATGGAGCGCCCAGGTAGCTCGGTCGAGGTTATGGACCAGCGACTGCGTTACGTCGTCGCCGCAGAGCCACGAGAATCGATACTGGTTGCCGTATTGTACTTCCAATTCTCGCACTCCCTGCGGTCGCGCCGTGTTGCCATAGGGGCCACGAATGAAATTCTCTTCGATCGAAACGATATCACCGATCTGGCCATCGCGCACCCGTTCGATGGTTTCAGTCATGGCCGAGTCGTAACGGCTCTGCAATCCCGACATCAAACCCAAGTTCTTCGTTTTGGCAAGTTGACAGGCCTGGCTGACCACCTTGATACCCGCAGGATCGATAGCGTGTGGCTTTTCCACAAACACATGCTTGCCGGCTTCGATCGCAGCCCGAAGATACATTGGGTGGAACTTGGCCGCGCAGGCGATCAACACCACGTCGACGCTGTCGATGACTCGTTGATAACCATCGAGCCCGACGAAGCAATGCTCGTCGTCGACGATAACCTGCTGGGGCTTGGCGTCTGCCAGCAACTGACGTTTGTTTTGTACACGGTCGGAAAACAGATCAGCCATCGCTACCAATCGTGTCCCAGGATCGGCGGTCATGGCTTCGTGGGCCGCGCCTGCACAACGTCCGCCACAACCGACCATGCCGATCTTGAGCGTGTCGCTACCGGCGGCGTGGGCGCTGCGGGTCAGCGACAGACTAGTAGCTGCGCCAATTCCCACAGCGGATGCTTTCAAGAACTCTCGCCGAGGAGTAGGTGGTTGCAGAAGCGATTCACGTTGCGGAGTCATTGGGGGGCCTTGGTTTGTGGGCTATTGGGGTAGGGGAAAGACTGAGCGTGCAACTCAAGCGGGCAGATCCCAAATTGCATTGCGAAGCCATGCACTACTCGACCTGCCAATAGGCCGAGTTAAAGGCGTCGGTATGGAAACCGACTTTCATGGTTGCTGCTCCTGCGTATACTGTTCATGTAACTCGACTGCGCGTTGGTTCGAGAGATTGCGTTCGACGACCCGCCGCACAGCGGCGCGCATCGACTCGCCTGCTTCGATGTCTTTGCCAAATAGCGACATGTACACCGAGGTACTTGCCGTTGGCGCGGAGCGTACCCTTCACCGCGCCCGTGTTGAAGTCAAACAGCCGGTCACCGACCGACGTAAAGCTCAGAGAGTGCGTGTCGTCGCCCCAGGCCGGAAGTGCAATGGACCCCCAGGCCAATTAGCAGGAGCATTCTTAAGTGCAGCATTCAAGCTTTCCTAGTAACCAAGACAGCGGCCGAGCACTACGGCCTTAGGTTCGTTCCGATACAACGCAGCGGCCGATCTGCACGCGCTTCTGGTCGAAGTTGCTTACAGTCGCAAAGCGCATAAAGTGTACTATGAATGCCTAGTATGGGCAAGCAATTGCCCTTGTTTCATCAGAATTGCTTTTCACCCGCTCCCCATGATACTGCACTCGAGTGCTTCAACCAAATTTGATATGACGGTAGTCGACGAGCCCCGCTATCCTTTCTCGCTTCACATACCATTTTAGCAGGCAGCCTAAGGCAACTTACCGCAAGAGGACGGGCGAACTCTGATTGCGCGAGGTAATATCGGCACTCGGATTGAATTCGGTCGATTGACGACTCTCACGCAACGCTTGCAAATTAAGTGGATTCGTCAGGAGCATGGCTTGGCCTGGGTGGCCGGTCACTGGATTAACCGTGAACCGACTTTCACGAGGAGCCAGAAAGGCCGCCTGCCCAAAGTGTTTCCAACTTGGGCTTGGACTGCCGACCGTCCCGGCGACGATGACAAATGCGTGGTGCTCGACGGCTCGAGCTTGGGCGCACCAGCGTACGCGCTGCAATCCCGACTCCGACTCGGTCATCGAAGGAACGAAAATAATTTCGGGACGCGCTGAGACCAACAGTGACGAAACGTCTGGGAATTCGACGTCATAGCAAGTCAATATCGCGCACCTTCCCCAACGAGTATCGCAGGTTGCCAGTTCGCTACCAGGAGAAATTCCTGCCTTCAGTTCCCAATGAGTGGGATAGAGTTTGTCTTGCCGAAAACGGCTGCCATCGCGAAAGAACAAGTGGGCTGAATTGAAAATCGAGCTACCTTCGATGTGCGGCGTCGTACCGGCAAGAATATCGACTTGGTACTTCTCCGCCAGCACGCCCATACCACGAAGGAAAGTGGGCGTGATCTCGGTAGCAATGCGCAGCGTTTCTTGTACCTCCTGTTGAGAAGGGACGGAGTGGCTTTCAATTTCATCGACGCGCCACGTATCGAAGGTTATCAATTCTGGAAAGACGATGCAGTCCGCCTTGGCCGCTACCCCTTCGACGACCGCTGCTTCCAGCTTAGCCATCAATTGCTCGGCGGTTTGATTGCCTCGGATCTCATACTGGACTGCCGCAATGCGGACTTCATTTAGCGGTAAGCTATCGTCTGCGGCGGGTAGCGCTGTCGGCAACCCAAGGATGGGGAGCACTAGGAGAAAAAACCGAGCGAATAGAACAGGCAGTCTGGGCATGTCGATGGACCTAACTAGTGCAGTGGGAGCTTGCTAAGCACTCAGGGCTGAGTCCTGCAATTGGCTCAAGTATACCCGAAGCATCGAGCAAGTATGAATTTCGCGAAGCGCAACGATTATTGACCACACCGTTGACGACATCCGCAAACTTTGCTCAGTCAATGGCGCACGCAATCGTTCGCACAGGATTTAATGTTGAACCACTCTTTAGCAGTCAAATCTTGTGGTTACTCTTCAAGGTCGCTTCGCGGTTAGAGATAGTGACCAACTTCAATCGAGTTGCAGCAAGTAAACACCGCCAGCTTGATCGCTACCTGCAAGCGCTTGATGATACATCAGCCGGCTGCCATCCTTCGAGTAATCAATATCGTTGATCGATCCCTCCCCCGTGCGAGCGTGAATCGTTCCCAAGAAACGCAGGTCTGCGGCATCCCAAATTCTGACTTCCCCGTCACTACTACCGGAAATCAAATTTCGGCCGTCAGGCGATAGAGCGAAGCTTGTCACGTCAGCTCGCTTGCTATCCTGCACAGAAAGTTTAGGAAGGTATCCCGTTTTTGCTACAAGTTCTCCTTGTAGCGTGTGGACCAAAATTCGGCCGTTTGTGTCGCCACTAATTACTTTTTTGCGATTCAGATCATACAACAGGCAGGTCACACGTCCACAATTCGGCAGAATCGATCGCTCACTTTCTCCATCAAGACTGAATTCCCGGACGTCTTCGGCAATGCCTCCGTAAATAAGTGTCTTGCGATCTGCAAGCAAGCAGACTGCATCAAGTCGTCGTTGCAAGGAATGAGTCGTACATGTCAAAGCATGACCCGAAACAGCCTGGTACTCGTTGTGGATTGTCGAGCAATTCCAAACATCGAACTGACCGAAATCGCGAAAAATCACCATCCTCTGATCGTCAATGTCAAACAGCATTGAGCGGATTGCAGGCTGCGATTTCGGTGGCAAATCAGCGGCTTTCTGTAGCCGAACGACGGCGCCTGACGGTAGTTGAAGCAGTGCCACGCTGCCGTCATCCCAGCCCACCGCCAGACGGTCACCAGCGGACGACAGCGTTAGTTGGATCAGTGGCTTACTGATACTTGCCGCGTGAGACGAGATCGTTTCCACAACGGTTGCTGTTTTCGACTGAATGTCAAACGTGACCAAACGACCGTCTACACAGCCGGCATAGACCGATCTTCCGTCACCTGAAAGCACCGCCGTTCGCGTCACGAAGGGGGCGAGTTCTTGCGGCTGGTTGAAATGGCTCCGCAATAGGCAACGTGTCAACGATCCGCTTTCGCCACCACAAATAACGACATCCTCACTCCCAAACACGACAGAACTGACCGTTTCCGCCTGTGGCGTTTGGTGGTACAACGGCGAGATCGAGTACGGCGCGGCGCTCGCCAAACGAGGTTGCTCCAATTCGCTAAGATCCCAGCAGACAATACCGCCGCTGCGCAGCCCTGCAACGAGTCGATCACCGGAATCTGAAAACGCAATGCACTGCGTGCCACCATGGGATTGAGACAACACGGCACCCACCTGGTCAGGATTGTCTCGATCGTATAGGCGGATTTCCGGATTGTGGAAATCGCTTACCGCGATCCATGAATCATTGGGAGACAGCGCCACGTGGTGCGGCTGGAAGTCGACCGGCAACTGTTGGGCGGTCTGTCCGTTGTTCGAATCGTACATTCGAATGGTATCCGGACTATTGAAAACTAGCAGTTGATTGCCGTCATGAGTAAATGCCAAGTCATCGTTGCGGCGATCCGAATCGATCATCACACGATCACTAGCATTGGACAGCGATTGAATGACTACGTCCTGATAGCGGCACCCAATCGCGATTCGAGTCGCATCGGGTGAGATTGCAAGTGCCGCGATGGTGGTGGCAAATCCGTGCAGCGTTTGAACCGTCTGCCAATCCTTCCAACGCACAATTGCCACCGCATTGCCAGCAAGAGCTTCGCCACCAACATGGTTCTCTGAATAGCCTATCGCCAATGTCGTTCCATCGGGGCTTGCTGTAATTGCCGTCACCTTGGCAGCGTTAGCAATGGAATGCTCGGCAATGAGAACGCTGCTGGTCCTATCGTGCAATCGCACCATCGAGTCATCACCCACCGAGGCGACGATCGGGTGATTCGCAATGGTCGTGAGTCCGTTCACAGCCCCATCGTGTCCCGTCATCGCCGTCGCTCTTTCAGCCGTCAGCGCATTGAGAATGCGTAGGTCCGACCCAATCGGGATCGCGTCTGCGGCATACTGCTGAATCGACTTTGCGATCCGCAGGGCTTCGCCCGTTTGGCCTTGTCCAAAAGCTTCAAAACCTCGCGTCAAATCGGCGCGATAGGCGATTCGAACGGCTGCTTCGCGATGTGTTTCGGCAAGGGTTTTCTGGTGCGTTGCTTCCGATAACGCACCACGAAGTTGTTGCTGTCGATCCGACAAACGGTGATTCAATTGTGCCAAGACAATGGCAGCAGTCACGGCACCTACAAACACGGTCGCCAGCAGTGATGACTCGACCGGATGTTTGCGGACTGAGTGCAGTAGGTGTTCAATTCGTGACTGGGGACGGGCCAACACACTCTGTCCTCGCTTCCAACGACTAATGTCATCGGCAACTCCGTCGGCAGACGCATATCGCAGAGCCGGATCTCGCGCGAGACACTTCATGCAAATCGCTTCAATATCTGCGGGTAGCATGGGGCGGATCGCACGCGGAAGTGGAATACTTTTCGTGCAAATGGACTTCATCAGCTCCAGCGTGCTGGTAGCTTGATGCGGCAAATGGCCCGTTAGCATTTGATACATCAGTACCCCCAAGGCGTACACATCGCAAACCGGGTGCGGTTCCGTTTGATGGCCGAGAACCAATTCGGGTGCCATGAATCCCAGCGTGCCCACCAAGCTAAACGGAGAGACGGGTTCGCGAATGTCGATCAAGTCGCCAGCCAATCCGAAGTCGGTCAAACGCGGAATAAAATGGAGCGAATTGTCACGCCGCTCCGCCGGCGACATCATGACGTTTTCAGGTTTGATGTCGCGATGAACCAGACCGCGCGCATGAGCGTGGGCAACGGCTTCTGAAAGCTGCTGGACAATGTCCGCAGCGGCATCCACCGCAACGTGTCCCGGATGCATCGTTAACCAATCGGCAAGTGTCGGCCCATCACAAAACTCCGAAACTAAGTAGATAGTATCCGCTTCTTCGTGAACCTCGTACACCGGCACAATGTTGGGATGGCTCAACCGCGCCGCAGCGCGAGCTTCGTCAAGGCGACTGTCGGTTGACGCCCCATTCTCACTTTTTGTCCCAGCAAACACTTTCACTGCAACTTCGCGTTTCAGCAGCTCGTCGTAGGCACGGTAAACGGTAGCGTACCCTCCACGGCCCAGTTCCGATCGAACTTGAAACCGACCGAATCTTAGTGGGTTTGGCAAAACTGGAGCGATTTGCGGTGACGAATCCTCTGGTGATGCTGCTGGCGAAAAGACATCATTGAGCAGTTCAAAAACGGACGCCAGATCAGGGTGTTGCTTGGAAAAATCTAACGACACCGCTTCTCCGTTGCGCAGACTTGCATCGTACGCTTCGGCAGCCGCGATCAATTGTTCATCATCGAAACCGTCCTCAATCGGTCGTATCATGGTAGCGTGTGGCTAAGTCGTTGTTTGAGGAGTTGGCAACCTTCGAGCCAACGTCGCCGGCACGTCGACACGGGCAGGTTCATACGCTCGCTGATCTGCTCAAACGTCATCGCATCGACATAGCGATGGGAAATGACTTGCCGGACATCGGCTGGTAGTTGCTCGATGGCACGAAGCAACTCGGCGGCCTGTTCATGCATCACCACCTCGGCACTGGGTGTATCCAGGTGCTCGGGGGTTTTATCGGAAATACAACTGGAGAACCAATGGTCCGGTAAGTAGATGTTCCTCGAACGGTATTTGCGCATGCCGTCGACGATTTTTCCCTGAGCGATCTTGATCAGCCACGCTTGAAACTCGGCTTCCGTTGCACCGCGGAAATGCGTTTGGCGCTGGTTGGCCGTAATCAGAACACTCTGGACAATGTCCGATGCGCCAAGATAGCGACGCAGGCGAGAAGGCAACCTCGAGTTAACGAAAGCCAGCAAGAAACCCTGGCAATCATCCAGATCAGGGATGCGTTTGGCCTCTTCACGATGCACGGATGAAGTCTTCATAAACACCACGCCAATAGTTTATCCCGTCAGGGAAGTCTGTGTGACTTCCGATCCGATCAAGAGATGACGACGCATTCAGTGAGCTCACCAAGGGGGCAACCCTCGCTCAGTATTGAATTCCAATTCTACACCTTAAGGTCCAGAACTGCCAAGTAACTGTTTGCAAAAAAGCCAAAAGTTGGCGTTTCTCAATTGACGCCACTCGTGCTCACCTCGTAACGCACTGAGTTGAAGGCTCCCGCCTTCCGTCTGACCAATAAACTTCCCAAATAATTCCAATTTTGTGAATGTTCTCTCCGCTTGATTCGACTTACTGGTTGGAACTTGGCTATGAACGTGCCAAGACCAATTGCACTTGTCGTTCCTGGACTTTGACCACGTGGTGGGGCTGGCTGAATCCAACACCTCACTTGCCGTCGGAACGCGACTGCAAATCCATTGGTTACTAGCCATGGCTGCTGTTTCCGCGTCCCCGTTGTTGTGCTCAGAAATCTATTCCTGAGAGTATTCCGCACACAAAAACTTCGGCATCCCACCTGAGACCACTACGGTTAGTCCAACGGCAATTCGCAGCAAAGTCCGAACTAACAATCACGTCGAACGTGGCGATTGCGTGCTTCGCTACCTGGAGAAAGTCGGTTACAAATGGCGTCGCCAAAAGACGATCGTGCGCATCTCCTTCTGCAGTTCGAGAGTTGGATGAGACGCAAGGAAAACAGGCGTGAAATCGCCGTCTGAAACCTAATACATGGTGGTGTTCAGCGAGAACTATCGAAAAATCCGCAACTTTGTGAACTATTTTTCAGGCCGATTCGACTTACGGATTGAAAGCAGGCAGAGTCCTATCGTAAGTCAGAATCTTCACGACTAACGAAACAGCCGAATCGGTTGTTTTCTGTAAATCATCACCTATCAGATTGGAAGTTTGCAATGCCTTTAGTATTTCGAATTGCGCTGCCGCTTGCCTTTCTGGCTCTGATCGCGACTTGTCCGGCATCTGCTGGAGTCGTTGTTTCTGTGGCAGGAAGCGGAAACTCGTTCGATAACAATGAATACATCGGCTACGATTCTGGACCCATCCGCCAGGATAGGTCAGCGACTACTTCGGATGGTCAATCTGCAAAGGGTACGGTTTCGAGTGCTTATGCCCATGGGAACCTCATATTAGACGACGTTTTGCATCCCGGGCTTCGGTTGCGAACGAGCGCCAAGGCTTCTGGCGGGGACGTTGCCGGAGCCAATGCTTGGGCCGTCGCTCAATGGGGGGATACAATCCGATTGTCGCCAGAAAGTGCGCACGCTGAGCATCTCGCCGTCGTATTTTCTGTTCATGGTGAGTACGGGTACACGCGTCTCGGAAGGCATCAACTCGAAATGACCGTCGGAGTGGCGAACATATCTAACACCGATCTTGAAGGATCCGACCCGCAAGCTTTCCGCTGGGCATATGGCATTTCCTTCTTCCCAAGAGCCATTGATTCAATCGACCCACTTATTTCGGGAACGTCGATGCTAAGCCTAAGGCGAGGTGCCTATTGGTCTGACGGTGATCTCGATGCTATCCTCGCTCTTCCTGAAGATGCATCCAATCTAATCGTGACAGAACCCTCGTTAGCTCAACCTGGTTCCAGTGTCTTCGAGGAGATCATTACGGGGGCGTTCGGTTGGCAGCAAACCTTCTATGTGCCGTATGTCGAAGAAATAGGAGGCTACAACTTAAATATCTTTGCTTTCGCTGGTTCGAGTGCTGTCTGGGAAGGTTCCACTGGAATTGATGCTTTGAACACGATTACGCTCGATGCAGTGACCTACGCGGACGGGTCCGAAATCGTAGGTCCGATAGAATTCGACTCTGGCTTTCGACTTTCTGCAGTGCCGGAGCCATCCTCGCCAATGATTCTAGCAATATCGTTTCTGTCCTTTTTAAAGTTTCATCGGCGGCGGAGGACCGTTCTTTGAAATAATCTATACGTGGCAGCCAACACCGACTATGTCTTGGTTGTCGGATGGAATGATTCCAATTCGCCCGCATCGTCGATTGGGTTGTTTTTCTTGCCGGCGTTCGCCACGGAAGTTGCGCAAGCAATAGCCACTGCTCTTGCCATAGAATTTTTGCGTGAAGTACCGTCAATTGTGGACGGCTTCCCAAGATGCGATGGGCGGTGGCCGTCGGGTGAAGTATGGCCCAGAGCAAATACCCATTGGGATTGACCACGACCTCGGTGATGAGATCGACTTGAGCTGCAGCGTCTTCAAGCGCAGAATGAAATTCAACCAACACGGGGGAAAGGAGGCTATCTCTTCTGCCACTCAAACTCTATAGTTGACGGAGAATGTTTCCCGCGTAAGCAATGGAAATTACTCGAAGAGGTGGCGCGCTGACTATGACGACATTCCCCATTGAACACACTGTAACATTCCGGCTGATTCACCCACCGGGCTCGGCGGAAGAAGTTGCGTTTCTGAACGCGGTGGCGGAACTTGCTGCAATTCCCGGCGTTCAACATTTCCAAATTCGCAAACAGACGAGTTCGAAGAATTCGCACTCATTCGGCGTCTCCATGCAGTTCGCTACTCGCAGTGATTTTCGCGCTTACAGCGAGCATCCTGCCCACGTGGACTTCGTGAAGCAGCGGTGGCACAGCGAAGTGGCCGACTTTAAGGAAGCCGATTTCGAGCCGCTAACGACCACAGAGCTTCGATAGCGCCAAACCCCTGAGGAGCTGTTGCGTGTCGCTTAGGTCCGAACTACTAATGCCCGCCGGGTCGTTGGAAAAGCTGAAGGTTGCCGTCCTCTACGGTGCTGATGCGGTCTACTTGGGTACGCCCGACCTGAGCCTACGGACGAAATCCGATTTCTCGCTGGAAGATGTGATCGAAGGAGTCGCCTTTGCTCATCAGAACGGCGTTCGCGTCTATCTAACACTGAACCTGTTCGCACATAACAAAGATGTCGCGAAACTCGATACGTTCATCGATACGTTCATCGATACGGTCAAGACAGTCCAGCCGGATGGACTGATCATCGCCGACCCGGGCGTCTTTCAGTACGTCCGAGAGCGGGCACCAGGGATTCCGCTGCACGTCTCGACCCAAGCCAATGTCTGCTCGTCGCTGAGCGTTCGATTTTGGCAATCGCAAGGGGCTGATTTGGTGGTGCTGGCGCGCGAGGTTTCGTTCGAGGAACTGACGGAAATTAGACGCGATTGCCCCGACGTCCGATTGGAAGCGTTTGTTCATGGCGCAATGTGTATGACCTATTCCGGTCGCTGCTTATTGTCCAATTTTATGTGCGAACGCGGAGCGAACCAGGGAAATTGTGCGAACAGCTGCCGTTGGAATTACAAATTGCACCTGCGTTTGAAAGATGGCACGGTGCAGGAGCTCGTCATCGACGATTCGAATCGCGAGATGTTCGAATTCCTGTTGGAGGAAGAAGTTCGGCCAGGAGAATTGATGCCGATCGTCGAGGACACTCGCGGCTCCTACATCTTGAATAGTAAGGATTTGTGCCTACTGCCGAAGTTAGATGAATACCTCAAGCTCGGCATAGATTCACTCAAAGTCGAAGGTCGCAACAAGAGCATGTACTATGTGGCAGTCGTCGCGCGGGCCTATCGAATGGCCATCGATGCATGGCAGCGTGATCCCGATTCATGGACGCCGGACCCCTACATGGCCGAACTCGACCGAGTGCCAAGTCGCGGGTACACGACGGCGTTCCACGATGGCCGACTCACGAATCTAGCACATGGTTATCAACATACAGGCCAGGTCGCCGATGTCGAATTTGCCGGCTTCGTCCAAGACCAGGACGAAGAAGCTCTGATCGTGGACGTCCGCAATCGACTCGATGCGGGTGATGTACTTGAATTTGTACCGCCCCGCAGTGAAGATGTGATTCGATTGCGACTGTATGAATTTGAAGTGGTCGGTCGCACGGAGCGAATGGATGTCATGCACCCTGGGACCGGCTTGCGACTGCGCATTCCGTTCGCACTCTTCGACCAGGAAGAATCGTCGACGCTACAACAGCGACTTCCGGTATTGACTGTCATTCGAAAGGAAAAGCCGCTCACCGAAGCAGAATTTGCGCGCGTAAAGATGGACCGTGACGTGCGACGCTTGGAAACTGCAGGTGATGTCGGAGCCAACGCGGACACGTCGAGAGACCAGTCCTTATACCAACTGCACCAGCTTCAACTAAAAGACGCATTGCGAACCGAGGTCGCTCGTACAGAGCCCAAATTCATCCGTTTGGGTAACACGGGATGTTGTGGAAAGGGCTGCAACGGATGCCTGGTTTTCTGGCACGATCCCGCCTATGCCAAAGGCCGTGAACTGATGAAAGAGAAAAAGATGGGCGAGCGACTTCAGCGATCTGCCCATCTCGGTTGAATTCTTAGCTTGCCACGACATGATTTCTCTATCAGCCACTGACGTGAACGCGCTCGCGACGACATCCGCTCGCGCTGCCCATGCCTGTCCTGCGCACTGCTTGTTTCAAGCCTACTCCAGAATTGCAATTGCGGCGAATAGAAACCGCTATACTAAACTTGCTTGCGTGTGTTAGGATGCACTGGCTAGTGCTTTGTCCAAGTTAAGAATTAGGGTTGGAAGTTGTGGACGAGGTTACGAGTCCCTAAACGTATAACGGATCAAACGGACTCGTAACCTCG
>JADYZV010000059.1 GCA_020852965.1 Pirellulaceae bacterium | reverse complement strand
CCTCCACTACAACCAACCCCAATCTCCGCCGCAGTCGTCAGGCCGCAGCCATTCTCCGGTTTGTCGACGGTGGCTACAGAGGTTTGAGACAAAGTCAAACACGGCCAATTCTTCACCTAAGCAAAAGATCGCTGTATGCCAACCGCAACGGGCTCCAATCATTCGCATCCCATGCCCATTCGACCGATCGCCAACGCGTCCCGCGCTGAAGTGGCTGTGGCGGCTGAAACCGCAGTTGCAGCGCCAAATGTGGAGTCGCTGCAGCATGAAATCGAGATGTTGCGTACGCAGCTTGACCAGGCTCGGCGAATGTCGACGATCGGGGAATTGACCAGCACGACGACGCACGAGTTCAATAACTTGCTGACGACCATATTGAACTACGCCAAACTGGGGCAGCGGCACAAGGACGAGCCGTCGCGAGACAAGGCCTTCACGCGCATCTACGATGCGGCCAATCGCGCCACTAAAATTACGGGAAGCATTCTGTCGATGGCTCGCAGTCGCAGCGGGCAGATGGAGCCCACCGACCTCAAGAGCATTGTGGAAGATACACTTCTCTTATTGGAACGCGAATTTCGCAAGTATCGCATTGCGTTGGAGGTGGTTCTGGAGGACAGCTTGCCGCAAATCCAGGCGACGGGGAGCGATCTACAGCGTGTCTTGATCAATTTGCTGGTCAACGCACGACAAGCCACGCCAGAGGGAGGGGGGGTGCGAGTTGCCCTGCAGCTCGAACCCAAGAGTCGGGACTTGATCCTGTCGATTCGAGATAGCGGCAGTGGCATTCCGCCGGAGATCCTGCCGAGAATCTTCGAGCCGTTCTTTTCGACGAAAAGTGGCCCAGACGCTTCTGGCAAAGGGGGGACTGGAGTAGGATTGTCTACGTGTAAGGAAGTGATCGACGCGCACGGTGGGCGCATTCGAGTTGAGAGCTCCGTGGGCAAAGGGACCGCCTTTTTGGTCCGCTTGCCGAGCATTGATCCCCAAGCGACGTAATTCATAGACAATATGGTTTTTAAATCAATTTTGATTCTTGCCGCCCTCGCTCAGCTTGTGGCCGCAGGGTTGGCGCTGCGGATTAATTTTCGCTACCGCATCTACTCCGCCTGGTTCCTGTTATCGGCGGCGGCGAGTGTTGGAGCAATCCTGAGGCTAACCACCCTCTCCGAAGTCTGGACTCACTCTCCCACGCTGTTCGAGGATCGCAATCTGTGGCTTTCGACCGTCGCCGCATTATTGGCATCGATTCTGCTGTTGGGTGGAATGGCTCTCATCGAGCCCTTCTTCGTTCGTATTTCTGAAGCAGAAAAGTCGCTCCGTCAGGAGCATCGAGAGCTAACGACCATCGTCCGCGCCACGGAGGAAGAGCTCAAGTTGGCTCAGCGGATTCAGCGGAGATTGTTACCTGCGGCGGCGGTCGAGCTGCCCGGCCTGGATATCGCCGGCGTATCGCAAGCGGCCGAGTGGACCAGTGGCGATTACTTCGATTATCTCCCGCTGCGAAGCGGTAACACGGCCTTGGTTATTGCTGATGTCTGCGGCCATGGTATCGGCCCCGCCTTGTTGATGTCCTCTACACGCGCTTCACTTCGCGGCCTAGCACCAACGCTCGAGGATGTCGGCGAATTGCTAACCCATGGCAACCGGGCCGTGGTCGACTGCGTTTCCCCTAGCGAGTTTGTGACAATTTTTGCCGCGCTCTACGACTCGGCAGATCGTACCTTGCACTACGCCGGCGCTGGCCACGTAGCCTTTTACCTTCGTCGCGACGGCAGTAGCCAACTCTTGGAAGCCGATGCGCCACCGCTGGGAATCCTGCCTGAGTTGACGGTGCCAACGCGCAAGCTGACCACTATTGAAACCGGCGAGATTCTCATTCTAGTTACCGATGGCATCTTGGAATCACGCAACGCCCAAGATGAGATGTTTGGCGAAGCGCGTCTGTTGTCTACCGTCCATGAATTGCGTCTACAGCCCGCAGCCCGCATCGTGCAGGGACTCATTCTTGCGGCTACGGAGTTCTCCGGCCAGCGTGAGCAACAGGATGACATCACGGTTGTCATCATGAAGATCACTTGAAGTATCCCATAGCTACGGTCGAGCAGGGCGTTGAGCGACCAGCACCTCGCGCTTGCCACCCACTGGGCCCGCCGCTTTGTGAACGAGCATTCCGCACTGCTGCATAGCGCGACGGACGGTGCTCTTGACACAGTAGCTGGTCAATAGCCCGCCGGGACACAGGGCAGCGGCAGCAACCTCCAACACTTCGCTCGTCCATAGTTCAGGATTGGTCTCGGGGCTAAAAGGATCGAAGTAAACCGCATCATAGCCTGCTGCTTGACCCGTGTGCATTTGGTTGGCGTCACTCGCAGTGCCGTGCAAGGCGGAAAGTTGCGTTTGCTGCGGAGTCCAATGGCAGGCATCACCAATCCACAATTGCAGCGTAACGAATTGGCCGATTCTCGTAACCAGTGGGCGCGGTATGGGCCGCTGCTGCCATTCTGCGACCGCGTCAACCAGAGCGCCGATCATCGACGGCAGCTCGGCGAATTCTCTCAGCTCGAATAGTGGATCGGCCACTGGAGTTTTGGCGAAGCCACCTGACAAGCAGCTCTCTACGGACTTGGCTAAATCGAGCTGCCCCAAGATCTCGCTGGGAAGGAGCGAACACTCCAGCGCGGTGTACACCAACGGAGTGCGGTAGTGTTCGGCTAGGGAGGCGGTTAGCAGGAAACTCGTCGCGGTTCCTAAACCATACTCGAGCACCCTGGTGGGAACTCGCTGCCGCAGTCGCGACAAGACCCCGCTGTGGTCCACATAGACGATCAACGTTTCCGCCACCGCACCACAGCCACTATGGAAAGTTTCTTCGCGTCCAACGTCCCACAATGTGCGGCTACCATCGTCGGTGACCAGCCACTGCCAGGCGGAATGGCTCGTAGGCTGTCGAGGGCGATTGGGAGTTGGCATAGCGGTGCAGCTTCGATATTCGTTTGCATGATCGCGGCGACCCCACGCCAGCTCGTCTGACATGTGCCAGAGCTTGCGAGTTCGCGGCGGCCCCACGCCCGCTTGTCTGGCGTGAGTCAAAGTTTGGAAGTTAGCAGCGGGAGGACGTGGGTGTCGGGCGCGATCTGGCTACAAAGCTGATTCAACTGGGAGACGAGCTCATAGGGGTCTCAAAGAAGATGTGTGGTACAGCGAGCCGTATGCGGGAAGTTCGCGGCGGGCACCAAGGTAGTGGGTCGGCAAGCGGGGAGAGGGCCACCTTCGTCATACTTCCCCCGCCCTTGTGCATTTTTTACCGCGTAACGCCCATGAAGAAGCTAAATACTTGGGTCTTGTCGGTGTCCGCTTTGTTGACTGGCACGGAGAAGTCAAACGCCAGCGGAGCCGGCCCCAGCGCAGGAACGGAAACTCGTAGTCCAAGACCGGGAGCGACACGGAAGTTCTGGCTGTCGATGTTCAGATCTCGCTCGACGGTACCGTAGTCCACAAAGGCCACACCGCGCAACATTTCGTCAGCCGTCAATGGGAAGACATACTCTAAGCTACCGAGGAACATCAGCTCGCCACCTACTTGCACATCGCTTACCTTGGGACTGGCACCACGGAAGGCAAAGCCACGCAGCGTGCTATAACCACCGGCGAAGTAATTCTCAAAGATCGGTGTCTGCGAACCGGTAACGCCGAACTTCCAAGTACTTGCGATTATATGGCGACCTCCGCCATCTCCCCGTTCGTGGACATTGAAGTAGCGACTGTAGTTGAGATTGCCACGCGAGTAGTCATACTCACCAAACACTTGATCAAAGATCACTTCCAGGAGTGCCCCCTCGGTCGACAGGAACGGGCTATCGCGCGTGTCGCGGGCGACGCGAAAGCGCGCGGTGTAGATATCATTGCTTCCCAACGCCTGGTCGAGCTCGTCGACTCCGCTAATCCGCGGGCTGGAGATGTTGACATCCTCCAGCCGCAGTTCACCGCTGATCGACAAGTCCTTGGTAACGGCGTAGCCCAGTGCAGCGCGTCCGCCGAGCCGTTGCTCGGTCCAGTCGCGATACTGACGCGTGTAGTAGAAGCCACCGACAGATAGACTGTAGGGCAAATAACCGAATAGATTTTGTTCGGTCCAATTGACCGTGTAACGCTGAACTTGATTGCCCGGCATAAACTCGGCGCGAAAGTTTTGGCCACCGCCACGAAAGGCGCGCCCGCTCCACATATCGCGCCAACTGGTTGGGATATTGCGGATGTCAAAATTGTTTTCGGAAATCACCAACTGCCCCGCTACACCCAAATCACTGTTGACCGAGCCACCGAGGATAATGCGCCCGGTACGCGCCTCTTGGACATAGATATCGATAGGAGAAACGCGTTGGCGTGGACGATAACCGTTGCCGCCGGGAGCGGTGATGTCCGGATAGGGCATCCCCGATGGATCGAGCGCGGGGAAGGCTCCAGGCGCAACGGTCGATTCAAAACTCCCTTGAGGCTGGGTGGCTCCTGGGGCGATGGTTGCACCATAGTCGCTCGGCGATGGCGTGGCGGGATACGCGCCTGGCGCTCCATAACCGTAGCCACCTGCCCCGTTGCTTGGAACGCTGTAGCCTGAAGCGCCGTAAGGGTTCACACCAGGTTGGTTTAACGGGTTCTGATAGCTGGTGTTGGGGGCATTTAATGTGGCCCGACGCTCCGCGTCGGTTGTGCTAGGACTCGAACTGATCGGCCCTGTGCTGCCACCGCCCGCATCGCTCGCGGCCATCGGTGAGCGATAGGCGTTGCTTCCTGGAGCGGAGGTGTTCCACTGCGTGGGAGACTGACCGCGAATTCGCACAGTGGCTGACGGCTGAGTCGAGGCGGGTGCTGTTGTTGTGCGTGTTGTCGGGGTGCTGGTGGCCGGCGCGACGACTGCTTCTGTCGGCGGTTTATAGCTCGAACTCAAACCGCGACTAAGATTCGAAGGCACGCCGCTGGCCGATCGAGGCTGTGTCATCTGACAGCCCAGGCAAGCGACGAGCAACGCGAGCAGCGGCAACCCGCTGGCGCAGCGAAGAGCAACTCCTCGCGCGTCACCGCTGTCCTGCCAACTCATTCCTACGTCTCGTCGCATCGTGCTTCCTAGTTTGAGCATCACTCAGGTTTGTTCATAGCGTAACGGGCTGTCTGCCTAAAGCTCATTTTCCCCGTTATCTCCGCGAATAGTCGAATTCGCTATCTTGATCTGGTGGTCGAACTTCGATGCGCGGCGGCTCTCCATTAGCGGGATTGGTTTCGAAGATTTGAGAAAACCTCAAGCGACGCTCCGAGGCTTCCAACTCGGCCAAATCGATCAACTGCCCTTCGCGAATCCCTACGTGGTTGACGACCACATTGTGCCGCGTGTGACTCGAATCACCATCGATGTGGACATTGAGCGTCCCTGCGATATGTTGATCCCCTTCGTTGATGCGATACACTAAGTCGATCTCATCGGAATCCTCGATGTAACGCGGCTCGGGGGAGATGTCGACGTATACGAAGCCTTGACGACCATAGTATTCATTGCGCAATTTGAGTTGATCGCGGTTCATGTGCAACAATTTGAATGGCTGGCCCGATTTAAGCTCCAGTGCGGCCATCAAGACTTCTGTTGAAAAGTACTGATTGCCAATTACCGACACATTGCGCACACGGAACTGCGGTCCTTCGTCGATGACAAAGGTCAAGTCGATGTACTCTCCGCTGCCGTAGTAGTCGATGCGATAATCGACGCGCGCTTTGAAGTAGCCCAGCGAACGATAGAAGGCGATCAAGCCATTCTTGTCTTCTTCGATCTTGATGCGGTTGGCCACGTTAAACATATAAGCGGTCAAGCCACCTTTGGCATCTCTCGATTTGATTTTAGTTGCCAGCACTGGACCAGAAAAAACCGCATTGCCCACAAAGTTAATAGCCCAGATCTTTTCCACGGGGCCTTCGGAGATCTCGAAGTAAGCCCGTCGATCCCCCGCGCGAGTCCCCTCGACAACTTCGATCGCGGCTTGATTCATCCCTTTCTCGTGATACAGATCGAGCAATCGTTGGCGTGCCATGTCGACCGAGAACGCATTGGCCGGGTCGCCGACTTCGATTCCCGCATGCTTTTGCAACATGCGATCTTCCAATCGCGTATTGCCATGAAAGATCACCTCGGTCACCGTGGGATGTTCGGAGATCTCCAAACGCACGACGACTCCATCCTCGAACTCCGAGATCTTGGGAGTGATTCTGCTAAACAGGTCGGTGCGATAGAGCTCATGAATATCCGACCACAACTGCTTTTCATCGTAGTTGCGATCTTGGCGCGTCTGCATATGCGACAGGATCTTGGTTTTGCTAACCGATTGATTGCCGACGATCTGAACGCCTTTGACCAGTTTGCCGGCGTGCAGACCGCTGATGCGTGGCCCGCCTGCTTCCCAGACTTTGTCACGGAACTTGGGGTCTTCGATAGCTGGCGCCGCCCCCTGACCGCCCGGGCCACCACCGCCTCCCATCTGGGCGCGCAAGCGGTGCGCATTGCTCCAGGTTGCAGGCATCCACGTGGCAGACAGCCACGCGGCGGCAATCAGCATCAGGCACAGAGGGGGAAAGTGTATTCCGAGATTCCGATTCGTGAGCATGGGTTCTCTCGCGCTAAAAACTGCAAGCAGACGACAAAGCACCGCACCCTCGCGCAGGCTTAGCCTGGTAATTAACGGAAGAAGCCCTCCAAGACAAGGCATATTTATAGACAGTCGCTGACCGCTCCGCCGCTCAGTCGCTCGAAATATCTAAGCACCCACGCATAAGTTACCTGGCTTATCCATGAACCCTGGCTAATGGCAAAGCGGCCAAATATGCGTATAAACTTATGCGTGGGTGCTTATTTCTTTTCAGATCCCTTCTCACTCCCCTTCGTCCCCTTCGGCGTCCAGCGAAAGGCCAACGTTTGAACCTCAGCGTCTTCCTCTTCTGCGTTGTCGGCGTCCGGCACGTCCAACAGGCCAACAATCTGCCCCGCCTCATTAATTCCAAAAGCTGCGCTGGCCGTGGTTCCGACTGGCAGATCGAGCTCCGAAGTCATCCCGTCTTTCCACACGAATGCTAGTGGGCCTCCCTCGGGGCCTGCCGGATCGTCACTGAAGCCGACAATGGTTCCCGCCGAGTTGATACCACGGGCTTCCCCAGATACGTCACCAGGCAACAATTCAATTAAATTAACTTGTCCCGACACATCGACAATGCATGGCAACCTCACGGCATCGCGAGTTAAGGCACCAGCGATCTGTCCAGCATTATTCATGGAGCACAAATACATCTGATCGTCGCAGACCAATTGTCGCTTCCACACTCCGTCCGCCTGCTGCCAGTGGCAGAGCGAGCTGTCATACATATCATTGGGCAAATTGGCCACGGTAATGCAGGCTGCGATGCGCTGGCCGTCGGGCGATATAACCACGCCGCTCGACATGATGTAGGGGTTGTAGTCTTCGATCGTCTCAAGCGTTTCAATCTGCCACTTCTTTTCGGTTTGGTTCCAGTCCCAGACACAAGGAAGCATGCGTGTCGGCTTCGAGCCAGCGGTATAGCCGGTGATCCGATCTCCGGCGGCGCTTATCGACTGTGCGTGGCACGCTACGTCATTTCCAGCGGGCATCAATCGCGTCATCACACCAGTTTTAGAATCCCATACGAAGCCTGTGGTACTCCCCTCGGGATTCCCAAGAGGTCGGCTGGCATAGCCGACCACCAGCCCATTGTCGCTCAAAGCGTTCAGTTCGATATTCGTATACTCATCCAGCAGTGGCACGCGGGTCGACTGCTTACCATCAATAAAGAATGGCTCTTGACTGAGTATCGTCCCCTCTTCGCTAGCCACTTCTCGAATACCGATGATCTGTCCCGTCGCATTGATGGCCAGTGCTTGGGAGAAGGTGGGCGTGTTATCAAAAATATCAAGCGTGTATTTCTCTTCGGCAACCTCCTTTACCTTCAACCCACCTTGCGGAGCAAATGGCGAGCAGCCGAATAATAAAACTGACACAGTTAAGGTTGCTAGCATGAGATAATAACGCATCAGTGGCTCACTTGTGGTTAAGGGCGAATAGTCGTACGGCAGTCCATTCATTGTACACTTTCCCAATTCATCTTGAGCCCGCAGGAACAATTGAGCTAGTCTACGCCAGTTGGGAGCTGGCGGTGCGTTAAAACCCTCTGCCAACGGTGGCTAGCGCCCGACGTTGATAGCCTCAAATTCCTTGCTTAAGTCCCGTGGGGAGAAGCCGAACCGTGAAATTGCGACTATTTGATCAATCGTCTGAGCTCGCGGTCGAGGAAAACCGCCCCCAGGCGACGTTGCCCGCCTCCGGGTTCGCTCCTCAGCGAGTGCTCATTACCCGCTTGAGCGCCATTGGCGATTGTGTACTGACACTCCCCCTGGCAGTCCGCATCAAAGAGCTTTGGCCCGATTGCCATTTGACTTGGCTCGTCGACTGCGCCGCCGCCCAACTGCTTGAAGATCATCCAAACATCGATCGAGTGATCAAGATCGAGAAGCGTTGGCTGGCACACCCAAGGCGCTGGTCGGCGCTGCGACAGCAACTGCAAGCCGAAAAGTTCGATATCGTTTTTGATCCACAAGGCCTCACCAAGAGTTCGCTGCTGGGACGACTCAGCGGTGCCAAGCTGCGCGTCGGATTCGATTACTCGCACGCCCGCGAGCTCGCACCGCTGCTGGCCAATTGCCGCGTCCATCGCACCGCGCGACACATGGTCGATACCTACTTGGAATTGCTCAATCCATGGTGCGAAACTCCCTTGGGAACTGGCCAGTTCAACATGCCCGTCTATCCAGCCGAGTCGGCGCGAATCGAAAGTTTACTCGGTGAACTGGGCTGGCGAAACGCAGCGGCACCTTCGTCGATTGCCAAGTCGTCGCTAGGTAAACCAGCCACTCCCACGGCATCCTGGATCGCACTCAACGTCGGAGCCGGATGGCCCTCCAAGCAATGGCCCCCCGAGCGATTGGGACGCGTCGCTCAAGAGGTTTTTCAACGCTATGGTCACCATTCACTTGTGCTATGGGCTGGGCAGAACGAGCAGGCATTGGCCGAGCAAGCAGTCGCGCACAGCGCGGGGGCCGCCGTCATGGCACCCGATACCAACCTGCGCGAATTGGTTGAACTGATCCGTCGCGCGACTATGTTGATCTCTGCCGACACTGCCGCTCTGCAAATTGCCAGCGCCGTCGGGACGCCCTGCATCGGTCTGTTTGGACCTACTTGGGCCGACGAAGTTGGCCCGTACGCCAACCAACACGCCTCGATCCAAAGCTGTGTGCTCCCCGACTCCGAACGTGGCATGCGCCGCAGTTCCAACGCTAGCATGAACGCCATCGAACTTAGCGAAGTCGTCCATGCATGCCATAAACTGCTCGCCCCCGCCGCGCAAATCTCTGGCCTCAGAATTTGTCAGGCCGCCGCGTAGGGTAACGTAGCACGGTGGTCCCCCACCGTGATTTTAGAGTAGCACGGTGGTCCCCCACCGTGGCTTGACCCACCGTAGCACGCTGGTCCCCCACCGTCTTCTTCTGTTCTGAATTCGGTGGAGGCCACCGAGCTACGCTGATATAATGGGGTAGTGGATGAGGCCCGCGAGCCCGTTGGATTCGGTGTGCGTCAGACGCACGCGAACTTAAGCTAAAGCTCTTTGTCTCAAGTTCAAGTTATGAATTTTCGAGAGCGGGTACGTTAGAATCAACGCAAGCACTCCAGGAATGGTCTCATGTCAAGCGCCGCCAAACTTCGTGGATCGGATTTCGATTCAATGGTCGAGCGTGGCGCGTTTGATAGCTTAGAACCAATGAAAATCGAGCTCGTTCATGGAGAACTTCGATTCATGAATCCAGCCGGTCCCACTCAATTTCGCCGCTTTGCCAGCCGGATGCTAGCCTTGCGCTGGCACCGCTTTTCGACTGGGATAGTTGATAGTTCCGCTATTGGAGTTTTGCGAATGAACAGATGTCCGCATTGCAAAACGACAGTGAATCAAAAATCACATGGCAATGAAGTCAAAACATCTCTGTGAACTCGGTGCCTCTGTGTTTCATAAACGCGGATTCCAAAACGAAACGAGCCGGATAATCGCTAAATTCTCTTGTCTCTGAGCAACTTGCCAGCTAAAAGTCGATAAACAATTGCCGGCGCAAATACCGGCTTCTCCCAAATCTGTTCAGCTCACCGTCTGCAAGGAGGCGAATCGGTGCCGATGTTCGTTTGCGCTCTGAGCCTGTGCATTGCCCTATTGCTGGAGCCCATCAGCCCCACGACGCCCGAGCGAGAGCTCTACCAAAGCGCCGCTACGGCTATCGCGGCGCGCGATCTGCCTCGCGCGACCGAACAGCTCGAGCAGCTCGTTTCCGACTACGCCGATGGCGAGCTGGCACCGATCGCCGCCTATCATCTCGCCCAATGCCTGCTGCTGGATCAACATGCCCAACGGGCGCTCGATGTTTTGGCTCACTGGACGCCGCGCATCGAACGCAAGGCGGCTACGGACTCCACCCAAACACGTTTGCTCAACGAAACCTATGCATTGCTGGCACAGGTTATCGCAAGCCTCGACGGCACTGCCGCAACGCAGACCACACTCGAAATACTACTCAGCGCGGCCGAAGTGCGGCACAGCCCAAAGCTCATGACAGCCGTTGCCAGCGAATTGGCGCGTCGCAGTCAGCGCAATGCCGACTATGGCCAGGCCCTGTCCTATCTGCGCCAAGCGGCGGACGCGATCGAAGAAATAGGTGGTGCGGTGCCGGCTGAACTACCAGCCAAACTGTATTTCGAATTGCCACTGTCCTGGGCCGAACACGAACTATCGAACGGCCATGCCTTGGCCGCCGTGGACGTCTTGGAACAGACCGACGCCGCAGCATTGTCCTCCGAACAAGCTTTGGCTGTACGATTCTTACTGGCTGAAGCGTTATTCGCTGCCGGGAAGCATGAGCAAGCCGCGGAGCAATTCGATTGGCTCGCCCAGCAAGCCGAAGAGCAGACACCTAAACCGGAGTGGCTGGCTGCCATCGCACTGCGTCGAGGGGAATTGCTGGTTCGAGCGCGCGATATCCCAGCGGCGCGACGCTGGCTGCTTCAAGCCAAGCAGGAGCATGCTGAATTCGCGCGGGGCTACGAGTTCGATTATCTGCTAGCTCGCTGCGCCGTGGCGCAGATCGAGTTCGATGAAGCGCGCGAGTTACTACAACAAGTTCTGGACGCACCGGCAGCTAAAGGAACCGAGGCCGCACCGCGCGCCGCATGGATGCTGGGCGAGGTCTATTTCTTGCAACGCCAGTACCCGCAAGCTCTGGAGGCCTACGCTCAAGTCGCCCGCATGAACGCCTTTCCCGATTGGCAGGCGCGCGCGCTGCTGCAGTCGGCCAAGTGCCACGAACTACTCGGCCGAGCGTCCCAAGCACTAGCGGACTACCAACGCGCTCTACAGCTCAGCCAACAACCCGATATTCAACAGCAAGCCACCGAGCGCGTCGGCGCTATCGAGTCGCTGTCTCCCACTCTGCGATAGATTCCAACGAATGTTAGCAAGAATAGAAACCGCCACCATGACTACTGCACATACCGCATCGACCATCGACGCAGGCCTCACAGGACAACGTGCGGTGCGGTACGTGGCATTTTTCCTATGGACACTATTCGCCTGCCCCGCTGCTGCGCTGGCCCAAGCTCCACCGCCTGCAGGTTGGGGCACCAATGGCTTTAACAATCGGTCTGCACCGGCCCCCCTGTCTTCGAACGTCAACGATGGCCCGTCGGCGCGAATCGCATCCAACACGCCGCTGGGCGGTTCCGCCGCGTCGCTTCCCGGCGACCCAGCTTCGATCGGCGGTAGCCCTATGGAACCCACAAGTAACAACAGTCCAGTGGGAGGTATCCAAGTCGGCAATATCGTTAGTATCGTCCGCGAAGGTGGCGTGCTGATGCTCCCCATCATTGGTTGTTCCATCGTACTGATGGTGTTCGTGTTCGAACGATTGCTGTACCTGCGCCGCTCGCGCGTGATACCACGTCCCTTTGTGCGCGGTGTGATTGAACAACTCGAACAACAACAACTCTCACGCGAAGAAGCGATTGCGTTGTGCGATGAAAATGGCAGCCCTATCGCCGAACTATTCACAGCGGCCTTAAAGAAATGGGGCCGCCCCGCCGTCGAGGTGGAGCAAGCCATCTTGGATGCCGGTGAGCGAGTGACCAGTCAACTTCGCAAGTACTTGAGATTATTCAATGCGATTAGCAATTTGTCACCACTGCTCGGATTGTTGGGTACGGTGCTGGGAATGATCGAAGCCTTCAACTCGATCGCTCAAGCTGACGCCATGGGGCGCCCCGAATTGTTGGCCGCCGGTATCGGTGCGGCCTTGCTGACGACCGCCGCAGGCCTGTGTGTAGCCATTCCCGCCTATGCGGCCTACGCTTATTTCGTTGGACGCACCGATCGATTGATATTAGAGATGGACGCGCTGGCACAAAACGTGGTCGAGTTAATCAGCGCCGAGGGGCTTGCCGAAGCCGGGCGTCCGCGCGGTCGCTCGCGCCGCGCCGCCTAATGTGGCCCGACGCCCAATGTGGCCCGACGCCCAATGTGGCCCGACGCTCCGCCGTCGGTTCATGCACCAAGCACCAAGCACCAAGAACTAAGAACCAAGAACCAAGAACCAACCACCAACCACCACCCACCAACCACCAACCCCATGCCACTCAAAACCAGCATCTCGGAAGAACTACCCTCGATCAACATGACACCGATGATCGACGTTGTCTTTCTATTGATCATCTTCTTCATGGTGGGTACGCAGTTTACGCAACCCGAGCGCGAGATACCATTGAAACTACCCGGTGTCGGTGGATTGAAAGCCATGGTCACCGCCCCCGATCGCCGCGAGATCGCTGTGACGGCTGATGGAAGCATCATATTCGACGGACAGACGCTGACCAGTGAGCAGTTGGTGGCTAAACTGCAGTCGCTTCGCGTCCGCTATCCCGATCTGTGTGTGGCCGTGCGCGCCGATGGAGACGTCAAGTATCAATCGGTGGCCGCCGTAATGTGGGCGGCCAACAAGGCGGGCGTTTCCGATTTAACCACTGCCGTCCGCTCCACTGGGGCAACAATGCGCTAGTGGTCGAACTTACCGTAGCGGACGAGGTTACGAGTCCCCTGAATGTAGTGGACCACCTTGTCGAAACCAAACCAAACCAATGTTACTCCTCGGGCAATACAGCGATTCACTCTGGCGCGCGTGGCTTTACGTCACCCATACGCGGTCGTTGGCTATTGCGCTGGGGATTGGGTTTGCCATCCTGGCCATCAGTCTGCTCGTCGCTTCGCGCACGCGTTGGGGGCAAGCCAAGCCGCTGACCAAATGCGTCGTACTGAGTGTGCTCGCCCACGTGTGGCTGCTGATGTATGCCCTGGGGAGTCGCGAAGTGCTTCCGCAAGGAAGCCCTGACGGACGCGAAACGAGCATGTCGGTAGCATTTGAAAGCGACGCCGCGCACTTCCTGCCGCAGGTTCCAAGCCTCGAAGAAAACCTGCAAGAGTCAGAGAGCAAGTCAACGGCCGACACCAGT
This sequence comes from Pirellulaceae bacterium, assembly GCA_020852965.1. Classification (GTDB taxonomy): domain Bacteria; phylum Planctomycetota; class Planctomycetia; order Pirellulales; family Pirellulaceae; genus Aureliella. Next base: position 67,347 of record JADYZV010000059.1, on the reverse strand, counting down.
GAAAACGACTTCGCCCCGCAACCTTGGGAGCGAACCGCCGCTCTTGGGGAATTGCCCCAGCCGGCCTCACTGCGCGAAGCACTGGCCAAAAGCGACCTGACCCCACCCGGCTTGCTTCCGGTGACTGAGCCTACGCCGCTACCGCCGCTGCCACCACAAGACTCGTTAGCTGATCTGCTGCCCGACGAGCCGACTCGTGCCAATCCATCGAACGACCAGCCAACGCCAACACTAGATGTTGCGAACAACACTCAGCCAGAGCAGCCAGACCCAATCGCTATTCAAGCAATCGACTCACCTCCACCGGCGAGCGTGTTGCCGCCAGCCGCCATGGCCAATCTCGCGGCACTCGACGCTCGGCCCGTTTCCGCCGATCATTCGCCCATCCTGCCGCCTGAAATGCAATTGCCCGCCGACTCGCAATTGCCCCCCGAGTACCAACTGCGACAAGCGGCCAATCGGCTGCAGTTGGCCACAGCCTACGGTGCCGACCAGGATAGTGAAGCGGCCGTGGAAGCTGGCTTAGCGTGGCTTGCTGCCGCGCAATCGTCCGATGGAAGCTGGAACGCGAAACAGTTTGGTGCAGGGACAGAAACGCATGCTTTGGGGGAAAGTCGCTATGGCACGGGTGATAAAGCGGACACTGGCGTCAGTGGTTTAGCCCTGCTGGCCTTTCTTTCGGCTGGTCACACGCACGTGCAGGGCAAGCATCAAAAGACGGTCGAGCTCGGTTTAAGCTACTTACTGCGTGCCCAGTGGTCCACCGGTGATTTGTCAGGTCCCAAACAAGTAGGCCAAGAACGCAGCGTACTCAATGCGCGCATGTATTGTCACAGTATCGCCACCTTGGCCTTAGCCGAGGCGCACGTCATGACGGGAGACGTAGTGCTCCACGATTCGTTAATGCGCGCCGCCCAGTATTCGATCAACGCTCAAGACACGCGTGGCGGTGGTTGGCGCTATCGCCCCGGCGACTCCGGCGACTTGAGTCAATTCGGTTGGCAAGCGATGGCCCTCAAAAGCGTCCAGCGCTCAGGCATCCATGTCCCCGCTGTCGTGACCCAACGCATGCACTCATTCCTCGACTCATGCTCGACGGGAACCTCGAAGGGACTGTTCACCTACCGTCCCAGAGAAGGACGACCGAGTGAGACGATGACTGCCGAAGGCTTCGCCTGCCGCTTGTTTCTCGACGATCCCATGTCGCTAGCTGCGCAGAAAGAATCTCTCAAAATGATCATGGACCGTCGACCGGGAGTTGGCGAGGACAATGTCTACTTCTGGTACTACGCCACGTTGGCTTTGTTTCAACTACAAGATCAAAATTGGCGAGATTGGAATCAAGCTCTCAAGCAACGGTTGCTCAGCACGCAAGAGCCCGTCTACTCGACACAAGCCGGTAGTTGGACCCCCGATCACATGTGGGGCGGCTACGGTGGAAGAGTCTATTCGACAGCCATGAGTTGCTTGTGTTTGGAAGTCTATTATCGCTACCTCCCCATGTACCAGCACGCCAACATCGCCCGCAGTCAAGATCCCTACCGTGCGCAACGCTGAGTTTTCATGAAACTGCTCGCTGAACATTAAAACAGTTTGATCGTCCATCGAAACGAACGGTAGACTTGGCCAGCGGTCGCTAACCAGTAGACTTTGGCACGAGCCGACACCGAGATCGCTGGAGGCTTCGCGACGTCAAAGACAACTTCGACGCCCAGCGCACCGAGCAAAAGGGTTACGCCTACAAAGGATGACTACCGTACCAATGCGGAAGTCGTTAAAATTTTGCGATGGATTCAATCGAACTTTTTGCTGGGGCAGGTGGCCTCGCACTTGCCACCGCAAACGCTGGTTTTCACCACAAAGCCGTTCTGGAATGGAACCCGAACGCCTGTTCAACGCTGCGCCGGAATAAAGCTGCCGGGCTTACGCAACTTGCCGAAGCTGAGATCGTGGAAGGCGACATCAGTGAAGTTGATTTTCAATCGTACAATGGAGTTGTTGACTTAGTTTCGGGAGGTCCACCATGCCAGCCGTTTTCGATTGGAGGAAAGCACGGCGGAATGGATGATCGCCGCAACATGTTTCCTCATGCAATTCGCGCCGTTCGGGAAATAGCTCCGAGAGCCTTCATTTTTGAAAACGTGAAAGGACTATTGCGAGAAACGTTCTCCAATTATTACCAGTACATCATCCACCAGTTGACTTACCCCGATTTAAAACGGAGGGTAGGTGAGGAATGGACCGATCATGCATCGCGGCTTGAAAAGACCATTACGAAGGGAACTCGAGGTGAGCTAAGGTACAATGTTATTTTTCAGTTGTTGGATGCAGCCGATTTTGGAGTACCTCAGCGTCGGCATCGAGTGTTGATAGTCGGTATTCGGTCTGACCAAGAACTCCAGTTTTCATTCCCGCAACCGACACACGAACAAGATGGACTTTTGTTTGATAAATGGATAACAGGCGAATACTGGGATCGGCACAAAGTTGCAAAAGCCAAGCGTCCGCCGATTCCGCTAAGTCTCAAGCGACGCATTTCTGGACTTGGCTCTCTTTTTCCTGGAATGCTACTACCCGCATGGAGAACGGTTCGTGATGCGATTTCAGATTTGCCTGAGATTGCTCCTGGTGACACTTGCGTGAAGTTTGCGAATCATTTTTGCAACCCTGGTGCTCGATCATATGCTGGGCATACCGGTAGTCCCTACGACGAACCTGCAAAAGCGTTAAAGGCGGGCGACCACGGGGTTCCCGGTGGCGAGAATACTCTCCGCTTTGAAGATGACTCGGTGCGCTATTTCAGTGTTCGTGAATGCGCTCGAATACAAACATTTCCCGACGATTGGACATTCGAGGGATCGTGGACCGAATCGATGAGACAATTAGGCAATGCCGTGCCGGTATCAATGTGCGAAGTCATAGCGCGAAAGCTAATGCAACAATTGGCTTCAAAAGAAGCAATGAGTCATGGCTAAGAAATCCGTTCGTAAGCCTAAGATTGCGTTGAGAGGACGCGAGCCGTTTGATCGTTCAAAGCATGTCTATACGAACGATGTATTCGTCGAGCTTGTAAAAGATGCGATTCGATTTTTCAACGGCACACCGGTTCACGCGATTCCGCCACCCGAGCGTTTTCTTGGTACGGGAGTTTACGCACTTTATTACACCGGAAAGTCGAAGCCATACGCAAAGTATGCTGACCTAAATCGACTCGCGTATGATTTTCCTATTTACGTTGGCAAAGCTGTGCCGAAAGGCTGGCGTCAATCGCGTCAAGTCGATTCGATTGACAAACAATCATCTGAGCTTCATTCACGCCTGCGAGAGCATGCTCGCAGTATAATTGCTGTAAGCAGCCTTTCGATCGAAGATTTTTCATGTCGCTTCATGATTTTTGAAGGCGCGAGTTCAGACATGATTGGAACTTTGGAAGCTTCCATCATCAAATGGAAACGGCCATTGTGGAACAGTTACCTCGACGGATTTGGGAATCACACTCCTGGAAGCGGTCGTTTTGAGCAAGCTCCTTCGGAATGGGACGTGGTTCACCCAGGAAGGCCATGGGCTGAGAAGTGCAAAGGAAAAACTCGTCGACGACATTCGATCGTCACAGGAATCGAAACTTTCTTAGCCGATGTAGGTGCCGCTGACAGTTCTCCGATGGATCCAAGTGGTGGCACTGCGTTCTCTTGACGTTTGCCTCTAAGCACCCAGGCATGAGCTTCTCCGCACAATTAGCCAATATGGCACTAATCACGGTTGTCGAAGAAGACTGCGAGCTTTGCGCCTTTGCGTGAGGTAGGTTTTCCTGTCTATTGTCGACGGCTACCAATCGCCATGATCGTATTGCTCGGGCGATTTACCTGATTCTGCAGTGACTTTGGGCGCTTTTATTTTCGCGCGGTTAGCCTCGTCGACCGATTCGAGGGCGACCTGAAAACGCCAGTCGTCGCCAAAATCATAGTGGAAAACCATTGTGGCACCCACTAAGAGCGGCACATCGCCGACTCGCATCTCTTCGGCAAAGTAGTCGGCTTCTTCTAGGTACGGTGAAGCAACTGTGACCAGACTCCCTTTCGTGCCTCGCAGCTCAAACTGGTACAGATGGCTGTGGTCGAACTGGTAAGCATCCAGGATCGACCAGGCAAGTTGCTCCATACTGGCGCTGGCTGGAGCAACAATTCGCCGCCAAGCTCTTCCCACCGAAACCTTAAAAGTGTACTGACCATCGCGATATTCGGTTTCGTGCCCTACGAGCGATTTATTCCAATCGGGAAAGTAGTTTTCCAACTTGGCTTGCATGTCTCCCAGCTCGTCTTCCCTGTAAGACGTCAACTGACAGGTTGCGACAAACATGGCATCGCCAAAGTCCGTCCGCTTGATCTCGCGCACCTCCGCAGCCTTCCCCGGCTTCGGCTTCTCCGCATAGGTCAGCCGCACCCAGCCGAATTGATGCAATAGACTGACTGCCACATGCGATTCGATTCCATACAGTATTCCCCAACGATGATCGGTGAGTGTTGTGGAGCGATGGTCCAGTTGTAGGTAAGTGTCGCGCACGTCTCTGAGCATTCCCTTGCGTCGTCCACCTCGCTGGCCGACGCAATCCCAAGACGTTTCGTAGAGCCAGGACGTCATCAAAGTAAAATAGCGTTCGGTCGGATTCAATGATCGCCATTGTTCGAGCATTGCGGGGTCGATCAGCACAGCTCGTTTGGGCTTAGTTTCGCCCACAGCTAAACCCGTGCTTCGCAGCAACAGGAACAAGCCCATCAGGTCGGGAAACGAACGCAGTTGCGGCCGTTTCAAATCATGTGGCATAGGATCGATCAGCGACAGGTTCAACTCCGCAAGCAGTCGCTGCGGCAGCGCAAAGTAAGCACTGCTCGTCGGCCCCCCCGTTCCGATCGCATTGATCAGACAGGCGATGTTTGTCAGCAGCGGGCCCGGTTCCGTGTCACTTATCTTCATCTTCCTGAGCACTGCTTGCTGTTTCGACGAAAGCTTGGAGGTCAGCAATTCTCGTGGGGTATTCATCGAGATCTCCGCGTGAGGGTGGGCTTACGGCTTCGACAAGTTCAATCAACAATTTCTCGCACGGATGGCAAATCCGGAGCACGGATGTCAGGGACTCGTAACCTCGTCCACTACCGAATCAAAGGGACTCGTAGCCTCGTCCACTACCAAATCAAAGGGACTCGTGGACTCGTCCACAACGAAGTTCGTAGATTTCAAATTTAAAATTTTCGATTCCTGGCTCCCCTCGCCTCTGGTCTCAGGGGAGAGGGGGTGAGGGGTTCGGGACAGGCAAGCTGGGTAGTATTTACTTCACCTTCACGCGGCTGACATACTGCATGTGTTTGGTCAACAGCTTCTTGACGGCCGAGTCGCGTGGTTGTTGCAGCTCCGTAAACGCCATCTGTAACTGCTGCTCGTCGCTTCCTCGCGATGTCATCTGTAGCTTCACCGGCAGCGTATCTTTTAAATCGCCTGGATCGTAGCCGGACGGTCCGTGCAGCACGGCAATCAAACCTTCAGGGCGTTTGGTATGCAGCACGATCCATGGCTGGCTATTGCCGGGGAGGAAATAGCGCGCGGTCGTCTGTTCATCCCAGCGCCATTTGCCACCACCGGCCGCTTGATGCACGGATTGAATGAATACGCTCAGCGTCTCTGCGGGCCAGACGACCGTACGCCCCGGTGGAAAGCCCTTGCGCAACGAGTGCCAACGCTGTTTGAGAACTCTCCATGGGGCGTGTTGCTTCGGGTCGCTGGATTCAACCGTCTCGGGCGTCGGTGTGGTCTTGCCGAGGAAGGCTGAGCTGGCATCGCGCAGCCATCGCCAAAACTTAGGCGAATCGATTTCGGCCAAAGTGTGTGGGCGAATTTCCAATTCCATCCATGCCCCGGTCGCTCGGGCGGTCACACGCGGTTCGTTGCCGTACATTTCGACTTCCTGCATTTGATTGAGCGTCGGTAGCTCGACGATCGCCAGCATCTGAGCTTTGGTGAACGAGCGGCGTGGCACGCGGAATTTGAGCTTCAGCAGCCACGTCTCAGCGGTGATGGCGTGCAAGAACCAACCGCGACTTTTCACCGGCCCGGCGACTTCGACGATACTTCGATTGTCCCAATTGGTTGGTGCAAAACCATCGACGGTCTCGAGCGCTTCGATGACCTTCACTAAAATATCTCTCTCCCAGCGAATTTGTCCTCCGGCGCGGTCGACGCTATCTTTGGTATGCCAGCGCTGACCATCGGCTTGCCAAGGCAACAGGGTATCGCGTCCGATCTGCTCGAGATCCAAATCGCCCTCCTGTCCTTTGGCCGCCGCGCGGTGATCGTAGGCTTCGCGTTCGATATATTCGGCAGTGCGCATCAATGGGATTAGCGCTTCGCCCGTATAGCTCCGTAGTTTTTCCGGCGCGCCGGACACATCGGACGCATCCACTACTTGAGTCCCAGCCGACTTCTTCTTGCGCGACGTGCTCCCCGACGCGGGCTTGCCATTCTTCGCTGAAGAACTACTAGCAAGTGCGCCAGGTCGCGTCTGCTCGGCGTGTTCGACCAACCCTTCGGGAGTACCTGCAAAAACCAACTGCCCACCGGCGCTCCCCGCTTCGGGTCCAAGATCGAGCACCCAATCCGCCGCTTTGATGACGTCCAGGTTATGCTCGATGACCAGTACCGTATTGCCCAAATCAACCAAGCGCTGCAGTACTTCTAAGAGCTTGATGATATCGCCGAAGTGCAAGCCCGTAGTGGGTTCGTCGAGCAAGTAGAGCGTCTTGCCCGTGTCGGGTCGCGACAGTTCAGCAGCCAACTTGACTCGCTGTGCCTCACCGCCCGACAGCGTCGGTGCCGATTGCCCAAGCGAGATGTAGTCGAGCCCCACGTCGACCAGCGTCTGTAGCGTGCGGCGGATTTTGGGGATGTTGCTAAACACCTCGACCGCTTGGCCAATCTGCATCTCGAGCACATCGTGGATACTGAAGCCGTGATAGTCGATCGATAACACGTCCTCGGTAAAACGCCGGCCATGGCAACTATCGCACTCAACCCACACGTCGGGCAGGAAGTGCATCTCGATGCGCAGTTGTCCTGCCCCTTCGCATTTTTCGCAACGTCCTCCGGGCACATTGAACGAAAACTGACGTGGCGTGTAGCCCGCCGCGCGAGCGTTGGGCAACTGCGAGTAGAGTTGCCGAATCAGATCGAAGACTCCCGTGTAGGTCGCGGGGGTGGAACTGGGATTGGAACCGATCGGACTTTGATCGACTCGGATCACTTTGTCGATCAAATCGATACCGTCGATCGATTGAAACGGAATCTTCTTGGTCGATTGTTTGGACAGTCGTTTGGACATCGCCGGATAGAGCACGTCGTTGATCAGCGTGCTCTTGCCACTGCCACTAGGTCCTGTCACCACCGTCAGTCGGCGCAGGGGCAAGTCGATGTTGATATCGCGCAAGTTATGACACCGCGCGCCGCGCAAGCGGATGGTCCCCATGTCTTCGCTGCGCCGCCGCGCGGGGACGGGAATCGTCAGTTTGTCGTTTAGAAACGGCCCAGTGACACTTCCTTTGTCGCGCATCAATTGCCTGGGCGTGCCGTGCGCGACCAATTCACCGCCGAACCTTCCGGCTGCTGGACCAAAGTCGCAGATTTGATCGCTGCTCTCGATGACATCGCGATCGTGCTCGACGACCAGTAGCGTATTCCCCAGGTCTCGTAACTTTTTCAGCGCACCGATCAAGCGCAGGTTGTCGCGCGGGTGCAGTCCAATGGTTGGCTCGTCGAGTACATACAGCACGCCGCATAGGCCACTGCCAAGTTGGCTTGAGAGCCGAATCCGCTGCGATTCACCACCGCTGAGCGTGTTGGCTGGGCGCGAGAGCGACAAGTACTCGAGTCCCACATCGAGCAGGAATTCGCTGCGTGCGATTAGCTCACGCACCAGCTCACCGGCGATCTCTTGTTCCCTCTGGCTCAGCTTCCAACCGGTAACTTGTTCATGAAACCATTTCATCGTTCCTTGTGTGTAGTCGCCGATGGTTAGCCCACGAAATTTTACTGCACCCGCGTCTTGATTCAGACGCGAACCATCGCAGGCAGAACAGGCTACTTCGGCCACAAACGGATTAAGTTTGGAACGCAAGGTGGGGCTCAGGCGCGCCGCGAATTCGAGCGCGGGAAACAGCCCTTTCCATTGAAATTCGAACCGCGCCCCTTTTTCCGTCTCCAACTCGATCCACTGCTCGCTGGTGCCGTACAACAGCTTGCGGCGCTGGCCGACGGTCAAACGTTCAATAGGTACATCGAGCGAAATACCGACCGCTTTGCAAAAGGCCAACAGCATCGGCGCGGAGAGTTCCGTCACCGGCATGGCCGCCTGGCTGGCCTCGTCCAGGGCTGGCCACATGCGAATCGCCCCCTGACGAATCGTCAATCGCGGTTCGAGTAGCAGTGCGGGGCTGGTTCCCGTTTGCGTTCCCAGGCCTTCACAATCGGCACACCACCCCAAAGGTGAATTGAACGAGAATGATTGCGGTGTCAACATTTGTAAACTGTGTCCGCACGACCGGCAGGCTAGGTGCTGACTGTGGCGCGTCGATGTCCAGTGAATCTCATCCTGATCGTCGCGTGGCTCGAGCGCAAACATGTTGCCGTTGCCCAATGATAGCGCAAGCTCGACGCTCTCCGCTATGCGGCTACGGTTGGCCTGGTGGATCGTAATCCGATCGATAACCGCTTCCAAGTCGTAGCTGACCGTCGACGAGAGAGGAGGCACTTCGTCGAGGGAATGGGTACGCCCGTTGACTCGCACCCGTACCAGCCCTGACGTCCGCAAGTCTTGCCAGAGGTTGTCCGGATCGTGGCTCGGTTGCCAGACAAGTGGCGCGGTCAGCACCAAACGTGTCCCCTCCTCGAAGTCAAGCAGGTGATTGGTTATGTCATCAGCCGTCTGATTCGACACGGGCGCATCGCAATTGGGGCAATGCGGCTCGCCCAAGCGCGCCATCAGCACGCGTAGATAGTCATAGATTTCGGTAACGGTTCCAACGGTACTGCGCGGATTGTGGGCAACACTCTTTTGTTCGATGGCGATAGCGGGTGCCAAACCTTCGATGCGCTCGACACGTGGCTTGGGCATTTGTCCAACAAACTGCCGCGCGTACGAAGACAGACTTTCGACGTAGCGCCGCTGGCCTTCGGCGTAGATGGTATCCATGGCCATCGAGCTCTTACCACTACCGCTCGGTCCACAAAATACCGACATGGCATGATGCGGGATCTCAAGTGAAACGTCTTTCAAATTGTGCTCGACCGCCCCCTGAACGCGCAGTACCGGCGTGGGAATACTCGCTGGGCGTTTGCTCGCGCGACTCCTCTTGGCTGAGCTCTTATCGGCTTGAATGGGTCCAGCGGCGATGTGCTTGGCCAGGGAACGACCCGTGTACGATTGCCGGCAGTTGACGATCTCGTCTGGTGTTCCTTCGAAGACTACGTCACCACCCGCTTCACCTCCCTCGGCACCGATATCGATCAGCCAATCGGCCGCGCGAATCACATCCAAATTGTGCTCGATAACCAACACCGTATTTCCCAAACCGACGAGGTCCTGCAGCACTTTCAACAGCAGACGGATGTCGTGAAAGTGCAAGCCAGTAGTCGGTTCGTCGAGCAGATACAGCGTGCTTCCGGTACTGCGACGCGATAATTCTTTAGCCAGTTTGATACGCTGTGCTTCGCCACCCGAGAGCGTCGGCGAGGGTTGACCGAGCTTGATGTAGTCGAGTCCTACATCGTGCAAGGTGCGCAGTTTATCAGAGATCTTTGGGACATTCTCGAACAGCTCGAGCGCTTGCTGGATATCCATATCGAGCACATCTGCGATCGACTTGTCCTTGAACTTGACTTGCAACGTTTCGTGGTTGTAGCGTTTGCCATCACAGATGGGGCAGGTAACCCACAAGTCGGCCAGGAAGTCCATCTCCAAGCGATTCGAACCGTTTCCTTCGCACGATTCGCAGCGGCCTCCCGCCACGTTGAAACTGAAACGCCCTGCTTGATAGCCACGGCGCTTGGCCTCGGTGAGCTCGACATAAAGTGAGCGAATCTCATCGAAGACCTTCACATAGGTTGCCGGATTGCTGCGCGGTGTGCGTCCGATCGGAGATTGATCGATGGCGATGACTTTGTCCAAGTGCTCGATACCCTCGATCGAACGATGTTCACCCGGCACATCTTCGGCTGCATGGAGTTGACGGCGTAGCACGGGGACGACGATATCGTTGATCAGCGAACTCTTACCTGATCCGCTAACACCGGTCACACACACCAACTTGCCCAGCGGAATGTCGACATCGATATCCTTCAGGTTGTTGTGCGTGGCTCCACGGACACGAATGGCTTTGTCGTTGCCCGGTCTGCGTATTTCGGGGACGGGGATCGACAGCTTGCCTGTCAAGAACTGTCCTGTGAGACTCTTGTCGTTGCACGCCAGAGTATTCAAGTCGCCGAAGCTCACGATCTCGCCGCCGCGCACGCCTGGGCCAGGGCCGAAGTCGAGGACCAGGTCGGCGGCGCGCATCGTATCCTCGTCGTGCTCGACTACCAATAGCGTGTTCCCTTGATCGCGCAACGCCTTGAGCGAGTCGATCAAGCGATCATTGTCGCGCGGGTGAAGGCCTATCGACGGTTCATCCAATACATATAACACGCCCACCAAGCCCGAACCGATCTGGCTAGCCAGTCGGATTCTTTGTGATTCGCCACCCGAGAGCGTGGGAGCTGAGCGTTCGAGACTCAGGTAGTCGAGCCCGACATTAAGCAGAAATTGCAGACGATTGCGGATCTCCCTCAGGGCTTCCGCAGCAATGCGTTTTTCGATTTCACCAAGCTGTACTGCGTGCAGAAACTCGAGGCACTCGTCGATTGGCAGACGGCACAGATCGGGCAAGTTCAGCCACTCGTCCCCCTTCTTCCGCTTCGCTGGGCTGCGCAAACCCACTGCGCTGCGCGGGGTCGCTGTGCTGCGCAGACGCAGCTGTCGCGCCTGCGGATTTAAACGCGAGCCACCGCAAGCATCGCAGTGGCGACGTTCCATATATTTCTCGAAGCGTTTGCGCGCAGTCGGCGACTTGGCGTTGCGATATAGTTCCAAGAGTTGCGGCACCAACCCCTCGAAGCTGCCACCGTACTTCATCGGCTTTGCACCGCCTCGCCACGTGAAGGTGATGTGCCGCTCACCGGTGCCGTAGAGCCATTCCTGCTTGACTTCAGCGGGCAATTCACCCCAGGGCATCGTCAGGCTTTCACCTGCTTGCATTCCGAATTCGTTTTCGATCGATTCACCGACGCTCATCAATTGGTGACGCTGCCAACGTCCGAGGTCGTTCCATCCACCCAGCAGTTCGATGGCTCCGCGACGCAACGAACGCGTGGGGTCGGGGACGATCAACTCGGGAGAAAAAGTAAACTGGCGCCCCAGGCCTTCGCACACGCCACACATTCCGCTGGGGCTATTGAAGCTGAGCAATTGGGGCGTCGGCGGCATGCTCGACAAGCCACATTGAGGGCACGCATACTCGCTGCTCATCACCAATTCGCCAGTCTGCTTGGCGGCGCGAGTGCGGCCACGACGCGACTTGGGGGCCGCTGGCGCTTCGTCCTGTTCGTCATCCGCCGCATTGGCTTCGTCGAAGGAAGGTGAGTCCGCGTCGGCTTCATTCCAAGGGATGACGATGAGCGTATTTTCACCCAACTTGAGCGACTCGGTAACCGCCTCGGCAATCTTGCCGCGCGCGGTCTCTCTTGGATTGAAACGCGCGACCACGACTTCGATATGATGCTTCTGCTGACGCTGCAACTGCGGTGCGTCGGAAATCCGTGCGACTTGTCCATCGATGCGCGCGCGGGCATAGCCTTGACGCTGTAGACTCTCGAACAGTTCGCGATACTCGCCTTTTTGACCGCGCACTACCGGAGCGAGCATCAAGTATTCGTCCGCATCGCGCAGGTCCTGCAAGCGAACGACGATTTGATCACACGTCTGCGATGCGATCGGTATATCACACTTGGAACAAAATCCCGTCGCCACCCGCGCATAGAGCACACGCAGAAAATCGTAGATCTCGGTGACGGTACCGACGGTACTGCGTGGGTTGGAGCTAGTCGATTTCTGGCTGATCGAAATCGCAGGACTCAATCCGCCGATATAATCAACATTCGGCTTGGGGAGCTGTCCGATGAATTGCCGCGCGTAGCTCGATAGACTCTCTAAGTAACGGCGCTGCCCTTCGGCATACAGCGTGTCAAACGCCATCGAGCTTTTGCCACTGCCGCTCACCCCAGTGAAGACAATCAACTGATTGCGAGGCAGCGTGATGCTGACATTTTTTAAGTTGTGCTCTCGAGCGCCGCGCACTTCGATGGTCGCGTTGTCCATAGGGTCTCGACTTCAGCGGATAGACTTCGGGCGAAACCTTGTATTGTAAGAAATTATATGGAATTTGAAGACCGGGCTAAACCCAACTCCGTGCGATTTGTCCTACTACAGCACACACTGCCAGACCACTCGTCGCGCAAATCTCACTGGGATTTAATGATCGAAGCGGGCGATTTCCTCTTGACATTCGAGCTGCAATCGCTCCCGGGAAATGTATCGAACTCCGCCCGCGTCGCATGGCCCACCACGCGACTGGCCGATCACCGCCGACATTATCTTGACTACGAAGGAGTCATCGATCCACCCGCCCAGACCAGCTCAGACAATAAAGACACCAATAAGCAAGCAGGCAACCGCGGAAAGGTGCACCGCATCGCCGCAGGCCAAGCCATCTGCCAAGCGTCCCAGACCAGCGGGCCGGTCCACTGCCAACTCCATTCCGCTGAACTAACAGCAGAGTTCCATTACATCGCTTGCCGAGTCGGCCAAGCTACCCAATTGCACATCGATAGCTGGCATTGGACTCAGCATTCGCGCCCAGAAAATTGACTGCCCACGCATCACGCGAATCAACGCGAATAGGGAGATGTGCCAACCAAAACGACCAGGCGGCACTGGTGAAGGTGAAGAACGCGAGGGCCGACCGTCCCGGTTGTGCTGACTCACCTCTGCGCGCTGACGCGCTAAAGCAGACTACTCGCTGGATATCATTGCATTGGTGAAAACGGCTGATTTCTCAGGCATATTTCTCAGGCATTAGGCCCCCCAGCAACTGATTTAAAATTCGCGCTGATTCGCGTGATTCGCGGGCAAAACAATCAAACTGCAGATTCGGAGCGGATGGAGCTCAAAGTCTTGACGAGGTCGCCCATGTTTGGGAAGCGATCCTGCGGGCTGGCACGGATGCAGCGCATGATGGCGGCACCGAGGTTCTTGTCCAGATCGGGACGGTAATCAAAAATGCTCTTGGGGTGGGCAATGTCGTGATTAAGCGCAGCCAGCGCGCTGGCATCACCGACCGGCCAAGGAAGTTCAAACGTCAGCAACTGATAGATCGATATTCCAAATGCAAAGATGTCCAGGCGTTGATCGGTCGCGCGACGACGCACAATTTCAGGAGCCATATACAGCGGCGTACCCGTGCGATTGCCCGGTCGCATGAAAGGCTCTGTGGCAGGGACGCTCAAGCCAAAGTCGATCAATTTGATGGTCTCGATGTCGGTCGAACAGATAAAGTTGCGAGGGCAGATGTCACGGTGAATGAAACCTTGCTGGTGTACATAGTGCAAGGCGTCGGCCATTTGATGGATCAAGCTCATACGTTTTCCAGCGAGTCGCTCTTCGTCGCGGGCATGAATAAGCGTATTCAATCCGGGACCGTCGATGAACTCCAAAATCAAGTAGGGTTCGTTTTTGGTCGACAGTCCATATTCGAGCGTGCGGATGATGTTGGGATGCACCATCTGTGCAGAGATTTCGCCTTCGGAAGGCTTATTCAATCCTCGAAAGCGGCTTTCAAAGAAAGTAAATTTTTCCAAGTCGCATAGCTTTAGTCCGACGACCGTGTCATTCTCGCGGTCGCGAGCAGCGTAGAATTTACTCATCGTACCGCTGACGGCAGTGCGCAGTCGCTCGAAGCGTTCGTCAATGTCAACCTTCCGATTCGACTTGAGCGACTTCTTCCCTGCGCTGTCGCCGCTTCTAGATTTCGAGCCGAAACCGAACTTGTCAAGAAATCCCATGTCGATCGGCTACTTTCCGCAATAGTCGATCGCCCGCGCGATCTCGTTCTTGAGGCGGTTGCGATCGACGATGCGGTCAATGTAACCGTGCTCAAGCAGAAACTCGCTCGTTTGAAAGCCCTCGGGCAACTCGATCTTGATCGTGGCTTTAATCGTGCGCGGGCCAGCAAAACCGATGAGCGCTTTGGGCTCGGCAAAAACCAGATCTCCCAGTGAAGCGAAACTTGCGGCGACGCCTCCCATGGTGGGATTGGTCAATACGGAAATATATAGCCCACCTGCCGCATGATAACGCGACAGGGCTGCGGAAACCTTGGCCATTTGCATCAATGACAAAATGCCTTCGTGCATGCGCGCGCCCCCTCCCGATCCGCTGATGATGATCAGAGGCAATTTCTGCGCGGTGGCCCGTTCGGCCAATCGCGTTAGTCGCTCGCCCACGACCGACCCCATGCTCCCCATGATGAACGCCGAATCGGTTACGCCAATCGCCACACGTCGGGCGCGTATCATCCCACAACCGGTCAGTGCCGCGTCGGTCAAACCGGTGCGGGCTTGCTCTTCGAGCAGACGATCGGCATAACGCTTCTTGTCCGAAAAGTGCAGCGGGTCGGTCGGTCGCAAGTGGCCATCCCACTCCTCGAACGTCCCCTCGTCGAGCACTTGCCCAATCCGCTCTATGGCAGAGACATAGAAGTGATACTGGCACTTGGGGCAAACATTTTGTAAACGCTCCGCTTCCTTGCGATAGATGGTCGCCGAGCAGCCAGGGCATTTGACCCATACGCCATCCGGAACCGGCCGCTTGCGCATCGCTGCGGACTTACTATTCGTTGCGTCTATCTCTGCCGAGTCTAGTTGCGCCATGGCCTGTTATAATCCGCGATTGGAATCGAATTCGACTTCCCACAGTGTAACTCAAACTGATTCACTGCAGGTATCTGCCCACAGGTAAATCCATTACCACTAAACTGCCGCCAGAATCGACAAGCCGGCCAGAGCTTGCTGCGGTTGGAATTCCAGGGTTTCATAAGTCCCGAAGTCCAGTTCTGATTTCCACAGGTCTCCTAGACTACCACCAACCAGGGCATAACGCACGATCGAGGCCATGGGTTGTGGGACGAGCAAGCCGATGCGTCCGCCGCTGTGTCGTTTCTTGAGTTTTGCTATCATCGCCTTGACCCGTTCATGAGCGGCCTGCACCGTCTCTCCCTCAGGAGGACAAACGTCGGCGGGATGCTCTTGGAATTGGCGATAAACCTTGGGTTGCAAGCGACGAACTTCTGAAACCAACTTGCCCTGCCACAAGCCATGGTTCAAATTGCGCAGGCAGTCGAGCGTCTTTTGTTTGCAAAAGTTGCGATCGCCAATCCGCTCCGCCGACCGCAGCGCCGACTCGCAGGGAGCCACATACAAGCAATCGAGCTTGACCTCCGCCAAACTGCGCGACAGCGCTTCGGCTTGCACTTCCCCCTCAGCACTTAGCGGAATGTCAAGCGAGCCCTTGATGCGCCCCTCTTGGTCAAAGGTCGTAGAACCTGGTCGAATCAACAGTACTTCAATCATGCCTACTCGTCAAAAAAAGTGAAACGTTTCAACTCAAAGCCGCATTCAACTGCTCGAGGGCAGTTCGATAGTTGGATTGTCCAAAAATCGCTGACCCCACTACAAACAGGCTCGCACCCGCTTGTTGGCACTTGGCGATAGTCGTCAAATTGACACCACCGTCGACCTCAAGAAGCAACTCAGGAAAGCCCCGTTGCGCCGCTTTCAATTTATCCAACGCAACCGGATTGAATGCTTGGCCGCCAAAGCCAGCATTAACACTCATAATTAGCAGCAAGTCACATAATGGCAAGATCTGCTCAATCGAGCTGAGAGCAGTATCTGGGTTGATGGCCAACCCAACCCCAGTGCCAGCCGAGCGAATCAACTCCAGCGTAGCACCGACATCCTCGGAGACTTCGGCGTGAATGGTCAAGTTGTCCGCCCCCGCCTCGGCAAATTGCCGTACGTACTTCGACGGCTCGGACAGCATCAAGTGTACGTCGATCGGTAAGCTCGTCAGCTTGCGAACCCCAGCCACAATAGGCATACCGTACGACAAGTTCGGCACAAAATGCCCATCCATGACATCCAAGTGCAATCCGCGTACCCCAGCCGCTTCAAGCTGTTCGATCTCGCGTTGCAAATTGCCGAAATCGCATTGGAGCAAGCTCGGCAGGATTACGTGTTTCTCGCGCCGCAGCGATTGCATCGCGCGCTGACTTCGGGAGGTTTCCATCCTGCCAATCTTGATCTCCCCTGGTGGAAACGCAAGAGCCCTACAATTGGATTCTTGGAGTGACCGCAAATATCCTCCCTCCGGCTTCCGAGAGCGCCGCCCAGGCGGACTTTAGCGTTGATTTGCGGGGCTGAAAGTGCCATATCGAGAGAACACCACCTTCGGGGTGAATGTCCATCGCGGGGGGCCACAGAGGCTCGCAGGAGGGTGTTTAGGTCCTTCCACCCATTTCAGCGTGACAATCGTCGCTGGCCGCACCGTAGGTCTGCCGCTCTAATTTGGTCATTTTTCGTAGTCGAAGCCGCGTTGGAATATCGAGCACGAGTAGGATAAAACGGAAAATGATAGTGGCGATCGGCGGGAAGTCGACATATCCGAATGGGCAGTCCCAAAAGCAATCGACCGGCGGAGCGATCCACGACGAACCCAAACCAAATTTGCCAGAAATCAGTCAACTGCCGTTTGCGACTCGACGATGATGGATACGATACTGGAGAAGACTGAATCTGCCGAGCAACCCCAAGTCGTCATACGCCCCGCGAAAGACGACTTTAAACCACCAGTTATTCATTACTGTCCCCGACGATGAGGCCCACCCAACATGGCTGAACGCACGCATTCGAAGTTCCAACAAAAAGTCATCAAGCGTTACTACGACAATCTCGACCACATCGGATTGCAGCGCGCCCAAGAGTTGGTGACGGAACTGTATCTATCCGAAGGAAAAAAACGAGTGAAAGTCTGGGAGGCGCTTGCTAAGAGTTTAGAAAAAGCCGGAATTCCCACCACGCAGATCGCTCATCTACGCGAGCAAGACAGCCCCGAATTGGTGGCCAGACTGCTTACTGAAAAGCAGTAGCGCAAAACTCTTACTATGATTCGCCGCGTTTCTAAGCCGCCCAATTCCAAGCTCGGCCGCGCGGGCGCCGCCAAAGTACCAACAATCCAATCCCGGCCACTAAGCCGCTCCCCACAGCAATCAATTGGGCGATTGTGAGCGAAGTTCCCAACTGACCCGCTTCGTCACTGCGCACGAGCTCCAACAAGAAGCGCGACAGGGCATAGAGCAAGATAGCTACCAAGAATGTCACTCCGTCGCGTTGGGGCAACGGTTGTAGCTGCCACACCAGCAGGCACAACAGTAACGCGTTGATCGAAGCGTAAATCTGCGAGGGATGCGTCGGCAAACTTTCGGCGGGCAATTGCCTCGACTGCCATGTCGTCCGCTGGCCGTCAACAATCACGTCAGCCCGAAGCGGAGGCGGACTGGTAGGCGATGCTGGCAGTTCCCCCGACGCTCCCCAATCGATTTCATCAAGTCGCTGACCCGCTTTCCACTCGGCGTTTTCGGCCAAACTCCCTGGATGGATTTTGGCGATCACACCCGGCGGTGAGCGCGTCCCCTCAAGCTCGATGCCCAGCAGAGCACCGGAGTCCAACTGCGAGTTATAGGGTACGCTGCCAGCCGGAAAGTGAATCGCGGGCAGGTTGGCCGTGCATACGCCACCAAAACAGCAACCATGTAGCAAACAGCCGATACGCCCTAGCGATAACCCAATCAAAAACCCAGGAGCTACCAAATCTGCCGTAGCCGTAATCGGCAGCCGTTGCAGCCGACAGTAAATCGCGCCGGCTAAAAGTCCTCCGACCACCCCGCCATAGATCACCAAGCCTCCCTCGGTCAATTTGAAGATATCGATCAAGCGATTCTGCAAATCCAAGTGTGGATTGTCATTCCACTTTTGCACAACGTAGAACATTCTGGCACCAGCGATTCCGCCGAGCATCATCCAAAAGCCAAGTCCAATGATGACGTCAGCCACGATGCCCAATTGCTTGCCGCGCACGATGGTGATTCCAATACCCGCCAACAATCCCAGCAGCACCATCACTCCGTAACCACGTATCGGTAGGCCGATCGGCTCGCCATTGGGAACCACCTGTTCAATCTGCGGCAGAACAAAAGTCACGATGGCCGTAGCCACCAACCAGACGGGCAAGCCGCTCCACAATTCGCTCGCAGGGCTCGCCTCACCCGGGACGCGCTTCCTCAGTAGTGTCCAGACAATCCACACCGCCGCTGCTACGATTAGCCCCACTAGCAGAAGGCCAAAGCCAAACAGCGGTATTCCGAAGAGTTTGTGGGGGATGTAGAGCAATGTGTCGCGCACAGATGAATCCTAATAGTTTTCCGAGACCGTCGCGAGCTGGCCTCGCAGATAAATCTTGCCTTAGACCGCTGTGATTTTGCCTCGCTGGTAAATCAGTCGTCAGCCCCCTGCGAGCTTGCCTCGCTGGTGAATCCGTTGTTAGACCCCTGCGAGCTTGCCTCGCTGGTGAATCCGTTGTTAGACCCCTACGAGCTTGCCTCACTGGTGAATCCGTTGTTAGACCCCTACGAGCTTGCCTCACTGGTGAATCCGTTGTTAGACCCCTGCGAGCTTGCCTCGCTGGTGAATCAGTTTTGTAGCTAGCCAGCTTCGGCCCCCATCCATCCGCTTCGTGCAGTCGAACGGTCGCATCTACCATCAAGACTTTGGCTCATGCCAGACAAGCTGGCGTGGGGCCGCTACTTACGTACTTACAAAACTTTGGCTCATGCCGGTAGATCGAACGTGGGGCTGGTGGGGCGACTACATGCGGCTGATGACCCCTTGTTTTTCAAGTGGATGCAGTCCGTACATCGACAGGGCTGGCGCCTCGGCATCGGGGAACATCTTGCCGCGATTCGCGACCTCATGCGGATCGCAGGCGAGGCGAATACGACGCATGCAGTGGATCGAGTCATCGGAGAACATGCCCGAGAGGAATTGCCGCTTCTCCATTCCGACACCATGCTCGCCGGTGATCGAACCGCCGAGGTCGATGCAGACCTGCACGATGCGCGCAGCCAGTTCTTCAGCGCGATGCAATTCGCCCGGCTGACGGCCATCGAACATGATTAGCGGATGCAAATTCCCGTCGCCCGCGTGAAATACGTTGGCAACCTTGATACCAGCTTCTTGGCTGAGTTGTTCGATCTGTGTCAGGGCAAAGCCGAGTTTGCTGCGCGGCACGACTCCGTCTTGTACGATAAAGTCGGGACTAAGCCGACCGACGGCGGAAAAGACACTCTTGCGGCCCTTCCAGATTTTGGCTCGCTCGGCGGCACTCGCCGCCACAATCACTTGGCTGGCACCGCTTTCTTCGAGCAGTTGATCGAGCAGGCCGCGCTCGGCGGCAACCGCCTCACAACTACCATCGAGCTCGACGATCAGCACCGCTTCGGCGTTGGCCGGATACTTGGCACCGACGGCTGCCGTAGCGGCTTGCATGCTCAGCCGATCCATGATCTCCATGGCAGCAGGCAACAAACCACTACCGATGATCTTGGCCACCGCAGCACCCGCCGTCTGTAGATCGCCATAGCCGGCCAAGACCGTATGAAAACTTTCTGGCTTCGGAAGTAGTTTTACCGTGATTTCTACCGCGATTCCCAATAGCCCTTCGCTGCCGACCATCAAACCGAGTACGTCTGGGCCAATTTGCTCTCCCCCCTCGCAACCCACCTCGATGACTGCGCCATCTGCCAAAACCACCTTCATGGCTAGAATGTGATTGCTTGTCATGCCGTACTTTAAGCAATGCGCCCCACCCGAATTGAAAGCAATATTGCCGCCGATGGTACACACCTGCTGGCTGCTCGGATCGGGAGCATAATACAGCCCCGCATGCTCGACGGCTGCGGTGAGCTTCGAATTGATCACGCCCGGTTCAACCACCGCCAAGCGGTTGGGCAGATCAAGCCGCACGATACGGTTGAGCCGATTGAGTGCGATGACAATACCATCCGCATGCGGTAATGAACCGCCCGATAGACTCGTGCCGCTACCACGCGCTACAAAGGGGACCTTGTGCTGATGGCACCAACGCACCACTTGTACCACTTCGTCGACCGTTTGCGGAGTCACTATAGCCAATGGCTGCACGGCAAAGGCGGTCAGGCCGTCGCTTTGAAAAGCTGCCAATGCGCTCGCGCTCGACTCCCAACGATCGGCTGGTAGAAGCTGCTGCAAGTCGCGCAGGCGGTGATTGTGGCTGAGTTCGTGAGGTGCGGGTGCGGGTGCGGGTGTCATACTGATTGCTATGCGATCTATCGTTCAAATCTTAAGTGCCCAGCGGCGCTCGGGCTGTCCATAAGCGGCTCGCCCTAAACTGCATCGGAGCCCAATGATTGCAAAATGACAATTAAAAAATGCAAAATATCGACTCTTCTCATTTTGCATTTTCTATTTTGCATTTGTCATTTTTCAACTTGGAAACTATGGATGAATCGCTAGGCGGTTGCCACCTCGGATTCGTTGGCAGCGGCATTAGCCGCCGCTAGCCCAGCCCCCGCTTCAATGCCTAGTCCACCGTCGCGCAAGATATTGTCGAGCGCAGCAAGGAAAAGCATTACATTCTGTTCGGTGCTGCTCGAGCCCATCAGGCCTACGCGCCACGCCGTCCCCTTGAAAGGGCCTAGGCCGGCACCGATTTCAATATTGTAGTCTTGCAACAAACGATTGCGCACAGCGAGATCATCGACACCTTCGGGAACATGGACTGCGTTGAGCGTGGTAAGCGAATGCTGAGGGACATAGGCCAGCCCCATCGCCTCCAGTCCGGCGCGCAGCATGCGGTGATTGCGTTGATGTCGTGCGATGCGTGCTGCGAGCCCTTCCTCCAGTACGATCTGCAATGCTTCGCGCAAGGCATAAGTCATGTTGATCGGTGCGGTGTGGTGGTAGACTCGATCGCTCCCCCAATAATTGCGGAGCATGGTCACATCCAAATACCAGCTCGTGACTTTCGACTTGCGCTGGTCGAGGGCCTCCAAGGCGCGCGGCGAAAAGGTAACTGGTGCCAGTCCCGGTGGGCAGCCGAGACATTTTTGTGTTCCACTGTAGCACGCGTCGATCTGCAAGCCGTCGATGGGAATGTCGATTCCTCCCAAGCTCGTCACCGCGTCGACCAACAACAAAGCGCCACTATCGTGAACGAGCTGCGAGATCTCTTCGAGCGGCTGTTGCTCGCCAGTGCTCGTTTCCGCATGGACTATGCCAAAAACTTTGGTGCGCGGATGTTGCTTGAATGCCTCGGCGACTTGCTGCGGATCGATTCCACGTCCCCACTCCGCTTCGATGGTGTGGACGATCGCTCCGTAACGCTGAGCGACATCCTTCATGCGACCACCAAAGACACCATTGACGCAGACGATCATCTCGTCGCCCGGCTCGATGAGATTGCACACGCAGGCCTCCATCCCGGCGCTGCCAGTCCCCGAAATGGCGATGGTCATCTCGTTCTTCGTCTGAAAAACCTGCCGCAGCATCTGCCGCGTTTCGTCCATGATCGTCAAGTATTCTGGATCGAGATGGCCGAGCGTCGGGGCGGCCAAGGCACGCAGAATGCGTGCCGATACGTCGCTCGGTCCAGGTCCCAGCAAAACGCGTTGGGTAGGGTTGAGGGCACCGAAGGTTTGTGTCATGAGTGGGTCCAGGTTTTTCGTTGGTTCTTAGTTCTTAGTTCTTAGTTCTTGGTTCTTGGTTCTTGGTGCTAATGTAGTGGACGAGGTTACGAGTCCCTGACTGACGCGCACCGAATCCAACGGACTCGCGGGCCTCGTCGACTGCGATACTCAGTCGTTTGCGTGTCAAACGTGGGGAGCCGTAAAGCAATTCTAACAACAGCTCGTGCCGATCGGTAGCCGCCGCGAGAGCGAGCAAGTCTTGGATGCGTGTTTCGCTCAGGAATGGGCTGAATCCGCGTTGGGCTGGCGCCAGCGGCGGAAAAAGTGTTGGCTGTTGGCGACAAAACCCTGTTGGGCATCGAAGTACAGATAGTGAGTGATCTTAACCGTCCGCTCGGCTAGCTCGATCAAATTGAACGAGTTCTTCTCGGTTTCGCGACCGCGACCACGCCGCGATGTGGTCGTCCCCGACTGGGCTATAATGATGCCTCGATCACGATGCTCGCCAGGGTAGAAATCGAGCGAATGGCCGATGTAGGCGCGATGCAGATGTCCCCCCATGATCAGCTCGACCCCCAGCTCCGTGAATTTGGTTATCGCTCGCCGAGCCTGCGGCATGCGCGCGTCTCGGAGCGTGTCGGGGGCTGGGGCGAAGTGATGATGGGCAACCACGATCCGCGTGGCATCCTGTGGCGCATTGGCAAACGCTTGGGCGCAGAATTCGAGCTGCCAACTGTGGATACGACCATTGCTGATTGCCGAACGAGGCGAGGTGGAATCGAGTCCCACCAATACAGCTCCAGGGACTTCGAGCACCGTGTTCAACGCGGGACTGATGATCTCGCGATAGTTGCGGTGGGGATCGGATAGCCGCCTGGCCACATCGTATAGCGGCACATCGTGATTTCCGGGAATGACCAGTCGCGGAATCGAGGGAAAGCGCTGCAAGTAATCGCGCGCCGCCTCAAATTGCTCGCGTCGCGCCCGCTGAGTCAGATCGCCGCTGACGACGAGCAGATCGGGGGCCAAGCGAAAGCAGCTCGCCAAGGCTGCTTCCGCCACATCAGGTACCAGCGGCGGACCAAAATGCAGATCGGAAATCTGCATGATACACAACTGGGACCGACCGCTGGTTAGATCGTCTTGCATAACCGCCCGCCTCATCGACGACAAACGTAAGCTGCTGACCGAGCGAGCGAGCGATCATCGACTGAAAAGCAGCTGACCGAGAGCGCGACCATCGCTAGGCCGCTATTCTTCGACTAAGGGAGTCTTCTTCTCGGTAATGACTTCGCACTTCTCAGACATTTCAGCATTCAAAGCGGTGTACTCTTTCCACTCTTCGGGCAGATTGTCTTCATGGAAAATCGCTTCGACTGGGCACTCCGGCACACACGCTTCGCAGTCAATACACTCCTCGGGGTGGATGTACAACATCTTCTCCCCTTCGTAGAAGCACTCGACCGGGCACACGACCACACAGTCGGTATATCGGCAGCCTACGCAGGGTTGAGCTACGACGTGCGTCATTTCAGTGAAACCTTTCAAAGCTTGAAGTAAACCGCGAGATGCTTGGGCCCCACGCCCCCATCGGGCAAGGACTCAGTATTTGATTTTACGCAAAAAGTCGGTCGGATGTTAAGCGGGCCGCTATAAAGTGTCAAGCGAACAGCTAATTCAATCAATAGCCCTCCCACGCAATGCGCCTGGGAGTTATGCGGACCAATCCTTACTATCGGCCAGGACCCAGCAACTATTCAGTGAGACCCCCACTGTAGCCGAGATTACCGGAACCTGGATTGCCGTAGCCTAGTTTTATAGAGGCCGATGTGGGGCGGCGAGTACCGGCAGGCCCCGAGAATAGAAATTAGTAAGTAATTCTAGGGGGAAAGTTACTTGAAGTCTGCTCGCCCCCCACCTACCATAGGGTGATCGGTCGACGGGGTGCCCCGCCCAAGTTTCTATTCTAAAACCGAGAATATCCGTGGTCTTATCCGATCTAGATCGAGATTTGCTAGCTCGCTGCCTAAGCGGTACTCCAGGCGCGTGGGATAGTTTCGTAGACCGCTACCTGCCTCTGATTTCGCACGTGGTCAATTCGGCTTCCAAAGCGCGCTTGGGTGGCCTGCCCGACGAAATCCGTGATGATCTTGTTGCCGAAATTATGCTTGGCCTAGTCGACCAAGACTACGCGGTACTGCGTCGCTTCCGAGGTCAGAGTTCGCTCGGAACCTACTTGGTCGTGATCAGCCGCCGCATTGCCGTCCGCACGCTGGCCAAAATGCGACGCGTAAGTAAGGCGGCTAGTGAATTGGATGCCAATGGAACGCCCTTGACCACGCGTGTCGATGCGGCCCACTCCGCGCTCTCTTCCACCGCAGGCATCTCACCCGAAGCGTGGCATGTTGAAAACGTGGAAGAGGTACAACATCTGCTCGCCAGCATGCCCAGTGAAGAGGCGACGGCGATTCGCATGTTCCACCTTGAGAACCGGAGCTACAGTGACATTGGCATTCATTTCGGCATTCCGGAAAATAGCGTCGGCCCTCTGCTGTCGCGCGCCCGCGATCGCATGCGCGAACTGCGTTCGTAAATCCCTATCGCCTACGATTGGAGTTTGCGTAACAACGGCCCGTGCGATGATGCTTAGCGCGGCTCTGTTTTGCGCAGCTCTGTATTGCGGAAAAATGATCGCGTTGGCGGAGGATCTACAGCACGCACCCGTCGGCCAGAGCGACTCAGCCGGCGAGCGCGTATCGAATTGGATCGAACAATTCTCCGCCGATCTTAAGACGTTAGATCAGCGCTATCGAGTACCGCTGGACATCGTAGCCACGCAAATACTTCGCGAGACTCTGCGACAGTGGTCAAGCAAGCTGGTCGAGCGCAATTTTGACGAGCTCGACCGAGTCAGCCAGACCGACTATCTGTTGCTCGCACGTGAGCTCGAATATCGACTGGCCAAGCTCGAACTCGATGCGGCGCGCGATGCTACTGCGGCTGAGTTTCTCCCGTATGCTCCAGATTTGGTGGTATTCCTCAAACAGCGCGAGGACGTCGAAACCGTCGATCCGGCCGCCGTTGCCTCGCTGCTCGACCGAACCGCCGCTGCCATCGAGGAGCTCACGCGCCAGGTGGCGCTGGGCTCCGCTGCGGTTGCCCTACCTCTGGAAAACCAGTCCGATCCGGCTGATGCAACGGCCCCGAGCGATGAGATAGACTCGAAAGATGAGGCACAACAGGCAAGTTCTTCGACCAACGAGTCAGACGCGGTTAGCCGGCAGCTTGCTGCTCTGCGCGCCTGCGAACTGCTCGAAAACCTGCAACGCAGTTTGAAGGAAGCCGATCGATTCTATTCGGGCTACGATCCCAACTACACTTGGTGGGTCGCCAAACCGATGGAACGCCTTAGCAGCGCGCTGGAGAAACACCGCTTGACGCTAAGAGAGAGAATGGTGGGTGTCCCCGACGCCGACCAACAGACGATCATCGGCCTACCCATCGGCAGCGAAGGACTCGCGTTAGAACTGCGACATGAATGGATCGCTCACGATCCCGCCGAGTTGATCGCGTTGGCCGAGCGCGAAATGGATTGGTGCGACACGCACATGGCAGCCGCTGCCGAAGAACTTGGCTGTGGCGACGATTGGAAGAAAGCTGTCGAGTTGGTCAAAGCCCGGCATGTGCAGCCCGGCGAACAGCCGCGTCTGATCCGCGATTTGGCCTGGGAAGCAATTCGCTTTTTGGAAGCGCACGATCTAGTGACCATTCCACCTCTGGCCGCCAGCGGCTGGACCATGGCCATGATGAGCCCCGAACAACAACGCGTCACTCCATACTTCCTCGGAGGCGACACGATCATCGTTTCGTTCCCAACCAACGTGATGACGCATGACGAAAAACTGATGAGTATGCGCAGCAACAACGAACACTTTGCCAGAGCCACCGTCCATCACGAACTCATTCCAGGCCACCACCTACAATACTATATGCTGCCACGCTACCGCCCCTACCGCGAGTTGTTTGCCACTCCGTTCTGGATGGAGGGTTGGGCCTTGTACTGGGAAATGCAGCTCTGGGATCTCGATTTCGCACGCAACGGCCAAGATCGTGTCGGAATGTTGTTCTGGCGTAGACATCGCTGCGCGCGGATCATCTTTTCGCTCAGCTATCATCTGGGGACGATGACTCCCGACGAGTGCGTCGACTACCTGGTCCAGCGCGTGGGCCACGAACGTTCGGCCGCTGCCGCCGAGGTTCGCCGTTCGATCATGGGTGGCTACAGCCCACTCTATCAAGCCGCCTACATGCTGGGGGGACTACAACTACGACGATTGCATACCGAATTGGTTTCGAGCGGAAAAATGACCAATCGCCAATTCCACGACGCGGTGCTCCACGAACACTCGATACCGATTGAAGTCCTGCGCAATTATCTGACCGACCAGCCACTGACGCGCGACACCGCGCCCGTCTGGCGTTTTGCGGATGAGTAAGCACCCACGCATAAGTTACCTGGCATATCATTGAACCCTGGCTAACGGCAAAGCGGCCAAATATGCGCATAAACTTATGCGTGGGTGCCTAAGTCACGGTCTGATCTGATAGTGGACGAGGTTACGAGCCCCTGAGATAACGTCCAAATCGGCCCGTATCACTGAACACCACTAGGCACATTCGGGCGGAACCCTCATCGTACAACCACACTTGCAACGTTAACGCGAAAGACATTTTAGGTTGTCGGTTGCTGTTGCGATGCGCAGTGCCAAGCGCCGAGTCCCCAGATGAAGTCGTAGGCGTCGAGCGGAACCAGCTTGCGCTGTGGCAATAATTGACCGAGCAACTTCAACGCGGCTTGATCGGTGGTCTCATTGCGGAACGTTGGCACGATCAAGCAGTTGTTGGCAAAGAGAAAATTGCAGTAACTTTCCGGGGCGCGTTTGCCATCGACAATGCGCGGCGGCGGCGTAGGCAACGCGTGGACAGCAAGCGGAGCGCCATCTGCAGACGCGCTCTGCCGAAGCTGCTGTAGGTTGGCTTCCAGGCCATCGCGGTTGGGGTCGCCGGCATCTGAACTGGTTGCGACAACGACAACGCCCGGCGCTATAAAGCGCGCCAACTGGTCGATGTGCCCATCGGTATCGTCACCGATTAGCCCCCCGCCATCCACCCAAAGAATCTTTTCGACCCCCAATTGTCGTTTGAGTTCGGTTTCGACCATCTCGCGCGTCCAACCTGGATTGCGAGTCGGGCTCAGCAGGCAACTACTAGTCGTGAGTAGTGTTCCTTGGCCATCCGTTTCGAGCGCTCCACCTTCGCAATACAGCGACGACATGCTGCGCGTGCAACCGGCAACGCGGCAGATCGATTCGGCAGCCAGGGCATCGTCGCCAAACGGCGGATACTTGCCACCCCAAGCGTTATACTTCCAGTCGATGCCGACCAAAGAACCATCGTCGCGGCGGCGCACGAAGGTCGGCCCGTAGTCGCGAATCCAAGTGTCATTGGTCGCGATGTCATGGAGTTGGATCGGGTACTGCGCCAATTGCCCAGCCTTGCTCAACGCGTCCTTGCCCAAAAGTGCTACGGCGCTAGGCCGCGCGTTGGCTGGCCCTGTGAGGACATGCACACTCTGGAAATGGCTGAGCGCGACAGCAAACTTGACAAAGGCAGGCGGAATGGACTCGAAGCGTCCTGGCCAAGTATCGAGGTTATGGGGCCAGGCGATCCAAGTAGCAGCTTGATGCTCCCATTCGGCTGGCCACATATGGGGACTGGTGAGTTTCATGCAGCGTTGGTCTTTAGTGCGTAGAGGTCGAATGATCCAAGTAGCGTTGGGTGAGGTCGGCGTAGGCATCGATTCGCCGATCGCGCAGGAAAGGCCAGTGGGTGCGGACGACATCCAAACGCGACAAATCGCAGGGAACGATCACGAGTTCTTCGCTGTCGTGGCTGGCGCGATGCAATACGCTGCCGCTCGGGTCGGCCACAAAAGAACCGCCCCAAAACTGCAGCTCTCCTTCCACGCCAACTCGATTCGGAGCGCCCACGTAGAGACCGTTGGCGATGGCGTGACCGCGCATCGAGGTCTCCCACGAACTATGCTGCGTCTCGCCATACTCGTCGCGCTCAGCGGGTAGCCAGCCAATCGCTGTCGGATAGAGCAGTATCTCCGCCCCACGCAAGGCGAACAAGCGGGCGGCTTCTGGATACCACTGATCCCAACACACGCCAACCCCCAAGCAGGCATATTTGGTGCGCGCTACCGTGAAACCCAAGTCGCCGGGGGTGAAATAGAATTTTTCGTAGTACAGCGGATCGTCGGGGATGTGCATCTTACGATAGAATCCGACCATCTCTCCGTCGACGTCAAAGGTGAGTGCCGTATTGTGGTAGAGCCCCGGCGCGCGACGCTCGAAAATCGAACAAGTCACTACTACACCGTGCAGCCGAGCCGCTCGTTGCAGTCGCTGGCTGGTCGGTCCCGGAATCGACTCGGCCAAATCGAAATTCGCGTGATCTTCGCTCTGGCAGGGGTAGGGAGTATTGAAAACTTCTTGTAAACATACAATATGAGCTCCCGCCTTGGCCGCCTCAGCAACTCGCTCGAGCGCCTTGTCGACATTGGCTTCTTTGTTGGCAGTGCAGGTCATCTGCACGAGTGCCAAATTGACGATGTTCGATCGTGCCATGGGATGTTCGAAGCCAGAAGTGTGTAGTTTGAAGGTGAATCGTGTTCAAAACCAATAAGCCAGACGGGCTAAATGCTATCAGCCCAGCGGTTGGCGACAAGCCGACTGAGCGGCCCAACAGCCTTCGAGGTGTATTCATTATAGGCACCGATACCGAAGTCGGTAAAACATTTCAGGCCTGCCGATTGGCGCGCGCACTGCTGGCGCGAGGTAAGAAAGTTGGGGTCTACAAGCCTGTCGCCAGTGGTGCTCGGCCGACCGGATGTAAGAAAAATGACAAGTCGTTGGCGGGCAATTCTTCGCTGGACAATAGCGATGCGGAATGGCTGCAGGCCGCAGCCAGCTCCCCAGAGCCCTTGTCGCGCATCTGCCCGCAATCGTTCGCGGCCGCGATCGCACCCCCACTGGCCGCGCGACTCGAAGGGAAGCAGGTCGACGAACGGCTGTTGATCGATGGTGCCCAGTGGTGGAGGAACCACTGCGATTTTTTGATCGTCGAAGGGGCCGGTGGTGCGCTGTCCCCCATCTCCGACTCCATGCTGGTGCTCGACGTGGCCCAAAAACTGCGCCTCCCGCTCGTGCTCATCGCCGCCAATCGTTTGGGAGTTGTCAATCATACTCTACTGAGCATCGAAGCCGCTGGCGCGCGACATCTCGATTTGCTCGGAGTCGTGCTCAATACCCTCCCTAGCAGTTCGCCCTTGGAGTATTCAATGAAACACGCATTGCCCCAAACGTTAGCAGTCGACGGCGACAGCGACAACGACGCTAACAGCGGCGGCGACGACGCCTTGGCGCGTCGCACCAACCGCGAGCTGTTGCAAAAGTTTGTCAGGCTACCGGTCGTCGATAACATCGACGAATTAATCAACCTTCTGGTTCGCACCGACCGCATGACGACGTCTAGCAAAACGATTCCGGTGGATTGATTGCGCGGCGCTAACCTGAAAAACCGGGACCCAGCCCACAAGCGGGTGATGGGGGCGTAGAGCCTGAAGCAGTTTTCATTGGATTCAAGCCATCGGCCTTCGGGGAAGTAGCCAATAGGTGATGGGAATCACAAATAGGGTAAACAGGGTCGAAGCGATCAGGCCGAAAATCAACGACCAGCCAAGCCCCGAAAAAATGGGGTCGAGCGTAATGGGGATTGCCGACAGCATGGCGGCTCCCGCAGTCAGCAGGATCGGACGCAGACGGACCACGCGACTCTCTAAGATCGCATCGAACGAGGGGCGACCGCTCGCAACCGCTTGCTCCATAAAGTCGACCAGGATGATCGAGTCGCGAGTTACAATTCCAGACAGTGCGATCATACCGATCATCGCCGTGGCGGTGAAGAAAACGGGATCGGGATAGCCGCCTATGGGCGAACTCATGAAACTGTTGAGCGCGAAGAAACCGGGCATCACTCCCAACACCGTCAATGGAATGGCTAACATCACTACCATGGGAATCAAAAAGGATCCGGTTTGCGCAACCAGGATGATATAGATCATGACCATCGCTGCTCCGAAGGCGAGCCCCAGATCGCGAAAGACATCGAGCGTAATCTTCCATTCCCCTTCACCTGCGAAGGTCATCGCTATGTCGCGTGGGATGCTCCAGCCAATACCGCTGCCGTTGTTGAGATAGGTGCGTGAGGCGAGTGGGATGGGCTTTGCATGTTTGTCGAGTGTAGCAGCATCCGTATCCACTCGGTCGGCCAGAATGTCGATCACACACTCGGCCGGTGGTCGACCCGCGCACTCGGCAAATACATAGGCGATGCGCTGCAGGTTCTTATGATAGATCGTTTGGCTAACGGTCGAGCTCTTCCAGCTACCCAGTTCGGCTAGGAGTACGACATTGCCTGCGCGACCTTTCACGGAGAGCAATGACAGATCGGCCGGGCTGGAGCGAAGCGCTCTGGGGAGGCGAAAGGTCAAACGCAATGGGACTCGTTCGTGATGGACGCGAAGTGTTTGCTGCGTGTCCCCCTCGAGGGCGATGCGGATCGTATCGGCAATCTCAGCCACACTCACTCCCGCCAGGGCAGCTTTCTCTTGGTCGGGGATGAAGGTGAATTTGGCCATCGCCGACTCGCTGATATCATCCACTTCGACCACGCCAGGTTCGAGCGCCATGCGCTGCCCGATGATGCTGGCCGCGCTCAGGATATCGCCATAGGGAGTGTCCGGGCGACCGGTTACTTCGGCTACCAAGGAAGCCAATACCGGTGGTCCAGGAGGCAATTCGACCACGCTGAGCTTGCCTCCCGCCTGGGCAGCGATGCGCGTCAGTTCGTCGCGCATGCGCAAGTTGAGACCGTGGCTTTGCAGTCTCCGATTCTTCTTGCCGACAAAGTTGACTCGCATTTCGGCTCGATGCGGATCATTGCGCAAGTAGTAATGTCGGACCATGCCGTTGAAATCGATCGGCCCTGCGATCCCCACATAGCTGGTGTAGTCGGTCACCTCGGCGGCTTGTGCCACGGCGATCTCCAATTGCTGCATGACAGCATCGGTCCGCTCGAGTGTTGTCCCTTCGTCCATGTCGAGAATCAACAGGAACTCGTTCTTGTTGTCGTAGGGGAGCATTTTCAATGGGACCATGCGCAGGGCACCCATGCCGGCAGCGGCAGCAGTCAGGATGCCAATCAATGCCAAGAACGCAATCGCTCGAAACCGGGTTTTTAGTAGCGGGACCATCAGCGGTCGGAAGAAGCGGTAGAGCAGCGTTTGCTTGACTACCTCGGGATCGTAGGCTTGATGACCTCCAGCGACTGCAACTGCTTCATTCTCTACAACATGGCTCTGGCTTGCATCCAGCCCCGATTCTTCGTTGGGGTAGTGCTTCTTGAGCAGTTGATATGTCAGCCAAGGGGTGATGGTAAATGCGACGACCATCGACATCAACATGGCCACGGGAACGTTGAGGGCCATCGGGGACATGTAGGGTCCCATCATGCCCGTGATAAAGAACATCGGCAAGAAGCTGACAATGACCGCTAAAGTAGCGCTGATCAAAGGCGGACGTATCTCAGCCACGGCGTCGAGTACAATTCGCCGCGTGGCTTTTTTGCGATCGTTAAAGTGCCTGGCGATATTCTCCACATCCACGATGGGATCATCCACCAGCAGCCCCAAAGCCAAGATCAGTGCGAACAGCGTTACGCGATTGATGGTGTAACCAAACAGCAAGTTCACCGCCAGCGTCAAACCGAAGACGACGGGGACGGCCACGGCGACAATCATGGCTTCGCGAAAGCCGAGCCCGATAGTCAGTAGCAGCACGACGATGATGATGGCTACGCCCAGCGCTTCCACCAGTTCGTTGACTTTGTGGTCGGCGGTCAGGCCATTGTTGCGAGTGATAATCAGCTCCACGTCATCGGGGAGCATTTCTCGCTTTAGCTCGTTGGCTCGATCAATGACTGACTGGGCGACGCGAACGGCGTTCGACCCTTTCTGTTTGGAGATAGCGATCGTCACCGTCGGGCGACTCATCAATGTGGCCCGACGCTCCGCGTCGGATATTCCCTCCCCCGACACCTCCCCATCTTCTGCACTACCACTACCACTACCACTACCACTACCACTACCACTAGCTTCACCACCTACACCACCATCTCCATGCTCGACTCCCAGCAATGTCCCCGGACTACCCGCATGGGTCTCGAAGCCCCGCGCGCTGCCCCAACCGTGTCGCGTGTAGCTGGTGACCTCTTGGCTGCCATCGCTGAGCCGAGCGACGTCTTTGAGAAACACGGGTCGATGGTCAAAGACGCCAACGACGACATCTCCCAACTGCGCTGCGCTGGTTAATCCACCGCGTGCTTCGACCTGCACCACTTGATCATTGCGTGTGAACGAGCCAGCGGGGCTCGCCGCATTGGCACCATCGACAGCTCGCGTGACCTCCATGGCCGTCAACTGATAGGCGCGCAGCGTTTCGGGATTCAATTCGATGGTGACCGTTCGCGATTGCCCACCGATCACCGCCGCGCGACTAACTTGTGGCACAATCGACAGACGCTCGACCAGCTCTTCGGCCATGCGTCGCAATTGGTAGCTATCCTCTCCTGCTCCGGTTAGCGCTAGGGTAACGACGGGCACATCGTCGATTTCGACCGGCTTCATAACCCAGCCAGTGACTCCAGGAGTGATGGTGTCGTTATTCTCGTTGAGCTTCTTGAACAGTTTCACCAGGCTTCGCTCGCGATCCTGGCCCACGTAGAAACGAACGGTAATAATGGCTTGATCGTCGCGCGACATACTGTACACATATTCCACGCCATCGATCTGATAGAGCATGCGCTCCAGCGGGGTGGATACCAACTGCTCGACTTCGTCGGCGGTATGGCCGGGGAATTGCACATACAGATCGGCCAGCGGCACGACGATCTGCGGATCCTCTTCGCGCGGAGTGATGAACAGCGCCGCAGCACCAACAATCACTGAGAAGACGATCAGGATCATCGACAGATTGGAATGTAGGAAGATTCGAACAATCCCCGACAGCACGTCCGTATGGCCATCGTCGGGCGTGTGACGCATCGACATTTAGTGCGTTCCTTCCAGGTTGCCGCCGGCTGAGTTGAATCCTGCTGGGATAGTGCTGGCAGGAACCACAGGCAGCAGCACTTGTTCGCCCGGGCGCAGCCCGGAGAGGATCTCGATGTCGTCACCGAATCGGCGACCGATTTGAACGTTGCGTCGTATCAATCCGTCGTCATCCGAGCGCACATCGACGAGTGTCAGTTGTCCGACACGGCGCACGGCCGCTGCGGGGATAATAATAATCTGTTCATCTTCGAGGGGCAGTAGAATGCGTCCGAACATACCGCTGTATACTCCTGGGGGACAAGGCCCACTGACTTTGACTTGGAATGAACGGCTCCCCACGTCCGCTTGAGGTACTACCTCGCGCACGGTGGCCAAACATTCGTGATCGAGCGCTTCGAGCTTAGCGGTGACCTCTTGCCCGACTTTCAATTTCATCGCCAGCGACTCTCGGACGTTGGCGACCAATTGCATTTGATTGGGATCGTAGACGGTCAATAGGGTCTGTCCCGGCGTGACCATGTCGCCCGCTTGGGCTTGTTTGTCAACGACGACGCCGTCGAAGGGGGCGGTGATGGTGGCGTAGTCGAGAAAGATGTTCGTCTCATCGATCACTCGAGCCGTACGCTCGAGCTCCGCTTCGCTGGTGCGCACTGCGGTTGCCAGCGATTCGTATTCGGCGCGCGAGATGGCGTTGCCTTGAATTAGGCCGCTGGCGCGCTGGTAATCGGAGCGGGCCTGATTGAGCCTAGCCCCAGCCGCCTCGTGCTGTGCCTCGGCCTGTTGCAGGCGCGAACGCAAGTCGTCATCGTTCAGGCGTACTAGCACATCGCCGGCGAGTACCGGTTGCCCAGCGGTGACATTCACTTCGAGTACTCGGGCTAAGATCTTGGCGGCTATCGACGATTGGTGAACTGGCGCGATTGAGCCCACGGCAGACTCGAATCGGGGGCGGCGCAGCAGCTCGGCTTGTGCAAACTGAGCGCCTGCGGGCAGTGCACGATGTCGGAACGCATGGCCCTCGCCGGATGGTACTTTGGGACTAAACACTCCTGCTAGATACAGCAAAATGACCCCCACGCCGAGCGTGCCGACGATGACGATACTCCACGTTTTGAGCACCTGCAGGGATTGGGCTAGCCTGGGACGAATTGAATGCTTTGACATAATCTGTTTACGATGGGTCGATGCTATTGGAATCAGCAGGTGGTTCGGTTTTTATAGTTGGGCGCACCGCGCACTGGCCGCTCATGCACGTCCGGATGCCCAGGGCTGGGAGCAGCCAACGGTTGAGGACGATCCAGGTCACAAAGACCAACAGGATAATTTGCCAATCGAGCATTGGAGATACTTTCTGATTGCGTTGGTGGATACGACGTACGCTGAACTGGCTCGGTGAGGGTGCGATAGCACATTGAGCATTGGCCAGCTCATGGTCCCAGTTGCAAATGCTAGACCACGACACGTGAAACGTGATTTTATGTAGGGATATGTTGGGAAGCGCAGAGGTTTTTGAAGTCTACGGTGGGGGACCACCGCGCTACATCCTTAGACGCGTTAAGCAAAAGTGTTAAGTGTTAACTTGACAGGCTTAACGCTCGACGGCTAGATTTCGATGCCGTAGCGGGAGATTTTTTTCCAGAGGGTGACGCGACTGGTGCCGAGGGCGGTAGCGGCCTTGGTGCGATTGCCGCCGACTTGCCGCAGGGCTTGTAGAATGCGATCTTTTTCTTGAGCCTGCTCGCTGGTTAGACCACAGGCGGTCAAATCGACATTGCTTGCTCCGCGCACTTCGGGGGGCAAATCAAAGTAGCTCAATCGATCGCCACTGGCTAGGACGGTGGCGTGTTCGATCGCATTGCGTAGCTCGCGAACGTTGCCCGGCCAATGGTATTCAACTAATACGTCCAAAGTGTCGCGGGCGATGCCGTCGATGTGTGACGCTGAGAGCCCGCTGCTGGCAGCCAACTGACGAATGAAGTGATCGACCAACAAAGGGATATCTTCGCGCCGCTCGCGTAGAGGAGGGAGGCGGATGGCAAAGACGTGGATGCGATAGTAAAAATCCTCGCGTAGCTTTTCGTCGTTGACCATTTGCATCAAGTCGCGGTGGGTGGCCGTGATCAGCCGCACGTCGACTCGGCGCGGTGCGCTCTCGCCCACACGCCGGATCTCGCGTTCTTGCAGGACTCGCAACAATTTGACTTGGATAGCCGGGCTGACATCGCCTATTTCATCCAGGAATAGCGTGCCACCATCGGCAACTTCGAACAGGCCGGCGCGATCGCTGGTGGCACCGGTGAAAGCTCCTTTGACATGCCCGAACAATTCACTTTCGAGCAGTTCGGTAGGGATGGCCGCGCAGTTGATGGCCATAAAGGGCTTGTGCCGGCGCTCGCTCTGTTTGTGGATGGCTCGGGCGGCCAGCTCCTTGCCCGTCCCCGACTCGCCGATCAGTAGAGCGGTCACATCGCTGTCGGCGGCTAGCTTCAGTCGGCGAAAGACCTGTTGCATCGGTTCGCTATTGCCAATCAGTTCCTCGAAGGCGAAACCGGTGGTGGCTTGGCGCTCGAGCACTTCGATCTTTTCATGGGCATGGATGAGCGAGCTGACGTCCATGAAGCAGCCAACGGCCCCTATGACTTTTAGCGCATGGCCGCTTTTTTCTGTGAGGGGGATACTCGCTGAGGGGCCGTCTACGTGTGTGGGCTCGTTTTCTACGACGGGGCTGTAGAGCAACTGTAAGTTACCGTGGATGTGGACTTCGCGGCCATCCTTGCTGAGTAGTTTGCATTCCTGCTGGCATATGCCGACGTGGGGGGTGGCGGTGGCGTGCATCAATTCGGTCAGCGCGGCAAAGCCTTTGCAATTGGCCCCTTCGAGCAGCGAGCAGGGTTGGCCGAGCAGGTCTTGTTGCGAGTAGCCGGTAATCCGCTCGGCTCCGCGATTCCAGGCGACGAAGCACCCTTGAGCGTCGACGGTGAAGATCCCAGCCAGCAGCGTATCGACAATATGCTCCAAAAGTGCAGGGTGTTGGCGGAAATCTAAGTTCATCAGCTTAATAGCCTCGACGGAATGTGGCCCGACGCTCCGCGTCGGTTGTACATCTGCTTTTCCCTGAGCCTCCAGGCTTGCCTGTCACCGATGATTCCGAAAAAGGCAAGCTGGAAGCTAAACTCATCTTTATGACTGTGACAGAATACCCGGAGCGATGCGTCAATTTAACGCAGGTATACCCGTTTGGGAAGTTTCGTTAACTTGTTACGATAGTTGCAGTCGATTGCGCCCCAAGTTGTGACAGTGCAGCCTGGGAGAGCGAAATGGATTCGCCGAGCAGTTGCAGAATCGTTCCATGGATTTCTTTTTAGCTAAGAAGAAGTGATGTCGACAGTTGCTACCGATACCAAGCAGGCCTCCAGTCAACCTGCGGGCGAGATGGAGAGTTTCAGTTACGACGATGGCATAGTCCGCTTGTTCGTAACCGCCACGATCGTGTGGGGGCTGGTAGCGACACTGGTGGGTTTGATCGTAGCCGTGGTGCTAGTGGTACCGTGGTTAACCGGTGGCCTGCCGTGGATCTCTTTTGGGCGTTTGCGTCCGCTGCATACCAACGCGGCGATTTTCGCATTCGGGGGAAACGGTATCTTCGCTGCCATTTACTACAGTACTCAGCGACTGTGCAAAGCGCGGATGTGGAGTGACACGCTCAGCCGAATGCACTTCTGGGGCTGGCAAGCGATTATCGTCGCCGCGGCGATCACCCTGCCGTTGGGGATTACGCAAAGCCGCGAGTACGCCGAATTCGAGTGGCCGATCGATATCGCCATCGCCGTTGTGTGGCTACTGATTTTCGGTGGTAACTTCCTGATGACCCTAATCCATAGACGCGAACGCCATATGTACGTAGCGTTGTGGTTTTACATTTCCACAATTGTTACAGTAGCCTTGCTGCATGTGTTTAACAATTTGGTGGTCCCGACCAGTTGGTTCCATGGCTATTCGATATACGCCGGCGTGCAAGACGCGTTTATGCAGTGGTGGTATGGTCACAACGCGGTGGCTTTCGTTTTGACGACTCCCTTTCTAGGTCTGATGTACTACTACTTGCCGAAGGCGGCTGAGCGCCCGGTGTTCAGTTACAAGCTGAGTATTATCCACTTCTGGTCGTTGGTGTTCATCTATATTTGGGCCGGCCCGCACCATGTGCACTACACCTCGCTGCCAGAGTGGGCGAGCACCCTAGGCATGCTGTTTAGCTTGATGCTGTGGATGCCGAGCTGGGGGGGGATGATCAACGGATTGCTTACCTTGCGCGGTGCTTGGCACAAAGTGGCAGCCGACCCGATCCTCAAGTTCTTTGTGGTGGGTGTTACTTTCTACGGCATGGCTACGTTCGAGGGGCCACTGCTATCGATCAAGAGTGTCAACGCGCTCAGCCACTATACCGACTGGACCATCGCTCACGTTCATGCAGGCACCCTGGGCTGGAACGGGTTCATGATCTTCGGCATGTTGTATTGGATGTTGCCGAGACTGTATCAAACCAAGCTGTGGAGTCCCAAGCTGATGGGCTTGCACTTCTGGATCGGTACACTCGGCATCCTGCTGTATATTGTACCGATTTACGCTGCCGGATTGTTGCAAGGATTGATGTGGCGAGCTATCGACCCTGCGACCGGTCAGTTGATGTACCCCGACTTTATCGAAACGATGCCAAGTGTCGTGCCGCTGTGGTGGCTGCGTGTTTTGGGGGGGACTCTCTATTTCGTCGGAGTGGGGATGTTGGGCGTCAATGCTTTGATGACTTGGCGAGCCCGACCGGCCAAATACGAAGTGCCCGTCTACTCGGCACCACGGCTGAGCAAGCACTACGAAGATCACGCGCCTGCGCCAGTCAGCGAATTGGCGACTGCTCCCGTATTGGAAGTTGGCAAAAAGATCGAGGTTTGGGCGCGCATGGATTGGCACCGCCAGTGGGAACGCCTGCCGGTCAAGTTCACCGTGTTGGCGACCTTGGCAGTGGTGATCGCCACACTGTTCGAAGTGATTCCGACGTTTCTAATTCGCAGTAACATTCCGACGATCGCTACCGTGAAACCGTATACGCCGCTCGAATTGGCTGGACGACAGATTTACACCTCCGAAGGTTGTTACAACTGTCACTCGCAGCAGATCCGCCCGATGGTGGCGGAAACCAAGCGCTATGGCGAGTACAGCAAGCCGGGTGAGTTCATTTATGACCGTCCGTTCCAATGGGGCAGCCGTCGCATCGGTCCTGACCTGGCGCGCGAGGGAGGGCGGCAGAGTAGCTTCTGGCACTGGACGCACTTCGAAGATCCCGAGCTTATGTCTCCCGGATCGGTCATGCCCAGCTATGATCACTTGCTCACGGACGATTTGAAGTTCTCTGCTATTGCTCCGCTGGTCAAAGCGGCACACTGGTTGGGCGCACCGTATACGAATGAGCTGGAAGAGAGTGATGCATTGGCTAGACGCCAAGCTGAAGAAATAGCCGCCGACATCGTCAAGCAAGGTGGCCCAGCGGGTGTTCACGAGAAGCAAGTAATTGCCCTGATCGCCTACGTGCAGCGACTGGGAACCGATATCTTCCGCACCGAGGAGGCTCCCGCACCGTCTGGAGCGTCGCCCGGTGAAGAAGTTCCGGGTGAAGAGGCGCCTGCCGAGCCGGTCGACGCCACCGCCCAGAAGTAGTCCTTGGGAGTGCGGGGATTTATCCCCGCTTTGGTCCGAAGTGGAGCCCGCCCCTCCCGCAGGCAGGAGGGTGGAGAGTTGCATTTAGTGAGTCGTGAATAATCCAGGTTAAGCGATTATTGAGAGAAAACAATGATACAAGATATCGTCAGCGCGCTCGATTATTCGGACTGCGCCGAAGCAGCACTGCTGATCTTCGTTGCGGCTTTCGTGCTGATCTTCTACGGAGCACTGCGCTTGAGCCGCGAAGCCACCGATCGATTCGCGTCGATCCCATTGAGTGATGAAGTTAAGGATCCGTTTGATGGAAAATGAACCGCTTATTCAACACAGCTACGATGGCATCCAAGAGTTCGACAATCCATTGCCGGGTTGGTGGAAGTGGATGTTCGTGGGCTCGATCGTCTACAGTATGTTCTATGCCTTGTTCTTTCATATCGGGGCACCGGGGCGTTCCATGACCGATCAATACGATGCAGCGCTGGCGGCCAACACGCGTTTGCAATTTTCCGAGATCGGCGACTTGCAGCCCACAGCCGACAATATCCTGCTCTATTCCAGCGCGCTAGCGAAAGGCCGGAAAAGCTGGTTGAGTGTTGGGCAAACGCTTTACAAGACCAACTGCGTCTCCTGTCATGGGCTCGACGGAATAGGCAAAGTGGGCCCGAACCTGACGGACGATTACTTCAAGAACGTGCATAAGGTCGAAGACATCGCGCGCGTCATCACCCAAGGAGCGGGCAACGGTGCCATGCCCGCTTGGGGGACTCGCCTGTTACCTAATGAGATTGTTTTGGTTTCCGCGTACGTTGCCTCGCTGCGTGGTACGGAACACGAAGGGGGCAAGCCACCTGAGGGGAGCGAGATTCCTCCGTGGCCTGAGCCTTCCGCGAGCGCGGCGGATACCCCCGCTGAAAAAGAAGCCGAGGCGGGCCAGCCCGATGC
The DNA here is from genome assembly GCA_020852965.1 of Pirellulaceae bacterium. Lineage (GTDB taxonomy): Bacteria > Planctomycetota > Planctomycetia > Pirellulales > Pirellulaceae > Aureliella. Next base: position 27,489 of record JADYZV010000059.1, on the reverse strand, counting down.
GGCGAAAGAAGGTTAGTAGAGCCCAATGAATGACCGTCAGGCGAAGTTATCGCTACCTGTGCTCAGTACTTTGGAAAGTGACGGTACCCGTCGTTGGTTAAGGCCGAAGTTGTCCAAGGGGGTCTGGTGGCATCGACGTCGCGCAGTAGCCTATGTGCTGATGGTTATCTTTGTGGTGGTGCCCTACATTCGTATGGCCGGCAAACCGCTAATTCAACTCGACATCACGGCTCGTAAGTTCACCATCTTCGGTTATACATTCTTGCCGACCGATACGCTGCTGCTGGCGCTGGCGATGCTAGGAGCTTTTATCGCGATCGTGTTTGTGACGGCAATTACAGGCCGCGCCTGGTGCGGTTGGGCCTGTCCCCAAACGGTCTATATGGAGTACCTCTTTCGCCCCATCGATCGACTCTTCGAAGGGACGGGAGGAAAGGGGGGGAAGCCCAAGCAGCCGATGTCCGCGCCGCGTCAAATTGCGCGAATGGGCGTTTACATTTTACTGAGCATGTTCTTAGCACACACTTTTTTGGCCTATTTCGTTGGCACAGAAAAACTAGCGGTATGGGTTCGTAGTTCGCCGCTCGAACACCCAGCCGCATTCCTTGTCATGGCCTCCACGACCGCGCTGCTTGCCTACGACTTCTATTACTTCCGCGAACAAACCTGCTTAATCGCCTGTCCATACGGACGATTGCAGTCCGTGATGCTCGACCCACAGTCGTTGATTGTGGCCTACGACTATACTCGGGGGGAGCCGCGCAAGAAGGGCAAGCACCTGCCAGAGGACAAGGCGGGAGACTGTGTCGACTGCAACCAATGCGTGGTTGTCTGCCCAACAGGAATCGATATTCGCGACGGCCTACAGATGGAGTGTATCAACTGTACGCAGTGCATTGACGCGTGTGATGACGTGATGGATAAAGTGGGCTATCCACGAGGCCTGATTCGCTACTCGTCGGAAGATGCATTGAAGAAGAAACCTCCTCGGATCCTACGCGCCCGCACGGCTATCTACGCTTTGCTGTTGATTGGAGTTGTATCGGGATTGGTTTATGCACTGTCCGCCCGCCATGGCTTCGACGCGAGGGTTATTCGTGGCAAAGGGGCACCGTTCACGAGTGTCGATCGCGGGCTGATCTCAAATACGTTCAGCATGCGTTTGGTCAATCGCACCGACTCGCCGCAGAGCTATGCATTGGAAGTGCTGACGCCCAAGACGGCCACGCTCGATGTGTTTGATGATTCGCAATTGGAACTGCAACCTGGTGAGATGAGCCTTGTGCCGCTGAGGGTTCGATTCCCTAGCAGTTTGACTTTTGGCAACGGCAATGTGCCGCTGACGCTGTTGATCGTCGACGGCAACCAAAACCGTCATGAGGTCAGTTTTCGACTATTGGGACCAAGGCAATAAAAAAATGACGCAGCCGACACTTATAGCCACAGACTCCACATCGGCGATTCCAACACGAACCACGGCGACCGAACTAGCGCGAGTGGAACGCAACGCGCGGCGCTGGTGGGTCGCAGGTATTGTTGGGCTGTTGAGTTTACAAGTCGTTATCGGAGTCGGTTCGGTCATCTTGGCTGTGGGCGATCCCACCGTAGCCATCGTTCCCAACTACCATCAGAAGGCGCTCGATTGGGATGCGTCGCAGCGCGCCGTCCACTTGACCGAAAAGCTCGGCTGGCAAGTTGTACCGCTGGTGAGTCTAACTTCGCCCGAGACGGGTAAACGCCTGGTGCGTGTCGCGATTCGCGATCGAATGGACCAGCCGGTGAGCGACCTGAACCTATCGGCAAGAGTCTATCACCATGCGCGCGGCTCCGAGGTGTATGACCTGACCTTTGTCGAGACCGATGCGGGCTACTATGAAGCCATGACGAGTCTAGTACAACCGGGAATGTGGCAAGTGAGTTTGCAAATCGAAGGCAGTCACGGCATCGCCAGCGATACTCGCGAAATGATGGTGGAGTGAGTCTATGTGGATACTTGTAAGCGCCATCGTCACGTCAAGCCTCTTGGGTAGTATGCACTGCGTCGGTATGTGTGGACCGCTAGCAATTTGGGCGAGCGGCGCGGGAGACCGAATTTCGACGAATCAAATGTCAGTAGCTACGACACTGTACCATCTGGGACGTTTGTTGACATACGCATGGGTAGGTGTGTTAGCGGGTGCCGCTGGCCAATTGCTCGACATGGGTGGTCAAACATTGGGCATGCAACTGTTTGCCGCGCGGATTGTGGGGGGGCTGATGATCGCTTTTGGGCTGTTGCAGTTGTTGAGGCTCGCCAGCCAAAGCCGGCCTGCGCCAGCAAATTTCGTCGGCTCAGCACCACGCCCCAATTTGGTAACACGCTGGTTGTTGAAGTTGCGCCCGTGGGTGTTCCGCTTGCCCGTCCCCGCACGCGGCCTGGCCACGGGTTTATTGACCGCGTTTCTTCCATGTGGTTGGCTATATCTGTTCGCGCTGGTTGCTGCCGGAACTGGTAGTATGCTGATGGGCTCCGTAGTCATGATCGCTTTCTGGATCGGCACGGTTCCTGCCTTGGTAGGCCTGGTAACGGGCACCCAAGCGCTCGCGCTCCGCTTCCGACGCGTAATTCCAATCGGTGCCGCCGTGCTATTGATTGTCGGTGGAGGCTTCACCGCCTCGGGCCGTGGTTTCGCGAGTCTCAACTCGCTGAGCGACATTCGGCTATCTGGCTCGGTCGATTTCGTCCAGTCGCAAGTCGATGCACCCCAAGCGTCTGCCAACACGGTAAAAACCAGTTTGACCCAGTTGCTCGATACTCCCCTCCCCTGCTGTGCCGAACACCAAGAGCTTAATGTGGCCCGACGCTCCGCGTCGGAAAAGCTTAATGCAACCCAACACTCCACTCCGGAAGAGCTTAATGTAACCCAACGCTCCACTCCGGAAGAATCCAATGTGGCCCGACGCTCCGCGTCGGAAGTCCCCCCTGCTTGTCCCCTTTGCCAGGCAGCAAACACCGCACAGGAGTCATCTGCACCGTGACTTCCTCCCAAACGATCGTCGCTGATCGGCTTGCACACGCCACCTCCGAGTTATCACCGGCGGTTACACCGAACACGCCTGCCGGCGTTACCTTGCCGTGCACCCATTGTGGGCTGCCGACGCACTGCGAGGCGGGCACACATCCCGAGCAAGTTTTTTGTTGCGCGGGTTGTCTAGGTGCCTACCAGTTGATTCATGGTTGGGGCTTGGAAGATTTCTACGCGCTGCGCGACCAAATGAAATTGACTGGCGCCGCCCAGGCTGCCGGCAGAGCAAATCGCTACGAACAGTTTGATCAGGCAGATTTTCTTGGGCCATCGAAGCCCGTTGCGCTTAACGATGGCACATGTCGCGCCGAGTTCGCGATACACGGACTGCATTGTGGCGCATGCGCGTGGCTGATCGAAAACGCCGCCGCGCGTGAACCTGGTCTGTTATCGGCTCGAGTGAAGATGAGCGATCATACGATCGGTATTGTGTTCGATCCAGCGGAAATTCGACTCAGCCAAGTGGCGCGACTGCTCGATCGATTGGGCTATGGCTTGGCACCCATCGACCCGCAGCGCGACGATCAAGTGCAGCAAGAGAACCGTCGACTCTTGATCCAGATTGCCATTGCCGGTTTCTTTGCCGCCAACGCCATGTGGATTGCGATCGCGCTTTACGCGGGCGATTACTCGGGGGTCGAAGCGGAGCACCGCTATTTCCTCGGCTTGATCGGTACCGCTCTGGGTGTGGCTGCCGTTGCCGGTCCGGGACGTACGTTTTTTGTCGGTGCGCTGGCCTCGCTACGAACCTGGACGCCGCACATGGATTTGCCTGTAGCGCTGGGCTTGAGCGTCGGTACGCTCGTCGGTTCGGCCAATGCGATAGCAGGACGCGGGCACGTCTACTTTGATTCGCTGGCCACGCTCGTGTTCTTTCTACTGATCGGACGTTGGATACAATTTCGACAACAGCAACGCGCCGCCCGAGCCGTAGACCTAATGCTGCGCATTACACCGCGTCACGCGAGCCTCGTGGTTGCGGAAACCGATCAAGCGGTCGAGTCAGAGAAGATTGTGCTGGTCGATACGCTGCAACTCGGGGATATCATCCGCGTCGCCGCCGGTGAACATGTGCCAGCGGACGGCCAAGTGGTTCAGGGGAGATCGAATATCGACCGCTCGTTGCTAACTGGCGAAAGCCAACCCATGCCGGTTTGCAGCGGTGATGCTGTGGCCGCCGGTACAATCAACTTGACATCGCCCATCGACGTGCAGGTCACGGCCACTGGGCGCGAAAGTCGTATTGGTCGCGTGATGCAATCCGTCGAAGCGGCAGCTACCGAAAAAACGCCCATTGTGCAATTGGCCGATCGCATCGGCGGTGTGTTTGTGGTGGCGGTGACGTTGCTGGCGCTGGTCACCTTCGCCTATTGGTCACAGGTCAGCTTAGCCACGGCCACGGCGCATGCTACTGCACTGTTGATTGTAGCTTGCCCCTGCGCGCTGGCCCTGGCCACCCCGCTGGCGATCGCGGTCGGGCTAGGCCGCGCGGCCAAACGCAATATCTTGATTCGGGATGGGCAAGCTCTTCAGCAATTGTCTGGTCGCGGCGTAATGTGGTTTGACAAGACGGGCACGCTGACGGAGGGACGCCAGCGAGTTTCCACCTTACAAGGCTCAATCGAAGGTCTGCGTTTGGCCGCCGGCGTGGAGGCGAGCTGTCGACATCCTGTTGCGCAAGCCATCGTGCTCGATGCTCGCCGCAGAGGATTGACACTACCCATTTCAGCGAGATTGGACCGCGTGGCCAATAGCGGCGTGGTGGGAGAGGCCGAGCAGCAAACAATCTTCGTCGGAAATCGACAACACTTGGAGCAACACGGCATCGTCATCGAGGCCGAGCTTCATCGGCGACTAGAGCAACTGGCCGCCAACGGCGAGAGCCCGATCCTGATCGCAGTAGGGGGCGTTGTCATTACGCTGCTGGGGCTGTCCGATCCACTTCGGTGCGGTGCGTTGGAGATGGTCGCAGAGCTCGGTCGACGTGGATGGTCGATGGGAATCTTGTCCGGCGACCACCCGCAGATTGTTTCTGGTGTGGCACAGCAGCTAGGCTTAGCACCGGAGCGTTGTTTTGGCGGTCTAAGCCCAGAGGAAAAGTTGGCTGCAATTCGCGAGTCACGGCATGTTCGGCAAACGGTGGCGATGGTCGGGGATGGTGCTAACGATGCCGCCGCGCTGGCCGCTGCCGACGTGGGTATCGCCCTGCGAGGCGGAGCGGAAGTGAGCCTGCAAGCCGCCCCCGTGTTTATCGCGTCAGGCCAACTCTCCAGTCTGGTAACGTTGTTGCGCGGTGCCAAGGCGACGACGCGGCTGGTACTACTGAACTTTGCTTTGTCGCTGGGTTACAATTTAGTTGCTGTGGGACTAGCCATGGCAGGCTGGATCAGTCCACTGATCGCCGCACTGCTGATGCCGCTCAGCTCGGTGAGTGTGTTGGCTTTGACGCTGGCTTGGCGAAGCTTTGAAGAGACAGCGGCTTCGCAATCGCAGGCAAGCGGAGCCTTAGGAGAGAGAGTATGAGTGTGCTGTATGTAGCATTGCCGCTGGCAATTTTGCTGGGGGCCGCCGCGTTGCTGGCTTGCATACGCTGCATTCGCAGTGGCCAATATGACGATTTGGAAACACCCGCTGTGCGAATGTTGATCGACGATAAGAAAACGGAATCACCTCAGTGATCACCAAGAAATAGAAACGGTTTAGTTTGATAGGGACTACAGAAATGAAACGATGTTTTGGGTTGGGGCTAGCTTCCGTGGCTGCTTTTGCTTGTCTAGGATGCCGCCAAGAACCGGTGGTGACCTTCGAGCCGAATTGGGTCTATTCCAAGTCGGTCGAAATCGATACCGGTTATCCAATGCAGCGCGCGCTCGAGCAAACGGAAGTCGCCTTGACCCGATTCTTCGGTACACCGGACCACCCTCTGCTGCCTGAGGTGGTAACCAGCGACGAAGAGTATTCGGGTTTGGTCAGCATGGAAAACCTGCAAAAAGCGGCAGGTGCTCCGGACGACTCGGGGCGAGGCCTCTATCGCCAGCACTGCTCGACCTGCCATGGTGTGGTGGGTAATGGCCGCGGATCAACGGCCGCGCTGCTGGCCGTCTATCCCCGCGACTTTCGCATGGGCAAGTTCAAATTCAAGAGCACCACACGCAGTGCCAAGCCGACTCGCGAGGATCTCACCTACGTGATCAAGCATGGAGTGGTCGGAACAGCGATGGTACCGGCCGATCAATTGGTTCCTAAAGTGACCGACGAAGATATTCAAGCGCTGGTCGACTATGTCATCTACCTTTCATGGCGCGGCGAGTTCGAGCGAGCCATGCTGACCGAAGGTGGCGAAGTCGAGTTCGAAGAAGGTGAATCGCTATTTGATCCAACCTCCAGCACCTTCGAAGAACAACTGGCCTTCGCCAACGATACGATTCTGGAGATCGGAGATAGCTGGCTCGAAGCCGAAGATCGTGTTAAGGACGTTCCCGATCCAGGTGATATTCCTGTGCCAGCCACGATCGACGAATTGCGAGCCGCCCTGGCTGCGGATGGAGATTCACCAGTCAAGCAGTCGGTCGCTCGCGGAAAGGAAGTTTTCGAATCGGAAATTGCCGCGTGTGCCAAGTGTCACGGCAAGGAGGGGCACGGCGATGGGCCGCAGCAGGACTACGACGACTGGACGAAGGATTGGACGGTGCGAATCGGGATCGATCCGGTCGATGAAGCCGCGCAAGTTCCTTTGGTTGCCCGCGGCGCCCTTCCTGCGCGCAAGATCGATCCCCGCGACTTCCGCTTAGGACTATTCCGTGGTGGTAGCGAGCCAGAGCACCTCTATCGTCGGATCGCTGCCGGTATTGATGGGACCCCGATGCCAGCCGCCACGCTGCCTGAAGAAGACATTTGGAACTTGGTCAACTTCGTCCGCTCGCTGGCGGAACCTCCCAAGGAAGAAGGTGTCGAGGCGGAAGCGGCCCAAGATGCTTCACTGCAGGCGAGTCGCTGAGGGATTTCGCTACCGGTAACTCAAGAGGTTTTTGCGATCGCCGATGCTGATTTTTTCGGCTCTTTGCTCGCCTACTCCATTGACTACAATGGAGCATGGCAGCTTGCGGTTGTGCAAATTCTTTCAGACAAAAGGCGATGCTTTCATGTCCAGCCTTCCGGAAACTTTCCTCACCGAAGCGGAATATCTGGCTCAAGAACGCCGAGCGGAACACAAAAGTCAGTACTACCGTGGTGAAGTTTTTGCGATGGCTGGAGCCACGCGACGCCATAATTTGATCGCTATGAACGTGGGAACTTCACTCAGCAATCAGCTTCGCGAGCGCGATTGCGAGGTTTATCCCAGTGACATGAAAGTCAAAGTGTCGCCTACGGGGCTGTACACTTACCCCGACATCTCTGTCACCTGCGAGAATCCAGAATTTGTAGACGCGGTGAGCGATGTGCTGCTGAATCCGCGGCTTATCGTCGAAGTCTTGCCGGACTCAACCGAAGCCTACGATCGCGGGCCCAAGTTTGAACAATACCGCCAACTCGCGTCATTAAAAGATTACCTGTTGGTCGCCCAGAAACGCATGCACGCGGAACTCTACGCGCGCCAAGCTTCGGGCAGTTGGTTGCTGACCGAATTCAGGCAGCCGGAGCAAGAGATCATTCTTGAGTCCGTCGGCTGTCGGATTCGGCTGGCGGAACTTTACGCCAAGGTCTCGCTCGCAGAGTCCGAGGAATCGACGTAGAAACTTACGCGTGGGTGCCTACGTCATCATGTACCGGTATCAAACGTCTTTCTGATGGAACGGTATCGGTAACCTTTCACGCTTGATTGAAAAGTGGAATAGTTATTCCCAATTGTTCGGGGTTTTGACGGGCTCAAGCAATCCGAAGCGGTAATCTATTGGGACGATGGTTCTACATTGTCTCAACTCTTATGTTGACCGTGAACGGTTGGCCGTACCGAATTTCACTGTGTGATCGTCGCGGATTGAGAAGATCTTAGCCTTCGGGAAACTGACGGCAGTATTCATAGACTGCCATGGTGGCGGCGGTGACTACATTGTAGCTAGCGGGTTGCCCGTAAACGGGGATTTCTACCACATCGTCCAAGCGATCGAGGATTTCTTGCGACAGGCCTTCGCGCTCTGAACCGATGACCAGTGCGGTTTGACGAACAAATTGATAGTTGTAAAGCAATTGCGAGTTGGTGGTTTGCTCTAAACCGACACAGCGATAGCCTTGGCCGCGTAGTCGATCCAGCACCGGAGGCAGGCTACGTGGCGAGGAGAGCTTGACGATGTCCGCCGCATCACGAGCGATTTCGCGATCGACCTTGCCACCGCCGCAGTGAATGATCTCGGCAATAGCCGAGCAGCCAGCCAGTCGCACCATCCGACTCAAGTTGACGTTGCTGCGCAGCGGTGCAACGACCAATAGGAGCGGTCGTGGCTGAGTCAAAAGCGAGGGAGGCTGATGTCGCAGGTGTTCGAATTTTGGCATGCGATTCTAACTATGCTAATGTGGCCCGACGCTCCGCCGCCGGATTCTGTCTTAATGTGGCCCGACGCTCCGCCGTCGGATTCCCCACAGACACCCGAACTTCCGCATGCTACACGAACTGCGCTAATGTGGCCCGACGCTCCGCCGTCGGATTCCCCTGGGTGCTCTCATTTCCGCATGCTACACGAACTGCGTTGGCAAGGGGAGGATCGTATTCAACAACTTGTCGGGGCGGACGCAACCCTGTTCACGAAAGGCAGTTTCAGCTTGTTGTCGCAGTTCCTCGGATTGTGTTGGCGCATAGAAACTGTAATGCCACTGCAGGGCTAACGCCAGCAGGGGATGTCCCAGCTTGTGAAGTTGTGCGATGCTAGTTTCCCACGCCGCAGGCTGCGAGGTTGTCCGGCCACGCCCTCCGCGGCGGCTCGTCGAGACGCATTCGGTGCTGACACTCCAGGCATAGATGGCCAGTGCAAATGCTTTTCCGTAACACACAAACACGGGTTCCTCCAGTCGTTGCATGTCGCGCGCGCAGCGTTGGGCATCTTTCAGTAGCTTAGCCGAGTTGGCGGGCTGGTGCTGCAGGCTAACGAGATCGCAACAAATGCGGGCGGTCAACGCCAGCCAACGATAGTAGTTGGTGCGCATCAGGTAGGCTTGGCCCAATTGTCGCCAATCCGCTTCCAGGATTTCTAAAGCTTGCTGGGGATTGCCTTCGTAAAGCGATTGGTAAATGCGCGACAGCCATAGGAAGAAACGCGGTGATTGCAGCGATTGATTGGCGATGGCTTTGCTGGCAATGACCAACGACGAACGTGCGAGACTGGGTTGATCAGCAACCAGGTCGGCCCAGTGTGCGGTATCGACGTGCATCCAAAACAGCGACATCGGATCGGAACGATGGTGGGCGCTTTCCCGCAACTGAAATGTCAAACGAGTCAGCTCGCGCAGTTGGTTGGTGTACCAATATGTGCCAAGCATGGCCCAGTGAAGAAACTGCTGCTCCCATTGAGTGCTGGAGTGGCAGTTGTGATAGCGCTTGAGGGAAGCATGCCCGTATCGAGCGGCCGAGTGAAACTGGCCGCAGAATCGATGCCACACGAACATACAGAAGTCGCCGGTGGCGCGCGCCTCGTCGGAGCGACTCATCCGAGCCAGTTGGCGTCCGATCCGCAGGCGGTGCAGAGCCCGACCTCGCCATTTGCGGCCAGCGAAGGAAAGCAAAATGCCCGATCGCAGCAGGGCCAGGGAGCGATCAAATGGCTCTCCCGTTTTTTCGGCTCGGCGGGCTAATCGCAGAGCGAGATCAGGCCCCAATTGACTGTCCAGAAAAGTCAAAGGCGGTACCAGGCGATTGAGGCAACGCTCCATTTCGCTGAATGGCGCGGCGGATGCATTGTCCAAAGTGTTTGCAGCCAGATGAGTGGGGGAGGTTAAGCCCAGCCGAAAAGTACGCAGTGCGAGGCTAAGTTGAGCGAAGCGAGTCTTCCTCCAGCGGACAATTCCAAGGTTTTGTAGCGCCAATTGAAGTCGACTCAAGCCCGCTTCCAATTCGCCTGCTCGAATTCTCTGCTCCCCTGCCAAACAGCGTAACATGATAGTTGATTCGTCAGCATATCCAGCGATCGTTTGGATTCTACCTGTAGCTGCAGGAGCATCGGTGGATGGTTTGCGCAGGTGTGTATCGAGTAGCTGATCGTATAACTGCGCAGCCGCCAGAGAGCTTCCGGCGCGTGCTAGACAAGCTGCCTTCATCCGCGTCACCCGCTGTTGTTCGGTGGGAGTACGCTGTGCGTCGGGGTGCTCTGCGCGGTCCAAGAATTCGAGCGCTTCATCGATACTCCCTGTCGCCATGGCTTGTCGGGCTGCTTCCAAGTAACACGAACTGGCTTCGCGGAAGTGCTCGGCGGCCCAGTAATGGCGAGCTACGCGTGCCCAGGGGGGAGGAGTTTCACACGATAGAATTCGCGACAAACGATAGTGCCGCCGGTGAATGCGGTCGGCTGGTATCGATTGAAGTATGGCACGTCGAAAGTTCTCATGTGCGACTTCGAAGCCCGATTCGGTCTCGCTGCCACGCGAGCTGATCCAGCCCTGCGAGGCCAACCAGCTCAGCGTACGTTGCAATTCTTGTGGCAGAATTCGTGAAACCATTTGGAGTTGGTGAAAGCTCATCGAATGGTCAGAAACTGCTAGGAACTGTAGGATGTTTTCGGCCGCTATGGAAAGCATGCTGAAACGCCTTCGCACACTACTTTGAGAATCCGCCGTTAGCCAGGCCGTGCCTGTGGTATCGCCATTGGCCACATGATGTGTATAGGTGCGGAAGATCTCCTGGAGCAAGAAAGGATTGCCGCTAGACCGCTCGGCGATATCCTGGGAGATCGAAGACTTCATGGAAACCTGTGCGTTGCTAGCCCAGTGTTCGAGCAGCATTTGGCAGGTTTGCTGGTTCAAAGCGTGAAGCGAAATTTGCGTTGTAAGAAATGGAGAATCGCCGTCTGACGAGCTGCCTGCTGAATTGCTCAACGCAAATTCGTCTCGCTCCGGCGCACGGCTGGGCCGGAATAAGTCGCGTATCCGACTCGTGCTGCTTTCATCGACCAACACCAGGGTTCCGCAGAAGCGGGCTGGATGGGTAAGTAGCCTTCGAAGCGTTCGCAGGCTTTCGATATCGGCCCATTGCGCGTCGTCCACACAAAGAATTAGTCTTTGTTGGTGGCTGAGTTCCAACAACCATTGGACGATGGAACCGAGGCTGACATCGTGGGCCGTCTCATTCGGCGGAGCATGAGATTCTGCCCGCTGAACGGTGCTCGCTTGGCCTGCAGGCAGTAGTTGTTGGACCTGAGGGAACAGAATGCAGATCTCGCGAGCGAGCTTCGTCAGCGCCGGTTCCCAGATGTCAGCTGGTAGTTTCGGTGCGGCCAGCGTCAACTCTTGAACCAAGGCGTTGAGCAGTCGGACTGGGGTGTGATCCTGTCGATAGCAGCGAACCGAGAGCAACAACTGTTTGCCTTGTTGCGGCAACGCACGAGACCAGTGTTGCAGCAGTGTCGTTTTCCCAATTCCTGATTCCCCATACAGCATGACCAAGCTAGCACATTGCTCTTCGCCTTTCTGCCCTTCTAATGTCTGCCTCTCTAAATTCGGCGCGATGGAAGTCTGGCTCGCGTTGGTGGGCCCGCTGAACGTCCCGTCGCCTGGCGTCCGTGTAGCCGCATTCAAAGTCGCCAGCTCATTTTCACGCCCCCAGCACAATAGCGGTTGCTTCGCGGGCCGCATGCGCGCCTTCTTGGTGCCTGACAATCGCTGTACGACATCGCTGCATCGAGGTCGCCTGGAGGGATCAGCACGCAGCAGCTCAATGCACAAATCCATCAAGTCGGTGGGACAATCCCGCAGCAGGTAACGAACCTTTTCGAGGTCCAAGCTATATTTGGTCCCGCGCACGCCACTGTTCGATAGATCAATTTCGATGGGAGGAAAGCTGTCGGTCAGCACTTCGTAAATCATGACTCCGAAACTATACCAATCGCTCGCATAGGTCGCCGACCCACCCTCGATCAACTCGGGTGCCATGTATTGCAAAGTACCAACCAGGCGATTTTCTTGACCAGCGCGTATCGCCAAACCAAGGTCCAAGAGCACGGCGCGGTTCCCCGAGGTGATCATCATGTTTGAGCACTTTAAATCGCAATGCAACACCTGATGATCGTGCAGGTACTCGACGGCCGAGGCGAACTGTTCAAGCACGCGCCGCAGTTCACCCCAGCGTGACGATAGCCCCACAGGAAAATTGCGAAACCATTCGCGGACCATCTTGCCCTCGATCAATTCCATCGAGAAGTAGCGGATGTCTCCTTCGCAGAATGCGTCGTATAACTTGACCAAATGCGGATGACTCAACTGAGACAGCCAGCGAAATTCCTCGATAAATCGGTAGATACTCCAAGCATCCACGCGGCGCATGACCTTCACGGCTACCTGCGCAGTGCTGCGCAGATCGATGGCTGCATGCACATACCCCATACCGCCACGCCCCAACAATCGCACCAGTAGGAAACACCCAAGGTTCAGCGGCAGCGGATCGAGCGTGATCGAAGCGGACAATGACGCTTCCTTGATCGTCGAATCGGAGTGCTTCAACGGTTCGGCAGGCGACGATGCCGAGCGGCTCTGCGGTAGTTTGTTCTCGGTCAGCTCCAATAGCCGAATTAATTGGTCCCCTCCCTGCTCGCATAATGGCAAATACGATTCAGGATTCGGCGGGCATGGATCGTAGCGCAACCGTAAAGCATACTCGAGCACGATCAACCGAATGAGCAGTTCGTTGCGGCCAGCTAGTTCGGGAAACTGCACCAGGAATAGTGGCACGCAAGGCTTGACGCGTTGATCGTCGTCTATCTCGCAATCGGCCTCCTTGTCGCTATCGCGGTGCCCCTCCAGCGTGTCCGCGCTGCCGGCGACATTGCTGCCGCTCCGTTCGTGATTGTGGGCAATGGGCATGGACGGCGAATAGTCGAGTCGGCCAGCCAGGCACTCCCGAACCACCGAAGGGGGTTGAAAGGCGAATTCGAGCTCTGCGCTCAGTAATCGCGCCAGGAGTTCGAGCCGAAGAGCCGCGTCGATTCGGTCCAAGTACTGCGCATAGCCGCCTGGATTGAAGCTGCGCCAACTCTCTCGAAAGGCTTGCTCAAGTTCCAGAAGTTCGCGATTCACGAAGGAGAGCCTTTGTCGTAATTGAACAATTAACGTGGATGAACTATTAGGAGTTGATGGTGTGTGTCCCAGTCGAGCTGCAGTGTGGTGGCTGGTAGCGCGTTGTGTTCCACGATCCATTTAGCCAAAGGGGCGACAATGTCCGTCTCAATGGCGCGTTGCAGCGGCCGAGCACCGAGGTGGTTTTGAAAGCCAGTTCGAGCCAAGTGGTCGACCACCTCAGTCGTCCATTCTATACCGCGACCGTAGCGCTCCAACCCTTCACGGTTGCGAAGATCATTCAGTTCCTTGATAGTAATCTGTTGGATCACTTCGTGGCTCAACGGCGCAAACGGAATGACACTATCGAGTCGATTGAAGAACTCGGGCCGAAAAGCCTTGCGTACCTCGCTTGCGTAGTCGATATTCGCATCCTCACTAAAGCCGAGCGAAGTGCTACTGCGCCCCCCCACATTGCTGGTCATGATGATGACCGAGTTGCGAAACGAGGTCACGCGTCCTAGACGATCGGTCAGTCGCCCTTCGTCGAGCATACTCAGCATGATATCGAAGACCTCGGTCGATGCTTTTTCCACTTCGTCCAGCAATAGCACACTCAGTGGACGCGAGCGAATCTGTTGAATCCAAGTTGCCGAGTTGCCGGCTGAGTCGTTCAAAAAGCGAAAACCGGCTGTGACACCTGAGTACTCGCTCATGTCGAGTCGGATCATCGGACTTTTCTCCCCAGCCGCTCCGAACAAATACTTGGCCAGCGATTTCGCCAACTGTGTTTTACCAACGCCTGTCGGGCCACACAGCAGCAGACAGCCGAACGGTCGTCGCGGGTCTTGCACGGCGGATTTAATGCGAGTTACCACGCTGGCCATTTGTTGACAGGCATTGGCTTGGCCAATCACATCGCGCGATAAATCGTTGACGACTGTTTCTTTGTCCAGACTGCGAGCATCGTCGAGTAGAATCAACGGCAGGCCGGTGCGTTGGCTAAATCGCTCGAGAATCCAAGGCTCAGTCCATAGTTTGGGCTGATCCTGGCGGCGTTTGCGCCCAGCCAATTCCAGAATAAACCGCATAGCTGGGCCCGGCGCCGCGCTGTGCCGTTGGAATTGTCGACACAACCGTGACACGCAAGCCGGAATGCTGGCAGAGAATTTGATCTCGGCCGATTGCAGTTGCTGTGCAAGCGTCACTCGCAATAGCTCTTGTTCGTGCTCGATACGCATCGGCTCGACGCGCACCATGGGTAGCGTATCGACCAAAGCAGGTAAGAGGCGCCGACAGGCATCGAGCTCCGTCGGGCTGGCTTCTGCCACCAGCCGCAAACTGCCGCTGCGCAAATAGGGAATCAAAAAGGCAGCCAGCGAGTCGCGGGGCTCACGACCACCGATCGATACCAAGTCGAGTAGGTTCTCGATGGCCAGCACTCCGTCGATATTGGCCAGCTCCGCTACTACCGCTTCGAGCCGCTGTTGCCATTGTCCAAGGTAGCGCATGCCAGCGATCAAGCGGCCCGCACTGCTCGACCAAAACAAAGGTTGCAGTGGCTCCGTGTCGCTTCCTTTGTCTCGCTGCTGTTTTCGCAGAGCGCGGCGGGCGAGAAACATCTCACGCGCTACCGAGCTCACCAGGGTCGTCTTGCCGACCCCAGTTTCTCCCACAATCAGGCAACTACCTTTGCTAATCGCCGTGCGCATTTGTCCAAGCACTTCTTCGCGTGAACCGGCCACGATGGTCAGATTGCGACCATCGCTTAAAGGTTCGGCTACCGTTCGCAACACGCGCGTGTGCTGTAGAGTCTGTCGGTTGGCAGGTTTGACCAAGTCCAATCGAATCCATTTCAATTCGCTGGCGGCTGGCGGCCATAGTTTGTGCAGCTCTCGTGGTGAGAGCGTGGCGGTTATCGAACGCACCGTTTCCGACAACATCGTCTTCAATAGTTTGCGTTCAGGTATGTACAAGACTTCGCCGAAATCGGGGAGCATGCAGTACAATTGATCGCGCTGATCGACCAGCTCGACATAGCGGACGGGAAGCTGTACCTTGGGTCCGGCTGGGTAGCGTCGCTCGCGAAAGATGATGGCTGGCTGAACGTCGAACTTCTTTTGCGCCAACGTGGCTGATTTCCAGGTTGTCAACGACGAAACACGGTGCTTTTTGATTTCGCGATGGAGACTCTTCCTCAATAGTCGCAGTGATTGTTCGATCGAAAAACCTGCCGCTTGGTGTGACAAACCGTCCAGCAATTGAGCGATGGCGACACCAGCAGTGGGTTGATCGATGAGTACCGGCATTTTGGCGAACATGATTAGTGCGACTCCTGTAATTGGCTGGGCACCGGCAGGCAGTCGGTCCACCACTGCATAGCCTGGGCAAGCACTTTACTTGGCTCCAACCAGCTCGTGGGCCACAAGGGAAGGCTGGCTCCACTAACGTAGTCGACCATCGTCGCTGCCAACTCGCCACGTACCGTCGAGGTTGGCCACGGTTGTCCCTCTGGAGTCATGGGCGTTCCGTCGCTAGCCAACAACGGTTCGCGCGCAATTAAGCTCGTCAGCTCGGTTGTCAAACTGGTCGGCAAAGTCGCCGAAGTTCCTTCCGTTGCGGAGGCGACCAGATACTCGGCCGCACACGCATCGGGCACGGCGATCGCTCGCATGGCTAGTAGGTGACTTGCGCCAACACCACTGCGTTGTTGAGACATGTCGAGTCGATAGGTTCCCAGCAATGGGCGCAGAATACCGATCAACGATACCCCCGACACCAACCAGTAACGACCTTCGAACGCCTGTTCGGCCACCTCGTACATCCACCCCTCACTCAGGCAGCGGACTAGGCGTGTAGCGGCACCGCTGGCAGGCGATGTATCATGGATTTGGATGTTGGGGCCAGAGTGAAACTTAATTGCCCCAGTGCGCCCAAATCCTAGCCCCAGCGAACTGCCTTCGACCAAGCCTGTTCCATGTGTCAACTGCTCGAATCCGAACAGCCAGCTTCTAGCCGACTGCGCAGCGTCGAGCATGGTCGAAGCGACGGTTAAATTGTCGATCAATTGTCGCGCCAGCCGATCGGCGGATCGGATCTCAGGTTGTAGCAACATCTGTTGATCATTGATGGCGGCGCGCAAGTCATCTTGAGCGTGCCAGTCGCGAATCGTACGTCGCGCTCCACCGCCGTCCAAGTCACGCCGCGCCACCGAAGGGGCAATGGGATTGATATCAAGCCGTGGCCCCGTCGGATGTACGGCCCGCGCCTTGGCTGCTTTGAGCGATTCCGCACAGCGATATAGTTGTTCGCGCAGGGCATAATACGACGCACCATGCGTCTGACCTGTCGTCCTATGATCCGTTTCACGCAGCTCCTCTTCCATTTCGATCAAGCGGCGATCGAGCTGTTGATAGAGTGCGCCAGCCTGCTCGATCAGCGGCTCCAATACGCTCAAACGCGTTGTCGGCTGCCGCGCAGCGATCTCCAGCGGCCGCACTCGACAACTCAGCTCCGCCGCGCTCGGAGGGTGCGAGATTTGAACGAGAGTTGGACGATCGATATGCAGTCCTGAGAGACAGTCTCCCAGCGGTCCCATGACTTGGCTCTCGAGCATTCGCCGCACGGCGCGCGCACCCAGTTTGGAATCGTAGCCTCGGCGTATGATGTGCTTGATGGCAGTCCGATCGACATCCACGAAAATGTCGCGGCGTTTGATTCCGTCGCGAGACAGCACCTGGTCCAACTGAATGGCAACAATTTTCTCCATATCGTGCGGATCAAGATTGCGGAAGGCGACCACTTCGTCGATACGATTAAAAAACTCAGGGCGGAAAAACTGTTGCGCCGCTTTGAGGTAGATCTGCTGCCGCCGTTCGGCGGAGACCTCAAACCCCAAGTTAGAATCCTGTTCACTGGCGCCCAAGTTGCTGGTCATGATGATCACTGCAGAACGGAAATCGGCCACTCGTCCGCGCGCGTCGGTCAGCCGCCCTTCCCCCAAGACTTGCAACAAATAGTCGAACACATCAGGATGGGCTTTTTCGATCTCGTCCAACAGGATGACACAGTTCGGCTGACGACGAATGGCCGATGTCAGGCGCCCATCGGGTGAGTCGAAAGTGCCGACCAGTTGTTCTGCCGCGTGTGGCGTGGTCAGCTCGTTCATGTCGATGCGCACCAAGTGCGATTCTTCGGTGTACAACAAACGCGTGAGGGCTTTAGCCGCTTCGGTCTTGCCCACACCCGTCGGTCCAAGCATCAGCAGCACTCCCAACGGTCGGTCGGGAGGATGTAGTCGCTGTGAATAGCGAATGACGGTACGGCTGAGCGCCTCGAGCGCGGCGGGTTGACCGATCAACTGTCGCGACAGCGATGTCTGAATGCACCGTAGATCGCCCAGATCGTTGATCAGTAGACCCGAGCTGGCACCCATTTGGGCGCTTGCCAAATTCAATACACTATCGCTATTGACAACCAACGACGAGTGCTTGGTAAGCGTCTTGCACATCTCGATCGCTTTGCCAGGAAAGGCCTGGTCGGGCGCGAACGTTTCCTGGTGCCGCATGATCAGCGGTACGGTTTCGGGGTGAAAGTAGCGTTGTGCGCGGAGCTCAATATCGTAGGTGGCCTCGAGCGTGATGGGGAGCGCGTCTTCGGCGCTCAAAGCAGGGACATAGATCAAGTGAAAGCGATCGGCCAAGCTGCGATCGCGTCGCCGTAGAACCGCCAACTGTTCCGCCGTGGCTTCTGCCAACAGACGCAGCGGATGCTCCGCCAAAAAGCTACGCAGCACATCGGCGGCGCTCAAGCTACTGTCGCGCGTGCGACCGGCGGTGAATAGACCCACCAAGTCATCGAAGTACAGAATGTGATCGCGTTTGGACGATTCTCGTAAGATCGACAACCAACGCTGCTCCCACTGCCCCAAGTACGACATGCCGCTAATCAATCGCTGAGGTGACAACCACCAAACTTGAGGCTTTTGATCGCGACGATGATGAAAGCGCGCTGTCCGGCGCTGCACGCATTCATTGATGATGGCAGTCTTGCCGACCGCCGGTGGGCCGATCAACAGTACCCCTTGTCGGTCGTCCCGCTGTAGCAGCCGATCGACTTCGCTTACCAATTCGCTGCGGCCGAGTGCCGGTTGATAGTCGGATGCCAGATCGTCCAGGCATTGTCCCACTTTATGCAATTCTTCATTGCCACTGCTCGGCTCTCCGCCAAACAAGGCTGCAAAGATATTCTTGGATTTTTTCTTGTCGCGGATCTTCGTTTCGACCTCGACCTCCAACGGCTCGACCCACATCTCGCTACCGCCACCGATTTCGTCCAAGATGAATTCAGCTCCATCGGAGATCTTTTCCTGCGCCCACGCGCTATACACCTCGGCCGCGCGCAGTTCCAAATCTGCCAACGACTCGAGCTCGAATGCCACATCGGGAATCGATGGCGAAAAGGCGATCGTGCGCGTGAATGCAGGAATGCACACCAGCAGTAGTTTCCAACGTAGCGTGCGATCTCGCAGCGCGAGCGTTAGCTTGACCGGCACACCACGCGTCTCGCTGTCGTACAACCAGGTCCCCAGCCGTGCCGATTCGCCCCCTTCGATCCAGGCATTGACCGACTTGCGCATTTTATTCCCCAGCTTGCTCAGCGCGATGCTCAGCAGCGGATCGCGGGTCACGATCTGCGGACCGCGCAACGGACGACAGTTATAAATACTGCGCCCCTCTTCACGCTCGACCGTCACATAGGCACTCAGGGTAAGACGCATCTTCGAAGGTGCTCGAGAAAAGGGTTTGGGGTGGTGTTGAACAGAAGGCTAATGCCTCATCGATTCATCATTGTGGGATTGGGCGTAGTGGACGAGGTTACGAGTCCCCTTGCTTCGCTGGATGCCAGCGACTCGCAACCTCGTCCACTACTCCTAGACTATACGTGGATAATGCACACGGCTGGACTTCACCAAATCCTCCCTCCGGTACAAAAGATACCAGCTTTTCGCAATCGATGGGCCACCCCACGCTTAGCATATTGACACATGTCGATTAGTTATCTACATTTGTCGATATTCTGTTTGCCGTTTTTTGAGTTTTCGCATGGAAACCAACTAATGACCGATCTGGATTTGCCCCCAGCGGAACTGGATGTGCTGCAATGCCTGTGGGAAGCCGAGGAAATGACCGCGCGCCAAGTGCGGGAGATGCTCGCCCAACGACGCCCGCTCTCCCACTCCTCAGTCTGCACACTTCTCGAACGATTGTCTGGTAAAGGTTTCGTCACTCGCAAAAAAGGCCATTGCGGCAAAGCCTTTGTGTATCAAGCCAAAATCGCGCCCAATAAAACCTGCGGGCAAGTGATCGGCGGCATTGTCGATCGAGTTTTCGGTGGAAGCGGGGTCGACCTGGTCGCGTCACTTCTCGAAACCAAACCACTCACGGCATCTGAAATCGGCCAACTGCAGTGCTTGCTCGACGATTTGAAAGCGAAGCAAGCCACCCAAGGCAACCAAAGGTCGTCCCAAGCATCAGCGGACAAAAAGAATGAACGCGGCCCGAATTCGAAAGGAAGCCGATCATGAACTTCGTACATGCGTTGAATATCATGGCTGACTCATGGGCTTGGCAGTCTGCACACGCGGCTCGCAAACGCTATCTCTGGTGTCAGGAGAGACTGTTCACGTCACGCTGGGGCAAGTCCGACGTCGTGTGTTCGGCCACGTTGGACTCGATGCGGACATCGATCCGAATTGTCGATTTGGCTACGGCAGCTTTAGGCTAGCGTCGCAGCTTTTCCATCGACAAGGCACCGTACTATTTGTTCGGGATCGCCTTCCTGACCGCCCCACAACAAACCGTTCTAGCGCTGGAAAATTTGCCGCTCGAAACCAGCGAACAGCAGCGAGCTGCTTTGTCGGCAATGGAACAAGTCGTTGGGCTGGTCGGATTGGATGAAACCGAGCGCTGGAACTGGCTCTTAGACGAACAGTACCAACTCTGGCGACCAGACAAATTTGATTTCTAATCGTGAACAATTTTTGTCGACTCGATGCTTTCGTTTAACGCCGAGCCGGAGCAGGCCGCAGGTGCATGAGTTGATCTGGTCAGCGGGTGAGTCTCTGACACACCATAGCATAAGCCAACCCACTGTTGCGGCCTGCGCAGGCGATGGCACCTGCGGCAGCCGCCTTCTAGGCTAACCTGCGACTGTCAACCTGACTCCATGGATACTCTCTCGTACAGTCTCGGGTCTAGGTGTGATCAACTCCGCTCCAGCCTGCGCCTACTTGGCCGGTACACCCGCGCTGATCATATCGCTATCGCATCGAGCCAACTCTCCGTAGTACACATCACTCGCGCTCCACCGGCCAATCCGGCTAGGCGTTAAACAACTTCAGATGAATTATAATGATTTTCCAACTAGAGCTACCGCTTCACTTGACCGTATGGTGCGTGCAGTGGAAAAAGGACGTAATCGTTTATTGCGTTCTACTGCCGCGCTTGAGGCTGCTTTGATTCATTAAACGGCGTCGGAACCAAACTCAAAGCCGATCCAATTCGAATGCCTGAGCAGATCGAGGCGAGGGGTGCTTTCATCGATCTTGGCTTTGATGCGCGATACGGGAGCGTAGAGCCATAGCGGTAGAAAGCCCTTAACATCTTCAAGCCCCCAGGCTTCTTCGTCGTTGATCGCCGACTTCGAGTCGGGGAGCGGGATCCACAAAACCAGCTTGTCTCCCAATGGAAAGTTCGGTAGCGCTGCATCCGTTTGCGAATTGGTTTCTCTGCGAGCGTACAAGATCTGTATGTACTCGGGGCGACTGCTTATTGAAAGTGCATATTCATTGTCTTTGAAACCATCAAGAATTGCCAATCGCATGGCCAACTTGCGATTCAGGGAGACAATGCGCTGAGAGAATTCGTTATCGATGTGTTGCTGCAATTCATCGGCGGTCAATCGACACGTTATCCTTTCCGCTTCGAGGCGACTGTCGGCGGCGCGACGGGTGGCCACCCGCTCGACAATTCGACCTCGCAACCTAGGCGCGATACTACCAATTCCTGTGATTTGTATTTGAGTCCTGGCATTTACGACTGCGGGTTGAGTTGTGAGTTGTCGCCCATCAAACACGATGCGCTTCGTGGCCGTGTAAGAGGTCTCGGCGGTCGAGTTGATCAGCGCGGGTCCGTTGGTTCCACAAGTCTGCGAACGGACCGTGCCAGAGATGTGACACACCAGCTCCGCAGCACTAGGCTGCTGCCCCATTTCACAACGGACTTCGCCTTGGCATTCGGCCGTTCCACGCGCGTGAGTCCCGAGCACGACGCGGTCAACGGGTGCCGTATGTTGAAAGCTTCGGCTTGCTTCGTCAGTGATCAGCGAAGCGGGGATGCGGAGACAAGCAATGGCCAAATCGGATCGTTGCTCATCCATGGGCGGTTCGATCGTCGCCGCATCAATCGTTAATGTGTCGAGCGAGCGTGTGATGATGCTTGGCGAACCGATCGATGGCGAGTCGATCGGAACTGGGGCTGGAACAGGCTCCTGAGCGGCAGCCACGACGCTCAAGAGCACCCACCCAGTGGTCATGATGCTAGTTCGGATTCTGCCAATTAAACGCATTCGCCCCGCCTCGTGAACTGACCGTTCAGCCTAACAATAGAACATTGATCGCAACTCCGGTAGTGTACAAGGCAATTGTCGCGCCGCTGGTTCCCATTGCTCCAAGCCCATCCGAACTAGTAAAGCTTGAAAACCACAACAGGTCGACTTCGATGAATAGGCTGCGAAGGAAAAACTGCGAGAAAAGCGAGGCAATTCGAGAATTGGTTGAGCGATTTCGCTGGTCGCTGCCGCTGCGACATGGAAGAAAACCGACCAGTGAGCGACGGGCAAAAAAGGTATCTGCAACACGCATCTGGGGGCATCCTCGTCATAGCTGGGCTGCTACTGCCGGCTGAGCTGCCGTCCGCTGAGCCAGTACTGTTTGACGGCAGCGACAAGCAGTTGCACGCCACGCTCGAAGGCGATTTTCTCAAGCTGTGGACTGAAGACGTCTTTGAGTGCTTCTTCTGGCCAAACGAAGAAAAGCAGCCTTATTTCGAATACGAAATCTCACCGCTGGGCTACGAATTACCACTGCTTATGCCGAAATCAGACGGCCGTTACTTTGGTTGGATTCCCTGGCCCTATGAAGGCGAACGCAAAACGCGCAAGCAAATTTCCATCCGCGGAGGAGAACAAAAATCGATGGCCGCCATCGACGGTTGGAGTGCAGCTTGTTGACCTCCCGCGATCGCAGCACCGCGCGGATAGCGCAACCGCAGGGAGGAGCATAGCAAGGGCTAGAATTAGCGAAGTGCAGTGCCGTCGGCCAGCAGATAGGCCAGTAAGTCGAGAATCTCCTCCAGTTCGAGATGGTTCACCGTGCCGCTGGGCATGGTCGAAACCTTCGATAGAGAGCGAACTTCGATGTCTGCCTTGCGAATCGTTCGGGGTGCATCAAAGGATTCATTGCCGCGCAATACGAGCTTTTTGTCGTCTTCCGATTCGATGCGTCCTTGCACGATTTCTCCGTCTAGGGTGACGATCTGCGTCGTAGCATACTTGTCGTCGATGACCGCCGAGGGGGAAAGGATCGACTCCAAGATTTCGCGAGGCTTGAGCCGCTGGGCCACGCCGGTGAGGTTGGGACCTATCCCTGCCTTTTCTTTGTGCAAGCGATGGCAATTGCCGCAGCCGGCGGAACTGTACAGTGCCTCGCCGCGTTCGAACGAACGCCCCGCCTCCAGCTCGGACAGATGACCGCTGATGTCGGCCACGGTCCAATCCTTGACAAATCTCCGATCGGACTCCATTCCAGCCATCCACTGCCGCAGGAGTTCGACCGCTCGGTGATCGACGCGATTGGAAAACAAGGGGGGCATTTGCCCCACCCCGCGGCGGGCGACCCGGGCAAGCATGACGGATCGTTCCGGTTCGCCCGGGGCTACGATCAGTGGTTGGGCGATGCCAAAGGTCGCGTGTTGCGGGAACTGCGAAATGAGGTTCATATTCGCTAGTGGGGTGTCATATTCCAACAACATACGCGAGTTCCCCCCGCCCGAATTCACATGGCATCCAGCGCAATTGGTGTGCAAGTACGATTTGGCGCGCTCTTCTAAGGGAGCCTGCGAGTCGTAGGGATCAACGAGTCGTTCGAGTTGTGTCGGCGGCTTGGGCAGTGGTCCGCTGAAGAGGCCGATATGCTCGAGGGTCCGCAGTTGATTATCGCTGCGCGCGCCGTAGAAGTGCTGGCGATTCATTTGCACTTCGCTCATGCCTAGGACAAAGTTGATGGCTCGGCTGTGGCAAGACAAACACTCAGCCCGGCCGGGGACTCGCCAAGTTCGCTGGTCGTTGCCCTGGCTTCCCGCCGCGCTGGCCAGCGGGGTTTCAAGCAACAGGTCCCGCCCCAAGGCGTCGACGAGCAGTGCGTCTCCTTGTGCGTCATTCCAGAGATAGGAGTAGGCGGCCCATTCGCCCTGCTGGCGGGTTAGCATCCGGGTTTCAATGCGCCGCGGTGCCACGCCCGTCTGCGAGACGACTTCCAGCGACAGGGTCTGCAGCAATACGGCGCCGTCGGGGAAATTCCAACCGCGCCGAGATTTGTAATCGATCTGTTTGTCGTCGGGGATGGCTAGAAAGCGTTCAGCCACTGCGCCATCATGCCACCCCGGAGCGTTGACTGAATAGGAAATCACCCCAGGGGCAACACGATGCTCGGCGACCGAATCAAACAAGCCGGTTTCACTCAGCTTTCGCGGGAACTCCGGGGCTTTCTCTGCCGCCAGCAAAGCGGGATTGGCCATTAGGCGGTAGACTCCTCCATCCGCTGTGTGGTCGGTCATCAGTATTTCGCCATGGTGCGAATTGCAAAACGAGGATATCTGCAGTGTCGTGTCGGCGATTTCCTCATGCCAGATCACTTGTTTGCCGTCATGTCGCACCGCCCAGATCTTGCCCGTCGAATAGTCGCCATAGAGGTAGGCACCAGTAAGCTCCGGCAATTTACTCCCATCGTAGACGACGCCGCCGGTCAGCGAACGCGATTCGATGTGGTGGTGCTCCAAGGTGGGTAGCGTCAATTTTCCAGGGCCCAGTTGGCGATTTACCATAAAGGGATGGCTCCCTTCGTAAACGCTCCAGCCGTAGTTTTCTCCGCGACCGATAATATGCACGGACTCCCACAGGTCTTGTCCATTGTTGCCGACCCAGATCTGTCCGCTCTTGCGATCGATGTCCATTCGCCACGGGTTGCGCAGGCCGATGGCCCAAAATTCGCCACGTGCGCCAGGGATATCCAGAAAGGGATTGTCGGTGGGAATGATATAGGGCTGCTCGGCCGTGGCCTGCCGTACGTCGATCCGCAGCACGCCCCCCTGAAGTCCCGTAACATCTTGGGCCGACATCCACTCGTCCGAGTCGCTGGTACCGTCGCCGGTGCTGATATACAGCATGCCGTCAGGGGCAAAGACCATCCCTCCGCCGTCGTGCCCCTCGGAGTACCATTCGAGGATAATCAACTCCGAGTCGACATCGACGGGCATCCCCGCATCGGCCCGCCGCGAAACGGTAAACCGCGATACGCGATTCTTCTTGTTGGGTTGCCCAGTAGTCCCATTGCTAAATACATAGATATAACCGTTCTGTTCATAGTCCGGATCGAATTGCACGCTGTAGACCAACCGCTTTGGCACCTCCATAAAGAGTGAGGTTTGGTTGGCGTCTGGGCGGTCTTCCACTCGCAGCAGCTTCGAGGGCCGATCGTCTTCGCCCCCCTGCTGAATAACTATCAACCAATTGGTTCCCGGTTCGGCCGTGATGGTCAACGGGCGTTCCCAGGCAATATCGTTAAACTGCTTAACGGCGACAAAGGGGAGCGGCGGCTCGGGCGAACCCACGACTCGCGACGCGGTCCAAGGCGTGCGACTTTCCAGCCCATAGGGGCGCTGATCGTCGGCCTTGTCGCTACTGCCGGCAGCACAGGAGTTCGGACCGTCGGTGCGAGCTTCGTCCGCAAAGCAGCTCGCCCACCCCCAGGCCAGAATTAGCATGAACCCCAATACGCTAAACAGCGCTCTAACCCCTATAACCATCCCGCCCTCAATTCGTTAGATTCGCGCCGCTTCGCACCTCAACCTAAACTTCAATAGATTTCAATAGATATAGCGCCAGAGCCGAATGTTCCGTCCGCTGGTAAGCCCAACCGATCCCAGAAGGAGTAAGCTCTTCGGCAGCGCGGTACGCTTGTCGACGCGATCGATTGTTTAACCGCGCAGCGCGCCCGCAGGGTGAGTTGAGACTGAAAAGATTGCCCCAGCGGCACCGCTGGTCGCCCCAATCGGTGTCGCAATTTGACCTGGCACTTAGGCGAGCGCGCTGCGCGGTTAAACAGACCAGTTTGGGTTCGAGCCATGATCTCAACATCAGACGGTGGACGGATCTTAGGGTTTGTGGCTCTACTTAAAAAACTTGCGCCCCAGCCCGGCGAGCGGGCGATGGGGGCGGGTGATATGACGGCAGACATACGTGGAACTAATTGACGTTATGCGTCAGCTCAGGTTGATCGTGACGGTCTTGGTCTCGCTATAGGCCCGCAAGCCCTCTTCACCCAGCTCGCGACCTTGGCCCGACATTTTGAAACCACCGAACGGTGCAGCCGC
The DNA here is from genome assembly GCA_020852965.1 of Pirellulaceae bacterium. Taxonomy (GTDB): domain Bacteria; phylum Planctomycetota; class Planctomycetia; order Pirellulales; family Pirellulaceae; genus Aureliella. Next base: position 1,523 of record JADYZV010000059.1, on the reverse strand, counting down.
GTCAAAGACGTCATAGCAGTTGACCCAGATCGTCCCGGCGCGAACGCGGCGCGCAAAATCGTGCGCCTTGCCCACATTGCTGGTCCACACAGCGGCTGCCAAGCCGTAGAAAGTCTGATTGGCTCGATCAATCAACTCGTCCCAATCCTTATACTTCAGAACGCTCATCACCGGACCAAAGATTTCGTCCTGGGCAATTGCCATGTCATCGGTCACGCCGTCGAAGATCGTCTGTTCTATAAAGTACCCCTTGTCGCCGAAACGCTTGCCGCCGACGACACATCGCGCACCTTCGGCATTCCCCTTGTCGATGTACGAGAGAATTTTATCGAACTGAGCCTGATCGATTTGAGGGCCCTGTTCGGTATCCTGGCAGAGTGGATTGCCGAGCTTGCGATTGGTGGCCAAGTCCTTGAGCTTGTCGACGAATTCATCATGCACGCGCTCGTCGACGAAGACTCGGCTGCCTGCGCAGCAGCACTGCCCTTGATTGAAGAACAGGCCGAAGTGGGCCCCAGCGGCAGCGGCATCGAGGTCAGCATCGGCTAGAATGACATTGGGACTCTTGCCTCCGAGTTCAAACGTGAGGCGCTTGAGCGAATCGGCCGCGTTGCGCATGATGATTTTTGCCGTGCGGTCTTCGCCGGTAAAGGCAATCTTGTCGACGCCGGGATGTTTCACTAGCGCCCCGCCCGCCGTGGGACCATAGCCGGGTACGACGTTGATGACGCCGTCGGGAATGCCCGCGTCTTGTGCCAACTGGGCCATCCGCAGGCAAGTCAGTGGGGTTTGTTCGGCGGGCTTCATCACGATGGTACAACCTGCGGCCAGCGCGGGTCCCCACTTCCACGCCGTCATCAACATCGGGAAGTTCCAAGGGATAATCTGTCCGGCGACCCCCACCGGCTCCTTGCGCGTGTAGGTAAAGTAATTGCCGCGCACCGGAATGGTCGAACCATGAATCTTGTCTGCGAAGCCAGCGTAGTACCTCAGGCAGTCGATAACCAACGGCAGGTCGGCGGCGCGCGCCACACTCACCGGCTTGCCATTATCGAAGCTCTCGAGCGCGGCCAATTCGTCGATCTCCTCCTCGATCAAATCAGCCAACCGATACATCAAACGTCCGCGATCTCGCGCGTCCATGCGGCCCCACGGTCCCTGGTCAAAAGCCTTGCGGGCCGCGTCGACCGCCAGATCGATATCCGCTTGATCTCCCTCCGCAACTTCGGCGATCGTCTCTTCGGTAGCCGGATTGATCGTGGCAAACGTCTTGCCGCTCGCCGCAGGTAGCCACTTCCCACCAATGAAGCACTCGGTATGTTGGACTTGGGGCGCTTGGATCGTCTCGATTACGGTAGCCATATTCGGTTTCTCCTGGAGTGGTCAGTGTTGCTAGGCCAGTCCAAGCTGGCACCCTTCATTCTACGGCTTTCCCAGTATGGAGTTCAACCCTCCGCCTAAAATCCGAATTGGGGTAAAGGGGTCAGGAGTCAATTGCCGCCAGCGGCCCTTCGGGTGCTTTG
>JADYZV010000058.1 GCA_020852965.1 Pirellulaceae bacterium | reverse complement strand
TTTTCAACTACTTCAAGGTCAATGAATAGATCACTTTGGAATCGCCCAGGTCGTAGAAATCGGGAAGTTCGCAAGCGGGCAAGTAGCCGCAGCGGGCGTAGAAGTCGCGAGTGGATTGGTATTGCTCACGGCCCGAGGTGTCAATGTAGATCCGCCGGCCATGGTATCGTCTGACCTTGTCTTCTGTCAACTGCATGAGTTTGCGCCCCAAACCGACGCGTTGGCACTCGGGTGCAACCACTATCCAGTAGATATCGAAGCTGCCCACGGTACAGGGAATCTCGCCAAAACAAACGTAACCTGCAAGGGCGGAAGTTGAATCGGCAAAGATGAATTCGTATCCCGATGCCTTTCCTTTCGCGAGTCGCTCTTCCACTAATTCAATGGCAATTTCGACTTCCGCCGGTGTAAAAAACTCCGTTGCGGCAACGATCGAACGCACGCGCGTCAAGTCGGCGGATTCGGCTTCAAATCGGAACTGAAACTGCTCTGTTTTCTTCACAATCATCACTAGCGATCTTGCGTATCTAGCACACCTGAAAAGAAACATCGCGCGTTGATGCCCAAGGTTCGCGTCCGATAGCCGCCTTCTTGTACAACGAGTGTTGGCAGGTTGAGTTCGCCAATCATTCGCCCGTTAGCGGTGAAGTCATCTGCGACCAGCGACCAAGTTCCCGTCGGATCGCCTTTGGCGGGGTCGATTCCCAAGCACACGACCAAGAATTCTGGATCGTAATCACGGATCGCTTCCAGCGCTCGGGCTAACGCTCTACGATACTGTTTGCCGTCCTGGTGCTCGGGCAAAGCGATATTCAAATTGAATCCTTCGCCCGGCCCACGACCGACTTCATCCGAAAACCCAGTAAAGTACGGATAGGCAAAATCTGGGTCTCCATGGATCGACACGGTGAAGACGTCGCTACGTTCGTAAAAGATATCCTGCTGGCCGTTACCGTGGTGATAGTCGATATCCAAAATCGCAACCTTGCCAATCGAGCTGAAATAGTTTGCCGCTACCGCTGCGTTGCAGAAATAGCAAAAGCCTCCGAATGACCTGTGCTCTGCGTGATGCCCCGGTGGACGCACCAATGCGTATGCCAGTCGCCCGCCGTCGAGGATTGCATCGGCGGCAGTGAGAGAAGCATCGACAGCTCGCTTGGCTGCAGGAAAGGCGTTGCGATTGATGGGAGTGAAGGTATCGATACAGTAATACCCTGCACGAACCGACAGATCCTTCGGTGGCCGGGTCGCATTTCGAATTGGAAACACATAAGGATAGACCGACTTGCCCTCGGGCGCGTTTTTGCAAGCTCGTTCCAGATAGTCAACCAATCCAGCGTCATGCACGGCTAGGATGTGCTTCAGCGGGTATTCGCGAGTCGGCACGGTCGTGCAAAGGTCGCTTTTATTGAGTTCACTCGTGATGACTGGAATTCGCACCGGCGACTCCACATATCCCCGCTCGCGAATATGGTGGATGTCGTGCTTGTCATTGAGGACCAGAGTGAATCTTCGCTTCTCGCCCAGGTTTGCCGGCGGGTGGTCGGCTTCGCCTTTGAGAAAGCGGAATTCCCGCAGTTGCACCGGATCATCGACGACTGAGTTCACGATTCGCTCGACATACTCTTGCGGACAAATCTCTCGATACTTGCGTTCCAGAATTGCGCGGATAACCTGCTTCACGAAACTTGCTCTTGGCAATTTGCCCGTGTCCAAATCGTCGAACATCAAGTGAGGAAGGCTATCGCTACTACCATCGGGCACAGGAGTTTCGTAGCCGGTCCCGATCATTGGTCGCGCACCGTAGGCTTCATAAAATCTCAATCGACTGGCGTTCAGCTTCCGCAGCTTGGCGTCGCTACATCGGTCTTCGTCCGAAGGCAAGCATTCATAGAATAGCCCCTTGCTTCCCAGGTCATTGGCCTGTTCACGCACGTGCTCGTACAGCGCTGCGCCAACGCCTCGTCCAGTGATCTTTTTGCCGCTCGCCATAAAGTCGAGATAACTGAAGCCAAGCTCCGGCTCGTGCAACAGAATGGCAAACCCCAATACATGGTGTCGAGCGTTCTCAGCCACCAACAGCACCGTTCGAAATCGTTTAAGAAACGGATTGCTCAAACGATTGGCAAGCGACAGCACGTCCTCTTGCTGAGCGTCTGGAAACTGGCTTTTAAAGATCTCTTGCACCTCGCGAATTGCCATTTGGTTAATTGGCAACGTATGATCGTGTATCCTACGTATCAAGAACATAGCGCATTCCTTGGGTGTCTCTTCATGGCGATGGTTAGCAGCGACTGTATGGCATCGTCGAAAGCAATTCCCGCCTGAGCCAGTGCTGCCGCGAAGCCGGCATCGGGTGACAAACAGGGGTTGGCATTGGCTTCTAACACAAAGATTTGCCCTTGATGGTTCACGCGAAAGTCAACACGAGCGTAACCCGACAATTGAAACAGATCAAAACACTTGTGAGCGGTGTCGCACATTTCGACAAGTAAATCTCCGTCACTGGCAGGGAACTCGAAGGTTCTTGGGGTGGCCTGGTACTCGACCGATTCGGCGTCCCACTTCGCAGCATAACCGACGATTTTGGGTTTGTCAGTTGGAAGATTTTGGAAGTCGATTTCAGCGGGGGGTAAAACCAACGTTTGGCTGTTTTGTTCTAAGAGCGATAAATTGAACTCGCGCCCGTCGATGAATTCTTCGGCCATCGCCTGGCAGCCGTTGTCCTGCTGAAACTCGTCCAAGCGCTGTAGCAGTTGCTTCGCGTTGCTCCATGGGATCACCGAGTTGTCATCCATTCCACGCGAAGCATGCTCCAAGACAGATTTAACAATAAATCGATCGGGTGGTTTCGAGAACGATTCGCAATCGAGGATTGATCCAATCCAAGCCTGCTTGGTTGGGTCAAACCAACGTGACGAGCGCACGCCGATTTGAGCTAGTAAACGTTTGGCTACAAGTTTGTCGCCGGAAAGCACAATTCCTGTTGTCCCAGAACCGGTCGTCGGTAGCGACAACGACTCGGTTAACATAGTGACGGCTCCCATCAGTCGATCGGATCCGCCCAACGATTCGACTAAGTTGAACACTACGTCAGGTCGCCAGCCACGCAAGGACTGCTGCAGACTAGCGAGTTCCAGACTGCAGGCAATCCGCTCAGTCGAATGCCCAAGTCGCCCCAACGCGGCTTCGACCGCATCGCATTGGACCAGTACATCAGACGTAGCAATGTTGTCCAGCTCTCGGCTGACATCGTTGAACAGGACTGCGATTCTCATGAAGTCACTCGTGCTTTTGCCGAGTCCATAATGCGGCGGATGAGCTCGACGTATGGCATTCCGACGGCAGTGGCCAACATCGGCAAGTCGGAATGCGTGGGATGCAAGCCAGCCAGCGGATTGACTTCAATCAATTCGGGTTCACCAACGGTGTTGCAACGCAGGTCGACGCGGCCGGCATCACAACAATTCAAAACTCGGTACGCCTGCAACGCTAGCGATTCGGCTGTTGCAACCACAGGGTCGCTGGTCGCCAAGACCAGTCGATAGTCGATCAGCGACTCACACTCTTCTTTGTTGCGGTAGGTGTAGACGTGCTGGTCTGCATCTTCACGCATTGCGATTTCTAGAGTCCCCAGAACCGACGCCGCGTTGCCCGTGCCCAATATTCCCACGGTGAACTCTCGGCCCGGCAAGTACTGCTCGATGATCACCGGCTCGCGAAACTGTTGGATGAGACTATCGCAAGCCTGCTTCAGCTCCGACAAACTGGCTGCGCGAGAGGCCGGCGAGATTCCTTTACTGGTACCTTGAGCAACCGGTTTCGCAAAAACGGGGTACTTCAAATTGGACTGCGCTAGCTGTTCAACGCGGTCGATCAAAATCGATTGAGGTGTTGGAATCCCCGCCTTGGCCACCAAAGTTTTAGTGATCTCCTTGTGCAGGCACACGGACATCATCAAGGCGTCGGCGAAAGTATAAGGGATCTGGTAGGCGTCCAGCAGCGCTGGCACCTGAGCTTCACGCCCCAACCCGAACATACCTTCGCAGATATTGAAAACGAGATCCCATCGATCGCCCGACGCCAGCCTCTGAACCAACGCTTTGCAATGTCCAATGCGTTGGACATCGTAGCCCAGCTTCCGTAAAGCCGCTTCGAGGGCGTCGATGGTTTCGGGGTGATCGAACTCAGCGGTCGCATGCTCATCAAACCCAAGCGCACGGTACTCCGACCGAAGATCGTAGGTCAGTCCGACTCTCATTCAATTTGCATCCTCGTGTGGCTCTTGTTTGATTTCCTCATACAGCAGTGCGTGCCACCGCACGGCGTCATCACGAGAAATATCTAGAGCTTCGAGCAGTTCTTGCCCCTCCGGCAACAGTTCCAACGGACAGCCTCGAGCCAGTTCTTCGCGCAGTCCCGCAGCCGTATAGTCATAGGGATATATGCGGCAAATCAACGGCCGGACTTCGAGCGGCAGCACACAGCCAGCCTCTCCCAGGAAAGTGCAGTCGCCGTTGTCATGCCGTTTCAGCACTCGCCGAGTGCCATCCGCTCGAAAGACGTTGTTCAACCATTCTGGATCATCGTCCTGTTGGAGGTAGACTGGATCGTCAGGGGCTTGGAATACGGTAAAATCCGACCGGCCGCTGTGTTGCTGGATCCTCTTCACGTCGCCCGGCGTGGCGTACACTTCACTTGTTTGGCAACAAGTCTTCATGTGACGCGAGCATCGGACACAGATGAAATCATGGGTGATGGGCAAGCTATTCATCGACAGAAATCCCCTGTGAATGGGAGACTGCAATGACAGCATCTAACGGATCGGGATAACGAAAAGTTTGACCTTCAAAATTGCGGAGCAACAGAAAGTCACCATCACGTCCGACGACACTATCGGGTTGCATTGGGATTTTTCCGCCGCCACCCGGAGCATCGATGACGAAGGTTGGGACGGCGTAGCCGGTGGTGTGTCCGCGCAGGCCAGCAATGATTTCCAACCCCTTCGAAACCGGTGTTCGAAAGTGTGCCGAGCCGCTGATCGGATCGCACTGGTAGAGATAATAGGGTCGGACACGCATCATCAACAAACGATGAACCAAGCACTTCATCGTGGCCACGTTATCGTTAACACCTTGAAGAAGGACCGTTTGAGAGCCCAGAGGTATTCCTGCATCGGCCAGCCGCTCACACGCGACTGCCGACTCAACCGTGCATTCATCCGGATGCAAAAAGTGAATACTCATCCACAGTGGGTGGTACCTGCGCAGCGTCTTACAGAGTTCTGGAGTAATCCGCTGAGGCAAAACGGCAGGCATTTTCGTGCCAATGCGCACGAACTCGATATGCTTGATCGCCCGCAAACGCCGCAAAATGAAATCCAGTTTGTCGTCGGAAAGCGCCAGCGGATCACCACCCGAAATCAGCACGTCACGCACCTCGGTGGCTTGTTCCAAGTAGTGAAAGATCTTGTTCAATCGCTCTTCGTTCGGAGCGATCTCACCATGACCGACCACTCGCGAACGCGTGCAATAGCGACAGTAGGTAGAACAAAAATCGATCGCTAGCAACAGTACTCGGTCGGGATAACGATGCACCAATCCGGGGACTGGGCTGTGACCGTCTTCGCCCAATGGGTCATCCGCCTCACCCACGGTTCGAACGAACTCCGCGACAGAAGGCATCACCGTCTTGCGCAGCGGGCTTAGTGCGTCGACGTGATCGATCAAACTCAAGTAGTACGGCGTGATTCCGACGGGCAGCATCGTGCCGCCTTGTAGCAACGCCTCACGTTCGGAATCCGACAACGTCAGCAGCTTTTCGAACTGAGCCAAAGTCTGAATGCGATGACGCGACTGCCACCGCCAATCGTCCCATTGTGCGTCTGTCGCGGTCGGGAAATGCACGTCGCGAAAACTACGGACCTGGGGGCTTTCACACCTTGAATGAAACGGTACCGAACGATTTGCATGCACGGAAAGAAGTGACGAAGGGCCGTCGACGTCTACATTCTGAGACGAATGGTCAGAAACATTGTGTGTTCGTAGAGTAGCAAAGGAATGAGGCGAAGGGATTGTCTTGGAATCTATACGCGGTTGAATATCGGTCGTCCGCGCCCGCGTACTGGGAGGCTCCACATCTTCTCCAATGTTGGAATCGAGGTCAGTTTCTAACGAGCTCTTAAAGCTGTTATTCATTCAGTGACGTTCCTTCTGATCAATTGCGGACAGAGGGACCCAACGCGTGCAAATCAGGAAAAGATTCTTCGCTGCTCCAATCAACACTTACGCATTGAGCCGTTCCGCGCAATTAAACAGTCAGTTGCAACGGCTACAAGTGGCAAACCGCCAATCTATGGAAAATTTTTTCTTACCAAGGCTGCGTGCGACGTATTCGAAGCGAATCGATTGACGTGGTTCGCGGGCAGAATCTAAAACGGCCCACGAATCAAGCGAACGTGACTAATGTGATTCCCGCTGCCTTCGTCCGTCAGCAACACCTCGAAAACCCATATACTCTATGTTGATCGCGTGAACGGTTACCAAAACATTGCGATGCCTTTATCTTTTCTCGCAGAGGTCCAAAGATGAGAATTACTGATCGAGCCGCTTCGCTCCATTGGTATGCCCTCTATCTAGCCGCGATGAATCGACACGACGAACCAGAGGGATGCAGCAACAGGGACATAGAGCTTTGATGGAGGGGATAGCAAGCTACTCACGGATAGCAGCCCCCCATGAACGTGCTATGTCCCCCCGCTCTCCTGCTCTTCTTTCTTGAGGCATATTCAATCAGGCGGGTGCTCATTCATCGCAACCCACATCCTGCGGACTCGAACATATTGTGGACGATTGATTCGCAGAAGGCTGATCGTTGCATTGCCTACGTCCGTCAACCCGATCAATTCCGTCGCGTCATCGTTCCAGCGAAAATGTTCCCCCCAGTCATCGCGCTGCGGATGAAACAAACGAGATTGTTGCCCGGAGGACGCGACGTCTGCCAGCATTCGATCCGACTTGAGTCGGTTGCAGGTGGGGCAGGCAAGACACAGATTTCCCAATACAGTCGCGCCGCCATGCGAAGACTGCATAATATGCTCAATCTCGAACATGACCGGCGTCAAGTGTTCCGCCGTTTGACAGTACGCGCATCGGTCAGAGAATTGCAAGCGGACTTGTTTCCGTAGTTCAACGGGAACATAGACACTCACTCCTGCGCCGCTTCGGCTTGTAGCTTAAGAGTGTAACGTGCGCGAGTTTTCAAAATTGTGAGTTGGTCAAGCTTGGCGAGCAACTGGTCAAGCTCCTTCGCCTCTTCGCCAGTAATTTTGCCTTGGGAGTTGACTGCAAGCAACTCATCAAGTCTCGCCTGCGACGACAGACCAAGCTTAACGTCGGCGAGCGCTTCTAACTCATCCACATCAAGGCTCGTTAATAGGTCGTTTTCGCTGCTCACTTCCAACTTCTCCTGGTTAGTCACTACTTTTAAACTCATTGTACCTACTTCCAATCGTAGATACCAGCAAGCCCACCTGAGCTCGACGATCGCGTGATGCGTATTCGGTTCGCTGAACACGTCGACCGCCTGGATACGTTCGTGGGAGAAGGAGGCATACTGGCATTTTTTGCATTGAAAGAAGATTTAGGCTCTCGTTCTCAGGGCAAGTTTGAAATTGATCCTGAGTCAATTACCATCGTGAATCGACCTAGGAGAGACATGTTCCGTTTCGATACGACTGAAGGTGAATGGGCTCATTTTGAGAATGCTCCTAAAACAATTTTCGAAACGGAAGACTAGGTGAGTCCAGTTACGACTGACGATGTCCCAGGGTAGCGAGAACAAGCCACACCAGCTGACGAGACGTTCCGCAGCCTACCAGTCGCTGGGCAATCAGACGCAAAAACATTACGCTATGCACAGGTGCGCTCAACGTACGCGCCTATCTCAAATCGCAAATTCACCTACGACAGTGCTTTAGCCTTTTCCTCAAACGCTGTTTCAATCAGTATTTTGGTATATTGGTGTAACCAAACGGAGAAAGGCCCCCAAGCATGCAACCAACATCCCGATCGCCAGGCGGACTGCAACGTATTTCGAAAGCGATCGCGACACGCCGTCAATTCCTGGGCAGCATCGCATCGGCTTCGACTGCGGTTCTGACGCGTCCGATGCGCGCTGCCGAGCCACCGAGGAAGACCGCCACCTTTGCAAAAGCGCAAATTGCGATCACGCTGGACCTGGAGATGTCACGCAACTTCCCTGAGTGGCAGAACACTAACTGGGACTATGAAAAGGGGAATCTGAACCAGGCGGCCAAGGATTACGCCGTTGCCGCTTGTCGTCGAGTAAAAAAACGCGGCGGGGTTATTCACAATTTTGTCGTCGGTCAGGTATTCGAACAGGCGAACGTTGATTGGCTTAAGGAAATCGCCCAGCAGGGGCACCCAATCGGCAACCACACCTACGATCACGTCTACTTGCTGGCCAGCTCGGTCGAGGAGTTGCAGTATCGCTTCCGTCGCGCGCCCTGGCTGCTTCGCGACCGCAGTGTGCCGGAAGTGCTGCGCGAAAATATCAAGCTGACCAATCTGGCTTTGAAGGAACGCATCGGTATCGAAGCCAACGGTTTTCGCACTCCTGGGGGATTTGCTGCCGGCTTGAGTGGCCGCGAGGATATTCAGCAACTGATCCTCGAGTTGGGATTCGATTGGGTCAGTTGCCGTTACCCGGCGCACGCGGACATGGAAGACCTGCACGGCACCGAGTCCCCTCCCTCGCAGGCGGCCTACGACAACATTCTTGCCGCCCAAAGCGAATCGCAACCGTTTTTGTATCCGACCGGTTTGCTAGAAATCCCGATGAGTCCCGTCAGCGACATCGGTGCCTTCCGTACCGGGCGTTGGAAACTGGAGTATTTTCTCCAGACCATTCGCAGCTCAGTGCAGTGGGCTATTGAACACAAGGCCATGTTCGACTTTCTCGCGCACAATTCTTGCCTAGGAGTTGTCGATCCTGGCTTTCAAGCAATCGACCTCATCTGCGATCTGGTCGACCAGTCTGACGGACGAGCGGAAATCGTCGGTCTCGATACAATCGCCAAACGCAGTCGCCAATCACTTGCCGAATAGGCTGTTATGAAATTAATTCACTTCTTTGCGCTTTCTTCAGTTCTGCTGCTAGTCGCCTCACAATTCTCACATGCGCAGGGTTATCTACCCCACGAAGCGCTCGACAAGATGACCGTTGCCGACGGACTGCAGGTAAAACTGTTTGCCAGCGAGCCGGAGATTCGACAACCGATTTTTGTGAAGTGCGACGACCGCGGACGATTGTGGACCATTCAGTATTTGCAGTATCCCAACCCGGCGGGACTCAAGCGAGTTAAAGTCGATCGCTGGTCGCGGACCGTCTACGACCGTGTACCCCAACCACCGCCGCACGGACCGCGCGGTGCAGACAAGATTACGATACTTGAAGACACCGATGGCGATGGCCAGGCTGATAAGGTGAAGGATTTCGTCGACGGGCTGAATTTGGTTACCGGCGTCGCCTTCGGCCACGGCGGAGTGTTTGTGCTCAACGCGCCTTACCTACTTTTCTATCCTGATCGCAATCGTGACGATGTACCCGACTCCGATCCCGAAGTATTGCTCACAGGATTCGGCATGGAAGACGCCCAGTCGATGTCGAACCATTTGACGTGGGGGCCGGACGGTTGGCTCTACGGTGTGAACGGAAGTACGACGACTTGTCGTATCCGCGATCTCGAATTTCAACAGGGAGTGTGGCGCTATCATCCGCTATCGCACAAGTTCGAATTGTTTTGCGAAGGGGGTTCCAATTGCTATGGCATCACTTTCGACGCCAATGGTGAGTTGTACTATTCGACCAACGGTGGCCCGTTTGTTCATGCGGTTCAGGGCGGCTACTACTTCAAGAGTTTCGGCAAGCACGGTCCGCTGCACAATCTTCATGCGTATCACTACTTTCCAAACCTGGAATGTGACCAAGTTCCCGGCGGGCCGCCGACGGGAGGCACGATTTACCTGGGCGACGCGTTTCCCGACGCATACGATGGCAAATTCATTGCAGGCAATTTTCTGGGCCACACCGTGTCCTGGTGGTCGATCATACCTAGCGTCAGCAGCGCCAGTACCGTCAGCGCAAAGTTCGGCGCTATGCTTCTCGATGCGCACGACACATGGTTCGGTCCGACCGATGTATGCCTCGGCCCCGACGGTTCCATCTATGTCTGCGACTTTTATGACGCGCGGACTGCCCATCCCGACCCCGATGCCGATTGGGATCTCGACAACGGCCGCGTCTACAAAATCGAAGCGACGGATAGTGAGCTGCTCGAGCCGTTTGACTTGGCGAAACTTTCTAGCAACCAGCTCGTCGATCTGCTGACGCACCGCAATCTTTGGTTCCGAGATCGCGCCCGAGTTGAATTGGCGCAGCGACGGGACCAATCGATTGTCGAGCGATTGCGCGAGATGGCGATTCAGACCAATGACGCTCAGTTGGCGTTACAGGGTCTGTGGGCACACTACGCGACGGTCGGACTCGACGAGTCGTTAGCGCTGCAACTGCTCGATCATCCCAATCCGTACGTCCGGTTTTGGGCCGTGAGACTGCTGGGCGACGAAGGAAAAGTTGGCCGCTTGCAGGCTGAAAAACTGGCCTGGCTGGCGGCGAACGAACCAAGCCCGGTGGTCCGCAGCCAACTTGCCGCCTCGGCCAAACGCATCGACGATTCAACGGGGCTTGAGATTGTAAAACAGTTGTTGAAGTCGCATCCTGAGGAATCCGACGAACGGGTCTCGTGGCTCATCTGGTGGGCCATCGAGTCGAAGGCACTGATCGACGCCGACGCAATCGTCGAGATGTTCTCCACGGGTGATGCTTGGAAGAACCCAGCGGCGCGTGACAATGGACTTCGATTGATCCGCCGTTATGCGGCTGAGGGAACGGCGGCCGGCTACGCTGCCTGTCTACAATTGTTGCAATTGACGGTCGCAGATCAACAATTGGCCGCACTGGAATATCTCAACCTTGGACTAGCGGAGCGGGCTGTCGATTTGCCTGCGATTGGCCAGGGTGGCTTATTCGAGGAGCAAGCTGCCGCCGAGACGACTGCGCCCGCTCAGTCTCGATACCACGAAAAGCTGCCCGAAACACTAGTAGCGCACATTGCCAAACTTTGGAACCAGCAACCGACCAATCTGCTCTATCTTGAACTCGCGTTAAGGGCCGGCATCGAGCAGGCATCGAGCGAACTTGTCATTCAAACGCAAAACGCGGGCCAGGATCTGAAGCAATTGACCGCGCTGCTCAATCTGCTGGGCGAATTTGGCACTTCCGACTCCGCACCCATGATCATCGAGCGGCTGGCAACTTCACAAACCGACGAAATAAAACATGTCCTGCTCAACGCAATTGCCAACTGGGGATCGAGCGAGATAACGCATGCGCTGTTGACCGAATACGCGGGAGCTTCTCTGCCGATTCGTTCACAGATTCGAGACATTCTTCTCGCACGTCCTCGGTCGGCATTGGAACTGTTGCAATGGGTCAATGCGGGCAAAATTGACGCGAAAGAAATCCCTCTGGAGCAATTGCAGCGTCTGGCTAGCCATGACGACGAAAGTATCAATACCCTCGTTCGCAAACATTGGGGCAACATCGGGCCAGGCACGTCCGAAGAAAAACTGGCTACCATGAGGCGATTGAATAACGATTTACGAGCTGCGGCGGGTGACCCCGCTTCCGGCAAAGTGCTGTTTGCTAAGCACTGCGGCATTTGCCATCAACTCCACGGCGAAGGAAACAAGCTCGGCCCCGACCTGACTATAGCCAACCGAAAAGATCGTGCCGCGATGTTGGGCAACGTGGTCGACCCGAGTGCAGTCATCCGTCGCGAGTATATCAATTACCTACTCGTAACCGTCACTGGGCGTGTGGTCACGGGCCTGCTGGCCGAACAGGATGCCGCCAGTGTGACTCTGCTCGATGCCCAGAATAATCGGATTAAAATTAGTATCGATGAGGTCGAAGAACTGCGCGAGTCGGAAGCTTCACTGATGCCGGAGAGAATCCTGGAAGGCCTCTCGCCGCAGCAGTTGCGAGATCTATTCAGCTACTTGGAGATGTAGGCTTAACAGAATTGTTGTCAACCGGATAGTTCATGAGTCTATTGAAAAGAAAGTAGTCGATGACAGCGAATAGATTGACGCCCTACCAACAAAAAACAATCTGTTTTGGTATCGTAACCCGCAGCGTCAGCAAGGACTTTTTTCTCAACTGCAAACGATTTGCTAAGATCAAGGTATTCACACTCATAAGATTCGATTCAAATCAAACGTCCTTGCTGACGCTGCGGGTTACGAAGCATACTGCTTGCTGACGCTGCGGTTATCGAATAATCCGAATTGTAAGCACTTATTATATTTGCCTGGATACAAGAGAGCCCACCAGCCGAGAAGGGGGCATGATGTTGATCTTCACGCGTTGCCAATCCAGTTTACTAATACTTTACATTTTGCTGACACTCTGCGTGTGGCCGACGGTTTCGCAGGCGGAGCCGCCGGATAAAGTTGCGGGCGCACGAACCTACGAAAACAAACTCACCTTGCTGGAAAATCCCGAGCCGTTGTTGAGCGATTACCCTGATTTCGTTCAGCCAATCGTCGAATTGCGACGCTTTGAGGCACCCATTTTGGTCGACGACGAAGGGGCTAACCTCGAGGTGCGGGCTTGGCGGTTTTCGTATAACGCGCGGGGTATCATCGAGATGCCCAACCGACTAAGAGCCGATCAGACAGCGGTCATCATGGTTCATCCCTGGGGTATCGACGATGGTCAAGGTTGGCGAACGCCCGAGCCTGCGGGTGCCGCAGACTTTTGTACTCCGGAAAAAAACCATCTGGCTGGCCGACACACCCGCGAGGTGATCGATCCTTTGCTCAAGCGATTACGACCGCACGTGAAGCTCACCATGTACAGCCTTCGCAGCCACGAATACCCAGCTCAGCGAAAAATGTACCGCTCGATTCGCTATAACCCAAGCGATGAGGAGCGCGCCCAAGGCCGCAAAGAACTGAATGATATCCTACACGGTTTCGATTATCGCGGCGGACCGTTGCAGGCTGAGCTCACACTGTCTGCCGACTTGCCGGTTGTCGACTACTTCAAGCAATTCCCCGGATTGCAAGCCTACGATCAATTCAACAACAAGGGCTTTTGGGACATGCCAATTCCCATCACCAGCGACGTGACGATGGCCCGCGACGACGTGGTGATCTATGATGCAGATGGGTATCAGCCGCTCAAGGTATTTCTCAAAGAACAGGGCGTTCGACACATCCTTCTGACCGGCTATGCAACCGATATGTGCTTCTGCAAAACCACTGCCGGCTACGAAAATCTCTCAAAGGATTTTAATGTCTTCCTGGTTGGTGATGCTACGCTGGCAACTTTTCCCGCCAATGCAACGCCCAAATATGCCACCAACGCACATATCTCGTTTGCTTCGATCGATCAGATGATTACACAGACGAGCTGGATCCACCTAAACACGAATAAATAACCATTCTTACACTCGTGGACGTATGATTAGTAACAACTGAAGTGAGAATATTTGATGGCTGAAAGAATGTGGCTCGACGCTCCGCGTCGTGGGGCTGGTGCGTAACACTTGAAGTGAGGAAATTTGATGGCTGAAAGAGCGAATAAAACGATGCTCCCAGTGCGGCGCGACTTGATAGGCGCTACGCTGCTTGGAGCGGCAGGCGGTGTGTTGTCTGGGCAGTTGTCTTCCGCCGGCGCGGCGGAATCTGGCAAGTCGCAAACACCCGTTCTAAAAGCACTACGACCTGCGGGTGCCCCATCCGCCGACGTGGGCTATTCGCCGGCAATCTTAGCGACGGGTGGACAATTGCTGTTCATCTCGGGTCAGGGTCCGGAGGACTACAATGCAGATATGGAGACTCAGATTCGGCAAACGTTTGACCGTATCGGTCTGTTGCTCGAGGCAGCCGGCGGCTCATTTGCAAACGTTGTGATACTGAGATCCTATTGGGTTCACATGCTGCGAGATCTGCCCATTTATCGCAAAGTGCGCAGGGATTACTTGGTTGAACCGTACCCAGCTTCGACTGCTGTCGGCACGCCCGAACTGGCGATTCCTGGATTAGAATTAGAAATCGAGGCCATTGCCGTCATCTAGTGTGGTTCGGAGCAGCCCCGTCATGGATCAATCGCCACTTGCCATGGCTCGACGCACGTTCGTCGGCCATTCGTTTGCCACGGCATTTGCCATGGCCAATCCACTTCGGGCAACCGATGACCGTGGTCGTTCAGAGACCATCGATATTCACGTCCACCTTGCACAGCAATGGTATGGCGAAAGCCACGGCGCTCTAACGGCGACGCACTTACTGCGATGGATGGATGCGAATCACATCGCGCAGGCTGCTGTCCTGCCATTGGTGTCACCTGAAGCGTTTTGGTATCCCGTGACGACCGAGTTTGTCCTGCGTGAAACTGAGCCATTTCGCGATCGACTAATTCCCTTTTGCGCAATCGATCCTCGCGCTCTTGGCACGCATCTCACGGATCGGCAGCAAGTAGTCGATATGCTCCGTCGCTACCGTGACGCAGGTGCCCGTGGTCTCGGCGAACACAAGCCGCAACTGGCAATCGATGATCCGCTGAGTTTGCGACTTTACGAAGCATCCAGCGAAGTTAAACTGCCAGTTCTGTTTCACCTGGACAACAAGGCAAACATGGATCGTCCCGGATTACCGGGTTTGGCCAAAGTGCTGGCGGCATTTCCCGAACTAGCATTTATCGGGCACGGCAAAGGATGGTGGGCGTCGATTGCCGGCGGCTTGACTCAGGAAGATTTGCACGTGAGCTATCCGGAAGGACCCGTACAGCCGGGCGGCGCAATTGACAAGCTCATGGACCAGTTCCCGAATCTGTATGGCGATCTCTCGTCCAGCGGCGCTCACGCAATGCTGCGCGACCGAGAGTTTGGCCAGAAGTTTCTCGTTCGCCGCGCCGACCGCCTGCTGTTCGGCACCGATTACTACGACCTCACGCAGCGCGAGTTTCAGCAGTTCAGTCTGTTCGACACATTTAGCTTGCCGCCAGATGTTAAACAAAAGATTTCTCGTGAGAATTCGCAGCGGCTCCTGGGGCTTGATTGACCTCACATTTCGCTACCTAGTATAGCTTGCGAGGTAAATCGTTTAACGCCGAGCCGGAGCAGTCCGCAGGTGCGCGTGGTGATTGAATCAACACATGAGTCTCTGACACACCACAGCATATGCCAATCTACAGCCGCGGGCTGCGCAGGCGACGGCACCTCCGGCAGCTACCTGCTAAGCTCAATCGCGAATGTCAAACTCGCTCTGTGCGATCTCTTTTGTACCCGTGCCCTGCTAGACATGAACAACTCCGCTCCTGCCTGCGCCTAGACGTTAAACCAGTTGCAGCATTATCAGCTATGCAATACCGTGCGAGATTTCTGCTTGCCAGGCAGTACCAATTGCACAAGAATGCTAGGTAGCGATATGTAAGTTTAACCTGATTTCAATCGTGAAACCGCTGGGAGACGAAGTGAAAGTCGCATTAGTAATCATCACGGTTCTCATTTGTGTGGGCGCAGGAATACCCGCCAAAGCAGAGCCACCGCTTGCCGAGCATCCGCGGCTTTATTTTACGGCCGAGCAGCTCCCGGCACTGCGCGCACATCGCGAGTCGGGTGTGGCTGGCGACATTCGGAAGAACGTCGTCGCATCGGCCCAGTGGTGTCGCGAGCAGACGCCGCGAAGCGAGTGGACGCCCACGTTAGCCGACGATCCGCAGTACGAAAATCTTTACGATCGGTTCTACGGAGCGATGCACGACATGGCAATTGTTGAGCATCTGTCGCTGACATCGGCGCTAATGGATCCTGTTGACGATCCGTTCTTTCCGTCCGCTCGCGACTGGACACTGGCCACGGCTCGCACCTGGAAAAATGAAGCAACCAATGCGCCCGACGCCAGCAAGGCGTATGCCGTACTGCGCGTGATGAAGGCGCTGGCTGTCGCCTACGACGTACTCTATCCCAGATTGAGCGAGACGGAGCGAGAAGAGATCCGCGATGCGATCTTGTCTGTTGGACGGGCATACTTCACGTTTTTTGAAGCACCACTCACTGCCGGTGAAGGCTACAACAAACATCATGGCAGCGTCGACGCCGCACCGTTTGGAATCATGGCCCTGGCTCTGTTGGGCGAAGCGCCGGAAGCGAGTGCCTGGCTCGACCTGGCCATCAAGAAACATGTCGATTATCTGCTACCGCAGGCATTGACGCCCAGCGGAACGAGCGACCAATCCTCAAATTTCTGGGCTTCGACGCTGCAGTATCGAATCTTCTTTATGGACGCACTGCGGCGCGTCACTGGGCGTGACTTGTTCCAGGAGTTTCCTGACTCGATGCCGGGGCGAATCGCGTTGGCTGCGATTGCCGGCGGCCAGTCACGCGAGTTGCAATACAATGAGGACAATCGTTCCGTGTTGTTTGGGCCGTCCTATGGGCAGATCAACTATTGGTCGCCCGTTTTACTGTTTCTTGCCCGAGAGCAGCGACGTCCGATCTTTCAGTATTTGGCACTCTGGGACCAGTCGCTCGGTTCGCTGCAGCGCACCCGCTACATCACGCCGAACCAGTCCGAAGAGTTACTATTTACTTTTGGTCCATACGCCTATTTGTGGTATGATCCGACGGTGGCTGCCGAAATTGAAGAGAACTTACCACGCTCGTTCGAGTTTCCCGAGCCGGAAGTCAACGAAGCCTATATGCGAGCATCGTACGAACCGAACGACATCGTCGTCGGCATGAAGAAAGGTGGCCTTATTATTCATGCCGGTGGACGGCCAGTATTCGTGGATCAACTGAACGTCAACAATGTCAATAGCCCTGCCTTAGCCGTTGAAGAAATGCTGCTCGCCGACGACGGCCAGCGGGCGACGATCCGTTGTGTCGGCCCGAC
>JADYZV010000057.1 GCA_020852965.1 Pirellulaceae bacterium | reverse complement strand
TAACCTCGCCCACTACCCCTTCCCCAAAAAATAAGATTGGATAGAAGCATGAAACCATCTCGAATTTGCGCTTGTTGCTTGTTACTTTCGCTGCTTTGCCGCACGCTGACTGCCGACGACGACTGGCCGCAGTTGCCAGACCAGGATGGAACGGTCAATCTGCCAGCCCAGGAATGGCCACAAAAACCGGGACCTCGGCATGTGCGGGTGTTGATCCACTATCCTCAGGGAAATCTGGCGGCGATCAACGATCAGACGGGATTGATGCTAAGCCTGCACAACTGGGGTGGCGAAGACTGTGTCGGGACGGCTGATCCGCAAACTTTGGCCAACCGCTTGAATGTCGTCGCCATCTGCGTCAACTATCTACAGAGTGGTCGACAGGCGTCGATTGAAGACCCCGAGCCGTACGACTTCGGTTACTTGCAGTCGCTTGATGCCCTGCGGGCGCTGTGGTTTGTGGGGCATCGCCTGCAGCAGGCCGAACTGCCGTACGACGACGGGCGACTGTACTGTACCGGTGGGTCCGGAGGAGGGAACGTTACCCAAATGGCCGCCAAACTGGCACCGCGGACATTTGCCTGCGTGATCGATATGTGTGGTATGAAAAAGCTGTCGGACGATATTGCCTTCAATCTGCCCGGTGGCAGCACATTGAATGCCCGCTGGAGTCGTGATGCGCAGAGCCCCAATTTTTTAAGCGCCGATGCACAAGAGATTCGCTTTGTAGCACACCCCCAGCACCTGATCACTCGCCAGCAGTTGGACTCGCAGACAAAAATCGTTGTTGTGCATGGCGCAGATGACCACACTTGTCCTATCGAAGACGCCCGCGAACTGGTGGCCAACATGCAGGCCGCCGGGGTGGACGTCGAGCCGCATTTTATCGGTGAAGCGGAGCTGGATGGCACCGTGTTCACCAGTACCGGTCACTCGCTTGGCAATCGCACGGAAATCGTCTTGCGCATTGCCGGGCAATACCTCACGCCTGGCAGCGAGCAATTGTTGCGGCGCAATGGGAAGAGCGACTTCGAGCTGCAACAAGATGTGCGATACGCTACTTCGACGGGCGAATTTGTCATCTCTTATGCGACCGGATTCCCTGTGGGCCGCTTCGAGAGCCGGCTAGCGGCAGGGGACGACCCTTCATGAGCGAAATAGTATTCGTACGACATGCTCAAGCGTCTCTGTTTGAGGCCGACTACGACCAACTGTCGGATCTTGGGAAAACACAGGCTGGTCTACTGGGACAATACTTGGCGAAACAATCCATTGCCCTGGACGAAATCTATATCGGACCTCGTCGCCGACATCGCCAGACCGTCGAGGCGATGATCCAAATCGCCCCAGAGCTAGCCTGTCCTGTCGTAGAACTTCCGCAATTCGACGAGCACCAGGTGGATCGACTGGCGACCGACTATATCGATCAGCTCGCTCTTGCATTTCCTGAAGTTCATAAACTTCATCAGGCCTTTCGCACTGCCAGCCAAGCCTCAGAGCGTCAGCGAACATTCGCGCGCCTCTTCGAAGCAGTTGCCGAGCTATGGTTGGCAGGGCGCGTAGAGCAAGAAGATGTCGAGCCGTGGTCGGATTTTGTGTTGAGAGTCAATGACGGAATCGACTCGATCGTCCGTCGCCCTGGACGCGGTAGGCGAGTGCTGGTGTTGACTTCTGCAGGCACGATATCGGCAGCCTTGTTGCGCGCACTGAACTGCCCTGATAAGGTGGCCTTGGGGTTAGGTTGGAGGATCTGGAATTGTTCTCTAACTCGCTTTGCGTTTTCGACTGGGCGATTTTCCTTAGATCAATTCAATACGATGTCTCACATCAGCGATCACTCACTGTGGACCTATCGCTAAAATGGTGTCACACTAAGCTGTCTGAATAGATGGCAGAAAGGATGGCGGTTATGGATTTTTCGATTCCCGCAGCGACTATTGAATTATTACAGCGAGTCCGAGAATTCATCCAAGTCGAGCTTATCCCCTTGGAGCGCGAATTTAGCGGCAGGCCCTTTCTGGAGATACTACCAGAGCTCATGGCCAAACGCGAGTTGGTCAAACAACTGGGGTTATGGTTACCGCAGATTCCGCGTGAGTATGGCGGCGTAGGCTTAGGATTTCTAGACTATGCGATGGTCTGTGAACAACTGGCGCGATCGCCGTATGGCAACTTCGTGTTTAATGCGCAAGCACCCGATGCCGGTAACATGGAGATCTTGATCGAGTTCGGCAGTGAAGAACAGCAGCGACGGTGGCTGCGCCCGTTGCTGGACGGAAAGATTCGTAGTTGTTTTTCTATGACGGAGCCCGACCGGCCGGGCTCCAACCCCGTGTGGATGGATACGACGGCGGTCCGCGATGGGGATAGCTATGTTATCAACGGGCTCAAATGGTTTACCTCGTCAGCCGATGGGGCGGCCTTCGCGGTGGTGATGGCGGTCACGAATCCAAGTGCCCCACCCCACGAGCGAGCCAGTCAGCTCATCGTTCCCACCGATACGCCTGGGTTTAATCTGCTGCGCAATATTTCTTGCATGGGCCATGCTGGCGAGGATTGGGAGAGCCATGCGGAGATCCGCTACGAGGATTGTCGCGTGCCGATAGAAAACTTGCTGGGAGAGGAAGGGGCTGGTTTTCGCATCGCGCAAGCTCGCCTGGGACCTGGCCGCATTCACCACTGCATGCGCTGGATCGGAATCTCGGAACGATGTTTCGAGCTGATGTGCCAGCGAGCGGCAGAACGCAACATCTCGGAAAATGATAAGCTAGCTTCGAAACAAACCATCCAAAACTGGATTGCCGACAGCCGCGCCGAGATCGATGCAGCCCGCTTGTTAGTCCTACACGCCGCTTGGAAAATTGATCGAGACGGTGCCAAACAGGCTCGTGTGGAAATATCAACCATCAAATTCTTTGTGGCCGAAGTCATGATGAAAGTCATCGATCGCGCGATTCAAGTTCATGGCGCGCTCGGTATTACCGATGATACAATTCTGGCGACCTACTATCGCAATGAGCGAGCCGCGCGGATTTACGATGGCCCCGACGAAGTTCATCGCAGCGTCGTCGCCAGACATATATTGAAGAACTACCAATGATCGATCGTGCTGGACCTATCCGCAGCGGTGAAGAGCTCGACCTGCGGCGCTTGACCGACTATTTGAGCGCTGAGCTACCGGGCGGGCGCGGAGAGTGGCAGGTCGAACAATTCCCTCGTGGTTATTCGAACCTGACGTATCTACTGCGCAATGGCGATCAAGAGTTCGTGCTCAGACGCCCGCCATTCGGAAACGCAGTCCAGTCGGCACACGATATGGGACGCGAATTCCGCGTGTTGAAGAAACTGTGCGAAGTCTATCCAGCCGCGCCGCGCCCGCTGCTGTACTGCGCCAGCCACGATGTGATCGGCGCAGAGTTTTACATCATGGAACGACGCTCGGGAGTCGTATTGCGATCCGACAATACCCCTGCGGAACTGAAAAATGATCCAGCCAAAGTGAGAACTCTGTGCGAGTCGTTCATCGACAATCTAGCCACTTTGCATACGCTTGACTATCGGGCCGCAGGACTGGGCGATCTTGGACGACCACAAGGTTACGTGGAGCGACAAGTCACCGGCTGGATGAAACGCTACCAAACCGCACAAACTGACACTCAGCCCGAATTGGATCAGTTGGAGAAGTGGTTGGCCGAACATTGCCCAGCAGACGGTCAGCCTGCTCTGATTCACAATGATTACAAATACGACAATCTCATATTGGATTCGCGTGATTTGACACGCATCGTCGCTGTCTTGGATTGGGAGATGGCGACGGTGGGCGATCCATTCATGGATTTGGGAATGTCGCTGGCCTATTGGATTGAGCCCGACGACTCGGTGAGCATGCGCGCATTGGCGTTCGGACCCACGATGCTTCGGGGAAGCCTCACCCGTCAGCAGTTGTACGAACGCTATTGCCAACAGACGGGAAGGCAAACTTCACAGATTATGTTTTACTACAGCTTCGGCTTGTACAAACTGGCTGTCATCGTTCAGCAAATCTATGCGCGCTATGTCTGCGGCTTGACCGCAGATCCACGCTTTGCCGGAATGAACGATCGAGTGGCCGCTTTGGGACGAGCGGGCAGTCAAGCCATTGCCAAGGGGACCCTAGACTAATTTCGTTCCAGAAAGCTTTTTAAGGATAAGATATGACGCTCAGCGGAAAAACGCTATTGATCACAGGTGCCAGCCGAGGAATTGGCAAAGCCATCGCGCTGCGTGCTGCCCGTGATGCTGCCAACGTAATTGTGGTAGCCAAGACGACTGAGCCCCACCCTAAACTCCCTGGCACGATCCATTCGGCCGTCGAGGAGATCGAGGCGGCTGGAGGTCAAGGCTTGGCATGTGCCGCCGACATTCGCGATGAAGAACAAGTGCGGGCGGCAGTGGCGGCTGGCGTGCAGCGCTTTGGCGGGATCGACATTCTGGTCAACAATGCCAGCGCGATCTTTTTAGCCGGCACGCTTGAGACCCCCATGAAACGCTTCGACCTCATGCACTCAGTCAATACGCGCGGAACGTTCCTAGTCTCGCAGTGCTGCCTTCCCCATTTGCTCAAGGCGCCGAACCCCCACATACTCAACATCTCGCCACCACTCAATATGGATGCCAAGTGGTTTGCCCCGCATGTAGCCTACACCATGGCCAAATTTGGCATGAGCATGTGTGTGCTGGGCATGGCCGAAGAACTGCGAAGCAAGGGGGTGGCAGTCAACGCGTTGTGGCCCGCGACGGTGATCGCGACCGCAGCCGTCCAGAATCTGCTCGGAGGCGATGACGTCATCAGGCGTGCGCGGAAGCCCGATATCGTGGCCAACGCTGCCCATGCGATTCTGGTGCGCAGCAGCCGCGCGCACACCGGGGAGTTTTTTATCGACCAACAGGTGCTGGCCGCCGCAGGTGTCGACGACTTTCGCCCTTACGCCGTCGACCCCAACTCGCAATTGCTTCCAGACTTTTTCGTCTAGTGAACGAGGCAACAAGTCCCTTTGCATGCAGTGGACGAGGTTACGAGTCCCATTTGAATCGTTAACCGTCAGGAACCCGGAACCTCGACCACTACGATTAAACCTAGAATACAAGAATGGTTGAAACACTAACACCCTCCACTGACACACTGGGGACATTGATGACTTCACTTTCAGGTAAGAACGCTATTGTAACGGGTGGCACACGTGGAATTGGACTGGCGATCGCGCGAGGTTTTCTCGAAGCGGGGGCAACGGTCACGATTTGTGGTCGCAAGCCAGAGAACGTCCAAAACGCGCTGGACGCGCTGGCTGACTATAAGGATCGGCTGCTAGGAATTTCCGCACACGTCGGAAAGTCAGAAGATCTGGAGAAATTGATCTCGGCCTCCGAGGATCGCTTTGGTGCGATCAACGTATTGGTAAATAACGCAGGCACCAACCCCTACTACGGACCCATCGTCGACTCGGAGGATGCTGCTTGGGACAAGACGATGGAAGTCAATCTGCGCGGCCCCTATCAGCTTTCCAAGTTGGTCGCGCGAAAGATGCTGTCTAGCGGCGGAGGTTCGATCGTCAACATTTCTTCGATTGCTGGACTGACCGCCTCTCCGCTTCAAGGTATCTATTCGGTGAGCAAAGCGGGATTGATTATGCTGACCAAAGTTATGGCGCGCGAATTGGGAAGGCAAGGCATTCGCGTCAATTGCATTTGCCCTGGAGTGATCAAGACCAAGCTCAGCGAAGCACTGTGGGCGGATCCCCAAGCCGAAAAGCAAGCCGCCGCAATGAAAGCCCTCGGCCGCGTAGGCACCACGGACGAATTGATTGGCGCCGCTGTCTATTTCGCATCCGACGCCAGTTCGTTCACTACCGGTGCGGTACTAACGGTCGATGGAGGTATGGTGCTATAAGCGGTCACGCTGTTGCAAGACAAAGCCGCAGACCAGGCGCATGCGTTGGTCAGTGTGGCTTACCATTTCAATAACATAAGGTTCGCAGCCGATGCAAAATCGAGATGTGTGGTACAACGAGCCGCGAGCGGGACGGTCGCGAGTAATCCGGCTTTAGGGACGCTGAACCTCGACCACTACTTCCAACCCTGTTTCTTAACTTTGACAATGCACCAGTGCTAAATTGAGAGCGTGGAATATATGAATGTACACAGTGTTCGAGGGTGGATTGTACTGTTGTGCTGCTCAGCCGCGAGTGTGGCCACAGCAACGCTCGCCTCAGCCGAGCCGCTCGGTGCGTTGCAGTTGTCGCAGATGGTCACGATACATCGCGACGAGTGGGGTGTACCGCATGTTTTGGGACCTACCGACGAGAGTGTCGTTTTTGGGATGGGATACGCGCAGGCTGAGGACTACTTCTGGCAGCTCGAGGACACGACCATCCGTGCCTTGGGACGTTACGCTGAAGTAGTTGGCCCCAGCGGCATTGAGCACGACCTTTTAAATCGCGCCTTCGAGGTCGTGCCGCGATCACAGGCTGACTATGAGAAGCTTCCCGACGAGCAACGTTTGCTACTGGCAGCCTTTGCCTGCGGCATCAACTGGTATCTTGAGCATCATCCTGATACACCCACACGGCTGCTGAACCACTTCGAACCGTGGATGGTTATTGCCATCGATCGACATCTGCTGCTCGACTTTACCTATGGACGTACCCACGCAGGAGTCCCGCAACCTCTGTTTGACAGCGATCCGCTGCTCTCCACAACTTCGACACCCACTCCTCTTGGGCAGGCAGCCCGGGACGCAATCGGCTCCAATGCATGGGCCATTGGTCCCTCCAAAACCGCAGCCGGCCATTCGATGTTGCTGATCAATCCGCATCAGCCTTGGTTCGGTTGGGGACAATTCTACGAAGTTCATTTGCACAGCCAAGAAACCATCCGCTTCTCGGGTGCATGCTTCTTTGGTATGCCGATTCCAGCCATCGGCCACAACGAGCATTTGGGTTGGACCTATACCGTCAACACTCCCGACAATGCCGACGCTTGGGAAATGGTTTTTGATTCCAACGAAGATCCATTGTCCTACCGCTATGACGACGGTTATAAACAGGCTGTCGAGTGGCGCGATACCTTGGGTATTCTCATCGACGGCCAAGTCGAAAAGCGTTCGATAACGTTTCGCAAGTCACACCTCGGACCGCTGGTAAAACGGCTCGATGCGACGACCTATCTATCCGCCAATGTGGCTGGGATCTTTGATACCTCGCGCCTCACACAAGCTCTTGGGATGGTGCAGGCCAAGAATTTGGAGGAGTGGAAGGCTGCCATTGGGCATTGCGCACTCCCCATGTTCAATGTGGCTTACGCGGATGACGCTGGAAATATTCTATATCTGTACAACGGCTCCATTCCCATTCGCGACCCGGTCTACGATTGGCGCAAGCCAGTCGACGGTACGCGTTCAGCGACACAGTGGCAAGGGATTCACAGCATGGAGGAATTGCCGCAACTGCTAAATCCCAAATGCGGCTATGTGCAAAATTGCAATACGAGTCCCTTTAATACGACGTTGGACGAAAACCCTGTCCGCAATGATTTCCCTGCGTACATGTTCGAAGACGCCGATCATGAAAAGCGGCGAGCGAAACTCTCGCGCAAGATCTTAAGCGAATTGTCGAATATAACCTTTGATCAGTTTTCGCAACTTGCTCTGGACTCGCGTCTCTATTGGCCCTCTGTTCAACTACCGGTGTTTCGACGCGAGCTGGAGAAGCTTGGCCAGACCCAACCTGAGCTCGCGCGCCGCATCGAACCTTATTTGAAACACCTGCTCGATTGGAACTGCGTTGCGGGCATCGATTCGACGCAAACGACATTGTGCGTGACCTGGTATGAGGAGCTGCATCAGGGAATCTATCCGGGAGAAACGCTCAAGCCAGAATACGAAGGGGATTTGGCGAACCAGTTGGCTGCCTTGGGCAAAGCTGCCAATTACCTGAATATGATGCACGGCGACTGGAAAGTGCCTTGGGGTGATGTTCATCGCCTGCAACGTGTTCCGAACAAGCCTGATGTGGAAGCGGCAGCCGTCGCATTCAACAGTCTGTCCCGTAGCTTGCCCTGCCCTGGTGCGCCTGGTCCCCTGGGCATTGTCTTCACCGTTTATTCGGTTCCGAGCGTCCCGATTCTACGCACCGCTCGCTACGCAATTGTAGGTTCCTGCTATGTGGCGGCCGTTGAATTTGGCGATCGAATTCGCGCGGCTAGCGCGGTCCAATTTGGGGCAAATGCAAATACCAAGTCAGCTCACTACTTCGATCAAGCTGCATTGTTTTCCCAACAGCAGCTCAAGCCCGCATGGTTCTACCCCGACGAAGTGATTGCAAACGCAGTGCATTCGTATCACCCGGGTGAGTAGACGTGATGATCTATTGAACACCGCATTTTTGTCTAACGTTATCAATGCGTCGTCAAAGCTGAGTTTTTTAGGTAGTTTGTGGTGGACGAGGTTACGAGTTTCGTTAAATCGTTAACCGTAAGGGACTCGTAACCTCGTCCACTACCCTAAATTTAAACGTGATTGAAGCACTGGGAACCACTGATGATTGGACGAAATAGATAGACAACGCTCTCCCAGCAGGTACAATGAACGGATATATTCAGACCGTTATTGAATGGGAGCAGAACCGACGGCGGAGCGTCGGGCCACATTACAATCAGACGGCTTTCGGATGGTAGAAGAACCGACGGCGGAGCGTCGGGCCACATTGCAAACAGACAGTTATCGGATGGGAGAGGAGCCGACGGCGGAGCGTCGGGCCACATTACACATCATGCAACCCGCGTTTTACCGTTCGACCAGACGACGACTCCTTGCTTTGTGGCAAAGGGGAATGACGCTGATCGTCTGTGTTTCGCTGTTGCATCTACCCGTGCCAGTCTTGCACCGGCACGATGAGATTGAGTCTGCGGGCGTTCTCGCTAGCCATCTTGCGACTTGCCACGCCCAGACACACATTCGATCCCTGGGTGATGTGAAAGTGAAGATCCGTTGCGAGTGTCCCAGTGTTCATGAGTCGCACTGGCATTTTGTTTTGCCATCACAGCGTGGCGACGGCAATGAACCGGAACACGGAATTCCTCACGTGGAAACGGAGTTTGTCGCCGTCGCAGGTAGTTCGATCAATTCTAATACGGTGACTGATGATCGCCTGTTCGAATACGTTGGTTCAAGCGTACCCGCATGTGGTTGCCATCTCGGCAAACTGGACCACAGTTACAATCAGTGGCATCCATGCGAGTGTGCTGCCGCTGCAACACAAGTCTATCGCTGCGAATTGTCTTGCGTAATGCGCTGTTAGTGCAAAGTTTCGTTGTCATCAAATGCTTGACGTCCATGGACGCCGAGCTTCGCGAAACTTTCTCTTTTGCCTAACACTATGAAATCCAAAGCAATTGTCTACGCTCTCGCTGCGCTCGGCGCGCTCGTTTCCATAGGGCTCTGCATCTGGCTGATCTCAGATTCGATTTTGTCACGGCCCAAACCGCCCCTGGTGGCCGGCTCGCCGGAGCTGCCGGGGGCAGCAACCGAGGCCGACATCGTGATGTTGACTGCAGAACAACTCCAAGTGGCTGGTATCCGCACGCAAACCGTCACGCGTCAAACGTTGCAAATGACACGGACGCTGCCCGCGCGCTTTGCGTACGATGACGCGCGGCATGTGTCGGTGCGAACTCCGAGCGAAGGGGTACTCCAAACGGTGTTGGTAAAGACCGGTGACCAGGTAGCCGTCGGTCAATCGCTGGCTACGATTCGAAGTCCAGCCCTGGGCGATGCTCGAAGTCGTGTTTTGACGAGTGAAACGAATCTCGCTCTGGCTGAAAAGGCACATCAGTGGGAAGCGGATATCCAGGCGGGCGTCGAGCAATTGGTGGAACTCATTCGTGAAGGCGAGCCCGTGGAGTCTATCAAAGCCACGCTTCACGACAAAACGCTTGGTAACCTGGGGGGACAATTGCTGACGCAGTACAGCAAGTCCGAATTGGCCAGCAAGATTGCTCGTTCGATGGACAGCGTTGGATCGAGCGGAGCGATCAGCGGGCGCGTGGTCCAAGAGCGCATCAGCCAGCAACAACAGTCGCTGGCGGAGCTTGAAGCGAGTATCGAACAAACGAGGTTTCAGGCCAAGCAGTCATTGGACCGAGCGGCGGCTGCCGAGGCGGCAGCCCAACGCGACTTGCAGATCGCTCAGCATTCACTGGCCACCTTGCTAGGCTCGACTGCAAACGTACATGACGGATTGGATGTATCAGCGAGCACGCAGGATCTTTCCATGTTGACCATTCGCGCACCGATCGCTGGAACGGTCGAGCGCAAAGTTTTTTCAGCGACCGAGCGCGTCACGCCACAGGCCGAGCTGTTCGTCATCGCCGATACCTCGACTCTGTGGGTCGAAGCCGATATACGCAGTCGCGATTGGGATGCGATCAAGGTGGCCAGCGGCGATAGCGTTATGGTGTCGACCCCGTCAGTCGACGCACCGCCTCAACCAGCCACAGTTTACTACGTTGGTCGCGAGGCAAACCCTGCTTCGGGAGCCATTCCACTGGTCGCTCAGATCAGCAACTTGGACGGTCGCTATCGCCCAGGTTTGTTTGCTAGAGTCACCGCGCCCACTACATTTATCGACGATGTGATCACCGTTCCGGAATCGGCCCTGGTCGATTTGGACGGCCGAGATGCTGTGTTTGTCGAGGGCTATAAGGGCTTCCAAGCGGTGACCGTGGAAGTCGGGCGGCGTAGCGATGGCCAAGTCGAAATCTGCAGGGGACTTGAAGTCGGCCAATCTGTCGTTACCGAAGGCGCTTTCATCCTCAAGAGTGAACTCCTGCTAGAAGGTGAGGAGTAGTCCCCATGCTAAAACAACTCATCGAGTATTCACTCGCCAATCGATTCTTGATCATTGTCGCAGTCACGCTGATGGCCGGTTTGGGGATTCGCAGCGCGCTGCATCTTCCGATCGACGCGGTTCCCGACCTTACCAATACGCAAGTCACCGTCATTACTTCGGCGGGCTCCTTGCCGCCGATAGAAGTTGAACGCCAAGTCACCTACCCCATTGAATGGGCCATGGCAGGACTGCCCAATGTTGAAGAGGTTCGCAGTATTTCTAAATTGGGATTGTCGGTAATCACAATTGTGTTCACTGAGGGGACCGACGTCTATTTCGCTAATCAACAAGTCAACCAGCGGCTCTCCAAAGCATCGGCGAGTTTGCCGAGCGGTTATGGACCGCCCGAACTGGGGCCGATGACCACTGCTTTGGGGGAGATCTTGCAGTTCGAAGTGCGCAGTGACACACGCTCGCCCATGGAGCTTCGAACATTGCTGGAATGGGAAGTTGCACCCAAACTACGAGAGGTGGACGGCGTAACCGAGATCAACATCATGGGGGGATTCTACAAGTCGTTCGAAGTTCAACCGGACCCAGACGAGCTGATGAACCAAGATTTGACTCTCGAAGAACTCTACTCTCGAATTGAAGCTGCCAACGCCAACACGGGCGGCGGCTACGTGATCCATCACGATGAACAGCGGTTCATTCGCGGCGAAGCGCTGTTGACCGACGTAAATGACCTGGAGAATATCGTTCTACGTCGCAGCGACGTAGGCTCGCCACTGTTGCTTTCCGATGTTGCCGATGTCGCCATCACCGCGTTACCTCGCCAGGGTGCGGTCAGTCGCGATGGACGTGGCGAAGCGGTTACCGGTATGGTGATGATGCGAATTGGCGAAAACTCACGCGATGTCGTCAATCGCGCAAAGGCGCGTATTGCTGAGGTGCAATCCACTTTGCCTAGAGATGTGAGGCTGGAAATCATCTACGACCGAGAAGCCTTGATCGACCGAACGCTGCACACCGTCATCAAGAACTTGCTCGAAGGTGGTGCCTTGGTAGCCATCGTGTTGTTGATCACCTTGGGCAGCCTACGGGCTGGGATCATCGTCGCCTTGGCCATTCCCCTGTCCATGCTGTTCGCTTCCAACCTCATGCTGGCCATTGGGATCTCGGCTAGTTTGATGAGCCTTGGCGCTATCGACTTCGGCTTGATCGTCGACTCGTCCGTCATCATGGTAGAAAACTGTGTGCGCCGATTGTCGCAAAACCATGAAGGCAAAAGTCGCCTAGCTGTCATTCGCGATGCGTCCATCGAAGTTCGCGGGCCGACAATGTTTGGCGAGCTGATTATCGCCGTCGTCTATGTTCCAGTCCTGATGTTGGAAGGGACCGAAGGTAAGCTATTCCGACCGATGGCCTTGACGGTACTGTTCGCACTTTTGGGGTCATTCATTCTGTCGATGACGCTGATGCCCGCGCTGGCCTCATTGTCACTTCCGCAAGATCCGCATGACCATGATCTGTGGCTAATCCGGATGCTGAAGAAAGTCTATCTTCCGCTCGTTCGCCGCGCCGTGGCCGCACCACGGATTACGGCAATCGCTGCCGCCAGCCTATTCTTCATCAGCATTCCCATTGCGTTCAATCTAGGTGCCGAGTTCATGCCGCGATTGAACGAGGGCGATTTGTTGGTAGAAGCCGTCCGTCTGCCCAGCGCGTCGCTGGAAGGTGCGGAGCAGATGGCCAAGGTCATCGAGACGGAGTTGTTGGCACTCCCCGAAGTCAAGACAGTGTTTACTAAGACCGGACGACCTGAGATTGCAAATGACGTGATGGGGGTCAATCAAAGCGATATTTGGGTAATGCTCAAACCTTCGTCCGATTGGCCCGTCGCCAAGAGTCGTGAGGATCTGAAAAACGAAATTCGTTCGATCCTTTCGCAAAAAGTGCCTGGTGCCGTGTTCGGCGTCACGCAGCCCATTGAAATGCGCGTGGATGAACTGGTGGCCGGTGTGAAAGCAGACCTCGCGACACTGATCTACGGCGATGACTTGGAAATGCTGGCCCTCAAAGCCAAGGAGATCGAGCGAGTGCTGCGCGGTGTGCCTGGCGCGATCGATGTGAAGGCCGACATCCAGTCAACGTTGGCAACGCTCACCGTCGAGCCCAGTCGAGAAGCACTTGCCCGCTATGGTATCGACGCTGCGCAGGTCATGGACGTGGTCGCGGCGATCGGAGGGCGACCAGTCGGCGAAGTGCTCGAAGGTCGAGCTCGCTTCCCGATTCGCGTACGTTTACCCGAATCATGGAGAACTGACGTCGAACAGTGGAAACAATTGCCGGTCGCACGGGCGGGCGGAAAACCAGTTCCACTGTATGAGCTGGCCGAAATCAAACTGGATCAGACTCCCCCTTCAGTCGAGCACGAAGATGGACGCCGCAGAACTTTTGTGTCGGCAAACGTGCAGGGACGCGACGTGGCCTCGTTTGTCGCCGCTGCTCAAGCGGCTGTTGCCAAACATGTTCATTTGCCGGCGAACTACGAACTGCGCTGGGGCGGTGACTTTGAAAGCCTGCAATCGGCCAGCCTGCGATTGATGATTATCACCCCCATCGTGCTGTTGATCATCTTTCTACTTCTCCACACGTCGTTGGGATCGGCGCGTATGGCCGTACTGATCTTTTTGTGCGTTCCGATGGCAGCTAGCGGCGGTGTATTTGCTCTGATGTTGCGCGGCATGCCCTTTAGCATCGCGGCGGGAGTCGGTTTTATCGCCCTGTTCGGAGTTGCAGTACTCAACGGGCTGGTGTGGGTCAGCGACGCCGAACAACATCGCAAATGCGGCGTAGATAAAAAGTCTTCCGCGCTGAAGGCCGCAGATGATCGCCTTCGACCCGTGTTGATGACCGCTATGGTAGCCAGTCTTGGGTTCCTGCCCATGGCGTTGTCAACTAGCGACGGAGCGGAAATGCAGCGACCTCTGGCAACGGTCGTGATTGGAGGACTGATCACCAGCACACTGCTGACTTGCGTCGTGCTTCCAGCCATCTATTCCTGGTTCGCCAGTGACCATCGAAATCCAACTGACTAGCGCTCTGTCCACGTCTAAAATGGGGGTCGTGGACGAAGCCCGCGAGTCCCTTTCACGACGGTCAAAACCTCTGGCAGGTTGAGCAATGATTGCACAAAATGCAAGCGTACTTGGCTGTCCATTTGGTAACTAGGCGGTATCAGCCTGTAACGAACTAGGCGATATGGCTGTCGCATACAGAGCCGAAGTTACGAGCTCATTGCAAACGACTCAACGGCATGTGCGGGAATCCAGCCGGTGTGACCTTCTATTGTACGAATCTGAGTCCAAGACCCGCGCCGAGCCAGCACTTCGACGCGATGACCTTGAGCCGCGTCGATCGAGAACACTTCGTCAAACTGCTCTCCGTCACCCGAGTGAAGACGGACGTTGTTGTTCACGATGATCGCACGATATGGCGATGGCGAGCTGGTCTCGGTCAATATTAGCGAACTTAACGAAACGACTAGCAACAAAGCAGGTACAGTCGCAATTCGCCAGACTGGAATACTGGCCCCCAGCGTGCGCGCGATCCATAGCCCCCAAAACAGCAATGAAGAAATCGCTAGCGTCCAAATCACGCTACGTCTACCGACGAATTGAACTAATGTTGCATTGACGAAACGAATCTTCTGCAGGTACGACTCGAGGGATGTAGCGGCCATCGTTGTCGGCAACGACTCTTGGCCTTCAACCTGTTTATTGGCAAACTGCAGATTGATTGCCACCTGCCGATTGCTAGGTTCGAACTGTAGAGCCCGTTCATAGTTCACGATCGCATGCCCCAGTTCGCCACTCTGCAAATAGGCATTCCCCAGGTCAGTGTATAAGCTCCCATTTTGTATGCCACTATCGACGAGCAATTGATACTTGCCTGCCGCCGTTTGGAATAACTCCTTGGCAGCGGCCGAGTCGGTTTGGGCCAATTCGGTGGCTTTCGTGTAGGTCGCTCCCGCTTCATTAAGCAGGGTTGCTTGTTGCGCGTTGGAAAGTGTGACGGGTTCCCCAGCAATCGAGCACGTTGAGCAGCACGCCAGCGCGGCGGCCAATAGCAAACCGAGCGAGCGTTTGGCAACGGGTGGGATAGCATTGTTGGCAAAATGCTTGCGTGGCAACTTCACGCGAGACGTGCCCTGCGCGGCCCAGTCCGATTCGATTCTGTCTACTAGCGTAATCGCGTGGTCTCGGGCTCTCGCTAGCTCGGTGGTCTCCACCGGGTCTTTTTGAAGTTCGAAGTTGTTCTCAACTTGGATGTCAGGGTTGCTATGGCTGAGTCCACGACCGTGGACCGCCGTGCTACGTTGAAGAATGCAGAGAAAGGACTCGACCTCATTTGCCACACTCGTCAACCCAGCAACTCGCAGGATGCCCATGGCTTGAGTTGTGGTACTACAGACTTGGCCGCTCCGCCTGGAAATATAGCCTATCAACGCGTCGGCGAGATCGTCGCCGTTGGCGGCCCGTTCGATTGCAACCAAGCAGCGACTGCGCGCAGACCGCAAACTGGGCAAGCGACTGGCAATCGCGGCACGATGCTGAAAGCACCAGGTGATCAGCCAGATTACTGGCGGAACGATTACAAAACTCACCCACCATGGAGTATGGGACGCCAACGGGCGCGATATCAGCACGCTTGGGGAATTGTCATTGGTAAAGTCGGGCAATGCGTTTGCACTGGTCGCGGCCGCCGAGTCGGCAGAAGACTTATTCCCTCGGGCATTCCCCACAATCGCATCCAAAGCGAGCGTTTCGGATTTGTTGACGGTGATCGAAAGAGGGTCGCTCTTCACCGTTACATACTTTTCTGTGTCAGGATCAAAGAAGCTGAATGGAATCGCCGGAATTTCAGTAATCCCTTCGCGTCGAGGGCGAATCGTGGTCGAGAAGACTTTGGCATCGTCCTGAACAAATCCTGCCAACGATTCGTCGGCGACTTTGAAATCGGCAACCAGTCCAGTCAATTCGTTCAATGGCGGTGCCTGTACAAATTCCATTGGCCCAGACCCCGCAATGCCGATGTCCAGCGTGATTGGGTCGCCCGCGTCAACGGTCGCCGGCGTAGCGTGTGTCACTATGCGATACCGCCCCACTGCACCTCGGTAGTCATTGGGCCGCCCTTCCAACGGAACCGGAACGACTTGAGTGGAGCCTACGCTGACATCGCCTACGACCGGACGTGAAGCCGTAACCGCTAGACGATTGCCAAAGGGCGAGCCAAAAAAGTCATCGTTCATCATCCCAGAGAAAGGCGAGCCCGAACCAAACGGACTGTCTTCAAACAAGCTTCCAAAGGGTGAGCGCGATTGCCCGAGCTTCGTCGGATAGTTGACCACAATTTGTACATCGTCCGCATCAATTTTTCCCGGTCGCTTCGGATAGACCGTCGCAGGTATCTCGTACAAGTAGTAGCTCCGCTGTTCACCCTGTCCATTATCACGCAATACCTCTTGGCCACCCGGACGCTGGCCGTTTTCAGCCAACTCCTGCATGCGTGCGGCAAAACCACCCCAAGATGTCTGCTTCGAAAGCATCTTCCACATATCCTCTTCGGACAGCACCAATTCTCGCTCACGGTCGCGGTAAGGCTTGATCCAAATCTTCAGAGTCAAATCGAGTGGTTGCCCCACAAAGACTTTGTCCTTATTCCCTTCGATCTCGACGAAGAGCAGATCGCCCGTGACGCTCTTGGTTACCACGAACTGCTGCGGAGGAATCTTCGTCGTCTTTCCGTCAGCTTGTACCTCGATCGACGGAATTTCGAAACTCCCTGGGCGACGTGGTGTGATCAGATATCGCATGGTCACGCTATGGCTTTCGCTACGGCGCCCATTGACAATCGTGACCTGTGAACTTTGAGATGGCCTACCAGCCGAGCGAATGTCGCAACCATCGATTTCAGGAATCGTCGGTTGCTGATAGTCGCTAGCATCGGCAATCGAGATCTGCAATGTGATGGGCGTCCCCACGTAGGCTTCGCGACTGGAGAGTCTCGCTTCGACCTGAGCTGCCGAGGCGCTGCACACGAAGAGCGTGGTCATTGCAATTGCGATGGATGCGATAAGCGATTTCATGGCGGTTTCCTTTTGGTTGCTAATCTCGCGCAAGCTTGGCGACTCGAAGGTCTTTCAACCACATTGGGTGACTTCGAATTCTGGCTATTGGTTCCAGTTACCAATCGCGGTCGGTCGGAATATGCCGACTCCGCTGAAGCTGTTCTTGCCTCAATCTTCGTAACATGTCGCGATCACGTACAGCTTGTAGCATCTTGAGAGCTTCTTCCTTCGTCATGAGACCATTGTCCGCATTGGGATCGGCCATCCCGAAGGGGCTTTGGGGCTTCTCACCTGCCTCCTGCTCACTGGCGGCCGTTAGTTCGCCAGTCGGCACAGCTTGCTTCTTCTCGGCTTCTTCCTTTTCATCAGCCACTTCACTCGGTTGTTGTTCTTCGGCAGTCTGTGGCTGCTTGTTTGGCTGCGATTGGGGGTTGTTCGCGGAAGACTCTTGCTCGGGCTTCGAAGTTCGCTTGTCAGGCTGTTGTTCCTTTGGCTCGCCAGACGGTTGTTGTGGTTCCTTGTCTTGCTGCGACTCTTCGCCTTGAGAACCTGGCTCGCCAGACTTCGAGTCCTGACTGTCCTGCGATTCGGCCTCTTGCTTCTGCTCGGACGACCGCTGCTGATTGCCACTTTGTTGATCTTGTTCTTGTTGATCTTGTTCCTGTTGATCCTGTTCCTGTTGATCCTGTTCCTGTTGATCCTGTTCCTGTTGATCCTGTTTCTGTTGGTCTTGTTTCTGTTGGTCTTGTTCCTGTTGGTCTTGTTTCTGTTGGTCTTGTTTCTGTTGGTCTTGTTCCTGTTGGTCTTGTTTCTGTTGATCTTGTTTCTGCCGCTCTTGATTCTGCTGATCTTGCTTCTGCTCCTCCTGCAGTTCCCTCAATAGTTGTCCAGCCAATTCAATATTGGCACGTGCGTCTGTGTGATTTGGGTCCGCCGCCAGCGAGCCACGGTAGTGACCGATAGCTTGACGCAAGGCATCGATGGCCGTCGCAATGTCTTGCTTAGCTACATCGCTTTTTATGCTGCGCGAGGGCTCGGCAAACAACGCGTCGCTTGCCGCCGGTTTGTCTTTCGCGATCGCGCTGACTGCCTCACTGTAAAAGCAATTCCCCAAGTTGTAGCGGCTACGGGCTGCCAGTGACGTTTGGCTTGACGCGGAGGCTTCTGTAAAGTGCATCTTCGCAGCATCAATATTTCCCTCTCGGTATTCGGCTACTCCCAAGTTGTAGGTCAATTGGTCTCGATCCGCGTCGGTTACCGGCACTTGTTGATAGTCCTCGATAGCCTCAGCAGCTTTGCCTTCTCGCACCAAGGCGTTAGCCGCATTGATACGCGCAGCCGAATCGAGCGCGACGCTATTGCGATTAGCTGCCGGCTGCGCTAGCACGGAACTAGACATGGCGCTACAGATGCAGAGTGCTGCAACAAATTGATGAATAGTTATCGTCATGGATCTTTTCCTTCGAAGCGTGTCTTTCTGACGAGTGCAGTATCAAAGCCAAGTTTTCGAGTTGGAAAGTGGCGTAAGCTTTCAGCTTACCGTCCAGAAATCGCAGGCTGGACGCTTAAGCCACGGTCGAACTCCGGCAGTTGGTTTCCACACGACACTAAGCAGCTTGCCTCATCGATCGCCCGGCCGGTTTCGTATCAGGCAGTACTTCCGCTGTCGGTTTGGCGGGTCGCGTCGACAGGTATACTTCGAGCAGCAACAGTGCCAATGCGGGAACTGCGAACCATTGAAACCGTGCAATGTACGAATTGATTTTGGCTGTTTCAAACTCCGTTTGCTCAATGTTGGCGACATAGTTGTGATAGACGTCTCTCATGTTCACGCGGCGGGTGCCGGCAGGAATGTACGCTCCATTGGTGTCCGCCGCGATCTCTTCAAGCACTTGGCCATTCATGCGGGACCAAACTTGCTGTCCTTGGTATTTCACATAGCCGCCTCGGCCATCTTCCGATTCCGGCACTCGAGCACCTTGATCCATGTCCCCCAACCCGACGGTAAAAATGCGAATCCCCTTATCGGCGTACAACTGTTTGGCCACCTCGACAGGATTGCTCTCCTGGTCTTCCCCATCGGTGAAGACTACGATCGCTTTGTGGTCGTTCGTCTTGCTGAGGAATCCATTGGAAGCAGCCTCGAGCGCATCCCCCAGCCGTGAACCACCGCTGCGTACAGTATGCGGGCCAACCGAGTCGAGCGTTTGCTTAAAGTCTTCGTAGTGGCTCGTCAGCGGCACCGATTGACGCGTTTCGCCAGCAAAGACGAGCAGACCAACACGGTCGCCCGCCATTTCATCGATCATATCTTTGATCTGTTGCTTGGCTCGTGTGAGTCGATTGGGCGTGGCATCTTCAGCGAGCATGCTGCGCGATACGTCCAGCACAAACATGACCTCGATTCCCTTCTGGGGAACTTCGTGCCAAGCCTTCCCCCAGCGAATGTCGGTCAGCGCGATCGCCAGCAGCGCCAAACTGATTGACACGAGCAGAGCAGACACCCACTGTCGCGAAGAATTTCCGGAAGGTAACAACCGCTTGCTCAAGTTTGTCGAGGCAAATCGTCTCACGGCGCGGCGCCTGGCCACAGTCGCCCAAGCGGTCAGCCCTAGCCCGATCGCAACGAGTGCGAGTAGGTATAGGCTGTTTGGATTGCCAAGTTGAATATCCATGATTGTCCTCTGCTAAAGTAGCGCGGTGGTCCCCGCCGTTTCTCTTTTTTCTCACTAAGTCTATTCTTATTGGCTTATAAATATCACAAGTCTCATGCCGACCTGCCCACTCGAATTCTTAAACTGGTCGGTCGTTGTTTCTCTCGGTGGGGGACCACCGAGCTACTGATGTTTCCTCTCGGTGGAGGACCACCGAGCTACGTTTAGGCGAGCTCTCTCAACCATGTTTGCTGAAGCACAAGTCGTGCCGCCAATAGTACGAATGCAATTAACAACAGGGGTGGTATGCTGTACCAACCGGCAGTGGTCGATTGAACGGCCAGCTCGCGATAGTCGACGAAATATTGCGCTTCCACACTTGTCTTTTCCAGTTTGTCAATCTCGCCATAGATGGCTTTCAGCGAATCGGTATCGGTAGCTCGGAAGTACTTTCCGCCAGTTATCGAGGCGACTTTCTCTAGGGTTGCCTCGTCGATATTGACTGGCATCATCTGCACCGTGCTGCGGCCGAACACATCCGTCACTGGCACGGGGGCTTCTCCCTTGGTCCCCACCCCAATCGTGTAAATCTTGATGCCCATCGTTTCGGCCAACTCGGCAGCCTGGATCGGCTCTAGCACACCCGCGTTGTTTTCACCATCTGTCAGCAGAATGATAACCTTGCTTTTAACCTTTTCTTTTTGGCGAGCGTCTAAGGCATTGAGTTTCTCGACGGCCAGTGAAATAGCATCACCTATGGCCGTACCGTCTTCGCTGCGAGCGCTCACAATGCTAGCGCTATTAAGCTGTGCAATCAGGAAAGCATGATCGAGTGTGGGGGGCGTTTCGCCATCCGCATACCCCGCGAAAGTAATGAGCCCAACCAAGTCGCTAAACCGTCCATCGAGCTCTTTGTCACCTGCGACGAACTCACCAGCCACTTTCTTTATCGCAGTCAGTCGGTCGACATGTTCTCCATCAATTTGAAAATCCATCGCTCGCATACTGCCACTGCGGTCGACGACCATCTCAATCGCGATCCCTTCACTCTCGGCGATAGTCTGCTCGCGACCTTCTCGTGGACGGGCGATACCCAATACCAGGAACACAATGGCAGCCAGAGTCAACGCCCCAGGCAACCAAGTCAGACGCTGGCGCAGAGTTGGCCTGAGTTGCTGAGCGAGCTTGAGACTACTAAACCGGATCGCACAGCGACGCCGAGGTGCGAACAAACGCCAAGCGATCAGCGGCACCAACAGCAGCAGCAGAAAATACCAAGGTGAATAGAACATCTATGCCTCCAAAGTCCGGGGACGTCGGCTACGTGTTTCATTGATTTCCGCAATCTGTGCGACCAGCTTACGAGCATCGGACATGGCGCTTTCAAATTCCAATGGAGAAATCGACAAACCAGCAAATTTGGCTTGGTCCGCCAGGCTGAACAATTCTCCTAGTCGATCGCTGGCTTCTGACCCGATCGAGTTGATAGAATCGATGGCCAGCAACAGCTCATCCGGCGTGTAGCCGGAGTCTTCAATTCCGAACTCTAGCAGTAGGTAAGTACGCAGGATATCGGACAACTTCAATGCAGCCGATTCGCTGCTATCACTCGACGTCTCGACCGCTGTTTCCAACTCGCCCAACTCCTCAAATGCCCAAGCTTTGGGGGTTACCCAACGTGGTCGATGCAAGACGGCTACGGCCATGATAGCTAGCAAACTTAGCCCCGTAACGCCTCCAACGGTCCACCAGAACCAAGCGTTGGAGCGGCTCTTGGGTAGGTCCACATCCACCACCGATTGTATGTCGCGGAATTTGGTCGGATCGCCACGCTCTTCCAATACGCTGGTGACGTTGATGGTGAGTGGGTTGGATTTTAGGACTTGTTGGCCCGACTTGTCGGTCACCTGAACTTCCAATTCGGGAATGGTTAATTCTCCGGTGACGATGCTTTCCAGCGTTAGTCGCCGAGTCCAGGTCCGAGCATTCGCCGAGTCGGCACTGGGAATGTCGAAAAGGTCCGTCGAATCGTCCACATCGAACTCACCAAACTGCTTTGCGATGGTGGGGAAGGCTACCTTGGCATCTGCCGATGCGCTGACGGTCCACTCCACCGTAAACGGCTCAGCGACTTGAACTTTCGTCGCTGAAGTGGATACCTCGATCGTTGCCTGCCCTGCGGCAACTTGACTCAAAAGTAGCACGGCGGTCCCCGCCGTGACCAGTACTATTGGCACTCCCCCGCGCATTGCCGATAACAGTAAACTCAGCAATCGGTGAGGACCACCGAGCCACGCTATCCTTATCGAATCGCTCATGCTCGGCTCTCCCGTTGATGAAAGTACTTCAATAGTGGCTCAACGAGATCACCGCCGGTTTCCAAATGAATGGGCCGCAGGCGGCAGCGTCGGAACATGCTATCTCGAACCTCACGCTGTCGCCGAAACAAACGATGATACATTTCACGATTCTTGCGGCTGGCCGTATCCAATGCGATGACTTCGCCTGTCTCAGCGTCTTGCAAGCGAATTAACCCGACATTGGGCATTTCCGATTCGCGTGGGTCCGATACGACGATCGGAATGACATCGTGCTTGCGTCTAGCCACTTTCAATGTTGGCTCATAGTCACTATCCTGAAAGTCGCTGATGATAAATACAACGGTTCGACGCTTGGCCGTGCGATTGAGATGCTCCAGAGCGCCGCGCACGTTGGTACCTGTACCGATGGGTTGGCAATAAAGCAAATCGCGGATCAATCGCAGTACGTGGCGCGAGCCCTTACGCGGAGGCAAGCTCTTCTCAATCTGGTCGGTGAATAATGTCAAGCCGACCTTGTCGTTGTTCTTGATGGCCGACAGGGCGAGTATGGCCCCCAGTTCGGCGACCAGTTCGCGTTTGGTCTGCGTGGTCGTCCCTAAACTTTGGGAACCACTAAGATCGACCAACAGTTGGACCGCCAGCTCACGTTCTTCGCGGAACAACTTCACGAATGGCTGATCGCTACGAGCCGTAACGTTCCAATCGATCGCGCGGACATCGTCACCAATCTGATAGGGTCGCACCTCCTCGAATTCGATACCACGGCCCTTAAAGGCCGAGTGCCAAGTGCCAGCCAGCAGCTCGTCCACCTTGTGGGATGTGCGAATTTGAATGCGTCTGATCTTCTTAAGTACTTCGCGTGGAATCATCATTTCGCTCCTTACTTTGGACCGCGTCACCTAGCGCTGGAGTCCAGGCTCTAGCCGCCTTTACATCGTGGGAAATGCAAGAGCTAATAGGGCTGTGCTCCGACATGCTTGCGACTTGGCACCGCACCCAAAGGGGCACTGTAAAATCACGGTGTTGGGACATGTTTT
Organism: Pirellulaceae bacterium; assembly: GCA_020852965.1. Taxonomy (GTDB): domain Bacteria; phylum Planctomycetota; class Planctomycetia; order Pirellulales; family Pirellulaceae; genus Aureliella. Next base: position 14,680 of record JADYZV010000057.1, on the reverse strand, counting down.
AGAATCTCACTTACGATCGATTCGCTGGTGCGATCTTCGGCCTCAGCTTCATAGGTAATCATCACTCGGTGGCGCAGTACGTCCATCGCGATCTCTTTTACGTCAGCAGGCGTCACATAGCCGCGTCCCGCCAGAAACGCATTGGCCTTGGCTGCTAGGGTCAAGTTGATTGTCGCGCGTGGCGAGCCGCCAAATTGAATCAATTCGCCCAAGTTCAATCCATAGGCCTCAGGCTGACGAGTGGCCATCACCAAGTCAACAATATAGTTCTGTACCTTGGCGTCGACATAGACATCGTCCACCAGCTCGCGAGCTGCAAGTATCTCCGCCGGCGTCGTCACGGCTTGGATCTCGAACTTTGGCGAAGTCTTACTCATCCGCTGCAGAATCCTCAGTTCTTCATCCCGATTCGGATAGTCCACCACTACCTTGAGCATGAAGCGGTCGGTTTGCGCTTCGGGCAATTGGTATGTCCCTTCCTGCTCAACCGGATTCTGCGTAGCCAGAACTAAGAAGGGGTTGCCGAGCGGAAACGTTTCCATGCCAATCGTGACTTGCCGCTCCTGCATCGCTTCCAACAGAGCGCTCTGCACCTTGGCTGGCGCGCGGTTGATTTCGTCTGCAAGTATCAGGTTGGAGAAGATGGGTCCTTTCTGAACCACAAAGGTTTGATCCTGAGGACGATAGACCTGTGTCCCGATGAGGTCGGCGGGAAGTAAATCCGGAGTGAACTGCAAGCGTTGAAAACCTGTGTTAATCGCTTTGGCCAAGCTCGCCACAGCAGTCGTCTTCGCTAGGCCCGGCACGCCTTCGATCAACAAGTGCCCATTGGCCAGCAGGCCAATTAACATGCGATGCACCAGCCGTTCCTGGCCGACCAATACATGGTTGACTTGCTCGACGATTCGCTGGAACGGAACATTGTGCAACTTGATCTGCTGGGTTAGCTCGTTGATTTGTTCTTTGAGTGGTGCCTGCGTGAGCATCGGCGTTGCCCTTTCAAGACGGTTGAAGCTTGTGAAAATGGAGTTTGCGAAGTGTGGCACGTTGATGATGTTAGATCGGCTGTGCAGAATCCGTGCCAGTCGCGGAAGTTGAGCGATAACCAAGTAAATCACAGGCAATTTGAAAACAGAGTTGCCTTACTTGGGGATGAAATTCCCGGTAGGGCAAAATGCCCCAAGGTAAAGTTTGCCCGAATAAGGTATCGCCTGGTTCAAGCCTGTAATGGTACCGCTCTACCAAGTCGACTTTCAACGCCGAACTGATACAGCCACATCCGTCCACGGCCGCCATTGCGTTGCTCAGGCACTGCCGGCCGAATAGTATCGGCTCGGATGCTTTCACCTTCAATCCCGATTTACCTGAGCAAGACTTCGGACCATCATTGGGGGCCGTGGGCGTCAGCATACTCGGTGTTACTTTTGCTTGCATTATTGTACGAAATATTGCATAGCTGGCTTGTCCGGCCAGTGTTGGTTGAGTCCGTTGATTCGACGCCGTCATCCGACGCAGAGCGTTCTGAATTCGTGGACGATGGGTACGAGCGCTCGATCGGTGAATCGTTGGCCTTCAAGTGCGCGGGCGTACCAGTGCGATTGCAACTGAGTTTTGTGCTATAACAAGACCAAGCTAGAACCACTCGTCAGTGCCGTGTGAATCGCGACATTAATCCCAACAGCAGGATGTATTTTGACAACCTTTCGCGCGTACCGAGTGACGCGTAGCGTTCGGAATCTTTGTCCCATCGAGTGAGCATATGACACAACGCGTCAACCCCTCGCGAGCGAACGCAATTGAGCTTCGCCCCGTGGCGGAAAGTGACCTTCCTATACTCTTCGATTATCAGCGGGATATGGAAGTGAGTGAAATGGCTGGCTTCCCAGCCCCAGATCGCGACGCTTTTATGGCTCATTGGACAAAGATCTTAGGCAATGAGACCGTCGTGGCGATGACAGTCGTCGTCAACAGGTGTGTTGCTGGTAATGTCGGTTGCTGGACGAAGAATGGTCAACGTCGAGTTGGTTACTGGATCGCGAAAGAACATTGGGGTAAAGGCGTCGCGACTCAAATGCTTTCCATGTTCCTACGCCTTGTTTCCGATCGACCACTTCACGCACACGTCGCGGAACACAATAGCGCATCGATTCGGGTCTTGGAAAAATGTGGTTTCACGCTTCTCCCAAAAGCAGCGGGGTCGCTAGGCAAGCCAGCTGACGGAATTGAAAAATTGATCTACGTAATCGACACGACTTCGGCCGGTGCCGCATAGTTAGCTATTGCGCAGAGTCTTCGAGTACACGTCCGTCGAGCAGCCGAATAAGCCGTCGTCCGCGCTGGGCAATGAGCGGATCGTGTGTGACGATGACCAGTGTTGTCCCTTGCGTTTCGTTGAGCTGTGTCAGCAAGTCGAGCAAGTCGCTTCCACTGCGGCTATCGAGACTTCCAGTCGGTTCGTCGGCAAGAACCAAACAGGGATTGTTGGCTAGAGCGCGGGCAACAGCTACCCGCTGTCGCTGGCCAATCGAAAGCTGATGGGGCAAGTGATGAATGCGTTCGGAAAGTCCGACTATATCCAATAACTCTCGAGCGCGAGTCACACGATCCGCTAGACTCAGCTTCCCTTCGAACATGGGGATTTGCACGTTCTCGATCGAAGTCAAATTCGGTAGCAAATAGAACGATTGAAACACGAATCCAATCGACTCGGCGCGAAAGCGATCGAGCTCGATGCCGTCACCGAGCATTCGATCGCGATAGAGTACTCGGCCCTGGGTAGGCCGATCGAGCCCCCCAAGTAGGTGCAGCAGAGTCGACTTGCCGCACCCGCTAGGTCCCATGATGGACAAGAATTCCCGTTCCTCGATTTTCAACGACACGTCGCGAAGCGCTGCTACATTTCCATCGAGGTAGGTTTTTCCCACATTTTGCAGCGTGATCAATGGCATTTTGGCCGGGACCGATGTCGCTGGTTTCGTGTTCGGACTTGATTTAGGCATACATGGCTCTAAACTTAGGTGGTTATCGATCAATGGAGGCTCATCATACACGCTCGAGCCATGAACACGGAAGAGTTGAAATAGCAATGAAACGCCCATCGCTCAATAGTGAAGATGTCCGGCCTTGTCTTCTTGGCGAACAGGCATTCGCCCCCACGATCCTGAAGCGAACGGCCGTGATCGTGACTGCCCATTGGCTGATTGGTGCCTTACTCCTTTTCCCGCATGCCGCAGTCGGACATGCGCAGGAACTGGTTGGACGTGCGCGTGAGCTGCCACGTATCGAGGCGGGTACGCTGGTATCGACGGACGCAGCCGCTGGCAAAGACGCCGGTCGATGGAATCGAGTGGTGTTGCTGGCTCGGCCGCGGATCGCTAGTGGAGATGTCGGATCGCTATCCTCTGCCATTCGCAATTCCGTTTCCGATTTCGTACTGACGATTCTGGCGTCGGTCGAGGAATTCCAAGACCCAGTCGCTGGCGAGCCTCGTTTCCGCTTGGTTGATATTGGCGTTGGTTACAGTACGCAGGTCGGCGGAGAAATGCGAGCGGTGACGGTGGCAGATGCCGACAAAGTAGGAGTTAAGCTTGGACTGTTTTCACGAATGCTGCTCGCCGAGAATGAGAAGAAGTTGGCAACGGCCACGATTACAGCCCGCACTTCGACACTAATGATCGTCGACACACCCGCCGTTGTACTACGCGATAATGAGCATCATGAATTCGTCATGCGGCATTTTATCTGGGTGGAACCAACCACCGGACGCAACGCTGCGCTGGTATGGCTGATCGACCACGACCAAGCGGGCAATCCAGTCGTCGATCAGAACGAGCCTCCGCGTTGGGCACCGGCGGGTTTGCAAGAAGACCGCGCCATCCATGTTGATGGCAAGGAGTTCAATCTCATTGGCATTCCCAATGAACGAGCCTTTGCCATTGAAGACTTGCCGCCCGGAAAACCAATTCCCTGGACGCCTGAAGCTCGCGCTTTGGCGGCAAAGCCAAGCTATCAAGCTGAAGAGCTGCGAAAACTCAGCTTCGCGCTCAATGCGATGCTACAATCCTCGCGTGAAACTCCATCGAATAATTGATAGACCTAGCTGCGGCCTACCGTCCAACGACGGTAGCTATCTAGTGCTTCAACCATTTCTGGTTTTAGAGTTGGTCGTAGTGGACGAAATTACGAGTTCTAAACTGTTGACGATTCAAATGGACTCGTAACCTCGTCCACTACCCTAAAATTAAGCTGTAACAGAGCACTAGATTGGTGGGAAGTTGAGGTTCGGGTAAACCAGTTGCACGCCGGCGGGCAAACAAACGGCCATGTGACAATTGGGAAGCATGTCGAGCAACTGCAGACGCCATGCGCGACTATCGATCCAATGATTGCGTGCGCACGTGCCATCATCTTCTAAGCGCATCTGCAGGACACCGCTGATCGACTCAGGGGAAAACGCTTCGCCGTGACTGGGTAAGGGGATGGGAAAGCTGACCTGTTGCAGTCCTTCAGCAATCCCCAGCCCCATGGCTTTGAGCAATGCTTCTTTGCAAACCCACAGCCGCAATGTCTCGTTTGCCTGAACCGCTGGCGGTAACCTCTCCCAAGCTGTGCGTTCGCGAGATGATAGTATTTGTGTAGCGATGCCGCGATACTCAAAGCGATCGTTGAGTAATTCCAAATCAACGCCTACCGCTACACGAGCCAGCACGATGAGGCCCCAGTCGCCGGAGTGGCTGACATTAAATTGCAGATCCGCCGCAACCGATTGTCGCAATTGTGGTTTGCCCCATTGTTCGTAGCGAAATTCTACCTGCGCGGCTGAGATTCCCAACTCACGCGCCAACAAGTGCCTCAGTCTACTTCGGCAGACAATGAATCGACGGCGCACATCCGCATGGACAAATCGATTCGCACGCGCTAGTTCTTCCGCATTCAGCACGCGCTCAGCTTCGGCCAACTGCGGCTCAGAGGCGGCTAGCGAAAAAGCAAATAATTGTGCTTCACGCTTGCTCGACAAGTCATACGACAGGCTCGAGTTCATAACTCAATTCACCGGTATAGGGAGTTTCGAGCGCAGCCAGTCTTGGGTCGAAAAGGCGAGCCGGTGACTGTTTTTGTTAAATTGCTGATTGATCTTATCGGCCAACTTAGAATTCATATCATCGAGCTTTTCGTCAACTACTCCGCGTAGACTATTGCCTAAGACTTTCGCAAAGTCACCTCCTACTTGACTGATACGCCGCACACGGTAGCTGGTCAATTCAATGTGCGCGTGGTCGACATGAGGCTTGATCTTAATGTCGGGTGGCAATTTGAGAAGATTCATCTGGAATTGAACCGTTCCGTCGATCGTCAATCGACAAGTCGCATCCGCATTTGCGCTGATGCTCACGATCTGCACACCACGCGCCCAATGGCTCATCCGCCCAAAGACATCGAGTGGACATTCGACCGTCACTTCGAACGCAATGCGACTGTCGGGAAGCGTTTCTAAGCGATTGAATATGACGTGCAAGTTCTGTTTCGGGTCGACCACGGCGATACTATAGCGCGTCCAGGTTCCAGTATTGACAAGTTTGGTTCGTCGTTTGGTTTCGAAATGACCATTCTCGCGCCAGAGCTTGACACCATCCCAGACCTCTTTCTGCTGCCCCCACTTGCGGTCATCTTCGTAGGTGGGTGGTAAGTTGTCGTGAACCATGGCGGTCAGCCAAGCCACTAACTGTGGCGTGGCGATACTTCCTGTCTCAGCGGGCGCATTGAGCAACACGCGCGCGTGATCCTGCGATCGAGCCGACGGCTTAAGAGAATGAACGAACGCTAAACCCAGCGTGATTGCCAACCACACGCTGGGTCGTCCCCATGTCAACATGCTAGCATTTCCCGAAAAGTAGCTCGGTGGTCCCCACCGAGAATCACGTTGGGGGACCAACGTGCTCGCGAGGATAGCAAATTGGCTTCTTGTGACGCAAGGCAATCTAACAAGATTGGGCGGGGGCGGCTGGGACAGGAAGATAGACAGAAAAGCTCGAACCACTTCCAAGTTCGCTTTCCACTTCGATCCAACCAGCATGTTCACGGACGATTCCGTAAGCGATCGACAGCCCCAGCCCAGTTCCCTCCCCAACATCTTTCGTCGTAAAAAAGGGCTCGAAGATATTTTCTCGCAAGTCGGGCTCGATCCCGATGCCGAAGTCCGTAACCGTCACTCGCCAGTAATACTCGGCCAAGTCGGTCTGCTCCGCTGTGACTCGGCTGGGATCGATCTCTGCCGCTCGTAGTCGATCGATGGAGACTTCTATCCGCTTAGCAAGGTCCTCCGAACCAGCAACGCTTGTCCGATTGGGCATCGATCTAGCCTGAGTGGCATGCACTGCATTGACCAACAAATTGGTAAGCACCTGTTGCATTTGAGCTGAATCCAGCTCTGAGGTCGCTACGTCACTCCACGAACGCAGATCGATGGTGATGTTATGTTTGTCTGCCATGGGACGAAGCAGTTTGATCGTCTCTTCCAACAAACGGTTGAGATCCACCGGCGCGCGTTGCGGTGTCTTGCTGCGCGCAAAATTCAGAAGTTCTTGGACGATAGTCGCAATTCGATGAGACTGTTCTTTGATTGTCCGAGCGCTCGACTGGATATCCTCACCTGAGAGTTTGCCACTTGCGATCAGTTCTGCCCGCCCTGATACGACGTTCAAGGGAGTGCCAATTTCGTGAGCTAGCCCAGCCGCCAAACGTCCAACCGTCCTCAATCGATCCGCGTGGCGCAGTTGTCCGACGGCTGCCAGGCGTTGCTGAGTTTCCGAATCAATGCGGCTCCGCTGCCGTTCGAGTTGTTCGCACATTTCATTGACCGCCTGCCCGAGCTTTCCAAGTTCGTCCCCACGTCGCAAATCGACAGGACCTGACAGATCGCCTTGACCAACGCGATGTACTTTCTCAACCAATTGATCCAGCGGTTTGCCAACCATCCACAGCCCACCCAACAAAATGACTAGACTGGTTACTGCCGATACGACCATCAGTGAAATAGCCGAATTGCGTAGGGAGTGGCTCAAGCGCTCGGTCCAAAACGATTCCGCCGCAGCAACTTCCAATTGGGTACCCGCTGCGTCATCGAGCGGCACGTAGGTATACATCGTGCTATGTCCCGATGGGTCGGGATAAGAAAACGTCGTTACCTTGGTTGATCGAATTAACAAATCGGCGGGGACGGTGGGACGCAGCGATGGGTCGCCAGCCTGATGTGGATTGACCAATCGCGCGCGTACGTGGTTGACTTCTTCCGACCACACCATCAAAACTCGTTCGATTTCGCGTGGTGTATGCTGCGCGCTGCGCAGGTCGGATTTTAGGGTAGCAGCTAGGTCGGCTGCCAGCCGCTCGTGCTCCGCCAATGCCACGTCTTGTGCCTGTCGCAAAGACAAGAACGAAAAGACGCCAACCACCAACGCCAAACAACCGAGGAACAGCAGTACTAGTTTGGCGGCGAGTTTCATTGCGTATCATTTCGAACGTAGCACGGTGGTCTCCACCGTGATTGAACGTAGCACGGTGGTCCCCACCGTGAGTCTCGGCGGAAAACCACCGAGCTGCTCTCGACAGTCTAGTCTAACGAAAGAGGACAACCTAGTGCTACTTGAGCACTACGAACCGCGATCCGCTCTCGGTGCGGACCAACAGCAAGGTTCCATTACCTCCACCGCTGTCCTCCATGGCCGACACGAATTCGTCGACCGTTTCTATCGGCTGTCGATTGACTTGTACAATTACCATTCCGCTGTTCAATCCCGCGTTGGCCGCCAGGCTATTGCTGCGGACGCTGGTGATGACGACACCGCTGACCTCAGTCATTCCCAATTGCTTGGCGACGTCTGCGTCTAGCGGTGCGACCTCCAATCCTAGTTTCTCCATGCTTCTGGTGGAACGTGGCTCGCTCCTCACCGCTCCGCGCACACCAAACTCGTTCGGTTGCTCTTCGGGGTAATAGCTCAGCTGCATCGCTTTCCCCTGGCGAACGATGTCAATCGTTGCCGATTTCCCAAACTCGGAACGCTCGACGGCTAATTGCAATTGCTGTGGGTCTCTAACAGCTTGTCCGTCAAACTCAACGATCACATCACCGGGCTCTAGGCCAGCCTTGGCTGCGGGCGTCGTCGGAAAGACATCGGTTACCGCCACGCCGCTACGAGGTGCTACAGCAAGTTGCTTAGCCAAGTCTTGTGTAACAGGCTGAATCCCAACGCCCAAGTAGGCTCGACGCACCGTACCACTACTGACCAGTTGCTTGCTAACCCAACTCGCCAGATTGGACGGCACGGCAAAGCCAATCCCTTCATTGCCACCGCTGCGCGATGAAATCGCCGTATTGATACCAATCACTTCGCCGCGAAGATTAACAAGCGGTCCTCCACTATTTCCAGGATTGATGGCCGCATCGGTTTGCAAAAAGTTCTCGCGATCCGTGATTCCCATGGCTCGGTTCTTAGCGCTAATGATCCCTGCCGTGACGGTACTCTCTAGGCCGAAGGGTTGTCCGAGTGCCAAAACCCAGTCGCCAATTTCTACTGCGTCACTATCACCTAGTGGGGCGGCTACGAGATCGGCGGCGTCGATCTTGACCACTGCCACGTCGGTCTTCGGATCGGTCCAAACCTCAACTGCGGTGAACTCGCGGCCATCTTGCATTTTGACCGTGACTTGGCCTCCACCAGCCACCACGTGGTTGTTGGTCAAGACAATGCCTGCGGTGTCGATAATGACCCCTGAGCCAATGCCGCCGCTTGAATGCGGACGTTGCATAGGTCCACCGGGCTGCACGCTTCCAGAGGGTCCTCGGCGGAAGCTATATCCGCGAAACATGTCTTCAAAAGGAGTTCCCTTAAACGGGTTCTCGCCGTCCATACCACCAGGCAATCCGTCTTGAGAAGGCTGTACCTGGCCGGATGGTTGCCAAGCCATGCTGGGACGATTTTCGATGGCTACCACCGCCGGTAGCACGCGATTAGCTACGGTGCGAAATGCGGTGGAAAGATTGTTGGCCGATTCGATGGCTTGTTCCACTTCGGGGGACGGGTTGGTTATTGGGGCTAGCTGCTGCGATTTCTCCGCCCTCCCTCCATCTCTCTCCGCCGCGACCCAGCCGGCCGAGAGGATAATTCCCAACAGGGCTACCCCCCACGCGAATCCAGTGCTCTTGCTCATTTTCATAACTGCTCTCCGTTTAGAATGTTCCCGTGAACTTAGGGTTCTCACGAGATATGTGTGAGATCTGCGCATTCTGCAGACGCACTTCGTAAGCGCGGCGACTATGCGGTGCGTTCTCAACTATGCAGTCAATGTGCCAATTGCTTGAAATCCCTTTCCAGCAGCAAAGATGAGCCAAATAGGAGCTAAACGTGCTAAGCATTGTTGTTTGAACGGCCAACCGACAGCACCCGCGCTTAGGAATTTTGTCACATCGTGGCAAAATGCCTCAGTAGTGAATAAAGCTTCGAGTCGCCAAAACCTGCCGCTGAAAAGGGACGCGTAGCCTCGTCCACTGCCATAGAATGGTCTCAATATCGGCTGGCTAGTTGCTGCCATCGCCGTACTCACCGCGAATGCTAATTGCTTCGTCTTGGCACCGTAAGAATGCGTCCAGAACATACGGATCGAAATGAGTTCCCCGGCCTTCGCGGAGGATCTGCAAGCACTTTTTGATAGGAAATGCTTCTTTGTAGGGACGCGCTGAGCTGAGGGCATCGAATACATCCGCTACGGCGACAATGCGCCCTTCCAGTGGGATCTTATCTCCAGAGATTTGATGAGGGTAACCTGTGCCGTCCCACTTCTCGTGGTGCGTGGCCGCGATCACGGCAGCTAGCTTGAGGACTGGCGAATTCGTCGAGCCCATGATTTGCATGCCAACCGTCGCGTGCGTTTCCAGCCTGATGGACTCCTCGTTGGTAAGTGGGTTGATGATACGGCGCCCTATTCCGCAATGCGCGCGCATGATGTCGAATTCCTGCGAGTCCAACTTTCCAGGCTTGTGAAGTATCGCATCAGGAATCCCAATCTTCCCAACATCATGAAGTTGTGCCGCTTGCTCGATCAAGTCTGTTGTCGCTTGGTCAAAGCCAAGCTCTCGGGCGATCAATGCAGCGTAGCGCCCGACGCGTGTGACGTGGTGTCCCGTATCGTCGTCGCGGTACTCACCGGCACGAGCCAAACAGTGAATCGCCTCTTGTCGCGAAAGCACCAATTCGGCGGTACGCAGTCGAACCTGCTCCTCCAGCCGTTCGGAGTATTTGGCGAGGTGATCTTGATAGGCCTTCACAGCCAGCACGTTTTGCAAACGCAGCATCAATTCACTTGGATCGACCGGTTTGGCCAAAAAATCTGAGGCACCCAATCGTAGCGCATTGAGTTTGATTTGCGGATCATGAGACGCAGTCAATACGATAGCAGGAATCAACTTCAGTTCATGATCATTCCGCATCGTTTCCAGGATGTCCAACCCCGAAACATGCGGCATGTTGATATCCAACAACACGATGTCCGGCTTCTCATTGCGAACCATAGCGATAGCATCGGTCGAACGCGTCGTGGTCAAGAAATTGGTGAACCCCTCTTCTTCCAGGTACGCTTTGACGACTTCGATATTGATCATTTCATCATCGACGATCATGATCTGCGCGTGCCGCGAATCGTCGGTTCCATCCTTCACATCTTCCACACTCAACGGCTCCGACGCCTCAAGTAGTCCAAGACTACATGTTTGGTGTTCCGCAAAGGTAGCAAGCTGTGTCGCGTCAAACATTCGCAATCGTTTTTCGTTCAACCAGAAGGGTTCGTCGTACCATGTTAAAGTTAGGTCATGAATAGCTGGGATACCAAAAATTCAGGAGTCCAGCCGCCTGCGGTAAGAGCCTGTATTGGAGATTTCACGATCGTAACAATTATGCAGGCATGACAACTAGTTTATGTGGGTAGCGTCTGCCGATCGCGGAGTCACGATACGGTTTCGGATCTGGCGAAGTTGGTCGAGTACTTGCGGGGCGGTTTCCAGCTCGCTCGATTGAGCCGAACGCTCCAATAGTGCGGCAACTTCGGCCAACGAGGAAAATCCACAATTGCCGCTGGCCCCCTTAAGCGAATGGCTGAGCTCTGCCAACGTCCGGGTGTCGCCAGCCATCAGGGCGGACTCCAGAGCGTCAAACCGCTCGTCAAGAGTACTCGCAAACTGCTCGACGATGACGCGGAAACGCTCTTTGTGGAGAGGCAACGTGGAGACAATCGGTTCGTCGTCGTGCTCCCGTACTTCGGCGGCAACGGGTTCGCAATCAGGCAACGTTAACGTTTTCGCCGTCGTTTCGACAGCAATGCCTGCAATCTCAGCAAGAGTTGCAATCAATCGATCGAAGTTGATGGGCTTCGTCATAAACCCACTACATCCCGCATCCCGACACTCTTGCTCGGCCTGTTGCATGGCGTGAGCGGTAAGCGCAATGATCGGCTTATGATATCCCTGTGCGCGCAGAGTCCGAGTAGCCGTATACCCGTCCATTACCGGCATCTGCATATCCATCAGGATGACGTCCCACTCTTGCTCGGTCGCCAACTGAACGGCCTCCAAGCCATTTTCTGCCGTCCGATAGGTAGTCCCAGCCTCTTCGAGAATCAGGCTCATCAATTGCCGATTTTCATCTCCGTCGTCGACCAGCAGCACGCGCATGTTTGGCAGGCTGATCGCTAGGTGTTGTTCGTCCTCAGCAACGATCTCCATTTCGGCTGGGTTCGGCGTTATCATGGCAACGTTGTCGAGCGGTCCGGTATCAATGGTCACAGTAAAGACACTACCCACCCCCACCTCGCTGCTGACCGTAACGGCTCCTCCGAGCGCTTCCGCAAAGCGTTTGCTGATGGACAGTCCCAATCCAGTACCACCGAAACGCCGCGTGACGCTCGCATCAGCTTGAGAGAATGGATCAAAAATCTTGGCGGCACCCGCCTCGGTCATACCAATTCCAGTGTCGACGACTTGGATCTTCATTTGAGGACGATCCGTTCCATGAACAAGGCTGGTGACGATACGCACCCCACCCCGCTCCGTAAACTTGATGGCGTTACCCACTAAATTGGTTAAAACTTGCCGTAGGCGTGCAGGATCGCTCTGGATCGTCGCCGGAATAACTCCATCGAATTGGTAGTCGAGCGCGATATTCTTTTCATCGGCCCGGACACGCATCACGGTGACGACATCCGCAATGACACGATGAGCCTCACACGCAATACACTCAACTTCGAGACGACCGGCTTCAATCTTGGAGAGATCAAGAATATCATTGATCAAATTGAGCAAGTGGGTACCGCTGGAATGGATCGTATTGAGGTGTTGGCGGCGTTTATCTTCGTTGCGTTCGATATTGCGTCGTAGGACTTCGGTGAATCCGAGCACTGCATTCATTGGTGTCCGGATCTCGTGGCTCATGTTTGCCAGGAAGGCGCTCTTGGATTGACTCGCGGCCTCGGCGGCATCACGAGCCTTCGCTAGCTCGATCTTATTCTCTTCGAGTTGCGTAATGTCCTCGAACGTAATCATGACTCCGGAACCAATAATCGGAGTGCTGTTGACATTGAAAGTCAGTTTGCGATCGTTAACCTGCAAGTGGAGCACGCGTCCGCTGACCATCTCTCCGGTACATTTGGACTCCGTCCAAGGTAACTCTTGGCTAGGGTCCTCTCGAATCCACGCCAAGGACGAAGGATTCTTGCCTACCATCTCGTCATCCTCGAAACCTACGGCGGAAGTGAACAGCCGATTCATCAAAATGATTCGATCACGGACGTCGACTAACATCACGCCGACCACCAAACGATCAAAGGTGTCGCGAACATGCTTGGGAACCGCCCCGTTGGGATCTAAGCTCTCGAGTGTCTTTTTCAAGAAGAACGAGAACTGAATTAGGCATCCCGGGATCAAGACAACGAGCAACCAAGCGGGCGCCCAGTGATTCAGACCAAGAAAACCACCGATGGGTGCGAAGGCGACCTCGAGGTTGCCGAACTTCTTTCCAGCCACGAAGACGGGAACAACCATGAATCGTGAGTGATCGGGCGACAGCGCATCCCAGCAATTTTCGTGTGCCCCCGCCGACACGAGTAGTTCGCCATCCTCAAGCCGAAAACCAATCGACTCGATTTGCTCATCGCGTGCGACGATCGATTGCAAGGCCAAATTGAGGTCGTCAAAGCGCGAGTTCGATGCCATCGCGGTGCCACAAATGGCCAGCGTTTCGCACACTTTGGCTCGGCCACGTAGCACTTCGCGTTGCTCATTGGGAAAGAACCCAAATGCGCTAGCAAAAAGCAGGGTGCCAATCATCAAGCCGACCAAGCCGACTGAGATACGGACGCGGATCGGAATGCTATTGTAAAGGTTCTTTATCATGGATCTATAGTTTCATCGGCGGATTCGCCCTCGTCCAAGGCGTCACTGCGACGCTTCATCAGTTCTTCTAACGACTCGTTGTCCCCTTGCCCCGCACCCTGCATGATCAACAGCGGGTCGATGGAGCGCCATGCCGGCAATTGGGCCAACAAGCCGGACGCCAGGAAGCCCGTTCTGAGTCCCCAAGCGATAATCCCCACGGTAACGCTCGACGCGGCTGCACCGGCAGTTCCGACGACAATCAAATCGCCTTGAATCTGCGACTCGACCTGCTGTTTGTACTGGTCCAGCTCTTCCCACATCTCTCCAGGCCGAGTCATCATCGCGTAATTTGCTTGCAACGCGAGCGAATTGAGACCAGTCACTCCCAACTGTCGCAATTCGGTCGAGAAGCGTTCTTCGTTTGCGGCTCTACTGGCAGAAGTTGATTCATTGGCGTAGCTGTGAATCGTCGTGATGGATGTACTGCCCAAGCCATCGACCGTATCGGGCCCTTTGTCATCCGAATTCTCAAGATTCGCCAAGACAAGTACACTTGGTGCTGGTATTGTCGCGCTTTGCGAGCCACTCTGGTCAGCAAACCCTTGCATAAAGCCAAGCTGCCCTTTTGCAGCATTGCTTATAACGCCATCTCCCGAATCGGTCTGCTTTCCAGCATCTCCATCCTTGGATGATTTGCTTCCAGAATCTCGGTCCTTGCCAGACTCGCCTCCCGAATCGGCTGCTGCGGAGCTGTCCTCACTGCTGGACGAGGAACTACTGGACGACGAATTGCTGGTTGACGATGCTGGCGGACTGACCTGGATGATGATCTGCGGCGCTTTGACCAAAATCGTGAAAGTCTTGGTAATGCGCAAACCACTCTCATCAGTGGCCGTCACGCTCACGTCCACAGTCGGCTCAAGGTGGCTAGTGACACGTTGCTCTGGCTTGAGCTTCAATAACCCATCGACCACCATGAATCGAGAATCACCAACCATCCAAGTATGCGTGTCACCCACATCGGGATCGACAACGGTTAAACTCCCCACTGAAGCACCAGGCGAATTGCCCTGGAGAGTTGACTTGTTGAGCACGATATCCGTGGGGGCTTGATTGACAGCCACTATCGAAATCGCGAACGATTCATTGTATGAGAACCCTGTACCCGCCTGATCCCTGGCCGTGAGGTTCAATGTTACCGTCGGCTCGGTTTCGTAGTCGAGCAATTGCCCGGCCTTCAACTTCAACTGGTTACCAACAATT
>JADYZV010000056.1 GCA_020852965.1 Pirellulaceae bacterium | reverse complement strand
TCAACCACCGTCGTTACGATTCATTTGGCCAGCGAGTATCCGAGACCAACGCCGCCGTCGACTTGATCTTTGGCTACACTGGCAAACTCTTCGACGAAGCCACCGGCCTCCAAAACAACCTCAACCGTTGGTACGACCCCAGACTTGGAAAGTTCATCAGCCAAGACCCCATCGGGTTCAATGGAGGAGACGAAAATCTGTATGGGTACGTGGGCAATGGACCGATTGACGCAATTGATCCGAGCGGGTTGCAGGAACCCGGCGGTGCACCATTTGTAATTCCTCCCTCGGGAGCGGGAATGGCACATGCGATACTTTACAATCGTTCTCGACAAATGGCTGCGTCAGAGAATGCAAAAGTGCGTACCATGTACTTCATGCTGCTTGGGCAAATGCGTAGTCGCTTTAGTGGCACGATGCTGGGTGCTGCGTGGGACGTCGATTCAGTGCATGCTAAGCTGAGTTCCATCGCAAGTGACGCTACGTTTAGAGTACAGAGCTCCAATGGAACACCTGAATACAATCAGATCGCAAATAGATTGTTTCTTCCAGTCGATTGTAGTCAGGCAACGGCGATTCATGAGGGAGTGCATGCATACGATGACTTCCACGATATTTTTCTATCACCATTTGCGCCCTATCGATATTGGTTGGGTGGCCCTGATCCGATTTCCCAGACGGAAGGGCTCGCATATGCAATGGAGAGTATTCTCGGCGAGTATGGGTTCTCACGCGATCTACTGATTTTCGAGCAACGACTTGTTAATCACGAATTCAAATCTGAAGCAGAACTTCAATTCGAATGGCAATTGGTCTGGGGGATGCACCCCCTTGGGAGAATGCCGGTATTTACAAGTAGTGGTCCTTATCGCACTGTGGACGCAAACGATCTTACTTCCGTCCGAACAACGTTTGGTATCGACACCGACCCAGTTCACATGACGAGTCTCTACAACAACTTGATGCAAAATCTCGGTTACAGAACTTTTTTGATGCTACCAGATCCAGATTTACCTGACTGTCTTCGTGACCGTGCACGTTCGAACCGACATCCGGATGATCTCGAAGCTAGGTAAATTCGATGACTCGATCTAGTCTCGCGTACATCGCAGGGGTTCTCGCAATTGTAATCGTTGCTGCATGGCCTCAGCTAGACATGTGGATTCGCATGTCGAAAAGAAACGGAGCTGAACGCTCTCGTGGCAAACTTGAGGCTCATCTCCAAATGAACATCGAGCTATTCTGTTTGCGTCATGGCCATTCGAGTTTACGCGAACCAAATATACTATTCCAAAAATACGGAAAAGTTTTTGCGAAGCGGATCAAACTAGTTGATCAATCCATTGACACTCTCGATCAGGCGGAATTACTTACGCTTTACGCGGTAGGTCTTGTGTCCCGTGATGAAGCGGGGCTGTTCGTTGCACAGCCGCTTTTGGATGGCTCGCAATTGGAGAAGGCTATACCAATCCTGCCAGGCATAATTTTTCATGATTACGATGTTGATGGATGGTATGAAATTGGCGTACCGGGAATGCCAAACACGGTCTATGAGTTAAAATGGGATTCAAATAGACCAGTCTTAGCGACAGCCTCAAAGGGGTAGTCGGAGGAGTAATAGTTTAGCCTTTGCGGCTTGAGGATAGGAGGAACGGGGACATAGGAGGAACGGGAGGGAACGGGGGAGCTAGAAAGGGGGACACTCAACTTTGATACGTCCAAATGGTCAGGTCTTTGAACTCCCGACCGCGCGTTGATTCCAACTTACGACTGATGTTATTCGCGGTCGCAATGTGTTGACAGTTGGGGTTCCACAGCGGCGAGAGGTTAGGCCGGTTGGCGCGTGAAGCCAACCGAGACGCAACCAAGTTTTAGGCTGGTGTTCAATTCGCAGCGAAGAATGTTATGGGTGCCTGGTTGGGTGGGTACTGAGTGAGAGACCAAGGATAGCGAAGCGCGAGGCGAGCATGGATGATCGCCTGATTGATGGCCGCGGTGGCAGGAAGCCATTTTCGCTGTAGGGCATGGATGCCCGTAAGCGAAAACCGCGCAGTGGCAAGCGGGAGAAAAGGGGTCAGGAGCCGAATTGGTTGACTAGGCAATTTGTCGGCGGTATGCTACTGGCAGGTCGTAGTCGGAGATATTTGTCCAGCATCACCTAGCTAGCCTCGAAAGGTTGACTTATGCCACGTCCACTGCGGTCAGATGTTGCCGGACAGTTTTATCACGCACTGAATCGAGGTAATGCGCGACAACCCATCTTTCACAAGGATGAGGATTACGAAGCTTTTGAGCATATCATGAACGAGGGCTTGGAAAAGTATCCTGTCGATCTGCTTTGTTACCAATGGATGCCTAACCATTGGCACATGATTTTGATGCCCCGCGAAGACGGAGCCATGGGCCGTTTGCTTTACTGGGTATCTATGACCCACGCGGCTCGGCATCATGCACATTACCGCGCCACTGGAACAGGACATCTCTATCAAGGGCGATTCAAGAGCTTCCCCGTTCAGAGTGATGTAACAGTTTAGTTCGATTATAAGTCGCTTGTGCAGGGCGGTGGTGTCTTTCGAAATGATCTTCGGGCAGGTCGTTGGAGGTGTGGGCAGTGAGCTGCGATCGGACAGGACTCGCGATGAAGGTGTGGAAAGGCGGCATCGAGACATTCGCGCAGCGTTGAGCACGCTCGAATCGATGATCGTTTCGAGTATTCGGTGTGTGAGCCTCTGCCGCGTGCAGAGGCTTTTGAGGCGGCGATCCGTTGCATGTCGCACCGCACGCGTGCTCTGTACGCATCGCTCAGCGAGTTGCGTACATGTTGGTTAAGACACGATCAGGGGGACGCGTGTAGAGTTCATAATAGATGTCGCGCGTTCGCTTGCCGTGGCGTCGCGATGTTTCGGCCACAGTCATCAGCTTTGCCATTCGCTTGGCACCGGCATCGGTGCGGCTGCCGAAGGTGATCTTGCGGAGCACGACCAATGGACGCAGCGCGCGTTCGGCTAAGTTGTTTGTTGACGCAACGCGCGGATCATCCAAGAACACAAGGCACTCGCCGGGATGGCGGATCAACAAGGCTTGGAGCTGGATCGCTTTATCGTGGCTGACATCGCATGTGAGAAGTCGCTGCAATTCGTCGCGTAGCCACGCCGCTTCCTGCTTCAGATTTCGGCGACTGGTTTTACCTTCGCGACGGTTTCGACAGAAACGGCAGGCACGATTTACGAAGCGTCGAATATCGGCAAAGTACTGGAAGTCGATCGAGTCCTGTTCGACAAGCTTCTGCCAATCGCGTGCTTTACGTGACACATGGGCCAAGCACTTTTGTTTCGCACCGGCGACCGACGCGAAGTAACCGCTATAGCAATCCGGTAACAAGCTACCGGTAAAATCGTTCCCCAGGATGTCGCGTGAAACTTGTCCCGCACGCGTCGTGTCATATTGAAAGTGAATGAACTTCTCGTCGCCATGCACCCAGAAATACGAGCGGGCACCATCGGTTGTCCAGTACGTTTCATCCGCATGTACGCCGCCATCGCTGCTGGCCAGCTTCTTGCGGATGTCTTCCACAACCGGTTCGGCCTTTTCCGCCAGCATCGTCTCAAAGCCAATCAATGCCGGTGGCGTAAAGGTGATGCCATAGAGTTCCTCGATCACCTGCGGGACTTTACGATAAGTGATGCCGATAACAAACGACACGAGAGACATTGTCCAAGATGTCTTCTTGGAGGTGTTCGATCGGGTCAATCGCTGGCAGTACCGACACCGGTGCATTGCAATGCGGGCACCGCTTGGGTGCTTTCACGTCGATCGCCCAGTCGTAATGCGTTGGTGTCGGTCGATACCAACCAGGATGGCCAAGCGGAGCCCCTTTCTTCTTAGGCTGTTTGTCATCGCTTGCATCGCCTGCCGGAGTCTCGCCGGTGGCTACTTCCGTTTCTGGTTCTGCGTTCTTTTGCTCATTGGTGGCAAATTTATTCTGCCGCTCCAGCTTCAGTTCAAGCTTGACCTGTTGCAGTTCCTTTGCCAGCCGCAGATTGTCGTCAACAAGCTCCGAGTTGCGTTTTCGCACGGCATCGAGCTGTCGATACAACTGATCGATGGTCGTGCCACTATGATTGGCAATCTGCACCAGAGTCCCGATGGAAGCTCCGCCAAGGTGCGGGCAATGGCTCACATTGCCGTAAGCGCGTTCGAGAGTGGGGTAAAAGCAAAATTGCATCGGTATCCATTCCGTCGGGATACCACTCACTTACGTCAAACTGCCCCGCCAACACAACCCCAGCAAACCCACAATCGAACTAAACTGTTACTCTTTGAAGCCTTGTTCGACAATCAACCGATCGAACTGTCTAGGCCCTCGCGCTTCGGGCGCTAAAAACGTGCTCGCAGCAGTTCACAAGCAGTAGGACGCAGCCACCCTGCCCCGCATTCCGCTTTTTGTCCCCTCGATTTTACCCCTGCCTCTCGACTCGTATTCACCATACCCTCCACCAAAGCGCTATGTCCCCGTTCCTCTCACTGCCCCTCGACTCGTACTCACCATACCATCCACCAACGCGCTATGTCCCCGTTCCTCTCTATGTCCCCATGCCTCTCCTCTCTCACCCTCGTTTTCTTGCCCCCAACGCAAGACGAATTAGCAGCACCCAGAGGATCCATTGCATACCACCGAAAACGGCTGCGCTTGACATGAAGTAGAATTCTGCACGACTCGAGATCGTAATGGGATAATATAAGAGACTGATAGGCAAGTCTACGATGAGCCAGATACCCCACCGAACTGAAATAGGGTCTGCTTCGGGTCCACAGGCTGACCCCGCAAGCACACGAAATATTCCTAAACCCAGGGAAGAAACGGGGTCAGGAGCCGAATTGGTTGATTAGACAGTTTTTCGGACGGGTGCTAATGGTGAGTCGCAATCGTATATCTGTCCAACGCCACTATTCCAGATAAAGTAGCGTCGCCTGAAGCGCTTTAGTCATGGCCGATTGGTACCGGTCCACGTTTTTCACCTCGAATATGAACCGGTCTTCGGAAGACTCGTCGATTTGCCAATGCGCTACCCCCGAGTCGTTCGTCCGAACCGCAATCGGCTCGAAGCCGCACACAGCGCGCTGACCGGCTTCGCGGTGCGGCGTTAGCTCACCATCGTCGCAAACAGCCATTCCGGCCAGATGAAGAAGCGCCGCCGTAGACCACATATAGCGAGTCTGGCGTCCGATCTTTTCCAGCTGATCGCCGTCCACTTCCCCCTGTAGGAAGCGCAACCAGTTTGGACTCTTCTCATGCGTAAAAGCGTAGATGAAGTAGTTCTGCATTGGCGGCGAAAGGAATGGCAGTACGTCTTGCTGGGCGAATCTCCAGAAGCACCCATACCGCTGCACCTCCACGTGGAAATACCAGTCAGGTCCGCTCGGTACAGTCTCGAAGGTCGGGATCCAATACAAGGGACAAGGCAGACTGAAGCACGAACGAAACGCAGTGCTGTCGAGGCGCACGTTGTAGCAGAAGTTCGCACGTTTCTCAGGATCGGTCGTCCCCGTTCCGGCCAGCAGATATACGGCACGGCATTTCTCTCTGAAAAGATCCGGTGCTGTGTTAGCTGCCAATGCCACGTCAATCGATGACCCCACAACGCTGATCGCAACCGGTTCCGACGACTCGCGCAGAATCTTGAGAATAAGGTTCACCCCCGCACGATCGCGAAGGGGTGCATCACTCTGACTGTCCGACGTGCTTTCCAGCCGTCTGGAGGAACCCATGGCCGCCGGAACAGCCGCGCCCGTAAGATAGTTTAACTGAGCGACAGCCCCAACTGCCGAGTCTCCTGCATCTGGACAAGTCTCGATCACCATCGGCTGGCAATAGTCGAAAACGATGCCTCTCAGGTCCACCTTGCCCTGTTTCATTAGAGCGTAGACCGTCGCCAGATCCCAGAAGTCGTCGGGGTCGGCAGGAGGATGAAAGATGTCCGCGCAATGGATCAATGGTATTCCCGCAGTTGCAGAACTTTCTTTCTTAATCGTCTTCCGCGCAGGCACGACGTTGGCGGCCTCCCCCTCCTGACTTTCCCCGACCGCAGCGTACGCCCCACACGTCGTCAAGGATAGAATCTCGCCACCGCCCTTTGGATCTGTCACCAACCACATCGCCACGCAGACGCAAACCAGGATGCCGATGCAAATCACTGCCGCTCTACTTCCCATAGCCGTGTCCCCTCGCATATAAAACAAAAAATCGGTGTTGGTACGCGGCTCAACCGCGCGAGCTGCCGATCCGAACCGTGAATTTCATTTCAGAGTTGACGGAAACTCAGGCAATTGCACGTTCACGTTGCTGACATCCGATGGCAGGCCTAGAACAGCGCGCTGGCGCCCAACGGAGGCACTACCGTTGTCCAGAATCCGGTGATAGCCACCCACGACCAGTGCAGGGCAAACCCCCGTGCAGCCAGTGCGAGCATCCGGGCTCCGTCGACCAACAGTACCTTAACGCCAAGCGATTCGTTCCGCCAGCCGTTTGCTGCCGATGACCGACAGCACTGGAACCGCTTGGTGATGATCGGCTCACTCGCTCGCCCATACACGACTTTTCAATTCAGAGGCAATGGACGATCCGCGTGGCTACCACGGACGGGTTCTACCGGTACATTGATGCCAACTTAGTTCATTCAAATCACAACTGGCAAATCAGAGCATTTATTGTCGGTTCATTTCAGATTGCGAAGTGAGGAAGGTAATGCGGGCAGGAAGTAGACCAACGGAAGAGCGGTCGCCTGAATCGATGTCGATCATTGAAATAGGAAGGCCGTTCGTAAAGTACGCATACGATAACACTCGCTGTTTCGCTTCACGGATGACCGGTTCGATTGTCCCTGTGCAGCTCGAGCCGTTTTATAAGCTGCCGTCGGCGTTGGCTGATCCGAATCTGGATTTTGTTATTTGTCATGCGCCAGTCAGTTCGCCGTTAAGTCCAAGGTGGTGGCTGCGCAATATCGGAACTCGCCGATTTCTGCGAGCCTATTTGCCGTTGACTTCGTTGATCAGCCCGCAGATTCTACGCAAATCGATCCGAGCTCCGCTGGCGGTCGTGGATCTAGAAGACACACCTTTTCTCCGGCGTGATGATCTGTTCCTACTCGATCGAGCAGACCTTTGGTTCAAGCGCGAGTTGCCAATCGACCACTGGAAGATCTTTATGCTAACAGACCACAGCTCGGTGCCGACGCAGCGTTATCGTCAAATTGAAAAACACCGCAAGCGAATCGAGAAGTTGCGACCGATTTCGATTGGCCCACCGATCGGTTTTGACGAAACTTATCCTGACCGGCCGCTGGCGAAGACATCCGACATTTTCTTTGCGGGTTTGGTCGATGGATCGTCTACAGTTCGTGGACGTGGTATCCAGCAAGTTCGCAAGTTACAAACCGAAGGCTATCGCATCGACTTGCCAAGCGGGCGTCTGGATAAAAAGGAGTTCGTGAGGCGCGCGGCTTCGGCACATTTGGTTTGGTCCCCCGAAGGCTATGGTAACGATTGTTTTAGGCACTACGAAGCGCCCATGTGTTGGTCGGTGCCATTGATTAATCGCATGTCGATTGAACGTTACGCACCGCTGCAGGATGGAGTACACGCGGTTTACTATGAAGTCGAAGGTGACGGTTTGATCAACGCCGCCAAAAAGGCGTTGATGGACCGAGAAAAGTTATCGAGCATGGCCTCAACAGCGCGTCAGCATGTTGTCGACCATCATCATATGCGTTCCATCGTGCGCCACGTCATACACGAAACTACCGCTGCAAACGATGCAATACATCCAAAAATCTAGAGGCAGATTTGTTCGCGGCCCAGTTGTCCATGGGGCGGCTGGCTGTATCCGCGTCCCCGTGAATCCGTCTATATTCGTGTTTTCCGATTGACGCTGATGGCAACGCCTAGTAATCAGAGGACTGATTCAACGCGGCAGCCGGAGCCCTAGTTAAAATGCTGAGAATCTTGCGCATGGATGCGAAGATGGAAGTCGAAACAGACGCGAACAGTCGGCGTCTTAGAGAGCCATTGCTCTCCACCTTTGCCGACACGCATTGGTTGCGGTGTTGGACCGCCGCATTTGTTGTCATCGGCTTGGTCGAGCGCACCGTACGCTATCTATTGCAGTTCCCCTATTGGGGTGACGAAGCGTTTGTCGGTCTGAATCTTATGGATCAAACCTACATCGGTTTCTTTCAAGGCTTGAAATATGTTCAGGTCGCGCCACTACTCTTCTTATGGAGCGAGTTGACCGCTTTTCAGTGGCTCGGTGGCGGTGAGCTAGCATTGCGGATGCTTCCTTTCGTTGCGGGGGTTTCAGGTCTGGTGCTTTTTTGGCGACTGTCGCGTCAACTGTTGCCTGCCGCATCTAGTATGTTGGCTATCGCGTTGATGTCGGTATCGCGATTCCCGATTCGCCATACTTGCGAAGTCAAACCTTACTCACTTGACTTACTATGCTCCGTCGTACTCTTGCTGCTGGCCGCAGATTTTCTACGACGTCCGAATCGCATGCTTCCTTTGATCTTGTTGTGCTGCGGCATACCGTTGATGTTGGGCTTTTCCTATCCCGCCGTATTCGTAGCTGGCGGCGTTAGCGTAGCGATGTTGCCAAAGGTTTGGGGGCAATCAAAATCCATACGGTGCCTTTGGTTACTTTACAATGGACTTCTTGTGGGGGCATTCTGCGGAAACGTGACTATTGCGGGGTTCTTGACCAGCACCAGTGATTTGCATGCCATGCATAATTTCTGGAATCGAGCATTTCCACCCAGCAATCTGTTGGAATTTCCCAAGTGGTTTTTGCTTACGCACACGGGTAGCTTGATGGCGTATCCGATTGGCGATAAGAACGGTGGTAGCACGCTTACGTTTATCCTGGTTGTCGCGGGGATTTGGCACGCGAGCCGAAGTCGCTCAACCCGACAGATATTGTGGTTGTGTTTGCCCCCTTTTGGGCTGACTTTCCTTGCCGCCTGTGTCCACAGATTCCCCTATGGCGATAGTGCTCGCGTCAATCAGCATTTGGCCCCGATGATTTGCATCTTGGCTGCGTTGGGGATAGAGGGGCTCATACGAAACTTCGCCCGGAATCCGTCCGCGCAGCGAAATTGCGTTCGTGGCTGGGCTATCGCTTTGTTATTGTTTGCTGTG
This sequence comes from Pirellulaceae bacterium, assembly GCA_020852965.1. Taxonomy (GTDB): domain Bacteria; phylum Planctomycetota; class Planctomycetia; order Pirellulales; family Pirellulaceae; genus Aureliella. The sequence goes on along the minus strand of JADYZV010000056.1, from coordinate 12,648 downwards.
GGTACTCTATTGGTTGATCTCTTTCGTCCCTACAAGACGGAAACAGCTCGTGAATCGCGGAGGGTCGCTCATGCGGTTGCAGCCTCAGCCGATGGAGATCCAATTATCTTGATGAACGACCCGGATATGCTCGGATGCAATTTCTATTTCTACTTGAAATTGTACAGCGCTGGGCTGCTCCAGAACACGGATTTGGCGGCGCAGGCCTGCGCAGGAAATCGGCGAGTTCTAGGTCTGCGCGCTGGACACAATCAACTACCAATCGAACGTCCTTTGTTGCCTGGAAAGCTCAGCGAAACCTTTTCACACACAGGGCAAGTCGAAGGCTACAGTTTTCCCATGCAAGCCTACAAAGACTTGAACCAAGTGATTGAAGTCATCCGTTGGGAGCGCCCCGCATCTCCCGACCAATGAACCTGGATTTATACGGCTGATTCTCCACCGGTTGCTGCTACCAAGTACATGCCTCGCTTTGCCTGATAGTCGCGACCTAGCGCAGACAATCGCTGGTTGTCCGCCCCGTCCTACGCAGGCAGCTCAAGAACTTGGCGTGTTCTGCCATGACGTTCTTATTGACGTAACACTGTGCCTCTAGCATGGCAGAAATCGAAACGACCAAGCCGAACGGTTGGACGTACCCGAGCCATTCAAGATGTGCAAGTTCTTCCGCAGCATTGACGACTCGACACGCGGCCATGACAGGCGAGACTTTCGCAGCTTTCGCAAGACGCTTGAGAGTTTTTGCATCGATTGGTAAGTGTCCACGAAAGTGTGCGTTCGCCTGTTCGATAGGAATCAGAAACTCAGACGCCAGTTGATCCGCATCGCATTCCTCCTGTCGAACTGAGCGGAATGGCTCCGTCGCGATGTCTGGTTTTGTCCCAAGCACCCAATGCGCCAACTCGTGAGCCAGAGTGAAACGCTGTCGAAACGGACTTGCGGTAGCATTTATCCGAATCGTAGCAGTATTTAGCCCCTGGATGCACCAATCCTATGGCCTGGTCTGCTGGAATCTCAGGGGAAGAAACGGGTCAGGAGCGAATTGGTTGATTAGGTTGAATTCCGGAAACATCTTCTTTGCCTGCTCCTCGGCGCGGGCGTACGTTGCTTCGAAAAGTGCCTTCTGCTGCGCTAGCGTAATTGGTTGTGGAGAGCGTCCTGCAATATATTCGCTGTGTTCCGCCCCCTTCAGCCCAGCCTTTTGACCTTCAATATAGAGTGGGCCATATGCAAACTTGTCGAGGTACCTTTTTGCCTCTTCTCCTTTGAGACCGGCGGCATCTATTGCTGCTAGAAACTTACTCCGCTACTCGTCGACTTTGTAACTTGTGCTGCACCATACGCACCTACGATTGGACAACCTGAGTCGAAGGATTTACTCCGCGCGCGGATCAAGCGGGTTTTGTCCATAGCCCGAGCGTACGGCTATGAGAGCCTAGTACTCGGGGCTTGGGGCTGCGGTGCATTTGGAAATGACTGATTACGCGATTATCAAGCGCATGATAGGCCTGCTCTACCAAGCCATCGTATAAGGTTAAACCAACTATTTAATGAGATCGGCGAGCTAACTATACAAGCCAAAATTAGGGCTTTTCGATTATACTGTTTGGTAAGCTCAGGGGCGTCGCTATGGACGTACCGACCCGCCATCTGCGGTCGCGCTGCGGCTCGGGTTGGTGCTCTGTTGCTGCGGCCCAATACAACGGGTTAAACCGCAACGCGTTATCAGATCGGGCGGCAACCTCGCTGCCCTATTTTGGATAATGTCGAATATTGTCCGCACAGGGCGTGAGGAGCGAAGTTCCGCTGCCAGATGGGATAATTACTCGAATACTGGAGGCTACAGTGACTTGGATCGCCGAGCCTTATGCGCGTGCCAGAAGTAGGCCCAGTGCCAAACGCAAAGCCTGGCTACTCGTGTGGTCAATTTATGAAATCTATTGGAGTAGACGTGCTATGGCTCGACCACGAACGCTGAAGTCCGCATCGGAGGCTGGTGATCTGGATGCTGTCAAATACCATCTATCACAGGGGGCTGACGTCAACGCCACAACCGCCGCCGGCCACTTCGCCCTTGGAGCTGCTGTGATCAACGGTCACTCGGAGGTCGTCGAATACCTGATCGCACAGGGCGCTGACATTGGCCTGCTTAGCGAGTTTGGTTGGTCGCCGCTCTACATGGCGGCGTGGCGAGGCCAGACGGAGATTGTTGCACAGCTACTGGCGGCCGGAGCCCGGACAAACACCCAAACCCTAGACGGCTGGCACAGTCCGGCGGGATACACTCCGCTGCACATTGCCGCAGTGCAGGGCCACTTGGCGATCGTGATGCTGCTGATCGCAGCCGGCGCACGAGCGAGCACCACCGATGATGATAAGCAGACCGCGCTCGACCTAGCTGTTGAGGGGGGCCACGCCGCCGTCGCTAAATTCCTCAGGCGTGCCAGGAAGCCTTCAAACACGGGCCGGCGCATATTGTCTTTACCCAGACCCAGGCGGGCTGCGGCGACAGACCTGTAATGAGGGCATGTCGTTCGGCGTTATGATCGATCAGGATGATGCGGTGGGCCGATAGTCGCGCGAGCTTCGGCATCGTTCCAACTTTTATATTGGATGGATGGGGCATCGACTTGGAGAAGGAGTGGCCGTGGTGAGCCTACGGCAGACTATCGAACTCGCGGATGGAGGTGTTCTGCTCTACGACGTGGCTTTTCTACCTCGCGAATTAGCGGATCAATACTTTTCAAAACTGCGGGACGACTGCGCTTGGGAGCAGAAGCCGGGCATTTACGGTCATTTGCAGCCTCGAATGACGGCGTCCTATGGGGATTGCGGCGTGACATATCGTTACTCAGGCACCGTCAATGTCGCTCTTCCCTGGACGCCGACGCTACTTGAGATCAAGGAGAAGATCGAAGCGGTACAGGGTCAGTACAACTACTGCCTACTAAACCGCTACCGCTCCGGTCAGGACAGTATTGGGATGCACGCCGATGACGAGCCCGAAATGGGGAACGTGATCGGCTCATTGTCGTTGGGAGCGACTCGGACCTTTCGCATAAAACACAACAAGACCAAGGAAACTATGAGCTTTTCGGTCGGTCATGGCACGCTAATCATTATGGCTGGCACGATGCAACAGTTCTGGAAGCACGAGATCCCCAAGACAAAGCAGTCGGTCGAAGAGCGGATCAACCTGACCTACAGGCAGATTGTGGGGACTGAATGACATTCAATCTGAGTGTGATCCTGCTCGAGCTGGCGACGATGTTCATTTGAATCGTCCTAACTGGCCGGTGCTTTGGGAGTCTTCCCAACGTACCCCGCCGGCGCTAGAACTTGTTCGTACAGCCACTTCGGAGCTTGGTCATCATAGCCTTCAAAATCAAGCATAAGTCCACGTCCTTCCACTGAGAGGAGGATTGTGCGCAGGTCGAGAGGATGCAGTTGGACTCCGCCCAGAGTCAGTTGCTGTGTCTGCTGGTCGACGTGTATAACGCAACGCGGGTACATGTCTTCATTCGGCGGACCGACGTGTTCCCCCATGGCCAGTATTGCATCGACGATCACGGCTTCATGATCTTCGTCGCTCGACACGTCGCCAGCGATGTATTCGCATAGTAGCACATGATAGTACAAACCGACTCTGTCGTCGTCTATCTTGTAGCTCGATGTTGTCGGTGTCACGACCTTGTACTGTGACATGGCGGTAAAGATCCTCTGCACCTCGCCACGCGTGAATGCGCGAGTCTGCCTGGCAGCCAAGGCAATTTCGGCCAGCTCCTGACGCTTGCGAATAAGATAGGCGATATCAGACTCACCTGACTCGCGGCGATCGGCGTGATTCAAGTCCTTCGAAGGGACAAAATGATATCGCTGTGTTTTGTAGTTGTAGGCTACGCTGAATGCCGCCGGTTCACGGGCCCCAGTAAACCGTTGTTCGCCCGCCATGGCCGCCAACTGCCCACGAACCTTGGACGAACTGGCCGCCGTCTCACTGCGTAGCTTGGCTAGCTCAGCCTGCTGTTGCTGCAATTTCCTAGCAAGCTCCTGGATCTCCTCAGGCGTCATGTCGACCATGTCGTCAGCGACTACTTCTTCCACGGGCTTCATGGCTGCCGTCGCCGCTCGAACTCGCTGGCTGACCTCCACAGTCAGCGCCAGAACAAAGAGGATTAGGACGACCAGCGCGCAGAACACTAGGTCTGCGAACGTCTCGTGGGTGTTTGCGTGGGACTCGCGATAATTCTCGCTCAGCGATCTCATACCGCACCTCCACCTACACTGCTTTTGCGGGCGCGGGCAATTTGCTTCAGCCGCGGCACAATCTTGACCTCGGCCGTCGAGGCAACGTAGGACACCAAGTGATCGACGTTGGACGTGTAGACGTTATTGAGCAGCCTCAGGACCACACTGCCGAACAGCGCGCCGACGAGCGTTGTATAGAAGGCAGTCCCGAGTCCGGACATCGTCGCCCGCATGCCAATCAGCAGCGATCCCGCGTCCTCGCTGCTGAGCGAATCCATGGTAGCCGAGAGCCCTCCCGTCATAGCAATCAGGCCCAGGATGGTACCAATCAGCCCGAGCGACACTAGGATGCTTGACAGGATCTCCACCACCTTCGCTTTGGCCATCAGCCGGCTGTAGAGCAGTGTGACCAGACTGTCCTGAGTGAAGCTCTCATCGTATCGAGCGATATTGCCCAGATCCTGCACATGGCGATGAAAGATGCCGGCCGGCATGCCCTGCAAGACCGACTTGAGCCCCTCTGGCGACTGCAACAGGTCAACGCAAGCAGCGGCACACACGTATTCGACCCGCAACTGTCTGACACCAGAAAAGTTAAGGAATACCCCCAGGGCAAACAAGACGATGATCACCACCACCAGATACGACTTATCCGTCGTAACCGCCGCGAGCATGTGTGGGCCTGCAGCCACTGCGAGCAGCAGGGAGGCCATGGCCGCATAGATCCACCATTCGAACAGCGGGTCGCGATCCAGTTGCAGCTTCTTGTCGCTACTCGCCTTCAGCGCCGCAGCCTGAACCGTGCGAGCCTTTACCGACTGCTGCTTCAGCTCCTTCAGTTCTTGCGCACTGCGTCGCGTCGCTAATTCTTCAGCTCGGGTGATTCGCCACAGTTCCTCCGCTTTTAGTTTTTCGTTCGCGCCCGGAACAATGAAAATGCATGCACACTGTGGACAGCGATCCTCCAAGCCCGCATCGGCCAACTCGGAGGTCAGTCGATCGCCGCAGTTGGGACACGCGTATCGCACCAAGTTCTTTTTGACGTCGTAATCGGCAATCGGTTCGGCCATTAATTGTCCTGGCTATTTAGCATCGCGCGGAAAATGAGTGTGAACAGTCGCTCTCTTTTTCATAACCCGCAGCGTGAGCAAGGAAGGGAGCAGCGTTTCCTGGTCCTTGCTCACGCTGCGGGTTACGATTGTTGCGACCCTTATGCCCCACACGATGCTTAAAAGGTTAATTGAGAGAAAATCAAAGTTGTAATTCGGTCGTTCTGCGTCTGCCGTGCACTTGGCCCCGCCTGCTCAGGCGGGGCCATGGAATAAGCTTCCCGAGGCTGCACCAGCATGGTCTCAACCGATCGCAAGCCTTTACGAAATTGGTATTCGCACAAAGCGTGCCAATGTTAACCGTCCGCCGCTTATATCCGTGCTCAGAAGCCGCTCCAGCCCGTCCTTAACCTCAATTCCCCAATACAATCGACACTTCGAAATGGTCTGAGTCACCCTGGCTTTCGCGCCGGCCGTGGCTCCCATACAATTCCACTTGCTTGATGCACAAATTCTTTTACATGGCCTAGCAATGCCCGATTCGCGAGTTCTTGTCAGTTGGATTGGAAACACCGACCTCCGTGCCATGGCCGCGGGCATGTCGCCGACAAAAGCCAAGGTGGTGCTGGACATAGCCGGAGACAAGCCGCCGGTGACCGGTCCCGGCCCGCTGAAAACGCTCGTAGACAAACTTGCGTTTGAGTCGATCCACCTGTTTAGCGACTTCCCAGAAGCGATCACTCGACAGTACAAGCAGTTCCTGGGGGGCAAAGTCACTCTGCATGCCACCAAGCTTAAAAATCCCGCGGACTACCCGTCTATTTTGAATGCCGTCCGGCCTGTCCTGGAGACACTTAAGCTGCCAGAGCACGCGGAGCTCTGCTTTCACCTCAGCCCCGGTACACCGGCGATGGCAGCGATCTGGATCCTGCTTGGTAAGAGCCTGTTTCCAGCAACTCTGTACCAGACCTACAACGGTCAGGTATCGATTGCGGAAATCCCTTTCGACATTACCGTCGACTTGTTGCCGGCCGTCCTCAAGGCACCAGACAGATTCTGGCAACACCTGCTGGCGGCGGGCCCTCAGGAAGTGATGGGGTTCGAAAGCATCGTCGGCCAGAGCGAAGCCATTCGCGCCGTCGTCGGCCGCGCCCGACGCGCCGCCATCCATGATGTGCCCGTGCTAATTCTTGGCGAAAGTGGTACCGGCAAAGAGATGTTTGCAGAAGCCATTCATCGGGCCAGTCATCGCCGCGACAAACCGTACCACATGATCAACTGCGCTGCCCTGCCCAGCAACTTGCTCGAGTCGGAATTGTTCGGTCACGTCAAAGGCGCATTTACGGACGCTAGTAAGGACCGCAAAGGTTTGTTCGAGTTGGCTGACGGTGGCACGCTATTTCTAGACGAAATCGGCGAATGCCACCTAGAGCTCCAAGCCAAGTTGCTGCGCGTGCTGCAACCACCGCATGACCAAGGCCCCTGCCATCGCGTGTTTCGCAAGGTCGGTGCCGACAAAGACATTTCCGCTGACGTCCGAATCGTAGCAGCCACCAATCGCGATTTGGCTCGTCGCACTCAGTCGGGCGAATTCCGCGAAGATCTGCTCTATCGCCTCTCCGCCATCACCATCAAGTTACCACCGCTGCGCCAGCGGGGCGCGGACATCGAACTGCTTGCCGATGCCCTCCAAGCCTCGATCAACTGCCAGTTCCAGCAACAGCACGGGGACACCTACCAGCACAAGATTCTTTCTGCAGACGCAAAGAAATTTGTGTCTCGACAGCCTTGGCCTGGCAACGTGAGGCAACTGCGGAATACTTTGGTCCAAGCCACCGTGATGTCTTCAGCGGCCGAATTACAAGCCAGCGATCTAGCGGCAGCCATCGCTGATTTCCCTGGACTCGACCCTGCTACCAGTCTCGATCCGCCCCTTGGCGACGACTTTGAAATTGACGAATACCTAGACCAAGTGCGCAAGCGATTCATCCGCCGAGCTATGCGAGAAGCAGACGGCAAAGTTACCCGCGCAGCCAAGTTGCTTGGCATGCCCAACTACCAAACACTTTCCCAGCAGGTTGAACGACTAGGATTGAAATCCGAATTCGACTAGCGGTAGTTGAAGCGAACGACAGTGCGATGCTCGTCAGCGAACCAGCGCCCGTATGTGAAGGTTCTTTGGTACGCTAAGTGCTTTGTTGGAGTCCAGCCTTTAGGCGCCTTGCATGTCGAACGTCGAAGGATCGGCTGAAGCCTGGACTCCAGCGCATCATCGCGATGTCCAACTCATATCCTTGGAAACCTATGCAGCAGTGCTTAGTCGAGTCAAACTGAAAGACCCTCCCCGCCATGACACTTCAAAACAGAGTGCTCCCGGATTCGCAGATTGTTGCGCTCGCAAATTATCGCGGCGCTTTGATGGGAAATCGAGGTTGTCTCCATGACGACCAGCGGCAGTTGGTGCGGCAGACGTGTGCGGTTAAGCGTTGGATCTTATGCGTGACGGAGTTCAAGGGACGCAGACGTACGCCGATGACGCCAGGCCTCTATACCGAACTGTTCTTTCTAGACGAAGCAACTGGACTCGCTGCGGGCCACCGTCCCTGTTTTGAATGCCGCCGCGCCGACGCTCAACGATTCAAGGCAGCTTGGATCGCCGGCAATCCGCAGTTCGGGCTGCCAGCAGACTGCTCGATTGACCAACTCGATCGCTACCTCCACGCCGACCGCCGCAGCGTCGCAGACGAGCACAAGTTAACTGCCGCCGATCTCGGTGAACTTCCCAGTGGCGTGATCGTGGCTGACGAGACAGATGGCTCGTTCTATTTGCTCAAGGATCAGCGACTGCACCGCTGGACTGCGACTGGCTACCAGCCCGTCGCGCAAGCCAAAGCCTCGCAACATTGGCGAGTAGTCACGCCCTCAACCACGGCAAACGCGATTCGTTCCGGCTATAGTCCGACTATTCATCCTTCAATTGATAAAGTCAGCAGTGGCTTGGACTCTTGACGAGAATAAGCGCGAGCCTCCGATGAATGATGCGGCAATGGGACTTACAACATCGCTGTTGTCCGAAATCGCGAGCACGTTGAGAGCTCAATCGCTATTTTGATACGTTACCTAACTCCACAGCAGGATATGCAAATTGCTCACGAATCTGACTATTGATAATTTCAAGGGAATCCGTTCAGCTTCCATCGACTTGCGTGATGTGACATTGCTATTTGGTGCCAACAGCGCAGGAAAGAGCTCGATCATACAGGCGCTCCACTACGCCTATGAAGTATTTGTCAACCACAACCTAGATCCTGATGTTTCAAGCATCGGCGGTGACTTTGTCAACTTCGGCGGATTGCGAAACCTCCTTCCGTATCGAGACGAAAAGGAGTTCGTTAGTATTGGAATTAGAGCCGCTGACGTCAAGCTCCCCGCCGACCTTACGAACGATCTTTGGCGCTCTGAGTGTATGTCGATTTGGCTGGACGACAAACCTTGTTCAGAGCTTTTCCCGACGCCAAAGGATTCCGAATGCGTTTTTGACGCTTTGAGGAACTGGATTCGACAAACCAACCTCATTACCTCGTTTAAAGTTGAATTTGTGGTCGGGATAGATCCTGGGGCTCCAAAGCCAGAGGGACTGGGAGGTCGAGCATACGCTTACGAATACGTATTATTTGTCAACGATGAGTATTTTTTCACAATCGGTAATTTCAACGAGGAACCGGACTGTTGTTTGAGTCAAATCAACTTTGATCATGAGCTTCTAATGCTGCTTCCCACCTCGAATTCTGACTGGATTCGCGAGGTGCGAAACGAGATTGGCGATACCGTGCTCTACTGGGAGGAGGGCATGCAATCAATGCCTTGCGGTAACCGAGGACAAGCATACCCGTTCGTTTTGGAAAAGATCGTAGTCGATAAGACTTCTGAACCGCGAGAACGATCGTCGTTTGAGATTGAAGCATACAACTTGCTAATTTTGGTCGTCGAATTTTTTTGGCGATTTTCCTATCAACTGATGCAAGGTGAGCTCGAAAAACTTCGGTACGTGGGACCAATTCGAAGCTCGTACAAAACAAATGAAGATTCTGGCCGGACAGAGCTTGCTTCCCGTTGGGCTAGTGGACTAGCGGCTTGGGACACACTCGAAGTTCTGTGTCAGTTAGGAAACAAAGAGGCCAGAGACGCGATGATCGCAATAAACAGTTGGCTCTGTGACCCAGAACGACTAAATACGGGTTTGCACGTGCAGGGGTTAGACCTTCGACGGTTTCCAACCTCAGGATCAACCTACCTTGTTGAAGACTTTGAATTCGAGGATTCCGATATACTGCGATGGTTTTATTCGATGCCATCTCGTAGGGTTTTGCATCTGCACGATATAGAGCGAGAACTTTGGCTACGTCCATGTGACGTTGGCATCGGAGTATCCCAATTAATTCCTGTGGTAGTCGCAGCATTTGCGGACAGTCGCATGTTGAACATTATCGAGCAACCAGAACTGCACACCCACCCCAAGCTCCAAATGGCCCTAGCAGACATGTTTCTTAGTGCGTCGGTGAATACTGGTAGCCAGTTTATCCTCGAGACTCATAGTGAATACCTTATGCTACGACTGTTGCGGCGCATTCGCGAAACAACGAGCGGGAAATTGCCTGACTATCTGCAACCAGTAAGTCCAGATCGCATCTCGGTTGTCTTTGTCGAAAAGGCAGAGGGGAGTACCACTGCAAAACAAATGCCCATTGATATCAATGGCGAGTTCGTCGAGCCTTGGCCCGACGACTTCTTCGATCTGGACTTCAACGAGAGGTTCGCCTAATGCTGGTCGAAGTGGTTCTCACACCTGACCTTTTCACTGGCAACGATGATGTGTTGCGCGAGCGGTTGCGAAATCTGGCAGACATTCTGTTGCCGCGACGTAGCGTGCCGATTGTTGTCGTGTGTCAGTTGGGCGGGGAAAATTGGCAGATGGCTGTTGGGAAGCGGATTGCGGCGATCAAGAATCGGAATCTACAGAGCGATGCCAAAGCACTCGTCGACCGATTCGTCGACTCAGTTTGCGTAGTCCGAAGTGCTCATCACAACTCGATCCCAGCGACGGAAAGCGAGTGGGTTGCCTTAGCGACTCAAAGCGGCAAGCAAGTGCCCCTGGATGCAATTGTCACGGTCGGCAGTCAGTCCACTGGGCAGTGCATCATGACGTTCACAGAGTTCCAATGCGACGACTTCTGGGCCAAGTTCCCCAATCCGCGTTGGGTAGAGCGTAGTACGCAGGCGCAGACTACCGCACTGAGGACGATTTCCTTCCATGCAGACTGGATGATTGTGCGACTACCGCAGTTGCGCGGCGGGTCTGACGACGAGATCGTCACTTTCAACCAGATTCTTGCGTTGGTCGCAAAACGTGGTACCAATCAGCCTCGCTGCTCGATCGAGCTGCAAGTCTGCCAACAAAAGGATATACCTGACGAGCGCCTGCTAAACGGGATTCAGCGCGAACTTCAGTGTAATGGTTCGATCATGGACGTGACCTTCAAACTGCTTCCTCAAAAGAGTTTTATCGACCGAGAGTTGCTCGCCGGTGGTTGGGCACCAATGCCTGAGGGCAAGCGAGCGAGACGTGCACGCTGGTTACTTACCATGACACACGTTGCCGTCAGCAGTAAGCGAGAGAACATTTCGCAAGCGAGTCCATGGTCGCTCTTTGATCGCAAACACGCTCACGAACGGCTCTCGCAGCTGAACTTAGAACTCGGCGTTCGACTGGGCGATTTTGCCAGCCGTCAATGACCGTGAGACCAAAAGTACCGAATGGTATTGGTGGCGAGCCAGCTTGCATTCTCTGCGGCCCTCGGCGTCTCTGCGCTCTCTGCGTTAAAATTGAACTGATGTCACACATCCACCTCGGCGGCGCCACGCCGAATCGTTTGATGCACCATTTCACTTCGACGATCTCACTGCTTGCCCCCACAGTTAATCATCCCTGTGGATGGATGCTAAACGATACCTAGCGTAGTTCGGCACTCTCGGGGAATTGTTGAGCCGTTCCCTGGGATCGCACAAGGAATTTTATGGCGATGTAAGCTGGGTTGTGCTAATTCAAGCAAGACCGCACCGTTGCCTATCGAATACCCAACAAATCATTGAGTTTGTTTGGATAGCTATAGTTGAACTATCGTTTCGCATGGTTGCTGCTTTAGGTGAATCTTCGTCAATTCACCCACAACCAGCAGGTCTGAACCATGCCAACTCACTCGGTTATCGAAACGGTCTCTCAAGTTTTGGCCGCTACCGAAAATCTCTCGATTCAGTTCGACCCACCGGCGGATGAAGCGCGGGACGGGCGATTTGTACCGCTAGCCGCGTCGTCCTTGCATAGTGAGCTGCGTGAATTGGTTGCACATGTGGCTCCTCTGGGGATGTCTACACACCAACGCTCGGCTATTGAGTCGGTCCTGGCCGACCGCCATACGATCGCGGCCACGCGGACGGGTAGCGGCAAGTCGCAAACCTTATCGGGACTACGTAACCAACGGGACGCGAAAGAGTGGAGCTTGTGAAGATGAGCCAAAGGACTGGCTAGCTAGCTAGCTATCGAACAGCGTCACAACGGCGAGGAGATCGAGTGAAATTGCGAATAACTCTACGAAATCCAGTTGTCAAATTGAAGTCCAGGTACTCGCTCGAAGTCTCGGGAATTGGCAGTCAAGAGAACGAGATCGCTCGTGATCGCGATCGACGCAATCTTCAGATCAGTCGTAGCAATTCGAACTCGATTTGCCCTCATACTCTTGAATACGCTGACCGCGTCGAAACTGAACGGGAGAATCTCCCACTCTTCAAAAAAGGCAAACATATCCAATAGACTGCGGTACGGAACTACTTGGTCGGCAACGTCTCGTCGACGTCCGAGCTCGGCAATCCAACTTCTTGATTGTTCTTCCAGTGTGATCACCGATGTCGCCGGTAATTCGCCGCAGCCGTCAAGCCTGTTCGCGAGTCGTTCGCCTACCGACGACTGCCTTTGCAAGACGGAGATGTGATCTGTATCCAAGAGAATCATCTGGACTCCCGGTCATCAGAATCTTTGAGCTGCCGTCTCTCTTCCTCACGGGACTTTAGAGCGCCGTCGATCACATCGTCCATGAATGGATCGTCGCTGAATTTCCCAACAGTCGTTCGCCAATTTTTTGCACTTGGACGTTTACCAAACACTTCTTGCTCGAGTTTGGCAACTCGCTCTTCAATTGAACTCATCATTGACCTCCTTAGGGCGACCTCCTTATGGCACTTGCTACGCCTTCATTTTATCTGACCGAAGGCGAAAAGTGAAGTTGCGTTCCTACTA
>JADYZV010000055.1 GCA_020852965.1 Pirellulaceae bacterium | reverse complement strand
CGAAATGTCTCATCAGCGGTCGCTCCAATGAAGATCAGACCGCCGCCCGTCACCAGCGGGCCGCCGTAGTTCTCCGTGCCAGTCGGCGGAATTCCTCGAGCTGTCAGTTCGGGATACTCGCCCAACACGACTTTCCACTTGATCTCTCCCGTGTTGAGATCAACTGCATTGAGTGTGCCCCACGGTGGCTTGGTCGCGGGATACCCTCCTGGGTCGAGCCAGCGACGGAAGCCACCGAAGGCATAGGCGGGGCCCTCGTCGTTCGCTTCCCTCTCGCGGTTCGCGTCAGCAGCGGCTGGCTCGGGAGTGCGGGGTTCCTCGAGTGGTGCTGTCGGTGCGCCGTGACTGAGTACGAAGTCGAGAATCGCGGAGCGCTGGGCCTCGGGCATGGTCGAGTAGCTGGACATCCGTCCGCCACCCTGGCGCGTGATCAGCTCGATCTCTGCCCGCGCCTTGCGCTGCTCGATGTCGATCAGCGGCGGGAACTTCAAGTCGGGATTCCCCTTGAAATCGACGCCGTGGCAAACGCCGCAATAGACCAAGTAATCGCGCTCGCCCGGTACCGGCCTGGAGCCATCCGCGTGTCGGGTCTCGATCATTTGCAGCAGCCAGGGCATCAGACCGGTCGCGGTTTCGTAGGCGTCCTCGGGCCAGGTGTCGTAGCCCACCTCGCCAGGCCGGGGGATCAAGTTAAAGGTCCAACGCAGTGTTTTGCATCGGCAGGAAATGGAAAATGTGCCAGATCACTGGTACTGCTATTGCATGACGTACGGATGTACGTGTACATTGTCGCATGTACAGGAGTACGTGAAGGCAACTCATTTCAGTGGCGGCAGTCAGACTGCCAACTCGATTCAATCAAACGGCTCCATTGAGCATCGTGCCGAGAACTAGTGTTCGAACATTGGGACTGTAGCGCAGTTCCATTTTGGAAGGAATCCATCGAACTGAATTCGTTTTTTACCGAGTCGACGCAAATTGTTTAACGCCTAGCCGGAGTGGAGTTGATTGCACCTAGCCACGAGACGATAGACAAGAGAAGTTGGGGAGTGTGGTTGACAGCCGCAGGTGAGTTTATCCGTTGGCTGCCGCAGGTGCCGTCGCCTGCGCAGGCCGCGAACGCGGGTTGGTAACCGTTGTGGTTCGTCACAGCCCCACCAGTTGACCAACTCGCCTCGCGCATCAGCGGCCTGCTGCGGCTCGGCGTTAAACGATTCAATGCACAATGCAAAACGAATACGGAGCGAATGAATGGTAGAGAGGCCTGATTTGAGCAAGTGGGAAATGGATGTAGCGAGGATAGTGTGGGAGATCGGTCCCGCTTCAGTTCGCGAAGTTCACGAGCGCTTGGCCCAACAGCGAGAAATCGATTTTACTACGGTGCAGACGTACCTGCGTCGCATGGAATCGAAAGGCTACCTGAACTCGAAACTGCAAGGGCGCATACGGATCTACTCGGCTCGGACTCGTCCTGGAACTGTTATACGCGAAATCGTCAACGACTTGGTCGATCGCTTGTTCGGCGGCGAGCTCATGCAGATGATGCGGCATTTGATCGAGGATCACAGCGTCGACAGCGACGATATCGCCGAGTTGCGTTCGCTCGTTGAACAATTAGAAGTCGAGCAGCAAGAAAAGGAACGGAAAAGTGGAAAGCAATGAAGTGCTGCGGCTCGTTCTGACCCAAGTTTGGCAAGTTGGCTTGCTTGCTACCGTCGTATGGATTCTGACAAAGAAATTCACTCAGAACCAGCCACAGATGGCACACTTGTTGTGGGGATTGGTGCTGATAAAAGTCATCACACCTCCCGTTTGGTCCAGCCCGACCAGCGTCTTTAGCTGGCTTGGCTGTGGTGTCTACTCGCAGCAAAATGTTCAATCGATAGACGGGAGCGCAAGTCCGCGTGGTGGTCCGTTCGCATCGACTTTGACTATCCGTGTAGGAAAGGAAATGGAGTCTGTTAGACTGGAAAGCGAGTCCGACGATCCCGGCCGCTCGGAGGCTGCTCGGCCCGCGCAAGAGAGTTCTGCAGTGTCGACCGCCGACGAAGCGACCTGGGTAGGCGCAGGATTGCTGAAGGTATGGATCGCCGGTGTGGGTTTCTTGATTGTGTCGTCGGTAATTCGCCTAGTTAGATTCTGGTGCTGGGTACGAGCCAACGCGCGCCGCAGCAAAGTTTTCAACCAAGAGCGCTGTCGGCTATTGGAAGCGCGGATGCAAGCTACCACGCGTGCGACGGCAGCTAAGCTGGGTATTCATCGCAAGATCCGAGTTCGTCTGATCGACGCGCCAATTGGACCAGCCGTGGTCGGACTATTCCGCCCGACGATCATTTTGCCTCTGGGGATCGTGGAGAATCGCTCGACAGTATTCCTGGAACCATTGATTGCTCACGAACTGCTTCACATTCGGCGCGGTGATTTGTTTTGGGCAGTTTTGCAAACGCTATCGACCAGCCTGCTGTGGTTTCATCCCCTGGTCTGGTTGGCGGCTCGTAAGTTGACATTGGAATCGGAGCGCAGTTGCGACGAGCAGACCATTGCCTGGCTTGGTTGTTCGCCCAGGGCGTACGCACGGAGTTTGATTGATGTTTTGGAACGTAAACACCAGTTGCGTGTAGCTCCGGCGTTGCCGGGCGTGCGACCGGTGGATGTTACTCGAAAGAGACTGGAGAGGATCATGAGACTAGGACATGGAAGTCGCAAGAAGTCACCGATTTGGGCATGGGCTATATTCGTGGGGGCTATGGCGCTGGTGCTTCCGGGCGCAGCGTTTCTGGGCGCACAGGAGGTCGCGGACTTTTCCGGAGTATACCCTCAGCCACCGGTTATACCCAACAACGTGCGGGCATTTCAGCCGCCCGCTTCCCAAATTTTGTATGCTTCATTTGTGGTGAGCGATTTGCTCGACAACTTGAAAGCAATGGGAAAATCTGAGGAACAGGCTCGAAGCGCAATTCTCTCGACTCTGCCGCAAAGTGTGCAGCAGCCGATTTACCGAGGAGAGAGCGACGGAAGCGTCAGTGAATCTGAAAACGCACACATCGACGGTACAGTTCTGAACGTAGTAGGAACACGCGAGCAAATTGCCAATGTGAAACAGGCGCTTGAAGAGCGGCGTCAACTTGGTTTTGATCAAGTTCAGCTCACGGTGCGTTTCATCACGATATCCAAGGAGCGCATGGAGCAGCTCGGGATTCCATGGCGGAAGGCAGTCGTACTGCCCGATGACCAATTCAACAAAGCGCATTTCGACGATGAATCGCTATCCACTGCGCAGTTGAGGGCAGCGATTAAAATGCCCCATCCACCTGCGGCACCAAGAGAAGATGTCTTCTATTTTGCGGATGGCTCCAAAGTCACTCAGACCTCGCCTCCGCCACAGGGGCACGATCAACCAGGTGTTCTCGATACTTCGGTATCACCAAATCTTAAAAACACGATATCCT
>JADYZV010000054.1 GCA_020852965.1 Pirellulaceae bacterium | reverse complement strand
TTTTGCAGATAGATCGGCCCCATTCCCAGAACGTAGTTTCCCGCTCCCCTGCCAGCTTGTCTGGCCGGAAGCAAAGTTTTGCAGATAGATCGGCCCCATTCCCAGAACGTAGTTTCCCGCTCCCCTGCCAGCTTGTCTGGCGGGAAGCAAAGTTTTGCAGTTAGATCGGTCCAATTCCTCGAACGTCATTTTCCCGCCGAATCGCCGCCTTGGGCGGCGATTCGGCGGGAAAGCGCGGTTTAGTCAAAGCCGATCTACTTGTAAAACTCATTCACCTGTGAGGCAAGCTCACAGGGTCTACAATGCTTCCATGTTGAGGCAAGCTCACAGGGGTCTACTAAGGTATTATCATGTTCTCAAGTTATATCGTTGCAGGGTGTCGAACAGCTCAAGGTAGATTCCTCGGCGGCCTGGCGTCCCTATCGTCGGTCGAACTGGGTGGACAGGCTTTGAACACCACCTTGGAACGAGCCCAATTGGATCCGGCAACCGTCGATCAAGTCATCATGGGACAAGTCATTCCGGCCGGCGTGGGGCAAGCACCAGCGCGACAAGCGAGCGTGTTGGGTGGACTACCGACGAGCGTTGGAGCCGTCACGGTCAACAAAGTCTGCGGATCGGGATTGTACGCCGCCATGCTGGCCGATATGGCCATCCGAGCCGGTGAGTACCAACGGGTGCTGGCCGGTGGTATGGAAAGCATGAGCCAAGCTCCGCATCTGCTCCGCCAAGGTCGCGGAGGATGGAAGTACGGCGAACAACCGCTGCTCGACGCTGTCGATATCGACGGGCTGCGCTGTGCCAAATTGGATCTAAGCATGGGTTGCGTGGCAGAATGGACGGCCATGGATGCCAGCGTCTCTCGCCAGGATCAGGACATGTGGAGCGTGCGTAGCCATCAACGCGCCGTGGCCGCTCAAGACGAAAACGCTTTTGCCAGTGAAATCGCACCGGTCACGGTGATGGAAGCCAGGCAGCCTGTCGTCCGGCAAGTCGATGAAGGCCCGCGGCGCGACTGTCAACTCGAAAACCTGGCCAAGCTCAAGCCTGTGTTCCTGTCCCCCCTAATCGCCGCGCAGGATCCAAATAGCTACCAAGCGAGCGTTACGGCTGGCAATGCTTCTTCACTCAGCGATGGCGCCGCAGCGGTTCTGATCGTGGACGAAGCGACGATGCTCGGCCTCAAGCCCCGCTGGGCTTTTCGCATTGTCGGCCACTGTACTTCCGCCGGGGAGCATCAAAGTATCTTCACTGCACCCGTTGGCGCAGTACGACAACTACTGAGCAAACAGAAGATGTCGCTAGCCGATGTCGACTTGTTCGAGTTCAACGAAGCCTTCGCCGCTCAAACGCTTGCCTGCATTCGACAGCTCGATATCGACGAAGAAAGAGTCAATGTGCGCGGTGGCGCAATTGCCCTGGGGCATCCGCTGGGTTGCAGCGGCGCACGCGTCCTGGTCACACTGTTGCACCTACTGATTGACAAAGGATTGACCCGTGGCATCGCCACGCTTTGCTTGGGCGGAGGCGAAGCGGTAGCCTTGATGGTCGAACGCGTCTAAATAAAACGATCGATGAAACGTGGATCGAGCGGGATGTCGCTGATTTCTAAGTCGGCAATCAGCTCGTTAAACAGCGCTGAATCGGACTGCATAAGCAGTTTGCCAATTTCAGCCCAAGCTCGCTGAAGCTGCGGAGAATCGCTTTCTCCTTTCATGCGCAGAGCCGCTTCCAAATCCAGAGCGCGGGCGACCAACAGATACTCGCCGTGCGGCTCGGTCAGCGACAGGGTATACACCAACGCTGCCAGCGACGCGCATAGCTGGTCAAAAACACCACCCTCGTCCCCAAGTAAGAAGCTCTGGTCGATAAAACTCTTTTGATAGCGAGCGATAATCATCAGGATGCGCCGGCCCAGAACGCGATTGCGACGTAAAGCACGCTGCACGAGTTGTTCTTTTTCAGCGAAGGGGTACTTGATACCCGCTAAGGAACCGACTCGTGGACTCCAGGAACCGAAGGTCGTGCGCGCAATGAACCATCCAAACTTAGCTTTGAGCAGCCAACCAGACTTGCCGTTGACTTCCGCCAATCCAATCGGCTCGAGATATTTGGCGCGAATGCCACGCGTCATAGCATTGGGTGCACCGACATCGGCCAGCACGGCATTGGGCCCTTCATAGACGGTGGCAATGGTGAACTCGTGCATGTTCTCGCCGATGTAGTTCTCAATCAGCGAACGTGCGTCCGCCAGCGCGGCTTCGCCTCCGCTACGAAGCGCTTGCCGCCGTTGGTCGGAGTGTACCGATCGGCCACCCTGTATTTGGTAGGCGTTGATGGCCGTTTGCAACAGAGCTTTGGAGGCGTAGACCTTGGCCACCATACCGATCGTTTCATCGCGGATCCCTTTAGCGGCCAATCGAAAACAGACGTCTCCCAGAACTCGGCTGGCTAAAGCATGACAGACTGCGCGGCCAATCCAGGTCTGGATGCGCGGCGCGTCCCCGATCGGCTTGCCAAACGTATTGCGAAAGGCAACCCAACCTCCTGTCCGATAGCGTTTCGTCAAACCTTCGCTCGCTTGCAACTGGCTCGGATCGAGGATTAACTGTGCCAACAAGCGATAGATCTTGGCGGCGCTATTCACGCAGATACCCCCCCGTCCCTTAGCCAAGGAGCTAAACGCTTGAGCCAGGCCTTTGCCTGGCGGTCCTAGCAATCGATCGGCAGGAATTTCATAATTTGACAAGCGAAAACGCGCATTCCACAGATAGTCGAAGGCGGTGAGCTGATTGCGAATCATGCGAAAGCTGTCGCTGTCGGATTTCGGCACTTCGAAAATCAGCATTCCCGAATCTCGGCCTGGGGCCAACCCTTCACCTTCGAGCTTGAGAACCAGAACACACAAACCTCCATAGATGACATTCGTGATGGGCCATTTGACGCCCGTCACCAAGTACTTGTCCCCATCGCGTCGCGCGGTGAGCGCAAGCTTGCTTGGGTCGGCACCCACTCCAGGTTCGGTCAAGGCAAAAGACCCGAGCAATTCACCGCTGGCCATTCTGGGAAGATAGGTTTGTTTTTGCTCTTCGGTCCCGAAGTCGAGCAACGGTGTGACCGGTCCGAGAAAATTATGCACTTCGAACAGGACCGCTAGATCGGGATGTACCAGCGTTAGAGCGCGGAGCAGGGGGCCCAGGTCTCCGAGGTGCGCACCCTGGCCGCCGTACTGCTGCGGGATGGCCAATCCGAAGAAACCAAGCTCGGCCAATCCACTGAGCGTGTCGGCATGAATTAACATTTTGTCGTGATCGAGCAGACTGCCATCGCGCTTCCGCTTTAGCAAAAACTCGAGGCACTCAGCCATCGTTTTGGCTATTTCTGCTGAAGGACTAAAACGACCCGCTTCAAAATCAACTGCATTGACGTTTCCGAATAGGGAGACGAGCGTCGGTGCCTCGCCCGTAAACTGCTGCTCGGCGCTGCGGTCGGCATCGTCGAGCGTTGCCAACGCAGCAACCTCTTCCGCCGACTTGCCCGCTTGTTGCAATATCAACGAAATGGCGTCTGCGCCAGCGCTTGGTTTGGTTCGCACGACAGGAGCGGTAACTTTGGAATCAATTGCCATAGGATGCACCACGAAGAAATATATGGACGAACGCTACAGTCCGTATAGGTTTATGATAACCGTTCGCGAGCTCGTTCGTTAATTGACCACGAAAAACACGAAGGACACGAAAAGCTAGCTCTGTGTTATAATTAGAATTGGTAATTCCAAGCGGGCGCAGGCAGCGGCCTGTTTCCTTTATTGCGATGCGGTAACCATGAAAGAGTCCCTTCTCCAAGTCGCTGAGCGCGCGGATCAATTCTTTATGGGCACTTCCAACATCCACCAAGCCATGGTGCGGCTTACCAAGACGCTGGGCGAAATGAAGATCCCGTTTGCGATTGCAGGTGCCATGGCTGCCAATGCGCATGGACATCGACGTACCACGGAAGATATCGACATCTTGATTCGTCGCGAAGATCTGGCGCGATTCAAAGAACAGCACCTGGGACGGGGCTGGGTTGACAAATTCACTGGCTCAAAGAACTTTCGCGATGCAGTATGCAACGTGAATATCGATGCCTTAATTGTCGGAGAATATCCCGGCGATGGCTTGTCCAAGCCAGTTGCGTTTCCGCCTCCTGAATCAGTAGTCGAAGTCGACTCTGAGGGCTTGCCCTACATTTCGCTCAAGACGCTCCTCGAACTCAAAATGGCCAGCGGCATGACCGCCGTACATCGCCCGCGCGATTTTGACGACGTGATTCAACTCATTCGCATCAATCGTCTGCCGCTCGATACCGCCGAAACCTTGAATCCCTATGTTGCGGACAAATTTCGCGAATTGTGGCAGGCCGCGCAGGTCAAAGAAGACTATTGAACTAACAACAATATCAACTGCATACGTAGGCCGTAGCAAGCGACGCGCAGTTTAACCCGGATTATTCATAACCCGCAGCGTCAGCAAGGACGTTTGAGTCTAACTCGAATCTCTAATGCATGAATAATCCGGGCTTAATGTAGCTCGGCGGTCCCCCGCCGAATTGCATTTCCCTCACACCGATGCCGTAACTGCGTCGTGCTTGTTACGGCCTACAAAGCAGATCCGGCATAGAAAAAAGTTAATGTCATGCCGACAAATTACTCGGCGGACTTATCTTTTTCGGGAAGCTTCAGCGCACCGGGGGTAACGGCTTCGTTATCGTGCTTGGCTTCCGGTATGTCGGAATAATCGCCAGCGATGGAGAAGTTGATATCGGACGCCTCGGGATCGCTCTTGAGGAAGCTCGTATCCTCTTGGTCCTTGACCTTGCCTGCCTCGACGATGCGCTCGATGACTTGTCGCTCGATAATCTGATTGCGAATGGCGTCCATTTGGCCAGACTTTTCCAAACGCGCACGAATGCGTCGAGCGGAAGTATCATTTTGTTCAGCGATCAACTGAATTTCCTTGTCGTAGTCCTCAGCCGATGGTTCGACTTTCAGGTCTTCGGCAATCTTCTCGAGAACAAAGTGCTCGCGGAGCGCATGAATGGTCGACTCACGAGCGTTCATGCGCGCGGTGTTGAGGTAGCTATTGACCTGCTGTTGATTGAAGCCGCTGCGCTGTAGCTCTAAGACCATGCGTTGCAGTTCGCGGTTGGTTTGGCGGCGAACCAGCGACTCGGGCAATTCCCAGTTGGCGTCTTTGGTCAACTGATCGACAATCTGCTTGCGCAGCGCCTGCTGTTGGTGATATTCGAACTGTCGTTCGAGTTCGGCGCGTACAAAGGCACGCAGCTCGTCGGTATCGTCGAACCCGAGCTGATCGAGCGTAGCGGGGCCGATCTCGTCGACTTGAATACGCTTGGCTTCGATGATGTGGAATTTTGCAGAAACTTCTTTGCCGCGCATGTCGACGATCGCTGCGTCGTCGGACATGGTGACCGTCGTGGAGAACTCGTCTCCTTCGCTCTTGCCGACGATGAGCTTGTCAAAACCCTCGACCACTGCATCGCCGAACTTAAGCTGCTTGGCGACGACGGCATCTTCTTCGTCGAAGCTACTGACCTCCTTACCATCGAGCGTGAAGGTGGCGCTGAGGGTCACATTGTCCCCCATTTCGATCGGCCCATCGACGGCTTCACCCGTCATGAATCGTTTGAGCGTGCGCGACAGGTGCTCGTCAACGTGCTTGTCATTCAGCTCGCAAGTCGGTCGGTCCAGAGCCAGACCTTCCCACTTGGGCGTATCGAAATCGGGGCGGACTTCGATCTTGAATTCGTATTTAAAATCCCCTTCGGCGGGGAGCTCGACCGCGTCGTAGTCGAAATCGGGCTCGCTAATAGCCGAAAAGTGATCCCCTTCGGTGATTTGCTGCAAGCTATCCATGACGAGCGTGCTTTTGACTTGCTCGCCAACCTGCTCCTTGAAACGCGATTCAACCAGTTTCCGCGGCGCCTTGCCGGCACGAAAACCAGGCAATTCGGCTTTGGGAGAGACTTCGTTGAATGCCTCTTGGCGATAACGCTCGACTTCAGCCCGAGGGATACTGACCACCACATGACGCTCACAAGTCGATGTCACATCGACTTTGACGTCAATTTGGAGCGGCTTCTTGAGGGCCTCTGCTGGCGTTGCTTCCGATTCCGTTTCCGTGGCGGCCATGTCCGAAATACTCCGGTCTACACTATGGGTGAGGTACAGTTGAATTGCTTGAGCTCAAGATCCGACGACAAACACATGAGCCATTTGACCTATTTTAGCCAGTAAAGCAAATTGAATGCCGTCGACACGCGAGAAATGGGATTGTGCCGAAAAATGAGAAACGGCAAACCGGTCAAGAGCGGGCGATGGGATTCGAACCCACGACAACAACGTTGGCAACGTTGTGCTCTACCAACTGAGCTACGCCCGCATCTATGCTATGCTACCGGTTTGCCGATTTATCGACACCATCCTGGGAAGCACGTGCTCTTCCCCATGATTTGGGCCGATTATATGGTTAGTCTCAGGCGATGCAAGAGATGATATCGCCGATCCGAGTCCGCACTGACAAATTTTCATCGATCCGCTACTTGGGAACATTTATGCTAATTGCCCATTGGCCACCTGACAAGCAGTCCCATTGGAGGATAAACAGTGGTTCGGCTTCCGCCGCATCCCGCCTGCAAGCTTTTCCGCCAAGTTGCCGAATTGCCTGCCTGTTGCTGGCGGTCGCTGGCTTGTTTCCAACCCCGGCGTGGGGCGGGTTATCCGCTTCAGACGTCGTCGTGGTCGTCAACGCCAATTCGCTCAATTCGCGAACCTTGGCAAACCACTTCGTAGCTCTGCGTCAAATCCCAGCGATTAACGTGGTGGCTCTGGAGGGTGTTCCGAGTTCCGAGGTCATCACGGTCGATGACTTTCGCAAAAAGATCCTCAAGCCCGTGTTGGAAGAGCTGGGGCGGCGGCAATTGCTCGATCACATACAGTGCGTAGCCTACTCGGCGGACTTCCCTTCGGCGATCGACATCTCTGGCGACTTGAAGGGGATCAAGGACCGCCACCAGATATTCACTCCGGTAGGGTCGATCAATGCACTCACCTACCTATACGCCGATGTGCTAGCTGGTGATCCGAATTATATTGCCCTCTACTCGAATTTTTATGCTCGACGCGAAATCGAGAACTTTTTTACCAACCCGGCGGGCAGGGCGACTGAGGAAGCCTGGAACGCCATCCAACAGCAGATAACCGACGGCGAGCACGAAGCTGCCGCCGACGAGCTGGAGGAACTGCTGAAGGAGCACCCCGAACAACATCCACTGGCCTACTTAGCTGCCTCTCAAGCCGCCATGGCTGGCGATAGCGCCCGCGCCTTGAAACTATTGCAACAAGCGGTTGCGGCAGGCTGGAACAGTAGTCGCTACCTCAAGAACGACGAACGTTTCGCATCGTTGCGGGAAGAATCCGAGTATCAGATCATCGAATTGTCGCTCGACGACAGTATTCGAGAGATGCAGCCTCCGCTTGGCTTCGAAGCGCGCGCCGCGTGGACTCCTAACGGGCTGGCCACGAATAAAATGGAATTGGGCAAACACTATCTGCTGAGCACCGTCTTGGGTGTCACACGCGGGGCTGGAACGACCCTACCGGAAGCGATCACCGTACTCCAACGCTCCGCCGCGGCCGATTACACGCATCCTCAAGGAAGTTTCTACTTCAGCCTGACGAGCGATGTCCGCACGACAACGCGGCAATGGGGATTCGTCTCAGCCGTCGACGACTTGCAACAGCTTGGCTTCTCCGCCGAGGTCATTCCCACGCCGCTCCCACGAGACAAACACGACATCCTGGGCGTTCAGCTCGGCACGCCAACCTATAACTGGAGCACTTCGGGGAGCACCCTTTTGCCCGGCGCGATTGCCGACAACTTGACGAGCATGGGGGGCGTCATGACCGGCGGGGGAGGGCAGACGACGCTGAGTGAAATCCTACGCGCCGGTGCGGCAGGGAGCAGCGGCACTGTCACCGAGCCCTACGCGCTGCAAGAGAAATTCCCTCACGCGCAGATGTACGTGGCCTACGCGCGCGGCGCAAGCTTAGCCGAAGCCTTCTATTCGTACGTCACGGGCCCCTATCAGTTGTTGATCGTGGGTGACCCACTGTGCCAACCCTGTTCGCACGCACCACAGCTCAAGCTGGACACCAGCCTGCGCAAGCTCGACGCTGATCAACCGCTGCGACTGTCGCTGCCCAATGGCGGGATCAGCTACAGCGAGTGGCTCGACTCTTCCGAACCAGTCGCCAAGCGAACGGAGCCGCTGCGAGCCGCCGTCATGCGCGTCCTACTCGATGGCGCGCGCGCCCACGCAGTCCCCATGCAAACTAGCCTCAATGTGGCCTTAAAAGGTGTCCCCCCAGGGTATCACGAAATCAATCTTCAGTTCATCGCCGAAGGACCCCTGTCGCCTCGTTCGAGCGCGATGCTCCCGATTTGGATTGGTCCACCCGACAGCCTCACACTCGAATTGTCGGGTACTCAGCCGCAGGCCGCCGCCAGCACCGACGACGCAACCAAACCGACCCAACAAATATCGCTGCAAACTGGTAAACTTTCGGTCAACATCAACTCAGCAGCCTCCGCTGGAGGGAAAGAAACCGTGCGAGTTAGCTTGTGGCATGACGCCGAACAGCTCGAAATGGCCGATGGTGAAAAAGGCCACTTCAATCTGCCGCTCGATCGAATCGGCATGGGCCCAGTTCGACTGCAGGCCCAAGCTGAATTGTCCGATGGCACGCTAGTCAAAAGCCTGCCAGTCTGGCTCGAAGTTGTACCATAGACCGTACGACCTTGCCCTCGCGGGTGAAGCAGTTTTATAGCAAAGACCCCTGCGAGCTTGCCTCGCGGGTGAAGCAGTTTTATAGCTAAGACCCCTGCGAGCTTGCCTCGTAGGTGAAGCAGTTTTATAGCTAAGACCCCTGCGAGCTTGCCTCGCGGGTGAAGCAGTTTTATAGCTAGCTCGATCTCCATCAACCAATTTCTTTGTAGTGGACGAGGTTACGAGTCCCAGGGCCGTACTACGGCCCAGGGACTCGTAACCTCGTCCACTACAGCAGCCGGAATCCGACGGCGGAGCGTCGGGCCACATTCAGTGCCCATCAACTTATTTTCCACAAACATTTCCTTCCAACTTTAAAACCAAAGCGATGCTAGCGGCAGGAGTTAGCCATAAAATGCCCGCCCCACCCTCGGCTGGAACGAGGGTTCGGGTAAAATTTCAGTATTAGTCGACCATTCCACTCACGGACGAAACGCGAACATGGCTTCTGTGGATCGAAAAAAAGTACACTGGCGCAAGGACGACCAACGCCCATCGCAGCCAATCTTGGATCGCACACCACCCTGCGACGTCCCCGCTGAAATGGCCGTGTTGGGTAGCATCTTGCTGATGCCCGATGTGTGCGATGACTTGGTAATGATTCTCAAGGCGGATGACTTTTACGACGACGCCAATCGCAAGCTCTACCAACACATGACCGACATGGTCGACTTGGGACAGAAGATTGACCCCACACTGCTGGTCAATCGCCTCAAGGCGGCCAGCGATTATGAGGCGGTCGGTGGCAGCGCGTATTTGGCCAAGTTGGCCAATAGCGTCCCCAATGCGGCTCATGCTGTCTATTATGCTCAGATCGTGCGTGCCAAGGCGACGTATCGCAAGTTGATCGAGGCCAGCACCTCGATCCTCAAAGACGCCTACGATGAATCGTTTGAAGCCCGCGAGCTGCTCAGCCAGGCGGAACAGCGTGTGTTTCAGATTCAAGACGATCGCGGCGGGCAGACCGCCGACAGCATCGGCGACTTGATCCACAACGCCATGGAGCGAATCGACGCGCGGATGCAGGGGACGCACTCCGATGGTGGCGTTGACACGCACTTCACCGAGTTCGATGCCATGAGCGGCGGCATGCACAATGGCGAACTGCTGATCTTGGCGGCTCGACCAAGTATGGGCAAGACCGCCTTTGCCTTGAACATTGCCGAAAACGTCACCGTACTCGGCGGAGCTCCAGTGCTTTTCGTCAGCTTGGAAATGTCCGGTATTGAATTGGCCGACCGCTTGCTCTGCTCGGTAGCTCGCGTCAACGGCCACCGCTTGCGCAACGGCACAATCAGCCAAGAGGATCGCAAGCGATTGGTGGAGAAGGCGATGGAGATCAGCAACGTTCCGCTGTATGTCGACGACTCCCCCACGCGGACCGTCAGTGAAATTGCCGCCGTGGCCCGACGCATACGCCAGCGCGAAAAGCGACTAGGCTTGATCGTGATCGACTATCTACAATTGATCGAGCCCGACAATCCGAAAGACCCTAGACAAGAACAAGTCGCCAAGATCGCACGACGCCTCAAGGGACTGGCCCGCGAACAGCTCGTCCCCGTGCTATGCTTAGCCCAACTCAACCGTCAAGCGGAAGAGGGCAAGGACCACCGACCGCGTTTGAGCCACCTGCGTGAATCGGGAGCGATCGAACAAGATGCCGACGTAGTGATGTTCGTCCACCGCGAAGAGTACTATCACCGCGGAGACGAAGCGGGCCAGTATGCCGGACAAGCCGAGATCATCATCGCCAAGCAGCGCAACGGCCCCGTTGGCGAAGTCGAGCTAACCTGGAAAAAAGAATTCACCCGTTTCGAAGATCGCGCCCCCGAGCGGCACAGCGAGTTCGACAACTACGCTGAATTCCAGTCCCCCGGCGGCTTTTAATGTGGCCCGACGCTCCGCCGTCGGATCTTAATGTACCCCGACGCTCCGCCGTCGGATCTTAATGTGGCCCGACGCTCCGCCGTCGGATCTTAATGTAGCCCGACGCTCCGCCGTCGGATTCCCCTGAGCTTCAGCGAGTTCAACACACTAACCCATCACACTAACTACACACTTTACGCTTCGAGCCCATGAGTCTCGATGATCGTGCTCGCACCGGGAGTCAATCGGCGAAGTTTGGCCACCACGACCGCTTTATCGGCGGGGCTTCCTTTGGCGGCGCGCGCCAACAACTTGGTGACTTGCTTGCGGCGATGACGACGGCGGCGAAGTTCGCGAGTTCTTTCTGTTCCCATAGCGGCGACTAAATCCTGTGGTTCTATGTTTGACTGGTAGCAACGACTCGGCAATAAACAGGCCAAATCTCACTCAAGCGTAGTATGCTATGGCGATTTGGTCAATCCACATGCCTACTCGCACCCGAACCGGCAGCGGCAAAAGCAGGAACTTTGTCTAGTGCCCTGGAAATTGCTACCAGCGTTTGTCAAGATAAGCTACTAATTGAAGTAGCAGGCTAAGTCCGTCGGCCGCGCGTAAACAACGCCTGAAAGAGTTTCTGTTTAACCGCGCCAGCGCTGTCGCGGCTAGACAGACTAGCCCTTCGGCGGCGAATAAACCTTGCCGAAGAACAAGTCCCCTGGTTTATCTGAGGTACAACACACGAGCAACGGCACACGGTGTGCGTCTGCTACTTTGAAAAACAGTACGGTATTACGGCATTATTACCACTTAACGCGAAAAAGCGGAAACAAAACCGATGAGCAGCGAACCGATGGCCGTCGTCTTAGCAGCAGGCAAGGGGACGCGTATGAAGAGCGACCTGCCCAAAGTCCTGTTCCCCGTACTGGGTCGCGCCATGATTCACTGGGTACTCGACGCACTCAACGCGTCCGGTATTCAACGCACGATTGTCGTCGTCGGCTATCGATCCGAAGATGTGCGTAGCGAGCTGTCCGGCCGCAAAGGGGTCAGCTTTGCTTTGCAAGCTCAGCAGCTCGGGACTGGCCACGCGGTGGAAATGTGCCGCACGCAGCTTACCACGCACCAAGGCCCGCTGCTGGTCGTCGCCGGCGATTCGCCACTGATTCAAGCCAGCTCGATCCGAAAAATCCTCGATCACTTTCGCAGCGGCGATTGGGCTTGCCTGCTGGGGACGCTCCTTAAAGACGATCCGGCCGGACTGGGAAGAATCGTGCGCACTTCGGGAGGTGACTTCAACCGCATCGTCGAGCACAAAGACGCCACCTTGGCCGAACGAACCATCAAGGAAGTGAACATGAGCACTTACCTGTTCAAGACGCCCGAATTGCTGTGGGCGCTCTCGAAGCTGGAAAACTCCAACGCGCAAAAGGAGTTCTACCTGACCGACTGCCCACAGATTCTCAGGGACAACGGGCGTAAAGTTGACGCTTTACCGGTGCTTGAGCCTTGCGAATCCCTGAGCATCAATACAATTGACGAACTCGCCATCGTCGAAGCGAAAATGCGTGAGCTGGGCTATCAGACCAAATAGGCCACAAGCCAAACAAGCTAGCCGACCATCGACACCCCCTCATGTCAGCAACCATCAACCTCCAGCTCCAGCGATCCAGCATGCGTGAATTGAAAATCCTTAGCGGTCGTGCCAACCCAGAATTGGCGCGGGAAATCTGCGATTCACTACACTATGAACTTGGTTCGCTTTCGTTGGGAAAATTCCCCGATGGTGAAAACTACTGCAAGATCGACGACGACGTGCGCGGCCGCGACGTCTTTTTGATCCAACCGACTTCGCCACCTGCCAACGACAATCTGATGGAATTGCTCATCATGATTGATAGTTGCAAACGCGCCAGCGCGGCGCGCGTCACCGCCGTCATTCCGTATTTCGGCTATGCGCGGCAAGACCGCAAAGACGAAGGGCGCGTGCCCATCACCGCCAAGTTGGTTGCCAACATGATCGCTCGGGCCGGGGCCGACCGCGTGCTGACGATGGACCTGCACGCCCCGCAAATCCAAGGCTTTTTTGACGTGCCCGTCGACCACCTGTACGCCGCCCCGGTGCTCAACCAGTACTTCGAGGAAATGGGATACGATCCGGAGGAAATTGTGGTGGTCAGCCCCGACGAGGGGAGTATCAAGCGCGCCATAGGCCACTCCAAACGCCTGGGGGGACGGTTGGCCATCGTCGACAAACGTCGTGACAATGCACTGGTCACCACGCAAAAGAACATTATTGGCAGCTCGGTCGAAGGGAAAATCTGCCTGATGTTCGACGACATGATCAGCACGGCAGGTTCCATTTGTGGAGCGGCCGAGATGGTCCATCAAAACGGGGCCAAGGAAATCCACCTAGCCGCCACGCACGGCGTGCTGTGCGGCAATGCGATCGAACTCATTCGCGCGGCGCCGATCAAGTCGCTGTGCGTGACCAATACCATCCCGCTCCCTCCCGAAAAGCGGCTCGACACCATCAAAGTCGTCTCCGTTGCTTCACTTTTGGCCGAAGCCATTCGCCGCATCCACCACGACCAATCGATCAGCGCCATGTTCAGCCCGCCAGGTACTAAGCCTTAGCAGGCACAGTCGCTGGTGCCGTTCGCCAATCCCGCAGACAAACACCTTCTGCCGCCCATACAAAACCGACGGAGAGAATTTCTGTTAAGCCCTACGCCTTTCCTGGCTTGTCGTTGCGGAACACGGCCACGATGTCTTCCACGGGGACGACAAACAGTTGGTTGTCGGGCTCGAAGTCGACGGGGATGGCATTCTTGGGATGGAACAGAATTTTGTCGTATTGTCGCAGTGGCACATCTTCGTCATGAGCCACTTGCTGGCTAATCGTTACGATTCGGCCAGTAATGGTCGGAATCTCCGCCGCTTCCGGGAGGGCGATCCCCCCTTTGGTCTCGCGTTTGGGTTCGTCCTTGAGCACGAGCACGCGCCCACCAATGGGTTCGATGTATTGCAAAGTCGCTTTTTTTGTAGCCATAACAGCCTGCCAAACCTAGATTTCGAGATGAATTGTGGTAGCGGAAATTACTGGACGATAGCCTGTGGGACAAGGGGCATTGCTGTCGTTCTCTTGGGTGCCACTCCTCTAAATCCCACGCTCTGGCGCTGGAATCTAGCCGGCTTCTAGCTCGCTTGCCAACAAATCCGCCCATTAGAGGCGGCAATGCGAGCTGTTTGCCCTTGAAAGAAGTCGAGGTTTTGAGATACTTGTCCGCTGCGAAAATAGTTCAGCACCATTTTAGCTTGGTTTTAGCACATTTCGATGCTTGTCGGCCATTGGTCCCACGTTGGATATCGTCTCACGTTGGATCATGAGCCCCAGGATCGTATTTCCATAGGTTCGTTCTTTAGGCAGGTTCATCGGATGAGTAGCGAAACACTCGAAGTCAAAAAGCGTGATGAGTTGGGTACCTTGGCTACGAACCGACTGCGACAGACAGGTTATGTACCCGCTAACCTATATGGCCACGGTGAGCCCAACGTCAATTTGGCGGTTCGGGCCGACACCATCCATACCATCATCCACCACGGCGGCAAGCTCCTATCCCTGACTGGCGACGTTAGCGACACGGCTCTGCTACGCGAAGTGCAATGGGATGCTTTTGGGATCGATGTCCTGCACGTCGACCTGACACGCGTCACGCGAACCGAGTTGGTCGAGGTCACCCTACCTGTTGAACTGCATGGCGAAGCACCTGGTTCGAGCGAAGGGGGACAACTGAGCGTTGTGTCTCACGAATTGACGATTCGCTGTCCCGCCTCAGACATCCCCGACCACCTGCACGTCAGTGTGTCGGGCCTGCACATTGGACAAGCCATCCTTGCCAAAGAAGTTAAGCTTCCTGCCGGTGCGGAAATGCTCACGCTCGGTAGCGAAGTCGTCGTGCATGTTGTCAAACCTGCTGGGATGGACGATGATTCCGACGGCAGTCTGTCGGTCGAACCCGAACTGATCCGCAAGGACAAAGAGGGCGAGTCTGACGACTAGGCACCACAACAGTGAATGTCGTTGGGGACGGCCGATCAGTGACAACGGACGGATCAAAATTAAAAATGGTAGTAGGGCTTGGCAATCCAGGTCCGAAGTACTCGGGAACTCGGCATAACGTTGGCTTCGACGTGCTCGACCACTTGAGCCGCTCGCATTCGGCGGCTGCGGTGCGAGCCAAATTTGAAGGACAATTGACCACGGTCACCATCGCAGACACTACGCTGCTGCTGGTCTGGCCGTTGACTTACATGAACGAAAGTGGGCGCTGTGTCAAAGCGGTCGCCCAGTTTTATAAGATCGACCCACTGAGCGACCTGCTAGTGATTTGCGACGACCTGAGCCTGCCGCTCGGAAAACTTCGTGTGCGCAGCAAGGGTTCCGCCGGAGGGCAAAAGGGACTCAACCACATTTTGCAAGTGTTTGGGACTCAAGAAATACCGCGACTGCGCATTGGCATCGACCCGGCACCTCCACAATGGGAAACCGCCGACTACGTGCTCGGGCGTTTTCGCAGCGACGAAAAGCCTGTGATCGGGCAAGCCATTCAAGAGGCCGCCAATGCCGTCCGGACGTGGTGCGAGCACGATCTCAACTACTGCATGAACCACGTAAATTGACATCACCCACATAATACCGATCGGGAGTTACGAACTTTGCCAGCTACATGTTACGACTGTTTTTTCCTGTTCGATAGCAACAAGTACAATCGCGATCCGGGTGGCGTTATCGCTGAAGTCCACAAGGTCATCGAAGATCTCGGGGGCGAAATCCTGGCCAGCCGTTTGTGGGAAGAACGCAAGCTAGCCTACCCCATCGATGGGCACATGAAGGGGACCTACTGGATCTCCTACTTCAACATGGA
This sequence comes from Pirellulaceae bacterium, assembly GCA_020852965.1. GTDB lineage: Bacteria > Planctomycetota > Planctomycetia > Pirellulales > Pirellulaceae > Aureliella. The sequence continues at coordinate 4,154 of JADYZV010000054.1, read as the reverse complement.
AGGCATCCGACTGCCCGAGTTCAATCGCGCCTGTCAATTGAACGAAAGCATCATGCGCTGCCTAGTCACCAAGGTCGATCCACGCTTGGTTGAACCTTTGGTCGCCCACGCGTTGGGCAAAGGCGAAATGCCGCGTCCGGACCTCGACCGTGAACCACGTGACCGCGATCGTGACCGCGATCGCGACCGAGTTGCTGTGGGGGTCGGTGCCGATGACGACGAGGAAGAATAACCATTCTTTGGCGAAGGAGATTAAAGGGCGATGTCGAGTTACAACCGCGTGATTTTGATGGGCAATTTGACCCGCGACGTCCAGTTGAAATACACCCCGTCGGGTACGCCAGTGACCGAAGTCGGCTTGGCTGTCAACGACCGACGCAAGGGACCCAACGGCGATTGGATTGACGAGACCACTTTTGTCGACGTCACCTTTTGGGGCCGCACCGCCGAAGTCGCCTCCGAATACTTGAGCAAGGGCTCGCCAGTCTTCGTCGAAGGCCGACTCAAGCTCGATACATGGGAAAAAGAGGGACAAAAGCACTACAAGCTGCGTGTGGTGTGCGATCGCATGCAACTGCTCGGCAGCCGCGGTGACAGCGGTGGCGGCTCACGCGCTTCGGCTCCCGCCCGCGAGAGCCACAGCGATCACTACGTCGAATCCCCCTCCGCGGCTCACCACATTCCTGAACCCTCTTCACGCGGTGGCAGCCTAGCCGGCGATGACATCCCGTTTTAGAAACTAAACACTCAAACTCTCTTTACTTTAATAAAACCGACGAACGAGTTCCACGATGGTAGCTGCAAAAACACGTGTACGACGCCAAGCCTTCAAGCGATTGCCCAAAGGGGCCAATGGCGGCATCGAACTATTGCTCATTCAAAATGTCGACAGCGTTGGCAAGCAAGGCGAAGTGGTCGAAGTTCGGGCTGGACATGCCAACAACTTCCTGCTCCCCCAGGGACTGGCCATCGTTGCCACCGAGCATCACAAGCGGATGGTCGAGAAGCACAAGACCAAGCTGAAAGAGATCGAGAAGAAGCGCCTCGGCGGCCTGCAAGCCCTGTCCGATAAGATCGCTCAACAGTCGATCACCATCGAAGCCAACGCCAACGACGAAGGTCACCTGTACGGTAGCGTGGGTGCCGTAGAAATCGTCGCCGCCCTCAAGGCCAGCGACATCGTTGTCACCGACGATCAAGTGCGCCTGCAAGGACCACTCAAGGAACTCGGCCTCTACACCGTCAAGGTTCACCTGCACCAAGAGATCGAATGCGATTTGAAGGTCTGGGTCGTGCCCACCGCCACTTAAAGACTAAGTGGCGTAAGCTTCCAGCTTGCGATAGATTATTGGCCTAGGCTTCCAGCTTGCGTCTCAAGATTCGCAAGCTGGTTATTGGAAAGAGACATGGGGATGTGGCGGAATTGGCAGACGCGCTAGATTTAGGTTCTAGTCTCGCAAGAGGTGCAGGTTCAACTCCTGTCATCCCTATTTGAATCAATGCAAAGGCCTCAGAGCATCAAGTTGGGCTTATATCGACGTCATTTTGTCTCGAAAGTGACGCTCCAACCGCTGGTCGCTATAATACGGTCGTCGCGTGGTCGAAAAACCATCCGATTCCCTCATAAGAAAAGTGGAGTGCGATGGGCCCTGCTGAAGAAACAAACTTTGTTTCGGTGGACGACTATTTATCCGCTGAAGAAATGGCCGTCACTAGGAGCGAGTACATCGACGGATGGGTGCGGGCGATGTCTGGCAGTACCATTCGTCACAATACAGTGACATTGAATTGTACCAGCTCCTTGTTAACCAAACTGCGAGGGAAACCTTGCCAGCCGCACAACTCAGACACCAAGCTCCGCATCCGGCGGCACACAAACTCTAGATTTTACTATCCGGATGCACAAGTAGTTTGCGATAGCAACCCTGCCACATCAGTATTTCAAGACAATCCGGTATTGATCATTGAAGTTCTGTCCCCTACAACACGGGCTTTGTGATCTGGATGAAAAACTAACCGCGTATCTCACGATTCCATCTTTGCAGTGCTACGTCATCCTGGAACAACATACTCCATTTGCGATCGTCATGCGGCGTACTGAAACTGGATTTTTGCGTGAGACGTGCGAGGGGACGGAGTCAACTATCGATTTGCCGTTTATTGGTTGCGAACTTTCGCTGCGCGATATCTATGAAGGCGTTGAGTTCACGGCGACTTGTGTGCAAGAGTCTGAACCAGAGTATGAGCTAACGAGTGACTGAGAACATCGGTCAAGCAAACCAACTCTCTGGCCGCGTGTTATGGCTAGCGAAGAAAGTTGCTGTTTAACCGCGCCAGCGCTTAGGCGTCCCAAATAGTCAGCTCTCCGGCCGCGCGCACCAGTTGACGAAGATGGTTTCCCGTAGCTGGGTCAGCGCTGGCGCGGTCAAATTGTTGGCGCTCCGGGCAGGCGTAACTGCTGCCGAGGAGAACTAATGAATCGAAGCGTTTTGATCCACACTGATGTCCAGGCTGCTCGTCTTGGCGCGTAGTGTAGTGCGGCTGATGCCGAGGCGACGAGCGGTCTCGGTGAGATTGCCATTGGTGGCGCGCAAGGCTGCCACGATTGCAGTTCGCTCGGCGATGGCTACGACCTCTTGATAGACGTTCATCGAGTTATCTTGCAAACGCTGCTGCGCCAATTTGTCCAGCTCCTGCACGAGGGCATCGTCGCTGCCACAATCGCGGTCCGTTTGACGAATGGTCGCGTTCTGGCTGCTACGCTTGTCGAGCTCGCGACTGCGCAGCGGTTCAGGCAGGAAGGCGGGAACGATCATGGGGCCGGTTGAATCGAGCACGGCGCGCTGTATGACACTTTGCAATTCGCGAATGTTGCCTGGCCAATCGTAGGCTGCCAGTAGCTCCATGGCTGCGGGAGCGACCGCCTCGACGTGCTTTTCCAATTCGTTCGCATAGCGCCCTACGAAGTATTCAACCAAGTCGCGCAAGTCCTCCATGCGATCGCGTAAAGGGGGGAGCTCGATGGTATAGACATTGAGGCGATAGAACAAATCGGAGCGAAAGGTTCCTTCTTTGATAGCTGTCGCCAGGTCCTTGTTGGTAGCGGCGATCAGCCTCGCGTCGGTGCGAATCGTTTCGCTCCCTCCCAGGCGTTCAAACTGCTGGCCTTGCAGGACGCGCAGAATTTTAGTTTGCATCAGCGGAGTCATATCGCCGATCTCATCCAGAAATAGCGTCCCCTCACTGGCCAGCTCGAACTTACCAATACGCTTGCGGTCGGCACCGGTAAAAGCCCCTTTCTCGTGGCCAAACAACTCGCTTTCCAACAACTGCTCGGGGATCGCCGCGCAGTTGATCGGTAAAAAACGCTGACCCGAGCGGTTGCTATATTGGTAGATGGCCCGCGCCACCACTTCCTTTCCAGTTCCACTCTCTCCCAAGATCAACACGGTAACATTGCGCGAAGCGACTCGACCGATGGCGCGATACACATCTTGCATAGCCGGAGAACTTCCCACGATGCGGTCCCCTATCATTGCGTCCGGATCATGCGGTGACTCACCAATCTGATTGGGGAGCAGGGCAGGGGTGCGCATCATGCGACTGGTTTCCGCCGCTGAACCAATGACTTGCATCAAATGATCCATCTGCAATGGTTTGAGCAAGTACTCGAAGGCACCCATGCGCATGGCTTCAATGGCGATGGCCGCCGTACCAAAGCCAGTCATCAAGACGACAGGGATCTTGGCATCCAACTCGTGAATTGTCTTGAGCACATCGAGTCCTGAACCGTCGGGCATGCGCACGTCCAGCACGACCACATCCGGCCGTTCGGTGCGAAACAGTTCGATCCCAAGTTTGACCGAGGGAGCCGTCGAGACTTCATAAGCGGGTGGCAGGAATGCACACTCGAAGCAATCCAGGATCAATCGTTCGTCGTCAATCACCAATATCTTTGTTTGTATCTTCAACCGAGACTATCCTCTGTTATTAATATGTGTTTACCTGATGTAACCATTGCGGCTACCCACCAAGCACCAAGCACCAAGCACCAAGCACCAAGCACCAAGCACCAAGCACCAAGCACCAAGCACCAAGCACCAAGCACCAAGCACCACGCACCAAGCACCAAGCACCACGCCCCACGCACCAAG
>JADYZV010000053.1 GCA_020852965.1 Pirellulaceae bacterium | reverse complement strand
TCCTCACCAAACCTCGTCACATCTTCCGCGTATCTGCTTCTCGTGCCCTCAAATAATGCTTCCCTTCTCGCAACCATCACTGGATCGCTCCCCCTCGGGGCTTAACTTAGCGCCATTCGGGTCAAACTTCACCTTTGGCATTATTCAATCCCAAGTGGCCATGAATACGCCTACGACTCCATCGGCAACCGGCAGTAGTCCAACAGCACCGGAGTCAGCGGGCTACGCGACGACTACACGGCCAATGCGCTCAATCAGTACGTGGCGCGTGAGAACAACACGCTCTCCCTATCGGGCACTGCTACGACCGATTCGGTCGTGGCGGTCAAGGGCCGCACCGCGACGGCTGGGCGGCAGGGGCGGTTCTGGAGCGACGAGGTGACGGTCTCGAACGTGCTCGGTCCTTGGGCGGGTCCGCTTGCGGTTTACGCGACGAACCCTGCGGGCGGGAGCAATGTGATGCGCATAGACTCGCGCGCGGCGCAGTTGCCCGCGGTGTCCCAGAGCTTCAGTTACGATCTCGATGGCAACACGCTCTCGGATGGGATCTGGGAGTACCAATGGGATGCCGAGAACCGGCTCGTTCGTCTGGAAACAACAGTAGCCGCCAGAACCGCAGGCTTCGCGCATCGCATCCTTAATTTCACGTACGACTACCTCGGGCGCCGCGTCCAGAAGCAGGTGATGGACGGCGTCACCTCGACGGAAATTTCATCGCAGCGCTTCATCTACAATGGCTGGGATGTGATCGCGGAATATTCCGTGTCGGCGGGCACAACTTTGGACAAGCTCCAGCGCACCTACGCGTGGGGCATTGACCTTGCGTCATCGCTGACAAAGGCTGGCGGCGTGGGAGCCCTGCTGCAATTTGCGAACACGCCAACCGGCCAGAGCTACCTGCCGACCTACGACGGCAACGGGAACGTGGCGTCCCTCGTCAACCTCGGCACGGGAGCCCTCGCGGCCGCCTACGAATACACCCCCTTCGGCGAAATGCTCCGCGACGAGGTGCTGGACAATGCCGTCAGTACGTATGCCTTCAAGTTCTCGTCCAAGTGGTGGGACGCCGAGACCGGCTGGTCGTATTATGGGCGAAGGTATTATGACGCGAGGATGGGGCGGTTCGTCGGAAGGGATCCAATTGGGGAGGAAGGTGGGATCAACCTGTATGCTTTCGTGAGAAACAATCCGGTTGATCGCTGGGATATGCTGGGCATGGAAGATCCGGTGACTTTTGATCCGTTTGAGTATTTGGCTAGTTTGCCGGAGAACTTGAGAAACGATCTACAACTGCGTTTGGCTACCAACACCGGCCTCGCGGACTGGTTTTTCGGCGGCCAAGGATCGTATTTTGACGATGAAGGCGATGAAATGAATCTCGGGAATCTGTTCGGCGACGGTTCGATGAACTTGATGTATGACGGTATAGCTTCCGGCACGATCGATTCTTTTGGTGTGAGCAATGCAATGATTGCCGGTCGCCAGTTGGATCTGCTCGCAGAGGCAGCAAGAAATCTGCAGGTCCCGAACAGTGGAGGCCTTGCGGCAATCGGAAAGGCATCGCAGTTTGGAACGGGCACCTTGTTGAAGCCAGGAGCGGTTCCCGAGGTCGATGCGATGCTCACAAACGACAATGTCGTAAACCAACTCGGCGTACTGTATGGGCTAAACCAGAACTACGGTATCCAGCAGAACGGTGGTAACGTTAGCGTGACTGAGTTCTTTGCCACCATTAACGGCACCTCTGCTACGTCGAATACATTGTACGGGAACACAATCACACTCTCATCGACTGACTTCGATGCTGGTGGCTGGACCGCCTCAGTCACACCCAGATTCACGATGGTCGATTTGACGGCTGTTGCACACACCCATCCAATCAACGGGGTGCCAAGCGATGGACATGACTTTGCTTTCCAGTTGCCTGTTCTCAGCTCAAGTGGTGTATGGTCGATTATTGTAACACCATCGAACGTCTACTTCACCGGTCCCCAACAAGGGCAGTATTATTACTTGCCAGCGTCGGACTTCATCAACGCGGGGAAAGCAAATAACACAACGGTCACGATTCCTGCGCAGCCTCTCCCCGGCCCATGAAAACGACCAACCGCCATGTTTTCCTCGTCGCATTGAACGTGCTGACGGCCTTGGTGCAGTTGGGAGCAGACGAGCCAAAAGCAAAGAAAGAGGAGCAAGTGCAATTAGAACCGTTTGCCCACGAATTTTACTGGGAGACCTTCGTCGTTACGAAGGACGCGCCCGTATCGCCGGATGGGCGTTATCGCCTGAAGAAAGTCACTCGCTGCGGTTTGGTCGAATTGATCTTTTCGTCCTCTCCGACTGAATCGGAAACCATTGTGGTGAAGCCGACACCGAAAAAACCGAAGAAAGGTGCGCGTCCTCCGACCATCGTGGTTGTCGAATCAGACGCCAAAGCTCAGACAGCGACGATCAAAGAGCTTCGGATGAATAGTCATTTCCACAGGGTCGGCCCCGAACGTTTGTGGTGATCAAGAAGGCCGAGAGCACTCGAGGCGGGTTCCGCCTACCTGAACTTTGGCGACGCCACCAACCGACAGTTTGCCTACAATGGGCACAGCCAAAGGGGTCAAACTTCACCTTTCGCACTTTTGAAGACCAAACGACCATCGGTAATTTTAACGGCATGAAGGAGTCATTCTCAATGGGTCGACCCTAACGTTTGTGGTGTTCGAGATGACCATGAATGCTGCAGTAGGGCTCCGCATATACGGGCTATGGCGACGCCACAAACCGCCAGTTTGCCTGCAATGGACGCGGGGAATTGACCGCGGGCATCGGCTACCTCGGCACGAATGTGACGAGCCAGGCCGCGCGGCTGCCGGAGTGTCATCGCGCCTGTGATGGGAATTTCACTCGGAAAAACGAGCCGTAATCGGGTACATCGGCAATTGAGATCACATTGTGCGATGCTGTGGGGGAATTGAGCCGGCGGCGTCTCGCGACGTACGTCCCCTGGTCACGACTGAGCGTGCCCCTGCTATGAAGCCGTAATGGGCAAGCGAAAAAAGCTACGCCCTTCGCACGCTATGGACGTGCGTTGAAAAAAGAGAATTGGGATTGTGGCGCCGGGGACGTTCTCCGCCGCTGACACGTCAG